>CAYJER010000015.1:38230-44690 GCA_964369225.1 uncultured Eubacteriales bacterium
ATTTTGTGCGGCAAAAATGACAAGGTCATAAGTTTGAAAAATAAAAGAGAAAGGATAGTCACGGGGAAGAATCCCCAAATTTTTATCGCATTTTGTGCGGCAAAAATGACAAGGTCATAAAATGAAACAATTTTTACGCTTTTTAAAACCATTTACAGCAGGAGTATTGCTGGCTGTAGTATTGCTTTTTGCGCAAGCGTTTTGCGACCTTAATTTACCTAACTACATGTCAGACATGGTAAACGTTGGTATTCAGCAAAACGGAATTAGCGAGAGTGCACCAAAATCAATTACAAAAGAGGGCTTTGAGTTCATGAAACTTGTTATGCCACAAGAGGACATTGAAATTTTTGAAAACTCATACAGCTTATCAACCAACACCGAAGATTACCCAAATTTTGAGGGTGAAGAATTCTATTTAATGAATGAGGATGCAGATACAGAGGCTGTAGAATTGGCTTTCTCTTATGCTACATGGACACTAACTTCAATATTACAAGAGATGAGCGACGAGAGTTCACAGACTCAAACAAGCATGAATATATCAGAGCTTTACTCTATCTCACCTATGCTTAGCTCAATCGATGATGAAACAATGGCAAATTATCAAGAGATATCTAAAAAAATGGATGTTTCCTTTGTTACTCAAACAGGAAACGTGTTTACATCTTCATTCTATGAAGAACTTGGCGTAAACCTAGACGACACAAGACTTAGCTACATTATAAACATAGGCGTTTTAATGCTTCTAATAGCCTTAGCCGGAGGAGCTTCAACCGTTGCTGTAAGCTTTATTACATCTAAAATATCGGCAGGCGTTTCAAGAAACCTAAGAAATCAATTGTTTAAAAAGATTAACACATTTGCAAACGAGGAACACGACAAATTCTCAGAGGCATCACTTATCACAAGGTCTACAAACGATGTACTTCAAGTTCAAACTCTTTGCATGATGGGTATTAGGTTCTTAATCTACTCACCTATTATGATGATAGGTGGCGTAATTATGGCGGTGAACAAGTCTGCCTCTATGGCTTGGGTTATTTTGGTAGCATGTCTATCTATTATATGCTTGCTAGGTATAATTTTAACACTAGCAATTCCAAAATTCAAAAGAATTCAAAAATTAGTTGACAGAATTAACCTAGTCACCAGAGAAACTCTTAACGGCTTAATGGTTATAAGAGCCTTTGGAACTGCTAAACATGAAAAAAACAGATTTAACGAGTCAAACGACGAGTACGCAAAAAACAACCTGTTTGTAAACCGTGCAATGGCAACACTTATGCCGTTCATGACATTTATAATGAATGGTGTCACAGTTTTAATAGTATGGATAGGCGGACAGCAAATTTCAGAATCAACAATGCAAATTGGTGATATGATGGCTTACATGCAGTACGCAATGCAAATTATTATGAGCTTCTTTATGCTTTCAATGATTTTTGTATTCCTACCACGTGCCTTAGTTTCTGCTCAAAGAATTGCAGAAGTTTTAGACACTCCTGTTTCTATTAAAGACCCTGTAAATCCTAAGAAACTTCCTAGTGAAAACGCAACACTAGAGTTTAAAGATGTTTCATTTAAATACAGTGGTGCAGATGAATACGCTATAGAGAACATTAGCTTTACCGCTAAACCATCGCAAACAGTCGCTTTTATCGGTTCAACTGGTTCAGGAAAAACAACTATAGTAAACCTTATTCCACGTTTTTACGACGCAACTAAGGGTAGTGTATTAATCTCTGGAATAAACGTAAAAGATGTTTCACAACACGATTTACACAGTATTATAGGTTATGTTCCACAAAAGAGCGTTCTTATGAGCGGAACTATAGACAGCAATATTAAGTATGGTAATAAAGATTTATCTAATGAAGATATGCTAAAGGTTGCTAAGACTGCTCAAGCTAGTGATTTTATAGAAGAAAAAGAAGATAAATTTAACTCATATATAGCTCAAGGTGGCTCAAATGTATCAGGCGGACAAAAACAAAGGCTTTCAATCGCAAGAGCCTTGGCTATCAATCCACTAATATACTTATTTGACGATAGCTTCTCTGCCCTAGACTACAAGACAGATGTTACCTTAAGAAAAGCATTAAAAGATAACACTCAAAACGCAACAGTCATTATCATAGCGCAAAGAGTTGGCACAATTTTAGATGCCGACGTAATTCATGTCTTAGACGAGGGCAAAATAATAGCAAGCGGAACACACAAAGAGCTACTTAAAAATTGTCCTACCTACTTAGAGATTGCCTCTACACAATTATCAAAGGAGGAACTGGAAAATGAATAATGAAAGACAAGGAAACAAACCACAACAAAAACCTCCTGCTGGAATGCCAGGTCCTGGCGGTGGAAGAGGTCCAGGTGGATTTGTAGGTACAGAAAAACCAAAAGACTTTAAAGGCACACTTAAAAAGTTAGTGAAATATGTAGCCTCATATAAAATAGGAATACTTTTTGTAGTATTCACAGCCGTTATTTCAACAGTCTTCTTGATAGTAGGTCCTAAAATATTAGGTGATGTCACAACAGAAATATTCAACGGTTTTATGGCACAAATTTCTGGAAAAGGCTCAATTGACTTTGATTTTATAGGCTTTACGCTTCTAACCCTTTTAGGACTTTACCTATTAAGCACTGCATTCTCTTTACTCCAAGGCTTAATAATGAGCAAAATTTCAAACAATATCACAAAAAAACTTAGAAGAGAATTAGACGAAAAAATCTTTAAACTACCTTTTTCATTCTACGATAAAGTTCCAAACGGCGAAGTTTTATCCAGAGTTACAAACGATGTTGACACAATAAATCAAGGTTTAAACCAAAGTATCACACAGTTTATCACATCTGTAGTAACTATTATAGGCGTAGTTATAATGATGTTCAGCATAAATTGGCAAATGACAATTATCACTCTTATAACTCTTCCTGTTTCAGGAATTACAGTTGCTTTAATCGCTAAAAAGTCACAAAAATATTTTAAAGGGCAACAAAAATATCTAGGTGAAGTAAATGGAATAGTAGAAGAAGTTTACGGCTCACATACCATAGTAAAGGCTTTTAACGGCGAAAAAGAGGCAGCTGAAACTTTTGAAGAAAAAACAGACACTCTTTATTCATCTGTGTGGAAAGCTAACTTCTTATCTGGTCTTATGATGCCACTTATGAACTTTATAGGCAATGTAAGCTATGTAGTAATATGTATAGCTGGTGCATATTTTGTTTCAACAGGAGCTATGGCAGTAGGTAGCATTCAATCATTTATTCAATATATGAGAAACTTTACTCATCCAATAGCTCAACTATCTCAAATGTCAAATGTTATTCAGCAAACTATGGCAGCCTCTGAAAGAGTTTTCGGCTTCCTAGAACAAGAAGAAGAAACAGACGACAGCACAGCAACTCTAAAGGTAAACTTAGGCGACAGCACTGAAAAAAATTCAGTTAAAATTAAAGGCGATGTAAGCTTTGAGAATATTAATTTTGGATACTTACCTGATCAAACCATAATAAATAACTTCTCAACAACTATTAAAGCTGGTCAAAAAGTTGCAATAGTAGGCCCAACTGGAGCCGGCAAGACTACAATTATCAAATTGCTTATGAGATTTTACGAGCTTAACAGCGGTAAAATTTTAATAGACGGCTTGGATATTAAAGATTTTACAAGAGACGAACTTAGAAAAGCCTTTGGAATGGTTCTGCAAGAGACTTGGCTGTTTAACGGAACAATCAAAGAGAATATAAGGTATGGCAGACTAGACGCAACAGACGATGAAGTCTATGAGGCTGCAAAAATCGCACAAGTAGACCACTTCATAAGAACTCTTCCGGGTGGCTATAAGATGGAACTTAACGAGGATGCAAGCAATGTTTCACAAGGGCAAAAACAGCTTCTAACAATTGCAAGGGCAATCTTAGCCGACCCTAAGATATTAATTCTTGACGAGGCTACAAGTTCAGTCGATACAAGAACCGAGAGCCTTATACAAAAGGCGATGGATAACCTAATGCAAAACAGAACAAGTTTTGTTATTGCACACAGATTATCCACTATAAAAAATTCGGATGTAATTTTAGTCTTAAACGACGGCGACATTGTAGAGCAAGGCTCACATGAAAGCCTGCTAGCACAAAACGGATTCTATGCAAACCTATATAATAGCCAGTTTGTAAAATCACAATCTTAAAAATAACACACCCACAGGCAGAGGAAATCATAATTATGGATCTGATTTACAACTAACACCCGCTACACCAACAGATTTTCAGTGAAGATATTGTAACAGAGCAATTAACCCTTTCCCCTACAATGGATAAACAGATTAAAAGTATAGCCGATCGACAAAATGCTAACACCCAAAGTGTTGCGCACGAAAGTCAGTCGGCTATTTCTTTGCACAATTTTTAATTAAATATCGTGTCTAACTTTTGGGGGTCGGTACAACATGATGTTATCATTCTATAGCCTTAATTTTTCACACCTCTCCACCAACGTCCTTAAATTTCTCAACAAAAGCTGCTATCTTTTGAAAAACGCTCTGCTTCTTTGTTAGATACTTAGGGTTAAGCGGGCTCATTTTCGGTAGTATCTCATTCAGTTCAGTTCCGTTCTCGCTTGCAAATTTTCGTTTCAGCGATGTTGTAATATACCTCTTAGCCGCATCAAGGTTCAGTTCCTCGGAGCTGATAAGTTCCTCAGCTTCTCTTTTTTGCTCTGCCTGTGCAAAAGCAAAGAACGCATCAATAATATTTGCCTTATCCTCGATTTTATCAAGGTCGGTTTGGTTGATGAAATCCACCACCAAACTTTCTTTGGCTCTGTTTCCTGCACTGGAGCGGATAAGCCTGCGGACATCTTCCACAAGGCTTGCTTTATCCTGTCGCTTTTTGTTCTTCTCAAAAATCAGCTCAAGAATATAGTCGAGGTTAATCTCTTGGGATTTAAGCAAATCCACCTCAAAGACAACATCATCCCAGTCAATTTTTGACTCCTCTTTTTCCTTGCCTGCTTTTTGCTGACGAAGCCAATCACGAATATCATTGTAAGTGGAGCGGTAGTCTTGAATTGTTCTCTCTGCCGGCATTTCTAAGCCTTGCATAGCCTGTAAATCTTCATCAGTTAGATAATGAGTAGCCTTAAAATCTTCTACAGCTTGCTCATCTTCAATATCAAGATTTTGCAACGCCTTTAGGCTTGTAAACTCGTCGTAATTTTGTAGCACGTTTTCAATTCTCAGATACTCACCAAATAATTTAGCAAAGTCTTTTTTGTCCTTTTCAGTCACGATATTATCAACATCTGGGAAACGCTCGTTAAGTTCTTTCACTACATCTACATAACCACGCCTTGCTTCACCTGTTGCAATATCGGTAAAGCCCTCCATGTATTCCTTATAGCTCTTTTCAAGCACGACATTTTTCGTGTTCTTATCACCAAATAGGGTAATCGCATCAATGGTAGCTTTCTCTAAATCTCTAAACGTGACAATATTGCCAAAGGTCTTTGTAGTATCAAAAATACGGTTTGTTCTTGAAAATGCCTGTATCAGTCCGTGGTAACGCAAGTTTTTATCCACAAACAGAGTGTTCAGCGTTTGTGCATCAAACCCAGTAAGGAACATACCTACAACAATAAGCAAGTCTACTTCCTGTCTTTTTACTCTGTTTGCAAGGTCACGGTAATAGTTTTGGAACTCCTTGCTTTCTACGCTAAAATTAGTCTTGAACATTGCATTATAATTGCTGATTGCATAGCTTAAAAACTCTTTTGCACTGCTATCCATAGCTGTCGGCTCAAAAGTTTCGTCCACAATTTCACCTACTGCGTTTTGTTCTTCGTTATCGGCGAAAGAGAAAATCGTCGCAATTTTAAGTGGCTTTTCGCTGTCCTTTTGTAGCTCTGTAAGCGTTTCATAGTAGCACTTAGCAGCTTCTACCGAGCTAACTGCAAACATGGCATTAAATCCCTTTGCTCCCATGTGGGTGCGGTGGGTTTTTGTTCTAAAGTTGTTTAAGATATACTGTGAAATCTCTTTAATTCTAACTGGGTGCAACAGTGCTTCTTTGGTTTCTGCGGCTGTGAGTTTCTTCTCATCCTGCTCTTGCTCAATGGATTTGAACATTGGGCGAACATCGTTATAGTCCACCTTGAATTTCAGCACTTTTTCATCACGAATAGCATCGGTGATGACATAGGAATGTAGCTCTCTACCAAATACGCTTGCTGTCGTTTCTGCACCCAAGGCGTTTTCGGGGAAAATTGGTGTGCCTGTAAAGCCAAACTGATAATACTGCTTGAATTTCTTATGCAAGTTCTTCTGAGCTTCGCCAAACTGTGAGCGATGTGCTTCGTCAAAGATAAACACCACTTGCTTATTATAAATCGGCAAGTCGGCTTCGCTTTTCATCAGATTGTTGAGCTTTTGAATGGTGGTAACAATGATTT
>CAYJER010000016.1:0-12245 GCA_964369225.1 uncultured Eubacteriales bacterium
AACTATTAGAAGCAGGTGTACACTTTGGACACCAAACAAGAAGATGGAACCCTAAAATGGCTCAATACATCTTCACAGAGAGAAACGGTATCTACATCATCGACCTACAAAAAACAGTTAAGAAACTAGACGACGCTTATAACTTCGTTCGTGACTTAAGCATGGAAGGTAAGAGTGTATTATTCGTAGGTACAAAGAAGCAAGCCCAAGATTCAGTTAAAGAAGAGGCTATCAGAGCAGGCGCATACTATGTAAATGCAAGATGGTTAGGCGGTATGCTAACAAACTTCTCTACAATCAAAACAAGAATTGCAAGACTAGCTCAACTAAGAAAAATGTCAGAAGATGGCACATTTGATCTTCTACCTAAGAAAGAAGTTATCAAACTAAACCTTGAGATAGACAAGCTAGAGAAATTCCTAGGCGGAATTAAAGATATGAAAGAGTTCCCAGGCGCTCTATTCATCGTAGACCCAAGAAAAGAAAAAATCGCTGTTTCAGAGGCTAAAAACCTAGGTATCCCAGTTGTAGCTATTGTTGATACAAACTGTGATCCAGACGAGATCGACTTTGTTATCCCAGGTAATGACGATGCTATCCGTGCAGTTAAGCTAATCGCTGGTGCAATGGCAGACGCTATCATCGAAGGCCGTGAGGGTCAAATGGGTGCAGCAGCAGCCGAGCAAAAAGAAGAGTCAGAAGAAGTAGCAGAATAATTTAATATATAATTTTGGAGGATAATTCAAATGAGTTTTACAGCTAAAGACGTTGCAGAGTTAAGAGCAAAAACAGGTTGTGGCATGATGGATTGCAAAAAAGCATTGACAGAGGCCGCAGGCGATATGGAAAAAGCATCAGAGATCCTTCGTGAAAAAGGACTAGCAGCTTCAGTTAAAAAAGCTAGCAGAATTGCAGCTGAGGGTATTGCTTGTGCTATGGTTAGCGAAGATGGTAAAGTTGGCGTTGTAGTAGAAGTTAATGCAGAGACAGACTTCGTTGCTAAGAACGTAAGCTTCCAAGAGTTCGTTGCAACTTGTGCAAAAACAGTTATCTCACAAAACCCAGCAGATGTAGATGCTCTATTAGCATGCACACCTGACGGCGGTACAGAGACAATAGATGCTTTACTAAAAGACAGAATTTTAGTTATAGGCGAGAACATGAAAGTTAGACGTTTTGTTCGCATCGAGGGCGACTGTGTAGCATATGTACACGGTGGCGGTAGAATTGGTGTTCTAGTTAAGTTTGACGCTTGTGAAAAAGTTTCAGGCACAGAGCAACTAGTTGAGTGCGGAAAAGACGTAGCAATGCAAATTGCTGCTTTAAATCCACAATATCTAGCTGAGGCAAACGTACCAGCAGAAGATATCGAAAAAGAGAGAGAAATTCTTATTGCTCAAATTAAGAATGATCCAAAAATGGCTAACAAACCAGCTAATATCATCGATAAAATGGTTGATGGTAGAATTAGAAAATTCTATGAGCAAAACTGCCTATTAAATCAAGCTTTCGTTAAGAATGGCGAGGTTTCAGTTGGTAAGTACATTGCTGATGTAGCTGCTAAATTAGGCGGATCTTTAGAGCTAGTTGATTTTGTTCGTTTTGAAAAAGGCGAAGGACTAGAGAAGAGATCAGACAACTTTGCTGATGAAGTTGCAAGCATGACAAAATAATTTTAAAATTATTAAGGCTTTGATGAGAGTTAAATTTCATCAAAGCCTATTTTTTTATCAAATAGTTTATATTTAATCTGATATCTTGATTTATAGATATAATTATGTTATAATCACAGAAAGAATGATGAACACCATAGAGTGACTATTAAATCAACTGATAGAAGAAAGGCGTTCAACATAGTTAATGATATGTTAATTATGTTGAATGATTGACACATGAAGCCTAAATTAACCATAGATCAAATGATTGAACATATGAAATCAAAAAACATTAAATTTGAAATTGTATCTGAAGAAGATGCTAAAGAGTTTTTACGGAACAATAATTATTACATGAAATTAATGGCATACAGAAATAATTATAAGGAGCACAGTAGTGGTGACAAACAAGATAAATACAATAATCTTGAATTTGCATATTTGAGAGATTTATCAACCATAGACATGCACTTGCGTAGATTAATTATTAAAATGTGTTTGGATATAGAACATTACATAAAACTTAGAATACTTAATGATGTTGAGAATAATCCCAAAGAAGACGGGTATGAAATTGTAAGAGAATTTATTTATGAAAATGAAACGAGTAAAAAGAATTTTAAAATTTTAGATAGTATAAAGAAGCGAAAATCAAGTCCTTATAGTAAAGATTTAATAACGAAATATTATCCTTATTTTCCAGTTTGGGTCTTTTTGGAACTTGTTACATTTGGTGAATTAACTTATTTTTGTGATTTTTATGCAGAAAAAAATAATTTTAGGGTTGTTGAAAATAAATTTATGAATATTGTTAGAGATATTCGTAATGCTGCAGCACATAATAATTGTATAATGAACAGAATGTTTGACACAAAGCGTGATGATGATACAAAGTTTCAAGTAGATGTAAATATAAGTTCATATATTAAAAAAATTAGTACAATAGGTAGTAATTCAAAAAAGCACTTAAACTATTCAGTAATATATGATCTTGTTGTTTTAATATATGCGTATAGTAAGATTGTAACAAGTGAAAAAATGAAACAAAACAGATATGGTGAATTAAAAGACCTTTTTGTGAATAGAATAGGTAGAAATATAGGATTTTATGAAAAAAATAGTAAAATTAGTTCATGGTTTGATTTTATGAAAAAAGTAGTTGACAATTTATAAAATATATGCTATTATAATAATACGATTGAAAGAAGCAATTCTTTGTAGGGAACGGGGTCTTAGGACTCTGTTCCTGATTTTTTTAGTAGGCTATTTTTACTACCTCAACATTTATTATAGAATCTAAAATTATTAAGGCTTTGATGAGAGTTAAATTTCATCAAAGCCTATTTTTTTTATAAATAATAAATGCAGAATGAATAAATATTTATTTAATCAAAAAATCCGCAAGGATTTTCACATCAACTTTTCACTATTCATTTTTCACTCTTCACTAAGATAGAAAACACCCCTAGAAAAATCTAGGGGTTAATTTCTTATTTTTTATATTAAGGAGACTCTTACTCTTCGTCTTGTAGGGCATCGTATCCCTCTTCACCAGTTCTAACTTTGATTACATTGTCAACGTCGTATACGAATATTTTACCGTCGCCGATTTGTCCTGTGTAAAGCGCTGTTTTTACTGTGTTTACAACTAGCTCTACAGGCACTTTAGAGATAACTACCTCTACTTTTACCTTAGGCAATAATGTTGTCTCTACAGGGATACCACGATAATACTTAGTTGCACCCTTTTGCATTCCGCAACCTAAAACTTGTGTTACAGTCATTCCTGTAATTCCAATTCCGTCTAGGGCTGCCTTTAATGTGTCGAACTTGCTTTGTTTTGTTAGTATAACTACTTTTGTCATTTTAGCATCTGGGTTTGATTTACCACTTACTGTAACTGTTGGAGCTGATACCATTGGTAATGAAGTATCGCTGTCGCTTGAACGTTTGAAGTCTGCGCCGTATGTAACAGGCATAAAGTCTGCATAAGAACTTGCTAGACCATGCTCCATGATATCAAGACCTGCTAACTCTTCTTCTTTTGAAACTCTTAGACCAACTGTTTTCTTTAGTACAAAGAATACTATGAACATTGTTACTGCAACCCATGCCGCTACTGAAACTACACCTAGTGCTTGAATTCCAAGGTAGCTAAATCCACCGCCGTAAGCTAGACCGCCTTCAACTGCGAATACACCTGTTAAGATAGTACCTGCTGCACCACAGAAGCCATGTACGCCTACTGCACCTACAGGATCATCTATTTTTAGTACCTTGTCAACAAACTCGATACCGAATACTACTACGAATGCTGCTATTACACCTATAAAGAATGCGCCTACTGGGTCTACTACATCACAACCTGCTGTGATTGCAACTAAACCTGCTAAAGCTCCGTTAAGTGTCATAGAAACGTCTGGTTTTTTGTATTTTACCCATGTGATAACCATTGCCACTGCCGCTGCTGCTGCTGTTGCGATGTTTGTTGTTACGAATACGTTAGCTGCTGATTCTATAGCGCCACCTGTCATTGAAACTGTTGAACCGCCGTTGAATCCAAACCAGCAGAACCAAAGAATGAATACACCTAAAGCGCCAAGTGTTAAGCTGTGACCAGGGATAGGCTTAGATTTGCCTGATTTTGTGTATTTGCCGATACGAGGTCCTAATAGTTTTGCGCCAACTATAGCTGCAACACCACCAACCATATGAACTGCTGTTGAACCTGCGAAATCGTGGAAACCCATTTGTGCTAACCAGCCACCGCCCCAGATCCAGTGACCTGAGATAGGGTATACTAAAGCACTTAAACATACGCTGTATATACAGTATGTAGAGAATTTTGTACGCTCAGCCATTGCACCAGAAACGATTGTTGCGGCTGTTGCACAGAAAACTGTTTGGAAAATTACGAATGCTGCTGATGGAATAGTAGAACTATAATCACCTTGAATGAAGAAGTCTAAACCACCTACAAATAGTCCGTCGCCTGCGAACATTAGGCCAAAACCTATTAACCAGAATACTAGGGTACCTAATGAGAAGTCCATCATATTTTTCATTATGATGTTACCTGCGTTCTTAGCCCTTGTAAAACCTGTTTCTACCATTGCAAAACCTGCTTGCATGAAGAACACCAATGCTGCCGCCAGAAGTGTCCATATTGTATCTACTGCTGAAAAATCCATAAAATTACCTCCTAAAAAAATAGAGCATACCTATTCTAATTCCTTACTAGAATAAATACACTTCTTTGTGTTTAATGTTCTGTTGTTGTGAGTAAACCTTCTTAAACTCTAATTTGTTATAAATCTAAGGATTATTCCTCGTGATAGTATTTTTATTAATCATACTTTCACCCCTTCCAGTTAAATAGAATAACAAAAAAAGACACTGTGGCACCATTACCACAGCGTCTTTGCTGTCTATGTCATGTAGTATATCACAATGAATTTAATTTGTCAATACCTTTTTCATAATTTCTTAATATTTTTTTATCCTATAAGCATTTTAGCCTCTGGGAGTATAGAAGTAGCGTTTTTCTTTGGCTTAATCATAATGGCAATTCCAAGAGAAGCAGGACCTACTCTGCCTATAAACATTGTTATTATTACAACAATCTTGCCCACAATATTAAGCTCGCTTGTAACACCGGCCGAAAGGCCTACAGTGCCAAACGCAGAAACCGACTCAAACACAACGTTAATAGATTCACCTGGGTTGTTAAAATAAGTGATTATTACAACATCAATAATTATTAACACTGCACTTAAAAATGCAATGGTAATAGCTTTGAAAACGGTTTTTTTGATAAATCTATGCCCTAAGAACATAGGATCTTCCTTGCCTCTCATTGTAGAAACAACGGTTGACATAATTACTAAGAATGTAGTAATCTTTATTCCTCCAGCGGTTGAACCCGGACTTCCACCAATGAACATAAGTACCATAGTGAGTATTCTTGTAATCTCGTATTCTTCTGCAATGTTTACACTAGCAAATCCAGCGGTTCTTGTGTTGACTGACTGGAATATAGAAGTAGTTATTTTATCTAGTATGTTCATGCCCTCAAGAGTGTTGTTATACTCGAAAATAAAGAATAACAGCGCACCTACTCCAACTAAAATGGCAGAAATTCTAAGGCATATTTGTGAATAAAATGTTAATTTAGACACAGGTTTTCTTTTAACAAGTCTTTGTAATTTTGAAACGAATATATCTTGAACAACCAAGAAGCCTAATGACCCCATAAATACTAAGCCTGAAATTGTAAAGGAGACTAATTGATCTCCTGCAAAGGCTGTGACGCTTGAGTTACCTGGGATAAAGCCCAAAATGTCGAATCCGGCGTTACAAAAAGCCGAAACAGACACGAAAACAGCCGACCAAAGTCCAAGAGCCCCATATTCAGGCACAAATCTAATGGCTAAAAGTGCTGAGCCTATAAATTCACAGGAAAAAGTTATTACCATAATGGCCTTTAGCAAGCTTACCATGTCAAGAGAATTTGTTCCTGACATCTCACTTAGAACCAGCAAATTTTTATATCCTAATTTTTTCCTTAAAAACAGAGTTGCCGCCGTTGCAAAGGTAGCTAAACCTAATCCACCAATTTGAATGAGCAACAAGATTACTCCTTGCCCAAAAAATGTAAAGCTTGAATATGTGTCAAACAATGAAAGACCTGTCACACAAGTTGCAGACGTGGCTGTGAACAGGGCGTCAAGCGGATTAAGGTAGCCAGATTTAGTCGAAAACGGCAGACACAGCAAGGCTGTGCCTAACAATATTACCAAGATAAAGCTTAGTACTATTATTCTCGAGGGTGGCATCTGTTTAATTTTTTCTTTAATATTTTGGTAATTCATTTCTAACTTTCTTTTTAGCTATATAAGCTTCATGATTTTGGTTTTTTTCATTAATAAATATAATGGAACGCCAAGACCAACACACATTGCTAGTTGGCCTATTCCAACAGACAAAGCTATAGAATAGAATATTGGCAATGAGAAGTTTGCTACATTAAAAATTCCATCGGCCGAAATACATGTTATCTCGAAGCCTATAATTAATGCGTTTAATATTACAGGAGCTAAGAAAGATAATATAGGTAAACCTTTTATCTTTATGTTTCTAAAGTAATATGTAAGTAAGGCTGACAGAAGTGAGGCTAGTGTTCCGAATATCCAGTCAACCATGCCAAACGGGCTTGAAAGGTTTGCTATAAAGCAACCTATGCTAAGGCCAGGAATGGCAGCAGGAGTGAATACAGGCAAAATTGTAAGAGCCTCTGAAAATCTGAATTGAACCGAACCAAAGGCTAGGTTCATCATCATTGCAACAATTGTTAAAACGGCATACATAGCCGCAATTATCGCACTTTGGGTTAAGAATTGTACTTTGTTTTTTTTCATTTTAGTCCTTTCGTAGAGAAATCTCCTAGTTTTGTTTATAGTCAGGAATTTGCGACTGACTTTAAAAGGTCTGCAATAGATAGAATATACCAAAACGCAAAAAAAATCAAGTCTTTATAAAAAAATAACTCAAAATAAGTTTGAAATTTAATATATAATAAAGCGTATTTGGTATATTTGTACAATTGGAACATAGATATTTGTGCAAAAGGTAGAATATAAAATAACACTTTATTTTTATAAATCTTTATGTTATTATTAACATGATTTATAGACACACGTGGAAATAAAGACTAAAAGCTAAAACTTCAAAACTTATTGTAGGAGAGGTTCTCAAGCTTTAGAACTTAGTGAAAAGTGAAAAATGAAGAGTGAAAAGTTCATGTGAAAATCCTTGCGGATTTTTTAATTAAAGACTTTTTTAATAAAAATTTCGTATGTATAAAAATAAATTTGTTAAACTATTGTAGGGGAGGGTCTCCGTGCCCTCCCGAGAAGTAGGATTTAGCACCCAGTTTCGGGAGGGTGCAGAGACCCTCCCCTACAATAAAGCATTAGGATTGATTATATTCCTAACATTGATACTTACACCTTTAGTCAAAAAAAGTCCTTCACCATTCACCTTTAGTCTTTAGTCTATAGGCGTGTCTATCATTTAATATAAGGAGGCTTAATTTATGAGCGATAAATTAGAAATACTAAAAAAACATTTAGCAAAAATTGATGAAGTTATAGCAAACGGAGAATATAAAGATAATTGGGATAGTCTTAAAAATCACCCAGTACCACAGTGGTACCAAAAGGCTAAACTAGGAATATTCATTCACTGGGGTGTGTATGCAGTGCCATCTTTCGGAAGTGAGTGGTACCCTTACTACATGCACAGAGAGGGCAAAATCGAAAGAGGAAACCATGTATACCAACATCACATTGATACATACGGTAAGCATAAAGATTTTGGCTATAAAGATTTTATACCAATGTTTACAGCTCCAAAATTTAATGCAGCCGAGTGGGCAGAGCTATTTAAAGAGGCAGGCGCTAAGTTTATAATGCCTGTTGCAGAGCATCACGACGGCTTCCCAATGTATGATTGCGAGCTAACTGACTGGTGCGCAACTAAAATGGGACCTAAAAAAGATATCGTTGGCGAGCTTAAGGCAGAAGTTGAAAAAAGAGATATGGTTCTTACAGCGTCGTCACACAGAGTTGAGCATTACTGGTTCATGAGTGGAGCAAAGAAATTTGACAGCGGAATGCCACAAGAGCCAGAGTATTCAGACCTTTACTGGCCTTCAACTATAGATCCGTTCGAGGATCACACATCTGTATATGATGTAACTTGTGATGAATTATTTATGCAGGACTGGCTTGCAAGAACTTGTGAGATAGTAGATAAATATCAACCAAAGATAGTATACTTTGATTGGTGGATTCAAATTAAACCTATGAAGCCTTACCTAAAGAAATTTGCAGCTTATTATTACAACAGAGCAAAAGAGTGGGGTGCAGAGGTAACAATCAACTATAAAAATGACGCATTTATGCACACAGTTGGAGTACGTGACATCGAAAGAGGTCAGTTAGCTGATATTTCACCTTGGTTCTGGCAAAATGATACAGCGGTTGCGCTTAACAGCTGGTGCTACACTGTTGGAAACCAATATAAGAAGACACACGAGATTATAGCAGACCTTGTAGACGTTGTAAGTAAGAACGGCTCACTTCTTTTAAATGTTGGACCTCATCCAGATGGTTCTATTCCTAAAGAAGATGCAGACATTCTAAAAGAGATTGGCGCATGGCTAAAGGTAAACGGAGAGGCAATTTATGAGACAATTCCATGGAGAAAGTACGGTGAAGGCCCAACTGTAACAGAAGAGGGACACTTTACAGACACATTAAGAGAGCCATTTACAAGCGAGGACTTTAGATTTACATTTAAAGACGGAAGCATTTATGTGTTCGCAATGAAATGGCCAGAGGACGGCGTTGTCAGAATTAAGGCTTTAGGCGAAAGATCAGCATTGTTTAATGCGGTTATTGAGTCTGTTGAGGTTTTAGGAGCAGAAACTTGCGACTTTACTCTATGCAAAGACTACCTAAGCGTTTACTCTAAAGGCATTACAACAGATAAACCTGTATGTATTAAGATTACTACTGATTAAAAATTTACATTTCAGACATTGCATAATTCTATAGTTTGTAGTATAATATAGATGAGATAGGAGGATGTTTATGGCTGAATATAATGCAAACGATGTTGCAAAATACATTATTAATTATGCGATAGAAAAAGAAAATCCAATAACTAATTTACACTTGCAAAAAATACTTTACTTTGTTTGGATAGACTTTTACAAAGCTACTAAAGAACATCTATTTGATGAAAGCATAGAGGCTTGGCAGTATGGTCCTGTTGTGCCAAAGGTTTATAATGAATACTTTATATTTTCATCATTTCAATTAAAATTTAAACAGGATGAAATAATACAAAATGATGAAAGATTGAATGGTTTTATAGATAAGTATTATAAACAAACCGTTTCCGATCTAGTTAAAAAGTCTCACGAAAAAGGTAAGTCATGGGATAAAAATTATAAAATTAATTGCAAGAACACTATACCTTTCAAAGATATAGAAAAATTTGATTGTTAAAAAATAATTATCCCACATCACAAAAGTGAATGTGGGATAATTTTTATTAATTTGAAAAAAGGGGGATATGATTATGACTGTTTTAGATTTTTTAGATGAATACACGAAAAAACATATAGAAGACAGTGAAAAATCTAAAAAAGAAGCTTATGATAAAATTAAATCATTATATAAAAGTGGTTATAGACATGAATATAATGAGATATATTTTTTTATAAGTCAATATGATGCGTTTAGCTTAGAGCTTGAAAATTTGGAACATAATATTCAAACAATATTTGAATTTTCAAAGTCTATTGAAAATAGAGAAGATGAAAATATAGAAAAATCAATTAATAAGATTAGAGATTATGTAACTTTAGAAATAGGAAGAGCAAGAAATCAGTATCAAAAATTCAGTATATATGAAGATAACCTAAAAAGCAATATAGAAGAACAAGAGAATCGTTATAATGAATTAAAAAAAAAAACAAAAATTCTTAGCAAAAAAATACATGGCTATCAATCAAATATAATAACTATTGTAAGTTTATTGGTTTCCATTGTACCACTGTTGGCAACAAATATAAGTTATATTTCGCAGGATTTATCTGTGCTAGCTATAATGATGTGTAACGGAACTATGATTTTAGTTATAGGAATAGTATTTTTGCTAATTTCATTTATTGTAAAGCCGTGCTATAAAATGGGAATAGCTTCTATAATAGCCATTCTATTAGGAACAGGGTTAATTATTTTCTCAATTGTTTATAGTGAAACAACACTTTTAGACAGCATAAAAAATATATCTTAAATAAATATAAAACTAAAAATAAATGGCAGTCCACTTTTTGTGGGTTGCCCTTTGTTATTTTAATCTAATTAAGCATAACAATATGAATTATTGTGTCATTAATGTAGAAATAATTTTTTTTAGAGAAAAGACTGTACATTTTAAAAACATAGTGCTATACTGTTAAAATAATTTTAACAATACAAGGAGGCATATTTATATGTCTAGTGTAAAAAAAGCTGTCAGCATGACAGAGGGAAGTGTATATAAGTCATTTATCTCTTTTATGATACCTATGATTGGCGGCAATATTTTTAACAATCTTTATAATATTGCCGATACTATAATTGTTGGTCAATATTTAGGGCAAGATGCACTAGCCGCCGTGGGTGCTGCTGGTTTGCTTGTGGCATTAGCTACCTGTCTTAGCATTGGCTTGGTTCAAGGTTGTAACATAATAATAGCACAGGAGTTCGGAAAAAAAGACATGAACTCTATAAGAAAACATCTTGCACACTCAATTGTTATTTCTGCCGTTGTACTCACAGTAATAATGACGATATTTATATCGTTTAATGGCGTGTTTTTAGATTGGCTTAACACTATTCCAGAGCTATACACAATGATTTATGAATATCAATTGATTGTATATTTTGGCTTACCATTTGTATTTATATTCCAATTGGCGGCGTTAATCTTTCAAAATATGGGAGACAGCAAGACTACAGTCTATTTTATGATATTGTCCGCAGTTTTAAATGTAGTGTTTAACTTTTTGTTTATCGCTGTATTCCAATGGGGAACAAACAGTGTAGCCTATGCAACTGTTTTGGCTCAAATAATTTCCGCATTAGGACTACTTTTCTTAGCTCTTAAAAGATATAAAGAAATATATTTAAGCAAAGAAGATTTTAACATAAGCAAAGTTATTACAAAAAGAATTATTTTAATGGGAATACCTGTGGCACTCCAAGGCGCAATAATTCAAGTAGGTGGAGTTTTCACACAATCTGCAATGAATAACTATGATCCAACGTATTTGGCTGGATCGACAGTTGTAGGTAAAATTTCTAGTTTGGTTATGCTTGTATATATAGCGATTGGTTCTACGGTGTCTATATTTATAGGGCAAAATTATGGTGCTAGGAACATGGAACGCATGAAAGAGGGCATAAAGGTAGCCAATATTATAGCAACTATATACTCGGTTTTTGCGTTAATTACAGCTATATTACTGTTTGAACCTATGGTAGTTATGTTTGTAGGGTCAGACTTAACACCTGAATTAATGGATGCTTGTAGGATGTTCTTCTTCTCGGTTTGTTGGTTCTTGCCTTTGCTAGGAGTGTTAGAGGTTTACAGAAGTGCTGTAAGAGGACTAGGACGCACATTTGTAACTATGATTAGTTCATGCACTGAAGTTGTTGGAAAAATTATAGTAATATTTATTTTTGGGGCAATTTATGGAGTAAGTGCCATAGCATTTGCTAACCCAATTTCGTGGATATTTACGCTGATTCCTGTTATTCCGTGCTATATAGTAGTTATGAAGAAAATAAATAAGTTTGGGTTTAACTGATAGAATTTAGTGAATAGGTAATAGTGAAAATCCTTGCGGATTATTGAATGATAATTTTTGTTTGGATAAAGATAAATTTGATAAAATATTGTAGGGGCGGGGCGCGGGGGGGGGGGGGCCCCAAAGGGATTTTTTTTTAATAGGGGGGGCCCCCCCCGGGGGGC
>CAYJER010000016.1:12255-44667 GCA_964369225.1 uncultured Eubacteriales bacterium
GGCGACCCAGTTTTGTCGCCCGAAAAATAGGAATATTGTTAAACTGCGGGCGACCACACAGGGTCGCCCCTACAATTAAGCATTAAGATTGTTTAAGTTTCCATATAGTTTATTGTTTATATAAAAATTTAGCCGTCCACGAAAAGTGGACGGCTTTTAGCTTGAAATTTGCAATTATTTGGACGCAGGCAATAAAGTTATAGATTATTGCTAGCTAATTGTGCGACTTGCCCGTCGGGGGTTACCGACCGACTTGCCTGTCGGTAATTAGCGACCCAATTACTTGGACGCAGGCAATAAAGTTATAAATTATTGCTAGCTAATTGTGCGACTTGCCCGTCGGTGCATACCGACCGACTTGCCTGTCGGTAATTAGCGACCCAATTACTTGGACGCAGGCAATAAAGTTATAGATTATTGCTTATTTTGTGTGCGAATTACGAGCCGAGGTTCTCGGCTACTTACATTGGTAGCTTTTGCAGAAATGTGGGGTTGCAACTACATCGCCGCTTGATTTCTCATGAGTGATTTGAATTTTTGCAAGACTACATTTGTCGTTACAACAATAGTGCATACACTCTGAAACGTTACAATTTACACCGATATTTTCCATTGTTTTCACCTCATAATTTAAATTAAGAACTAAATGTTCCTAATTTATTATGAGCGAAAAAAGCTTTTATATTCAGATTGATTTAATAAATTTTTTGATAAAATACAAAGACATTCCCATTGGAACTGATTTATTTCTGTGTTTACAAAGGCTTAAGAAATTGGTGTCTTTGTCTGCCCTTAGGTTATTTTTTAGGTAGCTTTTGAGTTCATCAAAATAAGGGTCGATAAGAATTGTTAAAAATCCGCCGATTACTACATGACAATCAAGTGTAGACCTAATGTTTGCTATGGCAACTGCTAAATTTTTAAGCATATCATCAACTAAAGCTTTGTGTTTAGGGTTTCCGCCTTTAAGTTCTGTTATAAAGGTATCAAGACTAATCCCTAGATCAACACTAAATCTTTCAGGTTTGCAATAAGCTTCAAGACAACCTTTATTTCCGCAAGAGCAGTCTAAACCGTTTGGCATTACACAGGTGTGTCCAAACTCTGCTGCCTTTGCGTTGTCGCCTAAATAATTGTTACCAGAAATTATTATAGAGCCACCAACACCGTTTTCAAGAGAGATATAAGCCATATTATCAAACTTGTCGCCTACAAAATACTCACATTGTCCACCTGCTGAACCATCATTTTCAACATATGTTACAAATGGAATTTTGTTTGTTATAACATCACAGCTTAAATTCTCTATTTTAAGAGTTGGAGAGAACACGACTTTGTTAAGTTTTCTATCGATTATACCTGGTATAGCTATGCCTACACCTAAAATTTTTGATCGTTCTACAGATAGCTCCGATATGAAATTATCAATCTCTTTTGCTAAAAATGTACCTATTTCACGCTCAAATGAATTAAGATTATACTTGATTTTTTTGTAACCTAACTCATTTAGCCTTAAATCTGTAAGAATAAACCTAATGGTTTCATTGTTGATAGATATTCCAAGGCTATAATATGCCAGCTCGTTTATTGCCAAAACGTTTGCGTGTCTGCCACCTGTAAAATTATTGCTTTTAAGCTCTTTTATAATTTCAGCATCGCATAGCTCTGCTATGTTTTGGTTGACTGTTGGAAAACTTAAATCAACCTTTTCTGATAATTCTTTTTTAGACAAAGGAGTAGGCGAGAAATATAAAGTCTCAAAAACCTTTTGTCTGTTAAGTCGTCTTGTTTCTGATATATCTTTGCTTAATACAGCCATAATGTAACTCCTAACTGCAAATTAAATCAAGCTTAATTTTGCGTAACTATCTTTAAGATTTGGATATAGGTCTTTGAATATCTCATAGACTTTTTCATATTTTTCACTATTTTCATTTATTGGAGGTTGAGCCTGTCTGTAAGCTATTGCTGTGTCGCAAGCTTCCTCTATATTCTTATATATGCCTGTTCCAACGGCTGCAAGAAGTGCAACACCTAGGGCAGGACCTTCTTTGTTTGTTACTGTGTTTACAGGGCAATCAAAAATGTCTGCCATCATTTGTCTCCAAAGTGGACTTGTACCGCCACCGCCACAGGCTAACATTTCCTCTGGTAATACGTCCATTTCTTTTAGGACTTCAAGGCATGTTTTTTGTGAATACATTACGCCCTCAAGCACAGCTCTTAGCATATGATATTTTGTGTGGATTGCAGAAAGTCCTATGAATGCACCTCTTGCCTTGCTGTCTAGAAGAGGACTTCTTTCACCCATTAGGTAAGGCAAGAATATTAGCTTGTCTGCACCTATCTGAATTTTTTCAGCCTGTTGATCCATTAGGAAATAAGGGTCTTTACCCATTCCGTTTGCTGTCTCCATCTCACTTTGGCAGAAATTATCTCTGAACCATTTTAGCGAAAGACCAGCCGATAAAGTACAGCTCATTGCGGTATAAGCGTTTGGAACTGCCGCACAGAATGTATGTACTCTGCCTTGTGGGTCAACTGTAGGCTTGTCTGTATGTGCGAAAATAACGCCTGATGTACCAATTGTTGTAAATGCTCTACCACTTTTTACAACGCCCATTCCAACGGCTGCCGCTGCGTTGTCGCCGGCTCCGCCAACTACTGCAATACCCTCTGCAAGTGAGCATTTAAGAGCCGCTTCTTTAGTAACATAACCTGTAATATCTTGGCTTTCATACATTTTTGCAAAGTGTGATTTTTTAAGATTAAGCTTTTCTATAACCTCGTCAGACCAATCACGAGTTTTAATGTCTAATAAATTCATTCCAGAGGCATCGCTAACCTCTGTGGCAAATTCGCCAGTTAGGCAGTATCTTACATAGTCTTTTGGAAGTAAGATATGCTCACATTTTTCATATATTTCAGGCTCGTTCTCTCTAACCCATAGAATTTTACCTAGTGTAAAGCCTGTTAAAGCTGGGTTAGCAGTAAGCTCTATAAGTCTGCTAGCACCGATTGTTTCTGTTATCTCTTTACATTGCTTTTCTGTTCTGCCATCGCACCAGATAATACTGTTTCTTAGAACGTTTCCGTCTTTATCAAGCATAACAAGACCGTGCATTTGCCCTGAAATTCCTATACCGCTAATCTCTTTAGGGTCTATTCCAGCCTCTTTAACTACAGCCTTGCTTGTCTCGCAAGTAGCATTCCACCAGTCACTAGGGTCTTGCTCTGCATAGCCATTTTGTGGTTGATAAAGTGGATATTCAACTGTGCTTGAAGCTAGGGCAACGCCTTTCTCGTTGAATAGTACTGTCTTTGTGCCTGAAGTACCAAGGTCTATTCCTAATAAATATTTCATAAAATCCTCCGTAAAATAGTTTTGTAAAAGTTGTTTAAAAAGTTAAGATAATTATACAACTAAAGTCATAGCCTGTCAATAGAATTAGCGACTTTAGTTGCACTTTGTAGATTTATACAAATGTTAAGATTTTTTTTATTTATTATGCGGTATCGATGTAGGGGAGAAGCTCAAGCCTTAGAACTTAGTGAAGAGTGAAAAATGAACAGTGAAAAGTTAAAGTTTTCACAAAAACTATGAACTAGATATTCTGCACATATTATTTTGAGTTTTTATTATATGGGTTAGGATTATTTGTAATCCCTAAAATATAATCACTTGAAACATTATAAAATTTAGCAAGCTTAATAACTAGATGACATGGAATTTCACGCTTTCCAGTTTCGTAATTACTGTATACTCTTTGATCAATATTTAAAATGTCTGCAATTTCTTTTTGCATTAAATCTTTATCATTGCGTAAATCTTTTAACCTTTGAAAATACATATATACCACCTCAAAATAATTATATCTATTATTAAGTAACACTATTGATTTTACTATCATTTGATAGTAAAATATTATTGAGGTGATAATTATGATAGTTACATTTTGTGGACATAAAGAAATTCATGACAAAGAAAAAGTAACAAAATGGTTAGAAGAGATATGTATAAAATTAATTAAGGAAGGAGCAAATCAATTTTATTTAGGTGGCTATGGTAACTTTGATAGATTGGCACATAGTATACTACTCAAGCACAAAACTAATCAAATTAAAATATATTTAATAATTCCATATTTAAATAGTAATATATCTAGTGACAATTATGATGGAACAATATATCCTGAATTAGAGAAAACGCCTTTTAGGTTTGCAATATCAAAAAGAAATCAATGGATGGTTGAAAGTTCAGATTGTTTAGTCGCATATGTAGTTCATAGTTATGGGGGTGCAAATAATACGCTGATATATGCAAAAAGAAAAAATAAAAACATATATTCGTATTCAGACTAGCATTCAAAATATTAATAGTACATCCATGTAGGGAATAAATCTATCTGAATGTTTATTCCCTACATAGATTTTCACAAAAACTCTGAACTAAAAAAGTTTATGCGTTTTAATGTTTGTATTTTCAAAAGGAATTTCAGTTGTTGTAGATGAAAAAATATGCTCATCTTTCATATGTGCTATATTTAGCTGAAAACTATCAATACAGGTATAGCAATAACTCAAATCTTCAAGACAAATGCAAGAAGAATAAAGGGTAAAATCTGTCTCGCCTTTTTCGGTGATTACAGCACCCTCTATGAAGCTAAGGTTTTGAAGTATTCTAAAAAATATATTTCGGCATTTAAATTTTTCATGTTTCTTATTTGCGATACTCCTAAAATAAGCAGCCCTTACAAATCTGGAGCTAGGGTAGAAGTCACCAGGTAAAGAGTGAAGACCTACTCCTTGACCGACAGCAGTTAGAGTTTGTTCACCCCAATTTGTAGAGGGTATCTGCTTGTTTGTTAGCGGAATGTAGTGGCTAAGATTAGTTAAATGCCATGTGAATTCGGGAGAATTACTAAGGACACCAACATTGTTCTCGAACACGTCAAATCTATTTTTAGTCATTTCGATGGTAATACAATCGCCGTATTTATCATATACTATCCAGTGAAGCGGTGGAACAGGCAAGTTTTCACGAAAGGCATCGCTACAAATAGAAAAATTATGGATATCTGCATGTATTTCAGAAACACTTTCATAGCTTGCAAGAAGGTGTAAAAGAAATTCATAAGCTGGAATTTTATTCTTTTGACTATTAGTTTCGTAGTGGGCGTAATGAGGAAAATTAAGAGCCGCACAGGCAAGACCTTTCTCGTTAAAACCATCCGCCAAAAGTGGGTGTGAATCAATCAAAGAACCCATGCCCATTACTGCATATTGAACTTTTCTTTTATCATAATATTCAAATCCACGAGGAACACAAAGAATTTTCTGATTAAATCCACATTCTATATCCATGTTTCTACCAAAAAAATGAAAACCCTCTAGGCTTTCAAGACACAAAGCTGTACACATAAAATCACCCCACAATATATTTAGCAAATATAGAATGATTATACATAAAGTTTTGTAAGACTTAGAACAATCAACAGTAAAGCTGAGATATAAGAAAGGTCGAATTTAAGTTTACCGTTTAATTTTTTCCCTAAAAGTCCGCCAAAATAAAGCGAGGAAGCGGTCAAAATAAAGCTAAACCCTAGGCTAATCAATATGCTTGATGTACCTGAGGCAAAACCTACTGCAAGGCTGTCAAGCGACAAGGCGACGGCAAGAGCAAAGGCTTCTTTAAGGCTTAGGCTGTGAGAGCCGTCAATGTCGGCAAGTTTAGCATCTGCATATACTGTTAGAATAAAGTTTAGGCTAAAAAGAGAGAATTTAAGGTTTAGTCGTGATTTACAGCTTATGTATTTTTTAAGTAAAAGATCGAACAGTCGAGTAATTCCAATTAAGAATAAAACAGTAAAACTTGCGTATACAGTAAAATTTTTTGGTATAAACGAGGAAACAAACCTACCTAATATCATAGAAATACAGAGCATTAGACTGCAAATTAGGCTTATAACAATTAAGGATTTTCGGGGGATTTTTATATTAGAAAAGCCATATGATAAAGCAGCTGTAAACGCATCGGTTGAAATTGAGGTGGCTAGTAGTATACTTTCAATAAATAGAAAAAACAAATTAAGACCTCCTTAAGCGTTAAAATACAAAGTATTTTGTATATACTATTCAAATTGCAACAATATTGTTAAAAAGTAAACGTATTATCATATAGTTTTTCTATTGTTTTTTTGGTTGAAATGAGGTATAATATATGTATTAAACTTAAAGGAGTGTTAATTATGGCAGTATTAGAGATAAATAAAGACAACTTTGAGACAGAGGTATTAAAGTCAGCTGTACCTGTTTTGGTTGATTTTTGGGCACCATGGTGTGGGCCTTGCAGAATGGTAGGTCCTATAATAGATGAAATAGCAGAGGAGATTGACGGAATCAAGGTTGCAAAGGTAAATGTAGATAAGGAAACAGACTTATCTTCAAAATTTGGTGTTATGAGTATACCTACAATTATGGTTTTCAATAATGGTGAGATTACAGCTAAGGCAAGCGGTGCAAAATCAAAAGCAGATATAATGAAAATGTTAGTATAATAAACAGGGACGGCGTAAAAACCGTCCCTGTTTGTCGTAAAAGGATATTTAAATAAAATTGCACAAAATCATGATGTTGATTAACAAATTTAGCCATGTAGGGGCGGATATTATCCGTCTAAAAATTTGGTGGTTTTGACTAAGTTTGATAGGCGGATAATATCCGCCCCTACATTAATTTGTGCGTTTCAATGTATTAATTTCAGACATTAAATGTACAATATCTGTACATACAAAAAACGTCCCACAAAAATGTAGGACGTTTTAAATATATTATGTGTGCGAATTGCCACTGGGGCATCCCAGCTAGTCGGAGGTTATTTGGGAGTCGACTTCTTTTGCACATTTTATGCCATCTGCTACTGCCCAAACTACAAGAGATTGCCCTCTTTTCATGTCGCCGCATGAGAAAACTTTATCTCTGTTTGTTTTAAATGAAGTATCATTTTTAGTTGGAATATCTATTCCATTTGTCATATAATCTTCATAGCCTGTAAAACCGGCTGCAATAAGAAGTAAATCTGCATCTACTTTATTTTCTGTGCCAGCTATTTCACATAATTTGCCGTCTTTAAACTCTACACCAACTGTGACTACAGCGGTTAGTTTTCCGTTTTCTTGGCAAATTTCTTTGATAGTTGTTTGATACACTCTAGGGTCGTTTCCGAAAACTTCTATAGCCTCTTGTTGGCCGTAATCGGTAACGCAAATCTTTGGCCACTCTGGCCATGGGTTGCTGTCTAGCCTTGTGTCTGGTGCTTTTGGCATCATTTCAATTTGTAAAACTGAAGCAGCACCGTGACGAATTGATGTTCCTACACAGTCGTTTCCTGTGTCACCACCGCCTAAGACAACTACATTTTTACCTTTAGCGTCTATATAAGTTCCCTCTTTAAGACCAGTAGATAAAAGGCTTTTTGTTGTGCTTGTTAAAAAGTCTACAGCAAAGTGAACACCTTCGGCGTTTCTGTTCTCAAGGTTTAAGTCACGAGCTTTTTTAGCTCCGCAACATAGAACTACTGCATCAAAATCTTGCTCTAAATCTTCTAAATTAAGATTTTTGCCAAGATCCATATTTGCTACAAACTTAATTCCCTCTTCTTGCATTAGATTAATTCTTCTGTCGATTACAGCCTTGTCAAGCTTCATGTTTGGTATTCCATACATTAAAAGTCCACCAAATCTATCGTCTCTTTCAAAGACTGTAACGTTATGGCCTCTTCTGTTGAGTTTGTCGGCAACAGCTAGGCCGGCAGGGCCTGAACCGATTACTGCTATAGATTTATCGCTACGGAATTTAGGTGGTTTTGCAACCATTTCTCCGTTTTTGTATCCCTCTTCTATTAGGAAAAGCTCATTGTCACGAATTGTGACTGAATCGCCGTCCATTCCATTGATACAAGCCTTTTCGCAAAGAGCTGGGCATACTCTGCCTGTAAACTCAGGAAAACAGCTAGTTTTCAACAGTCTTGACAATCCGTGTGAATAATTTCCTGTGAAAATCTCGTCGTTCCATTCAGGAATTAGGTTGTTTAGCGGACAACCTGTAACCATTCCTTTAAGCTCTAGAGCTGAACCACAGAAAGGAACTCCACAGTTCATACATCTAGCGCCCTGTTTTCTGCGTTCTTCTACATTATTAATTGCGTAAAATTCATCAAAATTCTTGATACGCTCGCTTACTTTAATGCGTGAATTTGCTACTCTTTCGTATTCTAAAAAACCTGTTGGTTTACCCATGTGTTAATTCCTCCTTACATTTTTAGTGATTTTGTGAAAGCCTGCATTGTAGCATCATCATATGATAAGCCTTTTTCACGGAATTCACTTATAGATTTTAACATTTTATCATAGTCGTTTGGAACTATCTTTTTAAAGCTTGGAACATAAGATTCAAAGTTTTCAAGTATCTCTTTAGCTAAAGAAGAACCTGTTTCCTCTTGATGTTTAGCTATTAAATCTCTTAGCTCTATTATGTCTGTGCTGTCTTTTAGTTCATCCATAGAAACGAACTCTTTATTAAGCTTTAGATATAGATCATGCTTTTTGTCAAGCACATAGGCTATACCACCGCTCATACCGGCTGCAAAGTTTTTACCAGTTTCACCTAGTATAACGGCTCTACCACCAGTCATATATTCTAGTCCATGGTCGCCACAACCCTCTACTACTGCTGTACAACCAGAGTTACGAACCATAAAACGCTCACCAGCTATACCGTTGATGTAGCTTTCGCCAGATGTTGCACCATAGAACGCAACATTACCTATGATTATGTTTTCATTAGCTTTAAAACTACTGTTTTTAGGAGGATAAACTACAATCTTACCACCGCTTAAGCCTTTACCTAAGTAGTCGTTTGCATCGCCCTCTAGTCTCATTGTAAGACCCTTTGGTATAAATGCACCAAAAGATTGACCTACACCGCCTGTACACTCAACTGTGTAAGTGTCGGCAGCTAAGTTTGTGCCTTGTAGTCTTGTGATTTCAGAACCTAGGATAGTTCCTGCTGTTCTGTTTATGCTTGAAATTGCAACTTTCTCTGTGTGCTTTGTGCCGGTTTTAATTGCCTTGTTAAACTTCTTTAATAGAACTGTCTCGTCTATTGTCTCGTATAGCTTAAAGTCAAATGCCTTTTCAGGGTTAAATATTTTCTCGTCACAGTCGGCATATTCGCTTGATATAATACGGCTCATGTCAACTAGTTCTGCACGTTTAGTTACTTTTTTATCTTTAACTTTTATTAGGTCTGTTCTGCCTGTTAGCTCGTCAAGAGTTTTAACACCTAATTTTGCCATTATTTCACGTAATTCTTCTGCTACAAACTTCATAAAGTTCATTACATATTCAGGTTTACCCTTAAATCTTTTACGTAAGCACTCATTTTGTGTAGCGATACCTACAGGGCAAGTGTCAAGGTTACAAACTCTCATCATCATACAGCCCATAGTCACAAGTGGAGCTGTAGCGAAACCGAATTCCTCTGCACCTAAGATAGCTGCAATAGCAACATCTCTACCGCTCATTAGTTTACCATCTGTCTCTATTACAACGCTTGAACGCAAGCCGTTTTGGATTAATGTTTGGTGAGCCTCTGCAAGACCTAACTCCCATGGAAGACCTGCATCTAATACAGAGCTTAAAGGCGCTGCACCAGTACCGCCGTCGTATCCTGAAATCAAGATAACTGAAGCACCAGCCTTAGCAACACCGGCTGCAATTGTACCAACACCAGCCTCTGAAACCAACTTAACAGAAATTCTAGCTTTTCTGTTTGCATTTTTAAGGTCATAAATTAATTGAGCTAAGTCCTCAATTGAATAGATGTCATGGTGTGGGGGAGGGGAGATCAATGATACACCAGGGGTTGAGTGACGTGTTTTAGCAATCCATGGATACACTTTTGTACCTGGAAGATGTCCACCTTCACCAGGTTTTGCACCCTGTGCCATTTTGATTTGAATTTCTTGTGCTGAAAGTAGGTATTCACTAGTAACACCGAAACGACCAGAAGCAACTTGCTTAATAGCACTGTTTTTATCGCTTTTTAGTCTGGCTGGTTCTTCACCGCCCTCACCAGAGTTAGACTTAGCAGCTAGTCTGTTCATGGCAATAGCCATACACTCGTGAGCCTCTTTAGAGATAGAACCGTAAGACATAGCACCAGTTTTAAATCTTTTTACTATCTCGTCTACTGATTGAACCTCGTCTAAAGAAATTTCTTTTTCTTTGTCGAATTTGAACGCTAATAAACCTCTTAATGTATGTGGTTTATGCTCGTCGTCAACCATTGCAGTGTATTCTTTAAATCTATTATAATCACCTGTTTGTACAGCTTGTTGAAGTGCAATAATAATGCTTGGGCTGTAAAGGTGGTCTTCTTTGTCGTCGCCTGTTCTAAGTTTTAGGTATCCTGTGCTGTCTAGTGTGTTGTCTACTCCTAGACCTAGTGGATCAAATGCAGAAGAATGTCTAAACTCTACGCCCTCTTGAATTTCTTCAAGACCTATTCCCTCAACTCTTGAAACAGTGTTTGTGAAATATTTGTCTATAACCTTTTGGTTAATACCTACAGCCTCGAAAATTTGTGCAGATTGATAAGATTGAAGTACAGATATACCCATTTTAGCAGAAACTTTAACCATTCCATGTAAAATTGCATGGTTATAGTCTTTAATAGCTGTGTATAGGTCTTTGTCTAGTATTCTCTTTCTTACTAACTCTTCAATGCACTCATGTGCTAGATAAGGGTTAATTGCACGAGCGCCGTAACCTAATAATGTAGCAAATTGGTGAACATCACGAGGCTCTCCGCTTTCAAGAACTATAGAAACCGCTGTACGTTTCTTTGTTTTGATTAAATATTGCTCCATTGCTGAAACTGCAAGCAGTGATGGAATTGCAACGTGGTTTTCGTCTATTCCTCTGTCGGAAAGAATGATTATATTAGCACCCTTTTTGTAGGCTTTATCGCATTTAACAAACAATTGCTCTAAAGCTTGCTCTAGGGATGTATTTTTATAGTAGCATAGTGAAACTGTATCCGCCTTTAGACCTTTTTGGTCTAGGCTTTTTATTTTTATTAGGTCTGTACCTGTTAGGATAGGATTTTCAATTTCAAGAACTGTACAGTTGTCTGCGTTGTCCTCTAATAAGTTACCGTCTGAACCTACAAAAACTGTTGTATCTGTAACTATTTCTTCACGCAATGAGTCGATAGGTGGGTTTGTAACTTGAGCAAACATTTGCTTAAAGTATCTGAATAATGGTTGGTGCTTTTCAGAAAGAACTGCAAGTGGAATGTCTGAACCCATGGCAACAGTTGCCTCAAGTCCGTTTTTAGCCATTGGCAAGATATTAGACTTAACATCTTCATATGTGTAGCCAAATACTTTATATAATTTATCACGCATTTCAGTGCTGTGAGTTTTAACTTTTTGGTTAGGTAGGTCTAAGTCTTCCATTGTAACTAGGTTTCTGTCTAGCCATTCACCATATGGATGCTTAGACGCATAATAGCTCTTACATTCGTCATCAGAAATAATTCTCTTTTTAACTGTGTCAACAAGTAGCATTTTGCCAGGTTGTAGACGAGACTTTTTAACTATGTCCTCTGGTGGAATGTCAAGTACACCTACCTCTGATGAAAGTATAAGTGTGTTATCTTTTGTGATATAGTAACGTGATGGTCTAAGTCCGTTTCTGTCAAGAACCGCACCCATTAAGTCACCATCAGAGAAAAGAATAGCAGCAGGACCATCCCATGGCTCCATCATTGTAGCATAATAGTGATAGAAATCTTTCTTGCTTCTATCCATGTAAGGGTCGTTCTTCCATGGCTCTGGAATAGCAGTCATGACGGCTAAAGGAAGCTCTACGCCGTTCAAATACATGAACTCAAGTGAATTATCAAGCATGGCAGAGTCAGAACCTGCATTGTTTATAACAGGTAAAACTTTGCTCATGTCCTCGCCTAAAAGATTAGACTTTAGAGTTTCTTCTCTTGCGTGCATACGGTCTGCGTTACCACGGATTGTGTTTATCTCGCCATTGTGTAATATAACTCTGTTTGGATGCGCTCTCTCCCAACTAGGGTTAGTGTTAGTTGAAAATCTTGAGTGAACCATAGCTATAGAACTTACATATTCCTCGTTCTGTAGGTCTAGGTAGAATTGACGTAATTGCTCTACAAGGAACATTCCCTTATAAACAATTGTACGTGAAGAAAGGCTAGGGATATAAGTATCATTTGAGCTATGCTCAAACTCACGTCTTATAACATATAGCTTTCTGTCAAAGTCTATGCCTTTTTCGATATTTTCAGGTTTTTTAATAAAGCATTGCTCTATTTTTGGCATTTGATCAAAAGCCTTTTTACCTAAAACAGATGGATTAGTTGGAACACTTCTCCAACCTAAGAACTCAACTCCCTCTTTTTCTGCAATAATCTCGAAAAGTTTTTTAGCTTGCTTTCTTTTTAAGCTGTTTTGTGGAAGGAAGAACATGCCTACTCCATACTCACGCTCATCGCCTATAGCAAACTTCAAGTCAAGTTTACTAAAAAAGTTATGTGATATTTGTAGCATTACGCCAACACCGTCACCAACTTCTCCTAAGGCATCTTTACCAGCTCTATGCTCTAATTTTTCTACTACTTCCAGAGCATCTGACACAACTCTATGAGTCTTTTTGCCGTCAATAGATACAACTGCACCTATTCCACAGGCATCATGTTCAAACTGTGCATCATATAATGTGTTTCTCTCCATTTTAAAATGACCTCCTAATTTTCCAAATAAAAAAAGTCATGGTTAAAAAGACGGCACAAAAGTGCTACCATTCTATAACCATGACTCCATTGTCAATTAATTTTTTTAATTATAGCATATATTTAGAAAAAATGCAATAGCTAAATTTAAAAAAATTTATATGTAGGGGAGGGGATATTAGGAATATTATTGTAGGGGCGACCCTGTGTGGCAATGCCACGAACTTAAGAAAATCCTTATTTATATTAAAATTAAATTCCTTAAAATGCACAAACAAATGTAGGGGCGGATATTATCCGCCTATGAAATTCAGAAAAATTATGGGGTTTTAGGCGGATAATATCCGCCCCTACAATGCCTATATGCAATGGGTTTAGTTAAAAGCATATATTATAATTTCTTAAGTTCGTGACATTGCCCTGTGTGGTCGCCCGCAGGTTTAGCAATATTCCTAAAAATTGATTATGTTCTTACATGGTACTGCATTGGCATTAAAAACGGTGCCGATTATCTCGGCACCGAAATTTTTTATTTAGATTTTTTTATTTTCCACATTGTGTAGACAGGGGCTGCAATAAATAATGATGAATAACAACCGCAAAGTACACCTACCATCATTGGCAATGCGAATGAGCTAACAGTTGTAATTCCGAATATTGTTGAAACTATAAATATTACAAGCAATGCTATAAATGTTGTAATAGAAGTCATTATTGAACGTGCCAAAGTTTGGTTAAGGCTTACATTCATAACGTCTACAGCAGAAGCATTCTCGCCCATTAGTTGCTTGTTCTCTCTAATTCTGTCGTATATAACTATTGTGTCATTCAGTGAGTAACCCAAGATTGTTAGTATAACCGCTATAAATATCTCGTTTATACCCATTCCAAATATGATAAACACAAAGTAGATTATTAAAACGTCGTGAACTAGGGCTAATATAGCTGTAAGACCAGCCGATGAGCCGCCAATCCTTTTAAATCTAATTGCTATATATGCAAGCAATAATCCTACTGTAATTGCTAAACATATTAAAGCTTTTTGGAAAAACCTAGCTCCTGTCGAGGCTTCAACCGAGTTTGACTCTGCCAAAGTAAAGGTTCTGTCGGCGTAATTTTCTGTAAGAGCTGTCTCAATTGCCTTTTGCTCGTCTAGGCTTAATGCCTCGTTTCCTGCAAAAGATACTGTTACTTGATTTTCGTTAGTAGCCATTAAAGTACTAGATATGACTTCTGACTCTCTTCCTGTTGCATCAAGAACTATGTCTGCTACCTTGTCTTCCTCAATGTCGCCATCTACTGAATAAACTATTACAGCGCCTCCAGCAAATTGAATGTCAAGTTTTGCACCTAATACAACATTAGAAACTAGTCCAATTACTAAAATTACTGCTGAAATTGCAAAGAATTTCTTTCTGTTATTATAGAAGTCTACATTGAATTTTTTCTTAGGCTGTGTTCCACCGTAAAGTGATTTTTTTCTGAATGCCTTTATTCCTGATATAGATTTTATCATCAGTCTTGAGGCAAACACTGCCATAATAAAGTTAGATATTACACCAACCAATAATGTGTGTCCAAATGAATAGATAGCGCCTGTTGTTGACTCGCCGAATAATATTGAAAGAATATTTCCAGGACCAAAAACTCCAATAAGCATTATTGCAACTATAATAATAGTTACGTTACCGTCTAATATAGCAGAAAAACTGCTTTGGCAACCTTTTTGAATAGCACCGTCTAATGTCTTTCCTGAATGAAGTTCTTCTTTAATACGGCTTGCAGTGATGATGTTAGCATCAACACCAATACCAATAGAAAGAATGATACCTGCTATACCAGGAAGTGTCATTGTAAAGCTTGGCATGTTTGAGAAATAACCAGAAAGTGCCGCAAAAGTAATGCCTAGCTGGCCTATAAGTGTTATAACTGCTATAAATCCAGGCAGTTTAAACATGAATGTCATAAATACAGCGATTAATGCAAAGGCAATTACACCGGCTAGAAGCATAGCTTCTAGTGATGTTTCGCCAAGAGTTGGGTTAATTATCTTAGGGTTTGAAGTTTCAAGCTCGAAAGGCAATGCTCCGCCTTGAATTTTATCTGCTAGAGCTGTAGCAGATTCTGCATCATAATTTCCCGAGATAGTAGCGCTTCCGCCTGAAATTGCCTCGTTTACAGTGGCGGCGCTTATTTGAACGTCGTCCATCCAAATAGAAATTAACTCGCCCACATTTTCACTTGTGGCATCTTCAAAAAGTTGAGCGCCCTCTGAGTTAAACTCTAAGGCTACCACGTAAGTAAGCTCATTTGTTATAGGGTCTTGCTGTGTTGCAGGGTATGCCTTAGAAACATGTGAGCCATCAAGGTATACTACATCTTCTGTCTCGCCTTTTGGAACTGTGTAGACAGGGTCTCCGTTGCTGTCTGTAGATGTGTATGTATACTCGGCACCTTTTCTAAAGGTAAGCTTTGCAGTGGCTGCAAGTTCTTCTATGGCTTCCTCTGGGTTAAATTCTGTTTCGCCACTCTTCCATGGAAAACGAACTATAATACTGTTGTTTGCTGTGTCTGTGTAAATTTCATAGTCTGTAATGTTTGTCGAGACCATACGCAATTCTATTATAGACTTTGCTGCCTCAAGTTCGTCTGTTGTGGCAGTTACACCCTCGGCTGGGTTAAAAGTAACCTCTACACCACCTCTAATATCAATACCCCATCTAATATCGTTTGCGCCTTTAATAAGTGTTTCGTCACCTATTTTAAGCCCAAAGAATGAGGTATAAGCTAGTGCCAAAATAAATAAGGTCACTATAAAAAATACGGGTTTTTTTACTCTTTTCATACTGTTCTCACCTATTATTTTTATTTTTTGTTGTTCGATGTACTAATGTAGGGTGCGGATTTTCCGCAGAAGTGCCTCTTGCATATTTAAGTTTAAAATTAATTTGTTAAATTTCACAAATCTATGTAGGGGCGGATATTATCCGCCTATGAAACTTAGGCTAAATCACGGGATTTTTAGGCGGATAATATCCGCCCCTACATGGCTAAACTTGCTAAAAGGCACATCCTCTACAATATTTCAAAAAATTTATTTAAAAAGCCTTTAAACAAAAAATCCGCAAGGATTTTCACATGAACTTTTCACTCTTCATTTTTCACTTTTCACTAAGTTCTAAAGGTTGACGTTCACCCCTACATTAAATTATGCGTTTTAGTACAAAACAAGGAGGGCGTTTAATCCCTCCTTAATTTAATAGCAATAAATATTAATTATGCCTCTTCTGTCTCTTCTACAGACTGCATAGCCTCTTCATCTTCTAAAGCCTTAGCTTCTTCGATTATAGCTCTGATTGAAAGTGAAACTCTTTTGCTCTCAAAGTCGATATCTGTAATCTTTACGTTTACAGTCTCGCCAACTTTTAGAACGTCTGATGGCTTCTCAATTCTTGTGTCAGAAATTTGAGAAATATGAATTAGGCCATCAACACCTGGAAGAACTCTTGCGAATGCTCCGAATGTTGTCATGCTTACGATTGTAGCCTCGCAGTTAGTTCCTACTGGGTAGTCTCTCTCAAGAACTGTCCAAGGGTTATCTTCTGCTCTTTTGTAGCCTAAAGAAATTCTGTTTTTCTCTTTGTCGAATTCCTTTATGTAGACTACTACATTATCACCCTCTGCTACTACTTCTTTAGGGTGTTTTATTCTGCCCCAAGATAGCTCAGAAATGTGAACCATGCCATCTATTCCGCCGATATCAACGAATGCGCCGAAAGCTGTTAAAGACTTAACTACACCGCTGAACTCTTTGTTAACTTCTAAAGTCTCCCAGAATTTCTCACGAGCAGCTCTTCTCTCTTCACGTAAAATTACACGGATAGAACCTACAGCACGTCTTCTTTGCTTGTTAATCTCGATAATTCTGAATTGTTGCTCTGTGCCTTTTAATGCCTCTAGTGCATCACCTTTGTTTGCTGTTGCTTGTGAAGCTGGTATAAATACTCTTACACCGCTATAAGCTATGATAACTCCGCCTTTTACAACTTCTGTTACTTTAGCAGTTAGAGTTGTTTCCTCTTCACATGCTACTTCAAGATCATCCCAACCTTTTAGAGAATCAATACGTCTTTTTGAAAGCATAATTGTGCCTTCTTGGTCGTTTGTTTTCATGATCAAAAGTTCAACTTCGTCACCGATTTTAACAATGTCTTCTGCCTTAGCATTTGGATCGCTTGAAAGCTCGTTCATTGGGATAAATCCAGCTTGTTTCCTTCCGACATCAACATACACTTCGTTTGGTGTAATACCTACAACGACACCGCGCACCTTTTCGTCTGTATTAAAGTTTTTGAGGGACTCCTCAAGAAGTTCTTCAAAATTCATTTCATTATTGTCCTTGTCTATCATAGTAGCAAGTACCTCCTTTATTATCCTGTCAGGCGTTGAAGCACCTGCAGTTATTCCTATTTTTACCCCCTTATGGAGATGGGGCAACTCCTTAGCTGTCTCAATATGATATGCCTTAGTAAATCCCGAACATACATCAAATAGTTTTGCAGTATTTGAACTTTCCTTCCCTCCTATGACTATCATCACATCGCTACACTTTGCAAGTTTCTCCGCCTCTTCTTGGCGTTTAGTTGTTGCATTACATATTGTATCAAATATTAAAGCATTTGTACATACCTTTTTGATAATATTTAAAAATTTTTCCCATAAATTTTTTTTGAATGTCGTTTGAGCAAATACGGCCATGTCTTTTTCGCTAAAATTATTATGGATTGTTAAAAGTTTTTCTAATTCTTCTAAACTGTTGAAAATATGACACTCAGTTTTTGCGTATCCTACTATTCCTATAACCTCTGGGTGATTGGCATCACCTGCTATTAAAATGGTTTTTCCTTGTTCTGAAGCCTGTGAAACCAGCCTGTGAATCTTGCTAACAAAGGGGCAAGTGGCATCGACATAAGCTTTTTTAGAATTTTTTATATCGCTTAAAACTGACTGACTAACTCCGTGAGAACGAATGACTAAAACCCTGTCGTTCTCCATTTCCTCGACATTTTTTACTATTTTAACCCCACGATTTTCAAACTCTTCGACAATTTGAGGGTTATGTATTATAGGCCCTAATGTGCATACTCTTTCGCCCTTGTCAAGCAGATCATAGACTGTGTTAACGGCTCTTTCAACTCCAAAACAAAAGCCTGCACTCTTGGCTACTGTTATATCTCTCAAATTAATCCTCCATAAGCTTAATAGCTTCTTCTCTTAAAGAGGTAATCTCTGTCATAATTTTTTTAGCGCCTCGCCTAAAGTGCATTCCCGTTTGCTCGTCTATGCCTAAATCTTCAAACTTTATAGGCTTGCCAACCTTAATTATATTCTTCTTAAACGGCTTTATTGGAACTCCGCCCTCGCCTATTATACTAACAGGAACTACTGTCGCCTTTGCGTTATATGCAATGGCTGAAATGCCTGTTTTTGGCTTTAATAGCTCGCCTGTTTTAGACCTTGTACCCTCTATAAAAATACCCATAAGTCTTTTTTTGTTCATTAGTGCGTCAGCCTCTTTTAAGGCATCTTCACCGCCTGTGCCACGGCTTACAGGAAAAGCACCTGTACTTCTTAGAATAGCTCCAATAAATTTATTAGCAAACAGTTTATCTTTTGCCATGTAGTGAACCTGTCTTTTAGTCACTAGGGGCAAAAGAATAGGGTCAGCCGCCGAAACATGGCTACTAGCAACTATTACAGAGCCCTCGGTTGGCACATTTTCTTTGCCTATTACTTTGCACCTGTACACAAGTTTCCAGATATAAGGAAGAGTAGAACGCCCTATAATATAACAAATTGTTCTTCTTTCTTTCATCTACTTTTTACCAATCTTTCAAATTCTTCTACTACCTGTTCAAAGCTTAAATTTGAACTATCAATAAGCACTGCATCGTCTGCCTGTTTAAGAGGTGCGTTCGCCCTTGTAGAGTCTTGGTGGTCTCTTAGTTTGATCTCTTCTAAAAGAGTTTCAAAATTTTGAGGATTTCCCATGACTTCTAGGTCTTTAAGTCTGCGTTTTGCTCGTTCCTCGGCTGACGCTGTTAAAAATACTTTTAATTGTGCGTTTGGAAGAACTACAGTGCCTATGTCTCTGCCGTCCATAACAACATTATATTTTTCTGCCATCTTAGTTTGAAGCTCGAATAAGAAAGCCCTAACAACCGCTAAAGCAGAAGACGTTGAAGCCATCATAGAAACCTCTGGTGTACGAATTTTGCTAGTGACATCCTCACCGCACAAATACATATGTTGTCCGTCGTCCTTGTGCTTCATCTCAACTGTTATATCTAAAAGTGCATTTTTAACACTTTCTTCATCTTTTGGGTCTATGTTGTTATTTGTTAAATGCAGTGCCACAGTTCTATATAATGCGCCTGTGTCTACATAAATAAAACCTAATTTTTTTGCTACCTCTTTGGCAACTGTACTTTTGCCAGCTCCTGCTGGACCATCTATTGCAATATTAAACATAAAAATTTCCTTTCTTTTTTCAAACTAAATCCTCAACCTTATATATATTATAACCCTCGTAATAGTAACTTGTGTCAATGCCTTTCATATAAATATTTCTATCAAATATTTTATCTGTTAAGGCTTGCTTTAAAACATGCTTTATCTCTGTGTCTTTTATTGGACTTCTTTGCATTGCTAAAAGATAATCTTCTTTATCTACAAGAGACCAGTCAATCATTAACGATAGTTCTTTTTTAAGCATTAAATCAAGCCAAATTCTTGTAGCCCTGCCATTGCCCTCTCTAAATGGATGTGCAATATTCATCTCTACATATTTTTCAATTATTTCATCAAAATTAGACTGTGGCATTTTATCTATCTCTTTAAGTGATACTTCAAGATACATAAGAGGAGCAAAACGGAAGTTACCTTTAGCCATGTTTACAGTTCTAAGTTTACCAGCAAAATAATATATATCAGAGAAAATATACTCATGTATTTTGGCAAGAGAGCTGAATTTACCAGATTCTAAAGTATCTAAGATATCATATAATTCATATGCCCTTTTTTTGCTTAATTTTTCTTCGATATTTGCTAATTCATAAGCATTTGTTAGACCTAATTTATTTTCTAGCATTAACTCCTCCGTTTTAATAATATTAACTTGTAGGGGAAACCTATGTGTTCATCCGAAACTTAAGATTTAATTGTAGGGGTGACCTGTGGTCGTCCGAGGTTTTAGCACTAATTGCTAGTTTTATGACGACCACAGGTCGCCCCTACAATGTATTAACAAATTTATTTTTATAAAAATAAAAATTTTATTTAAAATTCTTTAATCAAAAAAATCCGCAAGGATTTTCACATTAACTTTTCACTCTTCACTAAGTTAGGGTCGCCCCTAAAATATTCTCCGCTGCGACAAGGGCTGTAGAGAATGCAATTTGCAGATTAAATCCGCCTGTATAAGCGTCTATATCTAAAACCTCACCTATAAAATACAGTCCCTCAATTTTTTTAGACTGCATTGTTTTTGGGTTTATCTCTTTTACATTTACTCCACCAGATGTAATTATAGCCTCGTTAAGCGACCTAAAACCGCTTATCTTAACCTTAAAATGTTTAAGAGAATTAATAAGTACATGCCTTTGCTCACGTGTTATAGAGTGACACTTGGTTTCGGCATCGATTTCACATCTTTTTATTATAATAGGAATTAGCTTTTTAGGCAAAAGTTCCGATAAATAATTTTCAAAGTTCTTGTTAGAAAACTCCTTAAAATCTCTTAAAAGCCTGTTATCAAGTTGTTCAAAACTTAAGGCTTGCTTTATGTCAAGCTCTATGTGGTAGTCTGCTTTTTTACGCATATGTGCAGAGGCACTAAGAACTATAGGTCCTGAAACACCAAAATGAGTAAAAAGCATTTCGCCAAAATCTTCATATATTTTTTTGTTGTTCTCAAAAAGACTTAGACCACAGTTTTTAAGAGACAAGCCTTGAGCCTCTGAGCAACTGCTGTCAGATGAACAAAGTGCAACTAAAGAGGGTCTAGGTTCAACAACAGATAAACCTAATTTTTCGGCGAATTTATAGCCGTCTCCAGTGCTACCAGTAGCCTTGTAGGAAGCTCCTCCGGTTGCAACAATTACGTTTTTAGCCTTATATATTTTAGAGCCAACTCTTACTCCTGTAACAACTGAATTTTCGGTAAGAATTTCGGAGACAGCCTCTTTTATGATTTCTGCATGACTAGCATTTTTTGCGAGTGCGTCTGCTACCTCGTTGGCATCGTCAGAAACAGGAAAAACTCTGTTACCACGTTCCACTTTAAGCTTTACACCTAAATCTTCAAAATAATTCATTATGAAGCTAGGGTCATAAGAATTTAAGGCTGAATACATAAATCTGCCGTTTCGTGGAATGTTTGAGATTACGTCTGCCGAACTGCAACTGTTGCAAAGATTGCATCTGCCTTTGCCTGTAATTCTAAGCTTTCTGCCTAGTTTTTCGTTTTTGTCGAACATCAAGACATTTTTGTCTTTAAGTTCACCAGCACAGATAAGCCCAGCCGCCCCTGCACCGATAATTATTACATCTTTCATTAAATAAGAATTATATAACCTTTCATTTTGTTAGATATATTATATCTATATTTTATACTATTTTTTGTTTAAAAGCAAGAGTTTTTTAATGTAGGGGACGCCGTCCCCTACATTAATTATTCCAACATGATAAATAGGAGGGCGTTAAACCCTCCTAAAAATTATTACTTGCTTAATTGATGTTTAACTCTGTCTTGTTCCTCTAATCTTTTTGCGTCGTTCCATCTATCTGTTGTTCCAACAAGGTAGCCTGTAATTCTTCTAATTCTCTCGAATTTTTTGCCTTCGCCTATTAATTGTTTTTCATCTACTACTTTTCTAGCTGACATAAAAATCACTCCTTTAATATATTAACGATGTGTAGTCTGGTACGTCGTGGTATTTTTTCTTTAGCTCTTTTAATTTTTCAACGCTTACGCCTTCGCCGTCGTGTCTTCCGCATCTTGGGCATACATCGTCTATAATTCCGTTGTATCCGCAAACAGGGTCTCTGTCTACTGGGTGATTAACCGATCCATAGCCTATTCCAGACTCTTTCATACAGCGGATTATACTCTCAAAAGCTTCTATATTCTTGCTTACGTCTCCGTCAAGCTCTACATAGCTTATGTGTCCAGCGTTTGTAAATGCGTGAAACGGAGCTTCTTTTTGAATTTTTTCAAATGCGTTTATATCATAATGAACAGGTATATGGAAAGAGTTAGTGTAATAACCTCTGTCGGTAACACCCTTGATTATGCCGTATTTTTTCTTATCTATATTTACAAATCTTCCTGAAAGACCCTCGCCCGGTGTAGCTAGAAGACTCCAGTTAAGTTTAGTTTCTTCTGCCATTACATCAAGTTTGTCTCTCATGTATTTAACTATCTCTATTGCTAGTTTGTAGCTCTCTTCACTCTCGCCGTGGTGCTTGCCTGTTAAGGCTGTAACTGTTTCTGCTAGACCTATAAATCCTACTGAAAGTGTACCGTGCTTTAAAATCTCTGCAATGGAGTCGTTTTTCTCAATCTTTTCAGAATCAATCCAAACGCCTTGTCCCATTAGGAACGGATAGTTATAACCTTTTTTTCCACATTGAATTTTAAATCTGTGGAGTAATTGCTCTTCAATAATCTCAAATTTAGCATCAAGCATCTCATAGAAAGCTTTCATATCTTTCTTAGCTTCAATGCCTATTCTAGGCAAGTTTATAGATGTAAAACTTAAGTTTCCTCTACCACAGGTAACTTCTCTGTTTTTATCGTGTGAGTTGCCCATAACTCTAGTTCTGCAACCCATATAGGCAACCTCTGTGTTGTAGTCGCCCTCTTTATAGTATTGTAGATTAAATGGTGCATCTAGGAAACTAAAGTTAGGGAAAAGCCTTTTTGCTGAAACTCTCATTGCTAGCTTAAATAAATCATAGTTAGGGTCCTCTGGGTTATAATTTAAGCCCTCTTTAACCTTGAATATTTGAATAGGGAAGATAGGTGTCTCGCCGTCTCCTAGACCATCTTCTGTAGATAAAAGCAAGTTTTTAATAACCATTCTGCCTTGAACGCTTGTGTCTGTTCCGTAGTTTAGTGAGCTAAATGGAACTTGAGCGCCAGCTCTTGAGTTCATGGTGTTAAGATTGTGTATTAAAGCTTCCATCGCTTGGAAAGTTGCTTTGTCTGTCTCTCTTAATGCTGTGACTTTAGCATATTCGGCTGCTTTTTTTGCAGTTTCATAGCTGATTTCTTGATATCCGTTTAGTTTTTGGTGTTCAGGAATAAATTTTGCAAAGTCTTCTATAAAATCTTCTGCATCTTGAATTTGTTTCATAGGTGAAAGGTTTTCTTTAGCGACTGTCACAAGGCTTAAAGAATCTTCATAATTCATGCCCACTACAATTTGCAAATATTGAACTAATGCCTTTCTATGTTCTTTAACATAGGTTTTGTCTACACCCTTTGACATACAAAAGTCAAAGTTTGGAACGCTTTGTCCGCCGTGCATCTCGTTTTGGTTTGCCTGAATTGCAATACATGCTAAAGCTGCATAGCTTCTTATATCATTAGGCTCTCTTAAGTAGCCGTGTCCTGTTGAAAAACCACCGTCAAACAGATTAAGTAAATCAATTTGACAGCAGGTCTCTGTCAATGTGTAGAAGTCTTTATCGTGTATATGAATGTCGCCACATGCGTGAGCTTTTGCTACATCTGGTGGCAATACATAGTTATCATAAAAACATTTTGCACCCTCTGAACCATACTTAAGCATAGTTCCCATGGCTGTGTCTGCATCTATGTTTGCGTTTTCTCTTTTAAAGTCTGTATCTTCTGCTGGCATAAAAGAAAGATCTTGATAAATTTTAACAAGGTTGCTTTCCATTGTACGCAGTTTGTTGTGTTCTTCACGGTAGATGATATACGCCTTGGCTGTTTTACCGAAGCCTTGTTTAATTAGTTCTTCTTCAACAACGTCTTGAATTTGTTCAACTGTTGGAATTGATTTTCTTCTTGCAAACCTAGCTATAACCTTTTTTGTAAGGGTGTCTAGGTCGTCTTCTGTCATTTTCTCTTTAGCTATTCTTATGTTTGCTTTAAATATTGCATTCCTAATTTTTTGTGAATCAAACGGTACTTTTTCACCGTTTCGCTTAATAATGGTTTCCAATGCCATTTTTGTCCCTCCGATGTATTTTTCCTTGTTGTGGGATAATTATATATCAAAAACTAAGATTTGTCAAGCGGAAAAAACACTAGATATAGTGTTTGAAAAGAAATGTGCCTATAGATATTGAAAATAGGCTCTTTTTAATTAAAAATTAGTCAAAATGTCGAATTTCATATTAAAATGTTTAAGTATGTAGAAATGTCTAAAACTATTATTTTGTCAGAAATACACATATTTTGTATTATAATATTAACCGATATCATATTATTAATATACAGTTCAAAAGAAAATCATACTAAATATTTTTATATTTGATTTAAGGATACATTAACATTGATTTTAAAAGAAAAATTGATAATATTGACCTTAAATATTGGAATTATTACTGAAATTGGTTCATTTGTGAAAGGTTTCGACAGATAATTACCCAAATTTTTGTGAGAAAAAATATCACATTTCTATTGTAATTAATTGGAATTTATGGTAGAATTTATTCACAGATTAGTATTAGGAGGATTTATATGCAAAAGAATACAAAATTTCTGGTGACGGCCGATGAAGGCGACTGGGGAGCAGAGGCGTTCAAAAGGGCGACTGAACTTGGTGTGACGATTGTTTACACTAAAAGGAACGGTGCCTTACTAATAGAAAAGATAAAAGAATTGAAACCCGATGTGGTGTGTGCAGATTTCTTCATGCCTGGTTTTGATGCTATCGGTGTGATGAATGAGTTGAAGAGCGAGAGTATCAAAATGCCCATATTTGTAGTAATGACTACATATATGAGTCAAGTTTTAGAAAGAGAAATACTTAATGTAGGTGCTAGTTACATAGCTATAACACCTTTTTCAAAGGTGGCGCTTATAGAGAAGATGGTTGGTTTAAACTCAGAAGACACAGAATTAACCGAGACTCAAAAACAAGAGCATTCTCAACTTAGAAAACAGGTCACAGAAATATTACATCAAATAGGTGTACCAGCTCATATAAAAGGTTATCAGTATCTAAGAGACTCAATAATTTTAGCAACTGAGAACCCAGATATAATAAATGCGGTAACAAAGAAGCTGTATCCGAGTGTAGCAAAAGAATATAACACCACAAGTTCAAGAGTAGAAAGAGCCATTAGACATGCCATTGAAGTTGCTTGGGATAGGGGCGACATAGATGTTTTAAACTCTTACTTTGGCTATACAATACACAACACAAGAGGAAAACCTACAAACAGTGAATTTGTAGCAATGATTTCAGATAAACTTACACTAGAAAACTCATTGATTAGAGCATAATAAAAACGGGAGGCTTTAAGCCTCCCGAATTTATTTTATAATCAACCTTAATGATTATTAGTAGTGAAAAGGTAATAGTGAAGAGTGAAAAGTTGATGTGAAAATCCTTGCGGATTTTTTGATTAAAGACTTTTTAAACAAAAATTTTGTTAATATAAAAATAAATTTGTTTAAATATTGTAGGGGGGTCTCCGTGCCTCTTAGGATTTTGAGTTTAAAATTAATTCGTTAAATTTCACAAATCCATGTAGGGGCGGATATTATCCGCCTATGAAACTTAGGCAAAATCACCAAATTTTTAGGCGGATAATATCCGCCCCTACATGGCTAAATTTGCTAATTAACACGTCTGCACTCAAGACCCTCCCCTACAAATAAGCATTAAGGTGGCTTAAATCTGATATTAATTATAATTATACGATAGGGTAGTTTATAATAGTATTGACAGATTATGCTTTTTTTGCTATAATCTCTTAAATACTACCTATTATTTGCGCAGTGCATATTTTTCTACAGCTTTAGCAAAACCGAAATTGTTGTTGTCGCAAGTTTGGTAGTTAGCGACAATTTTAGCTTCTTCGGTAGCATTGCCCATGGCTACAGAAAACTTAGCTACTTTTAGCATTTCTATGTCGTTGCCATTGTCGCCTATACTCATCACATTTGATAGGTCAATTTTAAGGTGATCGCACAAAGCCTTAAGACCTATGCCTTTGTTTGCGTTTATGTGATTGACTTCAAGGTTATTAGGAACAGATGAGGTAACACATAGGCCGTCAATATTATCAAGCTCATTTTTTACCAAAGACTTAATTTCTAAAGGCACATAGAAAAAGTTAATTTTTTCTAGCATGTTTTCTTCTTTTTTTAGAAATTCATACATATCATCTACAAAAGTATATTTTTTGGTAAGGAAATATCTTTTTTCTTCAGGCAATGAGTACTTTTTCATCTTGGTTTCTATAGATTCATTTACTGAATATGCGGTTCCATTTAAATAGTATTCAGCGTATAGATTATATTTGTCGATGATTTTTTGAATTTTTAATAACTTTTCGGTCTCGATAGATTGTTTATATATGTATTTTTTCTCTTTCATGTCGCAGACTGATCCACCGTTTGAGGCTATTACATATTTAAAGTCGAGACAAGAAAGCTCTGGTGGAAGAAAAGTTTCAAGTCTTCCTGTTGTTGGAACAGTTATAATTCCCATTTCGTTAGCCTTTATTAAGGCCTTAAGGTTTTCTTTTGGAAGTTTTTTATCGTCGTTTAAAATTGTTCCATCTAGGTCAAAAGCTATTAATTTTACCATGAATTTTCTCCTTAAATTTAATTCAGAAAGGGTTTATAAAATGAAAAAAGTTGTACGTTTATCTTTGTTGGCGGTCTTAACTGCCATAATTATTCTAATGGCATTCACTCCTATAGGATATTTGAGGACTCCGTTGTTTGAAATTACATTTATAACAATACCTGTTGCAGTAGGTGCTATTGCGTTAGGACCTGTTTCAGGTGGAATACTCGGTGGTGTGTTTGGCGTTACAAGTTACATACAATGTTTCTTAGGTTCGCCACTTGGAACTCCGCTACTTGCAATTAATCCGCTATTTGCTGGAATAGTTTGTATTGTGCCTAGAGTTTTAATAGGTGTTATAGGCGGACTTGTCTATAAATCATTTAAAACCGATAAAATTTATGCCGGCGCAATTGCAAGTTTCAGTGTTGCAATATCAAATACTATTTTGTTCCTAGGCTCGCTTATTGCCCTGTACTATAACACAGACCTTATTCAAGGAATGATGACTGATATGGCTGGTGGAAGTCTTGTAGGATTTATAGTAGTTTTAGTTGGAATAGGTGGACTTGTAGAGATGGCAGTTTGTACTATTGTTTCAGCCCCTGTTTCAAAGTCTATTACCTTACTTCAAAAAAGATATAATAATTAATTTGATTGCCGGATTTTTATGTCCGGCGATTTTTTTATTAAAAAATTTTTGTATGGTCTAAAAATTAATTTGATAAAATATTGTAGGGCACGGAGACCAGACGTGTTGATTACGATTTTTGATTTAAAACAAATTCGTTAAAACGTACAAATAAGCATTAAGTTTGATTGTATTCCTTACATGGTTTAAATGTCAAGTTTTAAATTTTACAAGATAGTAGGGGCGACCCTGTGTGGTCGCCCACAGGTTTAGCAATATTCCTAGTTTTCGGGCGACCACACAGGGTCGCCCCTACAGTTATTTGTGCGTTTAATAAATTATTTTATATAGGTTTGAACTCTGCCTAATGCTGGGGTTTTATCAAACATTATGTAGAGAACTGTAATTTGAACTACACTCATAAAAATGGTTTGTGTAATTCTAGCTGGCAGCAGAACTACAAAGGCATCGCCGGTTAGCATGGCAAGCCATAATGTGTTAAATCCTAGGCTACATATAATTTCTGATAACAAAATTCCAGCACTTATTCTGCCTATACCGCTTTTCTTTGTTATAAAAACACTTAATATAAAGGCCCTTAAGATTGCTGTTAGTGTAAATGGCGGAAAATATGCACCCGTCGGAAAAAGAATTGAGCCTATAAAATCACCTAGTCCTGCCACTGCAATTCCTTGAAATCTTCCTAAGTAATGAAGTGTAAAGCAGATTGGGATAAATCCTAGGCTTATCTTTGTTATTGGTGTTGGAATACTTAAAAATCTTGATAATATTACTTGAATTGCAACTAGCACAGCTATTAGGCTTATTGTTATTATTGATACTTTCATTTTGTTTTTTTGCATAAAAAAACCTCCTATTTTTCTGCATGATAAAAGGAAGTCTAATTAAGGGCTAGTAATTATAGTTTGTTGGAATTATAAGTAATGGTGAATAGGTGCTTTAAAAAGCCTTTAATAAAAAAAATCCGCAAGGATTTTCACATCAACTTTTCACTCTTCAATTTTCACTTTTAACTAATTTAGGGTCGCCCCTAAAAAACTATATAGCCCTAGATATACTTTATTTATCAGCGGGATGCGGAAAACTTATCGCAATTTAATTTTCGTCCCTGTGACAACTCCCCGTTCACAAGGCACTTAACGCAAATTTTCCTACTCTGTTTATTGTTGTTTATATTGCTTGAACTCGTCTTTTTTTGCCTTTATATTCTTCTATCTCCACCTTCCAAATTTTAATCACGCTTAAAAGTCTTGAATTAAAATCAAAGTCTTTTCCGCTTACATGCTTCATAAGTGTTTTCATGGCTAGAATTTTTTCGTCTTCATCTTCAATTACATATGCCTTTCCGTTTGCCACAACACTGCTAAACTCAAAGGTATATTGGCAAGGAACTTTACCTTCAACAAGTTTATGCTCGCAGTCAATTACAAGGCTTACATTATTGTTTTTTTGCATTATGTCAAACTTAGCACCCTCTTTGGCAGAATGAAAATAAAATGTCATATTATCTTCATTAAAACCATAGTTCATTGGTATAATATAAGGGAAATCGCCATCGCAAAAAGCCATTCTTAAAACGGTATTACTGTTAATTATCTCTATAATATCACGTTTTTCATTAAGTTCTCTGTCTTGTCGCCTAAGTTCTCTCATTTTTTAGCCTCTTTTCACCTAGAATATATGAATTTTATCATATTTTTTTTATTTAGTCAACTATATTATTCTTGTCATTTTTAGTTAGTTGTAGTATAATTAAGTTGTAAATAAAATATTTTGGAGGCATTATGATTAAGGCACTGATATTTGATATGGATGGAACTTTGCTTGATACTATGTCAGCATGGGATAATATTGGCTATGAATATCTTAGTTCAAAAGGTATTACTGCTATTCCTGAAAAATTAGACGACGAATTAAAGGCGATGACACTTTTAGAGGCTTCGGAACTTTTCAGAAAACATTTTTTACCAAATAATACAAAAGAGCAAATATGTGACGACTTAAACAACCTTATAAGGCATAAATATGAATATGAGTTTGAGTTAAAAGAAAACACAAAAGAATTTTTAGAGATGTATAAACATCTACCAAAATGTGTAGCGACTGCAACAGAACGTTCGTTGGTTGAGCCAGCACTTAAAAGACTTGGTATATTTGATTATTTTGAGTTTATAATAACTTCTTATGAAGTTGGAAACAGCAAGACAGAACCTGACATATTCTTGCAGTCAGCAGAAAAATTAGGACATAAAATATCTGAAACTATAGTGTTTGAGGATGCTCCGTTTGCACTTAAAACCGCTAAAACAGCTGGATTTTATACTGTTGCTATTCATGATGATAGCTACAAGGCATCTATCGACATAATAAAAGAGTATTCAGATCAATATGTAAATGTTATAACAGAATTTATTATGCCTGAAGGGGAGAGTAAATGAACCCTAAAACCTTAGAAACGCAAAAGGTATCTACACTTTTTGTAAAATATGCTATTCCATCTGTTTTGGCAATGCTACTAACAGGTGTTCAAAGCATAATCGATGGTCTGTTCCTTGGAAACTTCATAGACTACAACGCTATGGCAAGCGTAAACATTGCAAGCCCTTTTATGCACACTATGTTTGGTATTACATTTATAATAACAACAGGTGCTTGCACATTTATAGGAAGAATGCTAGGAGCTGGCAATATAGAGAAATCCAGAGACATATTTAAGACATCATTTATAGCCGTGTTTGTTCTAGGCGTTTCAATGCTTTTACTGGGTGTCTTTTTAAGCGACGAAATAGCGATGCTTCTAGGTGCGAATGATGTACTTTTATCAGGGAGTTCAGAATACATAAGGGCGTTAGCTTTTTTTGTTCCAACGACAATGTTCTCGATGTTTATAGCCTTTATCAATAGGGTAAACGGATATCCAACCCTGTTTTTAATAAGCAATATTGTAAGCATTTTTGCAAATATTGGTCTAAATTATGTATTTATAGTATTGTTAGAGCTTGGAATGACAGGTGCTGCCTGTGCTACAGGAGCCTCGTTTGTAATAAGCTTTTTAGTTGGAGTTTATCCAATACTAAACAAGAAAAATGAAATTAATGTTTTTGTAGGAAAATTCAACTTTAAATTGCTAGGGCAACTAACCTACAACGGGTCATCAGAGGGCGTAACCTCGGCATCTTCAGCGATAAGCACATATCTTTTTAACAGCACATTTATGGCTCATTATGGCGAGATAGGTGTGGCGGCGTTTACAACTATAGGTTATATAAGCCAAATGGTAGCGCTTACAATGTTTGGAATTTCAGACGGAATAAGTCCAATTTTAAGCTATAATTACGGCGCAAACAGAAAAGATAGGGTAAGAGACACACTTAAGTTATCTGTAGTTTCAAATTTGATTATAGGCATTTTAGCTTATGTTGTAATCATATTCTTTGGAGAGGGAATAATCTCTATGTTTGCAGACGGAGAAATAGAGCTTGTGAACATAGCATACGGTGGTTCAATTATTTTTGCCTCATCATTCCTATTAAGCGGATTTAATATTTTAATTTCTGGTTATTTTACAGCCTTAGGAAAGGCAAAAGAATCTATAATAATTTCAGCGTCAAGAGGGTTAATATTTGTGGCAGTAGGCATAGCGGTGCTACCGTTGTTTCTTGACACAAACGGTGTTTGGGCAGCAGTACCATTTGCAGATGTTGTCGCATTATTTATAAGTTTATTTTTACTGTATAGAACTAAAAAGGGAGGTATTTTATGAAAAAAATAATAACAATTAATCGTCAATTTTCAAGCGGTGGGCGTGAAATTGGAAAAAAACTGGCAGACAAACTAAATATATCATACTTTGACAGAGAGTTAATTGAGAAAATAGCTCAAGAGACTCAGTTCCACCCAGGGTATATAGAGCAGTTTTCAGAATCAGTAGCCTCAAGGCAATATCCTTTAACTTTTGGTAGAAGCTTTAATCTTATGCAGACTTCTCCAACAGACATAATTCAGATGGCACAAAACAAGATAATTAAAGATCTTGCAGAAAATCAAGACTGTGTAATTGTAGGAAGATGTGCAAATTATATCTTAAAAGATTATGATGTTTTAAGGGTGTTTATCTACAGTTCAGACATGCAAAAAAGAATAGAGCGTTGTTATAAAAAGGTTCCAGAGGACAAGGATAAAACAGAGGATCAAATTCAAAAGCAAATAATTAATCTTGATAAAAAAAGGGCTAAGTATCACAACTACTACAGCGGTCAAGAGTGGCAAGATATGAGCAACTACAACCTATGTATTGATACCGCTAAAATAGACATAAATAAGGCGGTTGAATTAATAATTTCTGCCATGTAATTTTAGAAAAAAGCTTTACAATTAAAAGGAATTGTGGTAAAATATTTTTGCGACCTTTCACACGGACACAGGACAACACCACCTATGTCTGAGTCTAAGGCGAATAAATCCGATTAAATCGGGAGAAAAGGTGAATTATGTTAAAGACAGAAAAGAACGAAATTATCAAAAAGTACGCAAGACACGAGGGAGATACTGGTTCTCCAGAAGTACAAATCGCTATTCTAACAAAAAGAATTAACGATTTAACAGAGCATCTACGTGCAAACAAGAAAGACCACCACTCACGTCGTGGACTATTAATGATGGTTGGACAAAGAAGAAGCCTTCTTAACTACCTAACAAAAATCGATATCGAGAGATACCGTACACTTATTGCACAACTGGGTATCCGTAAATAATTTATTAAAACCTAAACTGCGATTAAAACTATTTAAGCCGAACTTTTTTGTTCGGCTTAAATCAAATTAATATATATGCCCTCTTAGTTAAATGGATATAATAAACCCCTCCTAAGTGGTAAACCGTTCGAGTCTAAATCAAGCATTTATATACAAAAAATTAAATATGCCCTCTTAGTTAAGTGGATATAACATGCCCCTCCTAAGGTTACGTTGTAACTAACCACTCACCCCTCAAGGTATTAGTCAAAAATTAAATATGCCCTTATAACACAATGGATAGTGTGCATCCCTCCTAAGGGCTTGTTGCAACAATCAACTTTCGCCACTTTTGAAACACCAAAAA
>CAYJER010000017.1:0-39849 GCA_964369225.1 uncultured Eubacteriales bacterium
TCGTCCTTATCGTCGTCTAAGTCGTCCTTATCGTCGTCTAAGTCGTCCTTATCGTCATCTATGCCATCATCATTTACTTCTTTTTGAGAGTTAACAGTTCCACCAGTGATAGCGTTTACATCATAGTCATATTCAAACTCAGCAGTCTCAAACTCAACTGAATACACGAACACGCCATTTTCAAACTCTAAATCAATATCTAATGAGCTAGGAATTGTAACATTTGCATGTGCTAGTGCTATATCTCTTGCTTTTGACTCACCAATATATTGCTGCTCGCTTGCTTTACCCTCTGTTTGAACATCTATGTCTTTGTCCTCTAAAAGTAGGTTTAACTGATTTACTGTTAGTTTAGAGAAATCCTCTACACTTACTTCAGGATAAATCTTATTAAGCTCTTTTGCTATCTCAAGTTTTCCAAGACTTACGTTTAATTCATCTGCTAGCTCTAGTTCATCATCATCTAATTCAAACAATAGGCTCATAACAGAAGCATCTATATTTTTGTCTGATAAGATAGTTTTTAAGTTTTCTACTGTTTGGTCTAATAACGCTTGATTATCTGTTGAAACTAAAACTGAATTTTTATCTTCACTTATATAGTCGTCATCAATTAGGTTTTCAACTATCTCTAATAAAATTGTTGAAAACTTTTCGTTTTCGTAATTAAGTTCTGCTAAAATCTCTTGAGCGTCATCGTTTTCTGCCTTTAAGTCTTTTACGTTGTCATCGTCATCCACTGTGACTGCTATTGTAGGGTTTACATCTAGGTATATTGTAGAAGTTTCAGGGTTTTGTTCTGCACCCATAAGTGCGTTGTATCCGAATACTCCTCCTATTACTATTGCCATTGAAGCTGCTATTGCTGTTATATTTCTTATTGTATTTGATCTTGTAGTCATGTTAATCACTTTCCCTTTCTGTTTGTCACAGTCTTGGAGAATTTTATCTAAAATATCAGGTGTGATTTCTTCAAAAGCCATGTCTATACTTTTCTCTAAATTTTTCATTGCCATTCTCCTCCTAACTGTTCTTTTAATTTTTTTAATGCTCGGTTGTATTTTGAAAGGACTGTTGATAATCTCATATCCAGTATATCTGCTATCTCTCTATGTTTAAAGCCTGAAACTGCATGAAGTATGACAATTTGTTTCTCGTCATCTTTTAGGCAAGTCATACATTTAATAAGAACCTCTTTGTCTTCTGTAGAGACTTTGGTTTTCTCATCAAGGTATTTTTCCCAGTCTTCGTCAGGGATATCTGCGCTTTTTTTGCGTTCCCTTAGTTTCATTAGGCAGAGATTTTTTGTTACTGTGATAATAAAAGCCATTGGTTTTCCGCTGGACTTATATTTATCTGCCGAATTATAAAGTGATATATATACATCGTGTAGTATATCTTCGGCATCATATGTATTCTTTAAAATGGTTAGTGCAAAGCTGTATACAGATTTTGAAGTTTTTCGGTATAGTTCCGATAACGCCTCCTTATCCTTGTTAGCTATTTTAAAGATACATTCGTCAAGATAATTATTATCGTTACAAATATTAAATTCTGTTACCGTCGACAAGCAAAGAATCATGTTATCTCGCCCCTTTCATATTGTTAATGCAGATAAATGCCATTTTATTGCAAATATTGCAAATTATTTTTAAAAAAATTTTTTATAATTTAAACCTAAAAATTCTGGCACAGATTAGCACCTGAATTATTAGGTTTAAATTGTAAAATAAATGTTTTGTGGACCGCTAAAATTTATATTAACATATGTTGGGAGGTTCTCTGTGCAGACGTGCCTCTTATCTAATAACCATGTAGGGGCGGATATTATCCGCCTAAAAAGTCTTTGTTTTGCCTAAGTTTCATAGGCGGATAATATCCGCCCCTACATGGGTTTGTGAAATTTAACGAATTAAATTTAAACTCAAAATCGTAATCAACACGTCTGGTCTCCGTGCCCTACAATATATTAATAAATTTATCTTTATCAACACAAAATTTTTATTTAAAAAGCACTATTCATTTTTCACTCTTCACTAAGTTCTAAAGCTTGAGGGTCGCCACTACAATTAATCAGCCTTTATCAACCTCTGCTTTTACAGCTTTTGCAACTTCCATTGAAACAGCTTTATCTAAGGCACTTGGAATTATATAGTCTTCTTTTAATTCTTCTGGTTTTACATAGTCTGCTATTGCTTTAGCGGCAGCAATTTTCATTTCTTCAGATATTATCTTGGCTCTAGCATCTAAAGTTCCTCTAAATAAACCTGGGAAAACTAAAACGTTATTTATTTGGTTAGGATAATCAGAACGACCTGTTCCAACAATTCTAGCTCCAGCCTCAAAAGCTTCGTCTGGGAATATTTCAGGAGTAGGGTTAGCCATAGCGAATACTATAGCATCGCTATTCATTGTTTGAACCATTTCTTTTTTAAGGCAACCAGGGGCAGAAACACCAATAAATACATCTGTTCCAACAATAGCCTCTTTAAGACCGCCTTTAATTTGCTTTCTATTTGTGATTTTTGCTAAATCCTCTTGAACCTTTGACATATTTTCTCTGCCTTCATAAATAGTTCCGTTAATGTCAATTAAGCAAATATTTTTAACGCCATAAGCCATAAGCAGTTTACAAATTGCAATGCCAGCTGCACCAGCACCGTTAATAACAACTTCGATTTCGTCAATTTTTTTATCTACAATTTTAAGTGAGTTTATAAGAGCTGCTAAAACAACAACAGCTGTTCCGTGTTGGTCGTCATGGAAAACAGGAATATCTAGTTTTTCAATTAACTTCTCTTCAATTTCAAAGCAACGAGGAGCCGCTATATCCTCTAGGTTTATTCCGCCAAAAGAACCTTGAAGTAACTCGATTGTTCTAACAATTTCGTCTACATCTTTTGATTTAATGCAAAGTGGGAATGCGTCAACATCGCCAAAAGCCTTAAATAGAACACATTTACCTTCCATAACAGGCATACCAGCTTCTGGGCCTATATCGCCTAGACCTAAAACCGCTGTGCCGTCTGTTATAACTGCTACAAGGTTTGAACGTCTTGTGTATTTATATGAATTGTTTATATCTTTTTGTATTTCAAGGCATGGAGCTGCAACTCCTGGTGTGTAAGCAATAGAAAGATCGTTTCTATCATTTAATGGACAAACAGCCTCAACACTTATTTTGCCTTTCCATTCCTCATGTTTTTGTAATGCTAATTCATTGTAATTCATTTTTTATTCTCCTTATATTTTAATTTTTTGTATATCATAAAATAAGTTTCTTAAATTATACCAGAGTATGGATTTAATCAATCTTAATTGTTAATTGTAGGGGAGGGTCTGAGTGCAGACGTGCCTCTTACGTTTTTTGATTAAAAATTAATTCGTTAAAACGCACAAATTAATGTAGGGGACGGGTTTTCCGTCCCGTGGAAATTTAGCTAATCAACACGTCTGGTCTCTGTACCCTCCCCTACAATATATCAAAAAATTTATTTAAAATTCTTTAATCAAAAAATCCGCAAGGATTTTCACATCAACTTTTCACTATTCATTTTTCACTCTTCACTAAGTTCCCAGACCCTCCCCTACAATAATTTATCAAATTTAGTCTTTCACTTTTAGTCTTTAGTTTTTAGTCATATAATAATTCCAACAGGGCAATGGTCGCTTCCCATTACATCAGGCAAAATAAAACTATCCTTAATTTGTGTTTCAAAGCCTTCTGAAACAACAAAATAGTCAATACGCCAGCCTGTGTTGTTTTCTCTTGCCTTGCCTCTATAGCTCCACCACGAATATGCACCCTCTTTTTCAGGATAAAAATGCCTAAAAGTATCAACAAAGCCGCTCTCTAAAAGTTCGGTCATTTTTCCTCGCTCTTCATATGAATAACCGGGATTTCCTATATTCTGTTTAGGATTTTTAAGGTCTATTGGATTGTGGGCAACGTTTAAATCTCCACAAAGAATAACAGGTTTAGTCTCTTTAAGTTTATTTAAATAGTCTCTTAAATCGTCTTCAAACTGCATTCTATAATCAATTCTTGCAAGTTCCGCCTTAGCGTTAGGAGTGTAGACGCACACAAGATAAAAGTTTTCGTATTCGGCTGTAATTATTCTGCCCTCTGTTGAGTGTTCCTCAATATCTATTCCATATTTAATAGAAAGAGGTTCACTTTTCGAGAAAATCGCTGTGCCTGAATAACCTTTCTTTTCTGCTGAATTCCAGTAGCAAAAATAAGGGCTTAAATCAAAGTTTGCCTGTTCTTTTAACATTTTTATCTCTTGCAAGCAGATAATGTCTGGGTCTTCTTCTTTTAAAAAATCAAGAAACCCTTTAGTAACACAGGCTCTAAGCCCGTTTACATTAAAAGATAAAATTTTCATATGACTTTGTCATGTTTGCCGCACAAAATTGAGCTATTTTTTAGTTCAAATACACGGTACCCATGCCTTTCTTTATATATTTCAAAAATTTATAATTTAAGCTATACTTTTTAATGATAATATGATAAAATAAATAAAACCAATAAAAAGGAGTGCTAATATGTCAAATCCAATAGTAACAATTAAGACAACTATGGGAACAATGAAGGCTGAATTATACCCTGAAATTGCCCCAAACACAGTAAACAACTTTATTTCTTTAATAAAAAAAGGATACTATAACGGAGTAATTTTCCACAGAGTTATACCAAACTTTATGATTCAAGGCGGAGACCCAACTGGTACAGGAATGGGTGGTCCTGGGCATAAAATAGCTGGTGAATTCAGCATGAACGGCTTTAAGAACGATTTAAAGCACACACCTGGTGTTCTTTCAATGGCTAGAACAGGCGATCCTAACAGTGCAGGAAGCCAATTCTTTGTAATGGTTGCAAATTCTCCACATCTTGACGGACAATATGCAGCTTTCGGAAAGCTAACAGAGGGTCAAGACGTTGCAGATTCAATAGTTAATGTAAAAAGAAACTATCAAGACAAGCCTGCATTTGATGTAGTTATGGAAGAAGTTACAGTAGACACATTCGGTGTAGACTACGCTGAGCCAGTTACAGTTTGATTATACACCAAAATTTAATTAAAGTCTAGTAGAATTTAGAAAGTAGGGGTTACACACTCCTACTTTTTATTTATATTTTTAGATACAACTAGTGTTGCTTAAGAATTAAACTGATGTAGGGGCGGATATTATCCGCCTATGAAATTTAGACGAAATTACAGACTTTTTAGGCGGATAATATCCGCCCCTACATGGTTCGTGAAATTTAACGAATTAATTTTAAACCAAAAAACGTAATCAACACGTCTGGTCTCTGTGCCCTCCCCTACAATTTTTGTTTATATTTCTAATTTCGTCACAACCTCTTTTTACTAGAATTAATAATAGCTTAACATATGGTTCATTGACAAAATTTTTTTGATGTGATATCATGATACACATATTAATCAAAGGGGTGTTTAACTTGAAGTTAGCGTTTTTATTTGTTCTGGTTATATTTTTACTTGTTGGCTGTTCAGCCGAGGAAAGTGAAAACTCGAGTATAACCACAAACCCTGATCATATTGGAGAGTATGAAGAATTAAGTTCTACTGCTTCATTAAACTCAGACAATTCTGTAGACTATGACCTAACTGTGATGAGTTCCACCATGGTTTTTTCTCAAGTTTATGATATGATGGTTCGACCAACAGAGTATTTAGGCAAAACTTTTAAAGCAGTTGGAATGTATGACGCTCAACTAGTTGAAGTTTTTGGCGAAACATGTTCATTTATAGTAATAAACGATGCAACAGGCTGTTGCCCTCAAGGGCTTATTGTTGAATTTGAAGAGGGGCTAGAAGCTCCAGAAATATTCGAGAATTTTACAATCAAGGCTGAATATTTAGAGGGTGAAATGGCAGATCAAATATATTATTACCTAAAAATATATTCAATTGAGCCAGCGTGAAAAAGTAGGTATGTGATGGTCTCCATTCAGACGTGCCTCTTAGGAAAATCTAGCCATGTAGGGGCGGATAATAATTTGTGTAGTTTAAGGAATTAATGTTAAATAAAATATGGGCTGTGACATTTTTAGTCACAGCCCATTAATTTTGATTATTTTGGCATGTATTCTTTTACTGACTCTGGTAAATCTTCCTCTGCTGCTGAAACTGAAAGAACAATATTTGTTTTTTCGCTTACAGCTAGGTCATTTAGTTTTCTAACTAAGCACTCTAAAAGCTCCATGTCGTCGCCAATAATCTTTAGTGTAGAGTCTATCAAGATGTCTGTAACATCATAGTTAGATGCGCAAAGGCCACTTACGAAACCATACATAGTCTCTTTGCCTTTAATCTTGTAGTCCTCCATGTCAATAAGTCTAGCCTTGTGAGAGATATCGTGTGTTAGCTTTTTCCCTTTTTCAAGAACCAATACGTTTCCCTTTGATGTCTCAAGTGCCTTATTAGCGCACTCGATAAGTCTTTTTGTTTTTCCTGAACCCTTTTTTCCAATTAATAAAGTCAACATAATTTTATCCTCCTTATATTTATCCGATTAAATCGGATTATTTGCTTAATCTTTTCTCTAGCTCTGCTTTTTCTGCTTCATAGCCTGGTTTGCCCAATAATGCAAACATATTCTTTTTATAGCTTTCAACGCCCGGTTGGTCAAATGGATTTACTCCTAACATGTAGCCTGATACTCCACAAGCTCTCTCAAAGAAATAAATTAAGTTACCTAAAGTTCTCTCGCTAAAATCAGCTAGTCTTAAAACTATGTTAGGTACTCCACCATCGTTATGTGCTAAAACTGTTCCCTCGAAAGCTTTCTTGTTTACAAAATCTATAGTCTTGCCTTTTAAGAAGTTCAAGCCGTCAACGTCTGTAGCATCCTCACCTATTACTAGCTCGTAACGTGGTTTTTCGATAATAATAACTGTCTCGAAAAGATCTCTTCTGCCGTCTTGAATGTATTGTCCCATTGAGTGTAGGTCTGTTGAGAATACAACCGACGCTGGGAAAATCCCCTTTTGGTCTTTGCCTTCACTCTCGCCGTAAAGCTGTTTCCACCACTCACTAATCATAGTGCATGATGGCTCATAGTTAACCATAATCTCTGTAGTTTTGCCTTTATTGTAAAGAATATTCCTAAGTGCTGCATATTTTAGACAGTCGTTTTCTTCCACATTTGTGTTAGAATAAAGATCTTGAGCTTCTTTAGCGCCAAGCATTAACTCGTCTATGTCTGCACCTGAAACAGCTATAGGCAATAATCCTACTGCTGTAAGCACTGAAAATCTTCCGCCAACATCGTCTGGAACTACAAAAGTCTCATAGCCCTCTGTGTCTGCTAATTGCTTAAGTGTGCCTCTTGCTTTGTCTGTAGTACAGAAAATTCTTTGTTTTGCCTCTTCTTTTCCGTACTTTGTTTCTAGTAACTCACGGAAAACTCTAAATGCTATTGCAGGCTCTGTAGTTGTGCCTGACTTTGAAATCATATTAATTGATATATCTTTACCCTCACAGATTTGTAACAATTCTGTAAGTGCGGAAGAACTAATGCTATTACCTGTGTAATAAACTTGAGGTGTGTCTTTTGTAAGTGTGTTATAGTTGTCCGATTTTAAAAACTCAATTGCAGCTCTTGCGCCAAGGTATGAGCCTCCGATGCCTATAACAATAAATATATCCGAATTCTTCTTAATTTTTTCGGCAGCTAATTTAATTCTAGCAAATTCCTCTTTATCGTAGTCTGTTGGTAGATTTACCCAACCTAGAAAATCGTTTCCTGCACCATTACCACTCACCAAAGAGTTGTTTGCAGCTTCTACCATAGGTTTAATATTTTTGACCTCATCTTGATTTACAAAGCCCTTAAGAAAAGAACTATCCAATTTTAACGCCATAGATTATATCCACCTTTCGTCTTTTAAAATTTTTCTATGTATATATTGTACATTACATTAACCAATTTTGCAAGGAAAATATCAAATATTTTCAGAAATTTAATATAATATTTTTTTTGTTGCTTTTATATAATAATATTCTCGATTATATGTTAATATTTTTTACTTTTTTTAATTGAAATTTCACAATTTTATGGTAAAATATTCTGTAGAACAATAATTTGAATGGAGTAATTAAATGATTACAGTATCTAACGTGTCCCTAAACTTTAACGGAGATAATTTATTTTCTGATGTAAACCTACTTTTCACCTCAGGCAACTGCTATGGAATTATAGGTGCAAACGGAGCCGGTAAGTCAACTTTCCTTAGATTGCTATCTGGCGAGCTTGAAGTTTCAAGCGGTGATATCACAATCAAAGAGAAACTTCGTATGTCTGTTTTAAAACAAGACCACTTTGCCTATGAAGAATTAACAGTGCTTGACACTCTTATAGGTGGCAACGAGACTCTTTATAGCATTATGAAAGAAAAAGACGAGATATACATGAAAGAAGATTTCAGTGACGAGGACGGACTTAGAGCCTCAGAGCTTGAAGCCGAATTTGCAGAGCTAGGCGGCTGGGATGCTGAAACAGACTGCGCTAAGCTATTACAAGGCTTAGGTTTATCTCAAGATATGATGTACAACACAATGAGCATGCTAACAGAGACAGAAAAAGTTAAGGTTTTGTTAGCTAGAGCCTTGTTTGGCACACCAGATATCATTTTACTTGACGAGCCTACCAACGGACTTGACGCTAAGGCGGTTGTATGGCTAGAAGATTTCTTGTCTGACTACATGGGTACTGTTATAGTTGTTTCCCATGATAGATATTTCCTTAACAATGTTTGTACTCACATTGTTGACATTGACTATTGCAAAGTTAAAATGTATATTGGTAACTATGACTTCTGGTATGAGTCAAGTAAACTTATACAAAAATTGTTGAAAGAGCAAAACAGAAAAGCAGAAGAGAAAATTAAAGAACTACAAAACTTTATTCAGCGTTTCTCTGCTAATAAGTCAAAATCAAGACAGGCTACTTCAAGAAAGAAACTTATAGATAAAATCAGCGTAGACGAACTTCCAGCCTCTTCAAGACGTTATCCTTATGTTGGCTTCCAAATGGATAGAGAGCCTGGCAAAGATATTCTACAAGTTAAAGACATGTGCAAAACAATTGACGGTGTAGAAGTTTTAAAAGACGTTTCATTTATAATCAACAAGGGTGATAAAGTCGCTTTCTTAGCAGACAACGAGTTTGCTATATCTGCAATGTTTGAGATTTTAAGCGAGCAAACAGAGCCTGACAGCGGTAGCTTTAAATGGGGAATTTCAACTACTCAATCTTACTTCCCTAAAGACAACACAGAATTTTTCGATGAGTGCAACGACAGCATAATCAAATGGTTAGAAAGATATTCAAAAGACACTACAGAGACTTACCTAAGAGGATTTTTAGGCAAGATGTTATTCTCTGGTGAAGATGTTTACAAGGCTGTAAAGGTTCTTTCTGGTGGCGAAAAAGTTCGTTGTATGCTTTCAAGAATGATGATGTACGGTAGCAATGTACTAATGCTAGACCAACCTACAAATCACCTTGATCTTGAGTCGATCACTGCTGTTAATGACGGTCTAATCGACTTTAAGGGTGTAGTTTTATTCGCTTGTCACGACCATGAATTTATAGAGACAGTAGCTAATAGAATTATAGAAATTCTACCAGACGGCGGAATTATTGATAGATCTTGCACATATGACGAGTACCTAAAGCAAGTCAAGCAAGTAAATTTGGATTAAGCCATGGATTATGTTATTATAGCCTTATTACTTGTAGTCATTGCACTGCAAATAATTAAGATGACACAAAAAAAAGACAATCAAGAATTTGATAGTCTAAAAAAAGAATTAAATGAAAATGTAGAAAGAACACAGAAATACACTGTGGACTTTTTGCAAAAGCAATTAGAGCTTCAAGCTACTGGACAAAACAACCTATTAAAACAAATCTCTGAAAATACACAGTCTTCTTTGGATACTCTAAGGAAGACTGTAAACGAAAACTCTCAAGCCCAAGACAAACGCTTTGACACCTTCCAAAAATCTAATGAAACAAAACTTAACCAAATAAGAGACACATTAGAAACAAAGGTTTCAGAGCTTCAAACAAGCAACGAGAAAAAGCTAGAGCAAATGAGAGAAACTGTAGACGAAAAACTACAGAAAACTCTTGAAGACAGAATTAGCCAAAGCTTTAAGCTTGTTAGCGAAAGACTAGAGCAGGTTTATAAGTCTCTAGGTGAAATGCAGAAACTGGGCGAGGGTGTTACCGACCTAAAAAAAGTGCTTTCAAATGTAAAGACAAGAGGTATTTTGGGTGAGGTTCAACTGGGTGCAATCTTAGAGCAAATATTAAATCAAGATCAATACGTGTCAAACGTAGCGACAAAAAAAGGCTCTAACGATAGGGTTGAATTTGCTGTGAAACTTCCAGGAGAAGACGACGAGTTTGTTTATTTGCCTATAGATGCAAAATTCCCTATGGATGCCTACCAAAATTTGCTTGATGCCTATGACACAGGAGTGCAAACAGAGGTAGAGGCAAGTGCAAAAGTGCTAATGACTAGAATAAAATCATTCGCAAAAGACATAAGCACTAAGTATTTAGATGTTCCTAACACCACCGATTTTGGAATAATGTTCTTGCCAATTGAAGGCTTATACGCCGAGGTTGTAAGACGTGGAATGATAGAAATTTTGCAAAAAGAAAAAATTATAATAGCAGGACCTACAACTATGTCCGCACTACTTAACAGCCTACAAATGGGCTTTAAAACGCTTGCGATACAAAAAAGATCGGGCGAGGTTTGGGCAGTACTCGAGGGCGTTAAACAGGAGTTCTCAAAATTTGGCGATGCCTTAACAAAAACTCAACAAAGAATGAGACAAGCCTCTGACGAACTTGATAAGCTTGTAACAACAAGAACCAACGCAATAAATAGAAAGCTTAGAGACGTTTCAACTATAGAAATTAGTGAAAACATTGAAGAGTGATTTTGTTTATTAATTTTAAGTGAGGGTCTGGGTGCAGACGTGTTGATTATAAAATTATGCCAAGTAGGGCAAGGGCTCTGCTCTTGCCTAAAACTAGGACTTTTAACTAACTTTCGGTAAGAGCAGAGCCCTTGCCCTACATCAAATTGTGCGTTTTAACGAATTAGATTTAATTCAAAAATCGTAAGTGGCAAGTCTGCACGCAGACCCTCCCCTACAATTAAGAATTAAGTTTTCTTTAATTCCCAGCTATCCAGATCCGCCCCTACATGACTGAATTTAAAAATAATTGCAACAAAAATAGCTCAAAGCTTAAAATCAAAAATGATTGACAGCTTTGAGCTATAACTATTTGCTTTTAATTTATATTATAACTTCATGCCCTGTTTCGGCTGACTTGTAAATAGCATCTAAAATCTTCATTATCATAACACCATCACAAGCAGGTGCTTTACACTCTGTCTTGTTTACAACACAGTCTACAAAGTGGTTGATTTCATTTTGGAATAAACCTTGAAAACTTAAGGCTGTTTCGGTGTCAAAATCAGTATTAACCATATATCCGTTAAGATCTGAATATATTTCAAGCTCTGGCGAAAGTTTAGCACCAGCCTTTGTTCCAAAAAACTCAATTATGCCTGTTGGCTCTTTAATGTTTAAAGAGAATGCTGTTTCTACAGAAACCACAGCACCATTATCATATCTTATCATCGCTGTAGCTAGGTCTTCAACATCAAAAATATCATTTTCATCACTAGATACTGAAACATAAGCCTTTTTAGTCTCTTTTAAATTTGGGCGATTAGCCAATTTATGAAAAGTAGCTCCATAGACAGAAACAGGTCTAGGGTTACCCAGCACATATCTTGTAAAATCGATTATATGAACACCTAAATCTATTAGAGGTCCACCACAAGAACGTGATTTATCGCCAAACCAACCACCAGGACTTCCATTTCTTCTTAAATATGTAGCCTTAGAGTAGTAAAGATCTCCAAAATAATCATTGTCTATAAAGTCTTTTAATATTACGCAATCGTTTCCAAATCTTCTAACAAAACCAATCATTAAGAGTTTATTGTTTTTGTTTGCAGCTTCAATCATTTTTTCAGCTTCTAACGCTGAGCCAGCCATAGGCTTTTCACAAATAACATCACATCCGGCATTTAATGCAGATATGCTGCATTCGGCATGAGAATTATTCCATGTACAAACGCTTACAGCGTCTATTTCAGGCAAGTCTGAAAACATTTTATCTCTGTCGGTGTATAGCCTTGTTATTCCAAATTTTTCACCCATAAATTCTAATTGCTTTTCGTTGATATCACAAAAGGCATACAACTCTACAGCCTCATTTTTTAAATATGAATTAATATGCTCATGAGCTATAGAACCTACTCCTATTATTGCTACTTTAATTTTATTCATCTTAAGTTTTCAACCTTTCATGATTATATTGTTTAAATAGTTTACAGCTGTTTCAATATCTTTTTGCGGATTCTCCCCTACTTCTCTTTCTATTGTTAAAAATCCTTTATAACCTATTTCATCTAAAGCCTTTAGGTAATTAACAAAATCTACATTTCCCTCACCCAATGGCATCTCTGTAAAAGATCTACTTCCTAACATTTCTGATTCAACCAGACCATAAACTTCATCAGGCCTTCTATAAAAATGTCTTACACCATCTTTAGCATGAGTGTGGACTATATAATCTTTTAAAATATGCACAGCCTTAACAGGGTCGTCACCTGTCACCATAACAAAGTTGGCAGGATCTAGGTTTACAGCAACACCTTTTGAATTTAGACTATCTAAAAACTCTTTAAGAGTTATAGCGTCCTCTGGACCTGTCTCAACCGCAAAATGAGCGTTTAGGCTGTCTGCATATTCGGCTAAAGAGGCACAAGCTTCCTGCATTATTTTGTATCTATCATGGTTTTTATCGCTAGGAATAACACCAATATGAGTTGTAACAATGTTTGTTCCAAGCTCTTTTGCAAGATACAGAACTTTCTTTGATTTTTCAACTAGTTTAGCATTGTCTTCTATTTTATGAAAACCTTTGCCAAAATCACCACAAAGAGCAGATATTATAAGCCCATTGTCTTCTAACATTTTTAAAAATTCAGATTTTTTAGTAGTTGTCATATTATCTGGGGTTATCTCGCCCCTAGTAGCGAAAACCTGTATGCCTTTAGCTCCTAAATTTGCCGCCATTTTTATAGACTCTGGAACAGGTTTTCTAAATGATTCTAGCATTACACCTATTGGAAAATTATACATTTTAACTTCTCCTTAAAATATTTTATTTATTGTAACATATCAATAAATAAAAGTAAATCATAAATTGTTTTAATCTCAACTTTTTTGCTTAAAAATCTAACTCTTTATGTTCTAATGATATTGTCCCACAAAAATTATCTCTTTCAACCACCGTTAAAATTATGTCTCCGATTTTCTTTTGATAAAATTTAATGTTTGGGTGTAATTCTAAAGCGTTTTCAATGTTTACATTTTTGAAAGAATACCTAAAGCCAGAGCCTATCATTTTTGTATATGCTTCTTTAAATGTCCAAAACCTTATGAATTGTTCATCTGGTTTTTGGGCATTTTCAATTTTAATTATTTCTGCTTCACTGCAAACTCTTTTGATTACTGCTGGGCTTACACGCTTAATATTTTGTGCATCTATACCAACATCTTTGCCTAAAACGCATGCAACAAACCCCCTTGTGTGACTTATGTTAAAATCAAGGGGGAATTTTTTTATATATGGCTTTCCGTGTTCTGTCTTTGAAATAATATAATCTTCGATATTATATCCATTTTGTTTAAGCGCATAAGCTAAAAGCTTTTTTGCCGTCTGTTTTTCTTCTCCTATAGGAGAATTTGAATAAAAAATTTGCATTATCTTCTAACCGAAACACCTTTAGAATCAAGGTAGTCTTTTAAATCAGGAATTTCAATTTCTTTAAAGTGGAAAAGTGATGCCGCTAAAACTGCGTCCGCCTTCCCCTGTGTAAAAGCATCATGGAAATGCTCTAATTTTCCAGCTCCACCAGAGGCAATAACAGGAATTCCAACATTTTCAGAAATTTTTCTTGTAATGTCTAGGTCGTAACCAGCCTTTGTTCCGTCACAATCCATGCTAGTTAGCAAAATTTCGCCAGCACCTAATCTCTCTGCCTCTATCGCCCATTCAACTGCATCCATTCCTGTGTCAATTCTTCCGCCGTGCAAATAGGCTGTCCAATTTCCTTTATCTTGCTTCTTAACATCCATTGCAACAACAACGCATTGACTACCAAATTTATAGGCTGCCTCGCTGATTAAATTAGGAGTTTTTATAGCCTGTGAATTAATAGAAACTTTGTCGGCTCCTGCCCTTAGTATCTCTGTGAAATCATCAACAGTTCTAATTCCGCCGCCAACTGTAAACGGAATAAATATATTTTCGGCTACTTGTCTTACAACATCAATAATTATGCTTCTAGCATCGCTAGAGGCTGTAATGTCAAGAAGTGTAAGCTCGTCTGCCATTTGTTTGTCGTATGCAATAGCTGCCTCTATAGGGTCGCCAGCGTCTCGTAAGCCAACAAAATTTGTACCCTTAACAACTCTTCCGTCTTTAATATCAAGACAAGGTATAATTCTTTTTGCGTACATTATAGATCCGCCTTTCTTGCAAAATTCTTAAGTAATTGTAGTCCTATTTTACCGCTTTTTTCTGGGTGGAACTGACAAGCAGTTACATTTTCTTTTTCTACAGCAGCGTCAATATCTACGGCGTAATGAGTTCTTGCTATTACTATGTCCTCTTCTGCCTTTAGGTAGTATGAGTGAACAAAATAAACATAGGAATTTTCTTCTATGCCCTCAAAAATCATGCCTTTATTGTTATATTTAAGGCTGTTCCAACCCATATGTGGAACTTTAAGATCGTCTATTTTAGGAATTTTAATTATTTTACCTTTTAGAATAGAAAGACCCTCTACACCAGGACTTTCCTCACTGCTTTCAAACAAAAGTTGAAGACCTAAGCAAATACCTAGAAAAGGCTTGCCTGAATTAATGTATTCTTTTATAGGAGCAACTAAATTTCTTTGCTCAATATTTTGCATAGCATCGCCAAAAGAGCCAACCCCCGGTAAAACAAGAGCCTTAGCTGTTAAAATTTCTTGAGGGTCGCTAGTAACCTTTGCCTCGTATCCTAAAAATTCAAATGCCTTGGTAACGCTTGCTATGTTACCAGCACCGTAGTCTATTATTGTAATCATAAAATTCCTTTCTGTTTTTTGTTTATTTTGTAAGCTACCTTAATGCTTGATTGTAGGGGAGGGTTCTCCGTTTCGTGGCAAGTTAGCTAAAACCACTAATTTTTTCGGGACGGAAAACCCGCCCCCTACATAATTTGTGCGGTTTACCGAATATGATTTAACCACAAATTATCACCAAACCCTCGGACAACCACAGGTCGCCCCTACATTTTTACGTTTAATAAAACAAGAGATAATTCGGACGCAGGCGATAATCTACAAATTAGCAATATCTAGGTGTGCGAATTGCCCGTCGGGGCTACCCGACTTAACGCTTGAATATATTTGTAATTTTCTCGTATATATCTGTGTTGTGTTTTTCTGATATTTTTTTAAAAGAGACCAACCATTCAGGTTTAATTTCTTCAAGTATTGCCTGTGGACATCTATAATCACTAAGAGGTTTTTGCTTTTTTAATTCTTCTATCCTCTTTGTATGCACAGACTGCTTAAGTTCAGAGCTTTCTTGTGCGCTCACACTCTTATAGTTTAGTGGGTTTGTAAACTGCAAACCATACATGAAGTCTGCCCATACAGAAAATTCTGTAAGTTTTATCTGGTTTTCAGGTACTTCAAGTTCAAGCCTAAATGAATTTGAAACTCTGCCTGAACTAATTTGTTTTCTGCCCTTAACCACTGTGAATATAGGGCATTTACACGAAAGATTTAATATATCAATTAAAGCTCCGTATTCTTTTTTAAATGAAATACTAGGTTTCGCCATGTATATCTGATTTTTCTTTAAAATTTTTAGTACTGCTTCTGACTGATAAGTCAATAGTCTCATTCTTATGACCATGTCATTTTTGTCGCACAAAATACGATAAAATTAAGGATTGTTCCTCTTGACTGTCCTTTCCTATTAAATTCTCATGATTATCTCCTGTTTTGTGTAATCGCATGTCGCCCATTCAAACAGGTACTTGTCAAACTCTCCTCTTTCGTTTGGCATGACTAAATATTTTTTAAGTAATTTCAATTCATCCATGCCTGTCTTGCCATAATATGCTTCTGCTATGCTTCCTGCTATACACGCTACTGTATCTGTATCGCATTTAATTCTAAATACATTTCTTATACAACTTTCCCAATCCTCGCTGTCTAAAAAACATCTAATTGCAAGTGGCATTGTGCCGTCGGCAGTTGGGTCAAACTTAGCATTTAACCTAAACGCCACTAGTGGCTTAACAACTGTGTAATCATATTCTTTTCTAAGATATCTTATTATTTCTTTTTTATCATAGCCTTTTCTTGCTAGAAAAATCATTCCAGCAGTTGCCCTAGCAGCCATAAGTCCCCTTTTATGGCTATGAGTACATTCAGAACTAAGCCACGCTTGCTTATGTACTTCTTCTAGGCTATTAAAGTACTCACCTACAAAACTAACTCTCATCGCAGAACCGTTTCCAAAACTACCATAGCCTTTTTGCGACCCTGTGTCTAGCCATTTTAGAAACATCGTTCCGTATCCTGCTCGGCGATACTTTTTGCCAAAGATGTTGTATGCCTTGGCATAAGGTACCTTATTAAGCACTGCATATTTTGTGGCTACAGTAAGTACCGTATCATCTGTAAACCTACATCCAGCTTGAAAAAGTGCTTCATTTTTCCAATCAAAGCCATCTGGCCTTGAAAACTCTATTCTTGAGCCTGCAATATCTCCTAATATTGCTCCATACATTTCAATAACCTTCTCTCCTATAAACTTTAACAACATATAGTTTAATTATAACATTTATTAGTATTTATATCAAGATATTTTTCAAAAACATCTTGATTTTATTTAAATTAAAGATTATAATAAAATAAAAAGCAAGGAGAATTACTATGAAACTTGGAGTACAATTTTACACATTAAGAGACTTTGCAAAAACTGAAAGAGACCTAGACTTTTGCTTTTACAAGATAGCTCAAATCGGCTACTCTTGCGTGCAATTGTCAGCGGTAGACCACTTTGATGCAGAAACACTAAAAAGAGTAGCAGACAAATATTCTATAGAAATCGCCGCAACACATATTCCGTCAGAGGATTTTCTTGACAACATAGAGAAAGTTATATCCGACCACAAAACAATGGGTTGTAAGTATGTTGGAATGGGCGCATTGCCTGAAAAGTATCGTGACAAAGAATTTTTCGAGTGTTTTGTTAGAGACTATACAGTTGCAATGAAGAAATTACAAGAGGCTGGACTACACTTTATCTACCATAATCATGACTTTGAGTTTGAGAAAATCGGTGGAAAAACAATGCTAGAAGCCATGACAGAGCAAATTCCTGCTGACTTAATGGGAATTACTCTTGACAGCTTCTGGGTTCAAGCCGGCGGAGCCGATCCAGTTTTTTGGTTTGAGAAACTTAAAGACAGAATACCATGTATCCACCTAAAAGACATGGCAGTGCGTGGCAGTGAAAGACTTATGGCGCCTATATATGAGGGCAACATAAATTTCGACGGAATTTTAAACAAACTAAAGGAAAACGGCACAACAGAGTATATGTTTGTAGAGCAAGATATTTGCCAAACTAGTCCTTTTGAGTGCCTTGAGACAAGCTATAAAAACATTATGAGCAGAGGCATAATCTAAAAAATTAACAGAGAGGATCGTCACGGGAAATAATCCCGAAATTTTAATCGCATTTTGTGCGGCAAAAATGACAAGGTCATTGTGATGAGCAAACTTAAACTAGGAATTATCGGTGTTGGAAACATGGGGTCAGGCCACATGACAAGTATTTTAGAGGGCAAATGCCCTGATATTGAGCTTGTGGCAATTGCAGAAATTAAAGATAACAAAAAAGCTATAGCTAAAGAGAAACTTTCAGAAGAAGTTGAAATTTATGATTCAGGCGAAGAACTATTAGAGAAATCATCTGTGGATGCAGTCTTAGTGGCTACACCTCACTATTCTCACCCACGCCTTAGCATAATGGCGCTAGAAAAAAATATACATGTATTATGTGAAAAGCCAGCCGGTGTTTTCACAAAAGACGTAAATGCAATGTTAGAAGTTGCTAAAAAATCCACAGCAGTACTAGCCATGATGTTCAACCAAAGAACAAACTGTGTCTACAGAAAAATGAAAGAAATTGTAGACAGCGGTGAGTATGGCGACATTAGAAGAGTTAACTGGATTATTACAAACTGGTTTAGAACACAGTATTATTATGATTCCGGTGAATGGAGAGCTACATGGGACGGCGAAGGTGGCGGAGTTTTATTAAACCAATGCCCACACAACCTAGACCTACTACAATGGATATGCGGAATGCCAACAAAGCTACAAAGCTTTATGTATGAAGGCAAATGGCACGACATAGAGGTTGAAGACGACGTAACCACATTTATGGAGTTTGCAAACGGAGCTACAGGCGTATTTGTAACAAGCACAGCCGATGCCCCAGGAACAAACCGATTCGAGATAACCTTAGACGGAGCAAAACTTGTCGCAGAAAACGATGTATTAACAATACATAAACTAGATAAGTTAAGCTCTGATATACTAAAAAATTCTACAGAGGCATTTGCAAAAATTGAGCCTGTTGTGGAAACAGTAGAAACAGACGGCGAAAACCTTCAACATATAGGTGTAATGAACGCATTTGCAGGAAATATATTAAGAGGCGAGGCGTTAGTAGCTAAAGGCGAAGAGGGCATAAACGGACTAATGCTTTCAAACGCTATGCACCTATCTTCATGGACAAATAAGGCTGTTACACTTCCTATAGACGAGGACTTATACCTTGAACTTTTAACTGAAAAACGCAAAAATTCAAGAAAAAAAGAAGACCTAGGCATAGTTTCTAACACGGCTGGGAGTTATTGATAAATAATGATTTTGCTTGTGGCGGAGGGTCTCCGTGCTACAATATTTTAACAAACTAATCTTAAAAAACAAGGATGTTTTGTAATGAATTTATTAACTAAAAGAATTTGCACATCTATTATCAGTGTTGTTATAGCTGGAATTTCTGTTGCATTTTTTAAAATGTCAGCCTTTGGAGTTGATCCTTTTCAAGCTTTCATGAACGGACTAAACTCAGTTATACCCATAAATTTTGGTACTTTTTATGTTATCGTAAACGTTTTGTTGCTTCTTTTTTCATTTTTTACCGATAAAAAATACATAGGCTTAGCTACATTTATAAATCTTTTCCTATTAGGATATGTAATTGAATTTTCACATTCTTATCTATTGCAATTATTCCCAGATATCTCTATGCTGGGACGGGTAATATTTTTGCTGATAGGACTAATTATTTTATGTATAGCATCTGCCTTTTATATAGTTGCAGACATGGGTGTCTCTACCTACGATGCAATTTCGCTTATAATCGCTAACTCATGGAAACTTATCGAGTTTAAATATTGTAGAATAATAAGCGATTTAATTTGTGTTGTATTTGGAGCAGTTTTCATGCTTTTATCTGGAAAAAATTTTTGGGATTTAAGTGCAATAATTGGTGTAGGAACAATAATCACCGCATTTTTTATGGGTCCTTTGATATCATTTTTTATAAAACATCTAGCTAATCCATTTTTTAAAAAACTTAATTAATATTAATAAAGGGGCTGTTTACCACAGCCCCAATTTTATTTTATTAGCTTTGAGTCATAATCAACTATAAAAAACAAACAAGTACAAAGGACAAAAAGTTGTTTCTCTTTTTCTAATTTTTCTAACTGAACAATTAATATTTGTTCTAAACTTTGATAATAGCTAAACTTAGCAGATTTTGTTATAATTGAAGCTTTTTCTATATTTTGTAATATTATCTTGTTCATTCCACTCTTTGTTTTGCCAAGCTTTGTTGGATCTTGCGTAAAACCATTTACAATTTTTTTATATTTATTTATGTCAACTAAAGACACCACTCTATCCAAATAATCTACATCATCATCACCTATACGGTGTGAAAAAGCTTCTACCATAGGGTAGTTAATATATAGCTTTCCGTTTTCAGATGATTCATTAAAATAATTCATCATTTCGGTAATTTTGTCAGGATTAAAAAGTGGGTCTTGTGGTTCTAAATCAAATATTAATATAATATCTGTATACTTCAAATTAAATATTTCCCTATTATCTTTATCATGCTCTTTTAGAGTCTGCAATAAATCAAGCGACTCAACTTCATTACCTTTAAACATTTTGTCATATAAAGTATATATATTTGTTTTATAAGGTATTATATTAAAACTAATATCTAGCTGATATATGTTAAACAAACGCTTAATCAGCCTATAATCTGTTTTAGCACCTTCTACTATCACCAATATATTTTTAGTCGCCATAAAACTCACCTGCTATATATAGTTTTTCTAGGTTATGCCCCTCTCTAAGTTCTCTTTGTGTGGCATCTGTTAGACTTACTAATTTATCAGAAGTCAATATATAATAACAGTCAGGTCTTAAAATTCTATTTGTTAATAGATTTGTGTTATGTGTTGTAACAATTGACTGTGCCAAAGAATTTTTCTTTAGCATTTCAATAATTATTTCAGCTAATTCATAGTGATAATATGCGTCAAATTCATCTGCAAATATAAAAGAAGCATCATATGATGTTTTATACCAATAGAAAAAAGTATATAATGCCTTAGTTCCGCTAGAAGCAACACTAAAAAATGGTAATGGATTTTTAGTATCAACATATAAACTTCTTTTTCCATCAACTTCTTTTTTAACTGTTAGTCTGTCTTCTATTCCTGACTTTGTCAATAAATCTTGAAACTCTTCAAGCATTCCATCTTCAAAAATAAAATTTATATAATCATCACTATCTTTTTTATAACCAATATATCTATTCTCATCTAAAGTTCTAAACCACAGCATTTTAGAAACATATATCATAAATTTATATAATGGATGATCATTTTGAAGTGCTGTATTATTCAAAGCATATTTAAGCATAGAAGCATCACCAGCAAATGAATAATTAAGTGTAGGTGAAAGTTTTCTAAGTCCAGTAAAATCTCCTAATTTTGTTATATAATCAAATTCTATAATAAGTTCATCATTAAGAATTAATTTCTCATGTATCAAACTCTTAAGTTCAGTCTTTTTATAACTATACTCTATCTTATTGTTATCAAACTCAAAAATATAATTAAATTGAGCAAATGTTGAATTTGTATTCAAATAATAATCATATAATCTAGGTCCAATATTTTTATCTGACAAATGCGATGTAATATCTAATATAGCCAAACCTAAATTACTTTTACCAACTGAATTTCTGCCATAAACTACTGCATTTTTTACAGTGCTATCTTTAATACATTCTGTATTAAAATCATAGTCTTTATGTTTAGAGAAGTCTATTTCTATAGTATTCTCAAAACTTTTAAAGCCTTTGACTGAAAAATATTTTAGCATAATAATCACTTTGTCATACAAGTATCAACCTATATACGACTATCCTTTCATCATAATTTCGCTTTAAAACATTATACACCTTTAACTATCATTTAGTCAATAAAAATCAAGCACCAAATACAAGTTGTTTTGCATTTGGTACATTTTTTAATTAAAAAACATATTTTCTACATAGCTATCCATAAAAACAGAGGAAGTGTCTAGCTCGACTAGGCTAAATTCTTCTGTTATTTTTTTAAGGGTATCTACATTTTCAGAGTTTAAAAGCACATAACACCCGCCTTGAAGTGCGGCGTTTCCTATAACTTTAACCTTAGAAACTAATTCTTTAGGAATAAGTCCTATATCGCCTGCTTTTTTTATGTCTAAAAAGCTACCGAAACCGCCAGCCACATAAAGAGTTTCAATATCATCAAAATCAAGGCCGACCTCTTTAATAAGTGTTACAACGCCTGAACATATGGCACTTTTTGCAAGCTGAACGGCTCTTATATCCTTACCATAAATTCCAATATCGTCCTTTATTAGGAATAATGTGTCATCGTCTGTGTCTACAATTTGACTTTCAAAATCTTCGTTTTCGTCGTCAATTCTGCCTGTTTCGTCTAAAACTTCAAGTTTTAACATTGCTGAAATGCAGTCGATTACTCCACTTCCGCATATACCTTTAGGTTTAACATTGCCTATTACAGAAACTTCCATGTTTCCATTTTGTACATTTACATGGTCTATAGCGCCCTCAACTCCGTGCATTCCACATTTAATTCCAACGCCTTCAAATGCTGGACCTGCCGCTGTAGAACAACAATATAGTTTTGAATTATGCCATAAAGCCATTTCGCCGTTAGTTCCAATGTCAACCAATACAGAAGTTTTATCACTGTTCATCATTTCGCTGGCTAAAATTGCTGTGCTAATGTCTCCGCCAACAAATGCACTAAAGCAGTTTGGCAGATAAACACTGCAATCACTTAATAAAAACAGACCTAAATCTCCTGCATTATAAACGTCACCGCCTAGATATTCAGCCTTAAAAGGAGATGCTGAAAGTGGCTTACAGTCTCTTTTTGTTAAAAGATGAAGCATTACTGTGTTACCTGTGATTACTGCATAATCTATCTCTGAATTTGGTAAATTTGCCATAATACAGACTGAATTAACAAGCGAGTTAATGCCATTTACCACAGTTTTAGCTAAATCTTCGCCCTCACCAGCTAACTGTCTTTCGATACGGCTTATAACATCTGCGCCAAATTCAGTTTGAGGATTTTTACTACTTTTAGAAAAAACCTTGCCATCATTTCTAATAAGATTAATCGCAATTGTTGTAGTGCCGATATCTACAGCGATACCGTTTTTCTTGTACAGCGGATTTTTGCTGTATTTGTCTACATTAAGTTTTCTCTCTGCTGTAACTATCTTAGAGTCTGAACTTGTCACATAAACTGTGCTGTCGCCTGTTAGCCTTGTACAGCAAGCAAGCCTGTATGAATTATCAAGTTGCTCTGGCTCTAGCTCTAGCTCCTCGGTTGTTGGAGGAGTAATTTCACCCTCTGCCTTAACAAGACATTTAAGGCATTTGCATTTTTTTGCACAAGGGTAATCTATATGAATATCTTTCATGTCAAGAAGTTCAGATATTAAGACACCTGATTGAGCCTTTACCTCTCTAAGCTCTGCATTCTCGTATATTTTTACTGTTATTTCCAATTTGATAACCTCTTATTATAATTTAGTGAAAAGTGAAAAATGAATAGTGAAAAGTTTATGTGAAAATCCTTGCGGATTTTTTGAATAAAATATTGTAGGGGCGACCCTGTGTGGCAATGTCACGAACTTAAGGAATTATAATATATGATTTTGCTGTATCCATTGCATATAGGCATTGTAGGGGCGGATATTATCCGCCTAAAAGTCCGTGATTTTGCCTAAATTTCTTAGGCGGATAATATCCGCCCCTACATTGATTTTTGTGCATTTTAAGGAATTTTCTTTTAAATAAAATAAGGATTTTCTTAAGTTCGTGGCATTGCCCTGTGTGGTCGCCCCTACATTAAATTATATGTTTTAATGAACTATTTTTGTTTTATCTGGGTATAGCGCTATAGCATTTTTCAGTGCTTTTCTTGTGTCTTGCCCTTTTGTCGCCAAAACATTTAGTCCCATTTCTGGAATTTCAGTAGGCTTAATAGGCATTATGTTTACCATAGGTCCTACACAGTCTGCTAATACATATCCTTTTTCGTTTAGATAGACATAACCTTTAATTCTTGCTGTGTCCTCTGCAAACAGATTTATAAATCTTTCTAACTCATAAAAACTCATAGATTTATCTATATCTACTGTGAATCTTTGTAGGCTTAGGTCTTTAGCTTCTGACTCCTCATCAAAATCAAGCTTAGCACAAGGGTTGATATCCTCAAGTTTAATATCTACCTTGCCAAAACTTGCAAGAACTGTGTTAGCATAAGGAAAAGTCTCTTTAATTGTGGTCTCTAGCTCTTTTGCCTTTTCTTCTCCTACTTTGTCAACCTTGTTTATAATAACTAAATCTGCTACTGCCAGTTGCTTTTTGCAAACTCTTGCGGTTGAATACACTTTATGAAAACGCACAGAATCAACAAGACAGATACACCCCTTATAGGTTAGTTTGCCTTGATTTTCATAGCTATTTAATACTTTTTTAATGTTTGTAGGGTCGCTAAGACCTGATGCCTCAACAACAATTACATCTGGATTAGTCTTAAGACAGTCATTCATGGCAGATTCAAACCTGTCTAGTTTACAACTGCAAAAGATAGAACCTCCACAAATCTCTTCAAGTTCGGCATCTATAAATTTAAGCAGACTTCCGTCTACTCCACTGTTTCCGAACTCATTTATAATTATCTTTAGGTTTTTCCCCTTAAAGCTAGGAAGAAAACCACTTAAAAAAGTGGTTTTCCCTGCTCCTAAGAAACCTGTCACAAGGTAAAACTCAGTCATTACATTTCCTTTGCTGCTTCATCAATTGCTTTTGCAATCTCTTCTTTTGAAGGGATGATTGATGAGAACTTTAATTTACCGTTGATGTAGATAGATGGTAAATTCTTAACGCCCATCTTAACACATCTTGCAATATTTTCTTTCAATGTGAATTTGTATTCTACTAGGTCGATTTTATCGCCATAAACTTCTTTAGCTGCATTAGCTGCACCCATCATATATGTACAAGCTGCACATGTTAGGCTGTCTAATGTGAAAACTTCAACGAAAGGTTTCTCTAGGTTCTCATAGTCAGGAAGCTCTACTTCAATGTCAAGCTCGGCTGCTACATAGTTCTTTGTCATTTCACGAACGTTGTCTGTGTCGATAACTGCTTGTGCTACGCCAATAGCGTTGTCAACTGGAACTGCATAAGGCATGTCACAACCTGGAGCTACTATTAGGTTTTGCTTGTCTTCAATTCTGTCTATCATATCTACAACATACTTCATGTTGTCTTGTTGTGTTCCGTGAAGCATTACTGATGTTAGAGGAATGTTACCACCAATAATTACGTCATATTTATCTGTTATAGCCTTAGCTGCTACAATGTCAACGTTCTCGTCAATTGAGATGCTGTCTGGTTTTGTTTGGCACATAACATCAATGTTTCTTGTAGCGTCACCGCAAACAAAGAAAGATGAATAAGCGCCTAGCTCTTTAATATAGTTGAATACTTCTGAGAATGGAGCTGATAGGAACTCTTCAAAGTGAGATGATGAAACTTGAGAAACTAGCGGATCAACAACTGCGATAACATCCATGCCAGCCTCTACAAACATTTTTGTCATAGCCTTAGCAACTGCAACACAGTAAGCTAAAAGCTCGTTTACATAATCCTCGTCATCGTACATATCCATGAATATGTCGTTGCCTCTTAAATGGCTAGCTAGAGTGAAAGGACCACAGATTAAGCCATAAAGAGCTGTTGTATCGCCTACAGCCGCTTTCATTCTTCTCATTACGTCAAGAACCATTGGCATACGACCGTCTTTTTCTGTTGGAGCTGTGCAAGCACAAGGAACGCTCATTGTCTCTGCTAGTGGATGAGTTTTAACTGATGGAGGACCATCGTTTGTCCATACTAGCTCACAACCTAAAATTTCAGCCTCTAATTGTAGGTCGAAAACAACTGGTTGACCATCTGGCTTGTAAAGCTTGTTTACTTCCATAAGTGCAGCGAATAGCTTGTCGCCATCTTTTAGTATCTCTTCAGCGTCTACGCCTGTTAATACACCAGCGTGTACACCAGCGAATGGTACCCATGCAGGACGTGCATGTGGTTCGTGTCTTAAAGTTTGCATTAATACATTATTTTGTAAGCTCATATTTATTTCTCCTTAAAGTGGTTGTTGTTTTATTGTGGCTTCATTATACCTTTAATTTTTTAAAAAATCTTGTTAATTTATTTGAAATTTGGTACAAATTTGTGTTGTTTTATAAAAAAATATGTTATAATGAATCTGTACACAGAAAAAAATTTATACCAAAATAAAAAAATACCAAATATCTCAAAAAATTACAAGTAATATAAATTTGCTTTTGGTATAATCATTGACATAGAGGATATATGTATGGAAAAAACTTATGAAAATTTCGATTTAAAACTTGCAATAGAGTGTTCCCATGCCTTTTCTAATACGGCTTCTTTAGGTTGCGCAGTTTCAGACAATGAGGGAAATCTTCTTGATAGCGTTGGCTACAACTGTAGCAATTGTAAAATTTGCGAGTTAGCTGGCATACAAAACGACACCTGTATCAAGGCTCATATATATGGAATGACTGAGGCTGAACGTTTTGGAGGCAAATATATATATTTTTGTCCTATGGGACTTACCTGTTTTGTTTCTCCTATAATAGGAAGCCACAAGACAGAAGCTAAAATTACAGTAGGACCTTTTCTAATGGTAGAGCCTGATGACTATTTGGGTGTGGAAATTGATCAACTCAATGATTTTTCAGATGAGCAAAATGCTTTAATAAGAAAAGAGATTGAAAATATTCCATATGTAGAGGCTAAAAAGGTAAACTCATTATCTACCCTACTTTTTATGGCTGTCGGATTTATGAACAATGTTTCAAAGTCGGCTAAAATGCTCGAGACTCAATCATCTGATATCCTTCAAGGGCAGATAAACGATTATATTAGAAACATTAAACATGGAGATGTTTTACCTAGCTACCCTATAGAAATAGAGACTAAACTTTTAAGAGCGATATCTAAAAACAACAAGACAGAAGCCGCCTCACTGCTAAACGATATATTAGGACATATCTTTTTTAGTTCTAACGGAGACTTTATATTGATCAAGTCGTCGGTATATGAACTTTTAATACTTATTTCAAGAGCTATAATAGAAGCAGGCTCTGACAGCGAAAAAACATTATCTTTAAGCCGTGGCTACTTAAAAGACATAAGCAATATGAAAAGCATAGACGAACTTTGCCTATGGTTCACAAACGTTGTTGCAAAACTTATAGATAATATATTCGATTTTGAGAATTTACGTCATGCAGATGTAATTCACAAGGCTGTACATTTTATGCTTAGCAATTATTCCGAGAAAATCACACTAGATCAAACAGCAAAGGCTGTATACCTATCACCTAGTTATCTAAGCCGAATTTTCAAGCACGAGACAGGGGTAAGCTTTAATAAATATCTTAATAATATTAGGATAGAAAAAAGCAAGGCTTTATTGCTCAGCCATGAAATTAGGCTTTCAGATATAGCGCCTTTAGTAGGCTTTGAGGATCAGAGCTATTACACAAAGGTGTTTAAGCGTACAACAGGCGTTCTGCCTAGCTTGTACAGAGATAAAAATGGAAAAATTTAAAATTTTAAGGAGCAAATATTATGTCAATTATCAATGAAATTTCAGAGCAACTACAAAAAGGTAAAGCAAAAATCGTTAAAGAGTTAGTAGGTCAAGCAATTGAAGAGGGTTATGCAGTAAGAGATATCCTTGACAATGGTCTATTAGCAGGTATGTCAGTTATAGGCGAGAAGTTCAAAAACAACGAAGTTTTCGTACCAGAAGTTCTAGTAGCTGCAAGAGCTATGAACATGGGTGCTGCTCTACTTAAACCACTACTAGCAGAGGCTGGTGTTGAGGCTACAGGTAAAGTTTGTATCGGTACAGTTAAGGGCGACCTACATGACATCGGTAAGAACCTAGTTAAAATGATGATGGAAGGTAAAGGCCTAGAGGTTGTAGACCTAGGAACAGACGTAACTCCAGAGCAATATGTTGATGCAGCTGTAAACCAAAACTGCCAAATCATCTGCTGTTCAGCTCTTCTAACAACAACAATGGGCGTTATGGAAGAAGTTGTTAAGGCTACAGAGGCTGCTGGTATCCGTGATAAAGTTAAAATCATGATCGGTGGAGCACCTGTAACAGAGGCTTTCTGTGAGCAAATCGGCGCTGATAAATACACATCAGACGCTGCAAGTGCTGCTGATGCTGCTGTTGAGCTTTGTAACGCATAATTTTTATTAAATTTTTAGGGAACGGCTTTTATAAGTCGTTCCCTTTTTTTAATTATATTAAAAAAATTGCTATTTAAATAGTGACAATTTGCTAAAGATATGATATACTATTGCATATATATTTGGTTTTTTTGAGAGATTAAGTATGAAAATAATAGGAAAGGAAGAAAACTGTAAAGCTATAAGTTTAGTTTTATGGTGCTTGATATGTTAATATTTATTTGTGACGACGAAGAAATGTACCGAAATCAAATTTACGATATAGTTCTGACTTTCATAAAACACAATAATATAAAAGGTGCTGTATGTCGGCAATTTGCAACAGGTGAACAGGTTTTAGCCAGTGACGAGATAGCCGATATCGCTATACTAGATGTTGAAATGCCCGACGGTATGAAAGGCACAGAAGTTGGTAGACTACTTAAAGAGAAAAATCCTGATGTCAAAATTTTGATAACTTCTCACCATATATCTTATATTGACGATGCATTCAGGTTTTCATTCTACAGATTTTTACCTAAACCTATTAACCGAGACAATTTAGAGCGTAACCTTTTAGAAGCCACTTGCAAAGATAACGATTATTTAAAAGAGATAGTTGTACGAACTAAATTTGATGTAACATCCGTCACACCTAAAGAAATAATTTTACTATCACTTGAGAATAGAAGCGCTGTATTACATACTGTCAGCAGAAATATTACATCCACATTGCCTCTTTCTCATTTTGAGGCTGTCTTACCAGATTCTCATTTTTTTAGAACACACAGAGACTTTATAGTTAATATGGACTATGTTTCATCTTTTGACTACACTACCATTAACTTAAAATATAAAAATATGTTGTCATATGAAGCCTATTTATCAAGACGTAAATACACTAATTTTAGAAATCACTTTTTATGGTTTAAGGAGAAAATGGTATGACAACTTATGAAATATGTGTGTTCTTTGGAATTATCTTTGAGGGCCTTGTAGCTTGGAAATATTTTGATTCACTGTTCAAACAAAAACGCAGTAATCTTGTAACCGCTTTAGTCATTTCAGTACTACATGTTATATTGTTTTTAGCTTTTAACGCAACAAACATTATAGAAAATATAACTATATTTTCTATAATAAATTTTATCATTGGTTATTTTTTATACCAAACAGGTCTTCAAAAAGCTATTTTTCATATGTCTATGATTACATGTTTTATGCTTGGTGCTGAAATACTTTCTTTAACACTTTTAGGTTTTGTCTTTGATAATGTAAACTCATACGCTTCTGACCTTGTAATCGGTGCTGTATTTATTATAATAAATAGATTTATATATTGGTTAATACTTCAATTTTTGATAAAAGTTTTTTCTGGTAAGAAAGATGTTTATAAAACAAAAACTCGGCTCTCTTGGTTTTTATGGGTAAATCCATGTGCTACTTTTTTAATGTATTATACATTTTCAAGTATACTTTTAACAGTAGAGTTGCCTATATTTACTCAAAATATTCTACTTTTCACTTGTCTAGCCTTTTTATTTTCAAATGTATTTATATTCACTTTTTATCATTACAATCAAGAGTTAAACAGAAAGTACACCGTTAGTCAAATGCAACTGCAAAAAGAGAAAACTGACAAAGAGTTTTATAAAATTCTAGATGAACAAAATGAAAATCAAAGAATATTAATTCATGATATTAAAAAACATTTAGATGTACTAAAAACAATGACAGATAAAGATGTTACTAAAAACTATATAGCAGAGATTGAAGATTCACCAGCACTTCAAGAACATATTAATTTCAGTGATAATCATACCCTAAACCTAATACTGATTAGATTTTTCGATTTATTTAATAAAAATAATATATCCTCAAGTTTCTGCATTGAATCAAAGGCACTAGACTTTATGGAGGACAGTGACATAACATCTTTATTTTCAAACTTGTTAGAAAACGCTTATGAAGCTACTTTGAATATAGATAACGCCTTTATTGATTTATATGTTAGATATGATAACAATGATGCAAATGTAAAAATCAACATGGTTAATACTTATAACAAAGAACCTAATGAGATTAGCAAAGGTATATTCAAAACAACTAAAGAAGATAAACGACTTCATGGTTATGGACTAAAGAGCATTGAAAAAGTTGTAAAAAAATATAATGGAATATCAAATTTCTATACAAAAACCAACGAGAAAAATTTTCATGTAAACATATATTTTATGAATACTATTTAACCGCTTGAGTCTAATTAAACTTTCGTCCTACATTAATTTGTAGGACGTTTTTATATTTAAAATACATAAATTATTGTAGGGAACGGTCAAAACCCAAACATCAAGTTTAGCCTTGTAGGGGCGGATATTATCCGCCTATAAAGTCTGTAATTTTGTCTAAATTTCTTAGGCGGATAATATCCGCCCCTACAATAGTTTTTTAATTCAATGAATTAATTTTAACTTCAAGCACGTCTGGGTCAAGATAATCCCTTACATCAATATTATTTTAATGGTTACAAAAACTTGTCTTCTCACCTAGAACTTGAGTTTTTATCGTTATTTTTACTATATAACCCCTAGTTTTTTTGTGAAATTTTTCGTCGAAAAAATTCACAAAATGTCATTCGCGCAGTAAAACTATCTATTCGTGAAAAACTGATGACTTTTGTAAAATTATGTGTTATACTATAGAAAAATAAGAAAAGGAAGTGCAAAAAAATGAAAAACACAATCCAAACTATTAACCAAAAATTTGCAGCAATAACTGCAAGCGTACTTACTGTGTTGCTATTTGTAACTGCAAATACAGCATCCACAGGTCTATCTCATGAGCCAGAGCAACCAAAGTCAATAGACAGATTCAAAATGGTTAAATGAGAAAAATGAGTGTTTTTGTTGCAGGATGGCTTATCAAGGCAAAAGCCATCCTGCCACAGGATAAAGAAACCTATGAGTACGCAGTATTCTGCTTCCTAATTACATTTGTTCCATTAGCTTTAGTTATGCTAATAGGTGGATTATTAGGAATTTTTTTTGAAGCGGTATTTTTTGTTTTACCCTTCATGATAATGCGTAAATTCAGCGGTGGCTTTCATCTAAAATCGAACACTGCCTGTATCATTTTTTCTACTTTCCTTATTAGTTTTTTCTTGTTAGCGGTTAGATATTTCATTGTTGTAGACATTAGTTTAATTCTAACTTTCGTTATTGCAACATCTTTCATAAGTTTAATAATACATAGCCCTATAGACTCAAAGGAAAGAAGTCTAAGTGATAAAGAAAAATCCGTATTTAAAAAAGTCATAATAGTAATGTCATTTGTTATATTTGCAATATATTTATCATTCCTATTAAATGGCTTGATGAATGTAGCAGTGCCAATAGGCTTTGGAATTTTGCTTACAGCTTTATTGCAAGTTCCATGTATGCCTAGAGTTTGGCGAAAAACAGCACCAAATTAAAAAAACCTGACCCTTTTCGTAAATGGAGATTTTGTCTCCATTTTAGATAGGGGTCAGTCTTTATTTATTGCAATATATTATTTTTTTATATTTTTATCTTTATTTTTGGTGTCCCACGTACTAATTCCAAAAATTATTATCAGCAATGAAAAAACACAGGCTACACCTGCCGCACCTATAGAAATATCGTCTTCACCAAACGGACCTGTAACCATTGAGACTAGTAATGCGACGGCTGCCAAAATTATTAATAACAATATAAAGCTTTTATCTAGTATTTCTCTCATTTTTATGACCATGTCATTTTTGCCGCACAAAATGCGATAAAAATTTCGGGATTATTCCCCGTGACTGCCTTTCTCTTTTATTTTTCAAACTTTTTTCTAACAAATTATTTAATCAATCTTAATGCTTAATTGTAGGGAACGGTCTTGACCGTTCCGAGGAAATTTAGTCAAAACTCCGAGTTTTCGGAACGGTCAAGACCGTTCCCTACATTAATTTGTGAAATTTATCGAATTAATTTTTCTATTTTGCCGAAATTACATTTGCAATTCTTGCGAAGTCTTCCATGCTAAGGGCTTCTCCTCTTTTATTTGTGTCTATTTGGGCTTCATCTAAAACCTCTTTAATTGTAGCCTTATCCATGCTCATTCCGCTTGATAATGAATTTAAAAGGTTTTTTCTTCTTTGCCCAAAGGCAGATTTAACTAGTTTAAAGAATATTTTTTCATCGTCTACCTTTACAGGAGGCTCTTTAAGCACATTTAACCTAATAACAGTAGAATCTACATTAGGAGCCGGCATAAAGCTTCCACGGCTTACCTGAAAGAGTATTTCAGGCTCACAATAATATCTTACAGCTGCACTAATTGCTCCACAGTCACGAGTTCCAGGAGTAGCACAAAGCCTTTGAGCCGCCTCTTTTTGAACCATAACTGTTATTGCCTTTAAAGGTAATTTCTCCTCTAAAAATCGCATAACCACTGGTGATGTAATATAATAAGGTAGGTTTGCACATACGCTGACTTCTTGCCCACCAAATTCTTCTTCGATTAGTTTTTTAAGGTTTACTTTTAGTATATCCTCATTAACTATTTTTACGTTTTGGCAATCTATAAGACTTTCGCCTAAAACAGGTAGTAGCCTTGTGTCAAGCTCTACGCAAACTACTTTTTTGGCTCTTTGTGAAAGTTCGTATGTAAGCACTCCTACGCCTGCACCAACTTCTATTACGCCGTCTTCACATTTTGAGTTTTCTGCCATTTTAGGGCAAACACTAGGATTGATTAAAAAGTTTTGACCTAGAGCCTTAGAAAAGCCTACGCCGTGTCTGTTCATCAATTCTTTAATATAAGATATATCTGAAAGCTTTGACATTTAAATCTCCTTAAAAAAATTTGTAACACATTTTTCGTTTTAACATAAACTGTTAATATAAACGAAAAGGAGGCACGATAATATGTGCAATAATTTAGGTAGTGGATGTTCTTGGATAATCATAATCGTTCTAATTCTTGTTTGTTGCGGTGGCTGCGGCGGTAGCTTCTTTAACAATGGTTGTGGCTGTGGCTGTAACAATGGTTGCGGTTGTAACTAATTTTCAAAACACATAGTTTAAGGCTTTTGGGGACTGGTAAAACAGTCCTCTTTTGCTATGTTTATTAAAACTAAATACACAAATTTAAAGCTTAATTGTAGGGGCGGATATTATCCGCCTGTGAAATTTAGACGAAATTACGGGCTTTTTAGGCGGATAATATCCGCCCCTACATTAATTTGTACGTTTTACGAATTAACTTTAAGAAAAAAATCCGCAAGGATTTTCACATAAACTATTCACTCTTCACTTTTCACTAAATTAAAACTTAGCCGAATGGTTCGTTGTCGGTGATTTGGTTAGGTTTAGAAATTCCTATGTTGTTAATTGTTTCTACCGCTCTTGCATAAGCTTGATCCATAATTTCGAAGAAATCTTCAGTTCTCTCTCTTCCGTATCTATCAAGCCACGGACTTTTGTTTAGATTCATATAGTCAAATATGTCACTCTCCATGTCAGGTCTAAAATGGCAAGTAAATTTTCTCTTGCCAGCTCCCTCAATGCCTGAAAGTATTGTCTTTTTTATTCCCCAACTGTCTTTTACAAACGAAAACACCTTTGCTGAGTCGTCAATGACTTGTCTCATGATGTTAAGACCTAAAACATTTCCGTATAATTTCTCTATTAAGAAAGAATAAAAAACCGCTATTTCTTCCTTAATTTCATTGCTTACCTTAAAATATTTTCCAATATTAACCTTATTTGCTAGTTCTCCTGTTTGAGATCTGTATACAATTGTATCTATTGCAGACTCTGTTTCTATATGTAGAATACTTTCTGTTTGCCTTTTATCGTCTATTAATTGCTCTTTAGCCACGTGGTTTATGTAAGGGTGACAGCTACTATCCAAACTATAGTGGCAGATAAACCCTAAGAAATATGAGGCAACTATAGGTGAATTTTTTCTTGCTACATATTCTCTCATATATGATATTAACTTATTTGGCAAACATTTATGTAGTGCTTCTCCATATTCTTTTAGGCTGTCGCCTTTCATCCATGGGAAAAATCTATGTGTAAAAAACACGTCTGGCCCTTGAGAACCAAATATAAAGGCCTCTTCATTTATTTCAATTTTATTTGTATTTACTACATGGTCTAATACTTTTTCTGCAAATATTGCGTGTGTTATTGCTGCAGGCATCGTTATCCCTCCATTATCTTTGCCATGTCATGTGGCAGTATTGTATTTATTTCTTTTTTAAAATTTAGCGCCTTGTTCTCAATTATTATTTTGCTACAATGTAGGGCATGACGAGAAATAAACTGAGTATTTCCACCGTATAAATCATCCCCTAATAGAGGATGTCCTACACTTGCCATATGAACTCTTATTTGATGAGTTCTACCAGTATAGATTATCACTCTTACAAGGCTTATATTGTCATTTTTTGTCTTAATCTTAATATATTTTGTCTGGGCAGGTTTCCCACTGCCAACAGCTCTCTTAATTCTGCTACCCTCTGCCAAACAGATAGGTGTATCTATATACTCTTCATCCTTAGTAACTCCGTGACAAATGGCGATATACTCTTTATTTATAAGGCTTGAAGAAGCTATTTTATTTTTTGCTATGCACATTATTCCACTAGTGTTTCTATCTAATCTATAAATCGGTCTAAAAACCATTCCTTTATAATGATAGGCATAGGCATTTAAAAGTGAGCCTGTCATGTGAACACCAGCTGGATACACAGCCATAAAACTCGGTTTATTTACTACTAAAAAATTCTCGTCGTCATACAAAATATCAAGCTTGATATTCTCTGGAACATAGTCAGTTGTGCCTTTATTCTCTGGGATAATCGTTAGTTTATCACCCTTATACATAATTTTTCTGACTGTTGCATGTTCCCCATTTACAAATATACCCGATGATTTAAGTTTTGTCAAAGCTTTTGCGGAAATTTCTAAATTTTTCCTTAAAAAAGTTTTTACATCTATTTGCTCTTGTTCTATTATATAGCTTATTTCACTCATTTTGTTCTATTTTTCATCTTTATTGCAAAATCTTTCAAGAACTTAATGTCTCCACTAAAACTCTCTAAAGCGTTTATCGCTGTGTTAGTATATTCTTCTACTAAATTTTGTGCGTTCTCTAAGCCTAACAAGTTTACATAATTGAATTTGTCGCAAACCTCGTCCATTCCTGTATTCTTGCCTAGCTCTTTAGCGTCACCAATAACGTCTAAAATATCGTCTCTAATTTGGAACGCCATTCCAACACCTTTTGCATATGTCTTAGCAAACTCTAGCTCTTCATTAGTTCCGCCGGCTACAATTACACCCATTTCACAGGCTGCACTGATTATTGCAACTGTTTTGCCTAAATCCATTGCCTCTAACTCTTCTAAATCTATTTTTCTGCCTTCAGAGGCTAAATCTATGACTTGTCCGCCTATCATTCCGTTTACACCAGAATAATAAGCCATTGTTTTGCTTGCCTTTACTGCCTTATCGGCTGAAACATCTGCATTTAGCATGGTTTCAAACGCAAGATTTAAAAGCGCATCGCCTGCAAGTAGGGCTATGTCCTCGCCGAAAACCTTATGGTTTGTAGGTTTACCTCTTCTTAAATCGTCGTTATCCATACACGGCAAATCGTCGTGAATTAAAGAATAGCAGTGAATCATTTCCACAGCACAAGCAAAAGGCATTGCTGTTTGCTCATTTGCATTTAACAATTTAGCAAATTCAAGGCACAGAATAGGCCTTACCCTTTTACCCTCTGCCATAAGGCTGTATTCCATTGCCTTATAGATTGTTTCTTTATATTTTTTATCAAAATTATTTAAGTAGCCGTTTAAGGCTGTGTCTATTTTATTTATCATTAAAATTAAACCTCTGTAATTTCATCTACCTTTTTTCTTGCGTCTTCTAATATTTTATAGCAGTAGGCAGAAAGTTTTGTTCCCTCTTCAAACAGTTTTAAAGATTGCTCAAGGTCTGCCTTGTTTAGTTCTAATTCTTTTGTTATGATTTGAAGCCTTGTTAAAGCCTCTTCGTAACTTAATTTTTTGTTTGCCATTTTATTTCCTCATGTTTTGTTGTTGTATGGATAAAAACAAATTTGTTAAATTATTGTAGGGGCGGATATTATCCGCCTAATAAATTTAGGCATAATTTCAGACTTTATAGGCGGATAATATCCGCCCCTACAATTAATCATTAGGATTTTCACAATAACTTTTCACTCTTCATTTTTCACTTTTCACTAAATTCCCACGGGACGGAAAACCCGTCCCCTACATGGCTAAATTTGCCTAAGAGGCACGTCTGGTCTGAGTGCCCTCCCCTACAATATTTTAACAAATTTATTTTTAATCCATACAAAATTTTCATTTTAAAAAGTCTTTAATCAAAAAATCCGCAAGGATTTTCACAATAACTTTTCACTCTTCATTTTTCACTTTTCACTAAGTTCACCCTAGCTTTAACTGTTCCGTCTGTCATAATAATGTCAAGATTATCGTTTTCGCTTAAATCTTTAACGCTATTTACAAGCTTTTCTCCTTTTTTAACAAGCGAGTAACCCCTAGCCATGGTCTTTAAAGGGCTTAAATTGTCAAGGTTGCTTGCTAATTTTTGCAATATGTGAGTTTTTTCCTCGAAATACAGACTTTTACTGTACTTAAGTCTATCTTTAACGGCGTTTAGCCTGTCTTCTGCGTTTTGAATTCTATTTTTAATGAGCGTTTCAGGAGGCTTCAAACTGTCTAGCCTCATCTCATGATTGTCAATTTTAGTGTTTATAGAGCTTAACAAAAAGCTCTTAAATGATTTAATTCTCTGAAATTCTATGTCTATGTCGGGTGTTACCTTTTCCGCCGCCTCGCTTGGGGTGGCAGCCCTTAAATCTGCCACATAATCACAGATTGTAAAATCGTTTTCGTGTCCAACAGCGGATACAACAGCCGTCTTACAAGCTGCAATTTTTCTTGCAAGTTCTTCACTGTTAAACGCCCAAAGGTCCTCTAGCGAACCTCCGCCCCTGCCTATAATTATAACGTCGTTATTATCTTCATCCGCCTTAAGCAAGGAACTTATAAGTTCAGGAACTGCATTTTCACCCTGAACCGTACATGGGTAAAGCTTAATTTTAGCAACAGGCCAACGCCTTTGCAATATGCTGAATATATCTCTTACCGCTGCCCCTGTAGACGATGTTATCACCGCTATTTTTTGTGGATAAAACGGTAGAGCTTTTTTATTTTCAAATAGTCCCTCTTGTTTTAGTTTGTCCCAAAGTTGTTCATACGCCAGGTTTAAAGCTCCCAATCCATCTGGTTGCATGTCATCAACATACAATTGGTATTGTCCTGTTGCTTCATAAAGCGATACTCTAGCCTTAACTAAGACTTTCATTCCGTCTTTAAGTGCAAACCTAATCTTTCTTGCATTTTGGGCGAACATAACTGCCTTTATAACAGATTTTTCATCTTTTAAAGAAAAATATACATGCCCAGATTTATAATGATTGCTTAAATTGGATATTTCACCGATTACAAACACTCTTTTTAAATTTAAATCGTTCTCAATTATTGATTTTATATAAAAATTAATCTGAGAAACGCTAATTACATCCTTCATATGACTGCGTCATTTTTGCCGTCCCTACAATAGCAAAAATCAGGGTTTGTTCCCCGTGACTATCCTTTCTATATAATCTTTCAAACTTGTGACTATGCTTTAACCTTTCATAGCAAAAATTAGGGTTTGTTCCGATAATTGGTAACTTAAGCAAACTTAAATGTATATTGTAGTACCATGTTAAATCTAAAACTTTACATTTAACCATGTAGGGGACGGGTTTTCCGTCCCGTGAAAATTTAACTAAAACCTGTAGTTTTTCGGGAGGGCACGGAGACCAGACGTGCCTCTTAGCAAATTTAACCATGTAGGGGCGGATATTATCCGCCTAAAAATTTGGTGATTTTGCCTAAGTTTCATAGGCGGATAATATCCGCCCCTACATGGATTTGTGCGTTTTAACGAATTAATTTTTAATCAAAAAACGTAAGAGGCACGTCTGCACTCAGACCCTCCCCTACAATATATTAATAAATTTATTTTTTATCCATACAAGGGTTTTCACTATTCATAGCCGATAGTATCGCCACTCCAGAGGCATTGTCACAAGAGAAATCACTTTGGGCAAAATAAGCCTCATATTTATTTTGAAAATATTCCCTAATCAAACTGTTAGAGGCCACACCACCCGAGAAAATTATAGGCAAACCCTTATATTCTTCAAGCAAGTTTACAAGAACTTTCTCTAGGCTATCAATTATAAATTGTAGGCAATATCTAGCTATATAAGAGTGTTCTAAGCCATTTTCAAGCATTTTTTTGCATTGGTTTTCAACGCCTGACAGTGAATAATCGTAATTTTTAACCGATACCTTTGTCTTTATATTGTAGTCAATTTCTAAAGCCAATTGTTCTAAAGCCTTTCCACAAGGAAAATTAAGACCTAACATTAAACCTACTCTATCCACAGCCTGTCCAGGGCTTAAATCAAGGGTCTTAGAAACCAACTCAAGTTTTGAGTACACACCGTTTGTCGAAACTAAACCTTCACCCGTTCCACCTGAAAGATGAAATGCAATAAATGCTTTATCTAAAAGATCTAGTCTTCCACACGAATAAAGTGCGGCTGCAATATGCCCTTGTTGGTGCGAAAAGCAATTTACAGGCACATTTAATGCTTGTCCTAGACTTAGGGCGAAAGAATTACCAACCATAAAGCAAGGCATGTATGAGCCTTCTATATTTCTTGGTTTGTCTGACACGCCTATAGATTTAACATCGCCTATTGATAATTCTTTTAGAAGTTTTGGCAATTGCTTAACATGCTGAAACACTGCCTCGTTTTGCCTTAAACCTAAGTTTCCCTCTTTTACTGCGAGTAATTTTTTTGAATGTATTACATTTTCGCCGTCAAACAATGCTGTAGACGTTGTGTAATTGCTTGTGTCTATGCCTAAATGAGTGCTCATTTCTTGTTTCCTACAATATCAAAGTCTTTTGCAATGCTAGAGAGTACACCGTTTATATAAGAGGCGTCATCTTGTGTTCCAAAAGTTTTAGCTAATTCTACAGCCTCGTTTATACTAACACTTATTGGAATATTTCTCTCGAACATCATTTCATATACACAAAGTCTTAAAACCGCTACAGACACCTTAGGTAATCTGCTGACATTCCATTTTAAAGAGTATTTATTAATTGCCTCATCGATTAAAACTTGATGCTGATCGGCTCCACATGCTAGAGTTAGTGCGTAGTCATCAATTTTACATTCACGTAATTCCTCGGCGCACATGATAATCTCTGGCATAAAATCTTCTGTTACTGCTTGTTCAAAAAGCAACACAAAGGCTAACTCTCTTAATTCTTTTCTTGTCATTATTTTTAAAATTCCCTTTCTATTTCAAAAGCCATTTACGACTTATTTATTCTATATTATCTAAATTCTTGATTGTATTGGAGGGTATCAAGCTTTAGAATTTAAGCAAACTTCATTCTATTTAGCAACGAAACCAATGTAGGGGACGGGTTTTCCGTCCCTAAAAACTAGAGGTTTTAGCTAA
>CAYJER010000018.1:0-39301 GCA_964369225.1 uncultured Eubacteriales bacterium
CATATTTGGAGCCTATTTTCTTTTTTATTTGTCACCTATCAATTGTATCATAACACAATTGTATCTTTTTTGATATAATTTGATTATTAGATGAAATTTATTTCTTGCATTTTACAAATAAATATGTTAGAATTGAATAAAATAAATTGACGATTTAGTTTAAATTTAAAAAAGAAAGGATAGTCAAAGGGAATAATCCCTAGTTTGGTGTGTTTTACGCACAAAATGACAAGGTTTTAATAATGGAAATAGTTAAGTTTGGAGAAATTTTAAAAAATAATGTTTCAAAAGTGGTTTTAGGTAAAGAAGAAGTAATTGAGAAAATAGTTGTTTGTATTTTATCTAAAGGGCATGTATTGCTTGAAGACATTCCAGGTACAGGCAAAACTACTTTAGCAAAATCGTTGGCAAAATCTTTAGGTTGCCAGTATAAAAGAATACAGTTTACAGCCGACTTGTTGCCATCTGATTTAACGGGTGTTAATTATTTTAATCAGAAGACATCTGATTTTAGCTTTCAAAAGGGAGCGGTGTTTACAAACATTCTTTTAGCAGATGAAATTAACAGGGCAACTCCAAGAACACAGTCAAGCTTACTTGAATGTATGGAAGAAAAACAAGTAAGTATAGACACAGTTACATACAAATTAGAAGAGCCTTTTATTGTAATTGCAACAGAAAATCCAGTTGAAACTCAAGGAACATTTCCGCTGCCAGAAGCGCAATTAGACAGATTTTTAATGAGGCTTAGTGTTGGATACCCAGATGAAACAAGTGAACTTAAAATGATGTCTTTAATGCCTAGCAGTAGTGTGTTAGGCGAGCTTGAGTCGGTAGTTACAACAAAAGAGGTGTTAGAGGCTCAAACAAAAGTAGATCAAATCAAACTTAGTGAAAATGTGGCTAAATACATAATTGATATTGTGAAAGCCACAAGAGTACATGATAAAATTAGACTAGGTGCTAGTCCTAGAGCTACTCTTGCTATGGCGAAGGCGTCTAAGGCATTGGCGGCATTAAGAGGTAGAGATTATGTCTTGCCAGATGATGTAAAATATTTAGCAGCCGATGTTCTAGCTCATAGAATTATTATTAAAGGTTACAATGCTTTAAATGCCACCGAACAAAGTATTAAACTTGTTAATGAAGTGGTAAACTCTGTTGAACTGATAAAAGGATGATTTTTGTGTAAAATCAATAGAAAGGAAGTCAGCTTATGCAGTTTTTAGCATTGTTTTTAGTGCTTGTATTAGTTATATACATTCAAGGCAAAATTTATGTAAAGTTTGGGTTTAGAAACTTTAGTTATACCTGTTACTTTAGCAAAACAGAGGTGACAGAGGGAGACGAGCTTGAATTTGTGGAAGTATTAGAAAATCATAAATTATTGCCATTACCGTGGATTAAGTCAGAGATTGACACCTCGATTTATTTAGAATTTGAAGACTCTTTATCGGTAATTACTGGTGAGTCTAGGTTTGTTCCAAGTTTTTTCAGCCTTAAATCTAATAGCAGAGTAAGCAGAAGATGGAAAATTAAATGCAATAAAAGAGGAGTATATGATATTGCTAATGTTCAGATTGTCTCTTGCGATTTATTAGGAAGGAAATCAATTTCAAAATCTGTTAAATCTAATGCGGTTTTAGTAGTGTTTCCAAAAGCTTTTGACTATGAAGACCTTAATATTTCTTCAAAATATTATTTTGGTGAAATCATTATAAGAAGAAGTCTAATATTAGACCCATTTGTCAGAGCAGGCTTAAGGGAATATCAAATAGGCGATACAATGAACAGAATAAATTGGAAGGCTACAGCAAGACAGCAAAAGTTAATGTCAGTAAATTATGAGAGTAGTACTTCTATAAATATAGCCTTAATGCTAAACATGCAGTCACATGAAGAAGAAAAGGCGGATGTTACAAACCCTAGAATTATGGAAAACGCTATAAGATTATGCGCTGGTATAATTTGTGAGTGTGAAAAACAGAATATTCCTTTACGTTTTTTAAGCAATTCAAGCCATAAAAAAGGAAATGACTACACTAAAACATTAGAGAAGTTCGGCGCTGAACATAGTCATAACATTTTACATATTCTTGCAAAATTAAGGCTTTGCGCCACAAGAAAAATAAAGTATTATTTAAACGACATTAAAAGCGATATAAAAAGTTCCGACATTATTATTGTGACAGCTTACATCGAGAAATCAATAATTGATTTTGCAAATGAAAAAATACAAGAGGGTATAGGTGTAAAAATCATTACACTTAGAGAAATACCGCATCAATATTTTAATGAAAATATTGATATTGAAAGCGTTGTGAAATCTATGGAGGGCAAATAATTATGAAAATTACTAAACTCGAACTTATTTCTGTTCTAGGAGTTAGCCTTTGTTTCTTTCCATTAATTGTTTTTTCGCAAGCCGTATTTAATCAGATTGATTTTGCTGTAGTTTGGCTTAATATGCTTCTTAATATAGTTCTGTCTTTTAGCTCGTTTTTCTTGTCTAAAGTTTTAAAAAATGTTAAGTTTGCAGTTCCGTTTGTTAAATTTTTAATTGCTGTGTTATTAGCCGTTGGGCTTTCGTTATATGTAAACAATTTATATATGTATTTTGTATTCATTCTTTCTTCTTATATGGGAATGTTTAGCGATAAAGAGTGCCTGTCTGGCTCAAAGATTGGCTTTTACACCGCTACTACTTTGATAAGCTGGGCAGTTCTTTCTTATATGAATTTACAAATTGATGTAGTAATGACTAGCATTGTGTTTTTATATGTAGCATTTTTTTATTTCATATATGTCAGCCAAAAGAATATTAACTCTTTAATGGAAAGAAGAGGTCATTCCCTAGCTATGTTACCAAAGACTGTTAGAAAATATAGTCTAACAGCGGTTTGCCTCTGCTTTTCACTAGTAATTACAGGTTTTGGTTTTACAGGAGCGTTAAGTTCTATATTTTCTTTGATTAGGGATGGCATAAGGTTTGTGCTTCAAGCTCTTTTAGATGGTAATTATGTACAACAACCATCTAGTACACCTACTCCAACGACTGAACCTACTCCTACCCCAGAAAAAGAGGATTATTTTGAGTTCGTAGAAGCTACTCAAATGTCGATGATATTGCAAATTATTATTTGGGGAGCATTTATTTTTGGAATTGTCTATATTATTGTTGTGAATGCTTCTACTATAAGTAATATGTTTAAAAAGCAAAAGACCCAAATTAAACAAGTATCAGACCTTGGTGCCTATACCGATACTGTAGAGGTGTTGTTAGAAAAAAATAAAAAAGATGAGAATTACAGCATTAAACATTGGAAAAAAGAATATAAATTTTTTAAAACAGAAAATAACAACGACAAAAAGCTTGAAAAAGGATATTTATTGGTGCTAAAATGGCTAAAACTCAACGAGGTTCCAATCGATAACAGCATGACACCAAACGAAATTTTTAGTACAACAAAAGATTTTATTAAAAGTGATAATTGGTCTCAAACAAATATAGATTTTAATAACTTTAAATATGCAGATAAAAATTCTGAAATTGACAAAGTAACTAAGCTTTTAGATGACTTAAATAAGTCGAAAGGTTTAGGCTCGCAAATTAAAAAACGCAGGCGAAAAAGCTAGTGGTAATATAAAATTAAGTGTGCGAATTGCCAGCCGGGGCTACCCGGGTCGAGAAGCCTCGACACGCAATTTGTAAGACGCAGGTAAAAAAGCAGTGAGTTATAAATAGGTTAAGTGTGCGAATTGCCAGCCGGGGCTACCCGGAAAAAGTTTGAAAGGATTTCCTTTTTATAATCGTGTTATAAGTGAAAAGGCAAAAACGCCTTAATTAAGACAAAATATTTGGAGGAAACAATCATGAAAAAACTTTTAACTTTAGGACTAGCGACAGCACTTGTAGCATCAATGGGAATAACAACTGCATTTGCAGCTGAGTATGTTGACAACGACAACAATGGCGTATGTGACAACTTAAGTAGTTATTCAAGCTTTGTAGGTCGTGGTGGCGCAAAAAAAGGAATGGGCTTTGCACAAAATGTTGGTAACAACAATAGCCAAAGTGACGCAGGCGGAAATTATGTAGATGCAGATGCAGACGGCGTATGCGACAACGTAGGCACAGGTCAAGGAAATGGCACAGGCTTAGGTGGCAATTATGTTGATGCAGATGCAGATGGTGTATGCGACAACGTAGGCACAGGTCAAGGAAATGGCACTGGCTTAGGCGGAAATTATGTAGACACAGATGAAGACGGCGTATGTGATAAAGTAGGCACAGGTCAAGGCAGTGGTAATCAAGGAACTGGCAAAGGTCGTAACAGATAAATTTAGGAGTAAAACTTAATGAGAGATGAACAGGACTTAAAAAAAAGTATAGATGATTATGCAGATACAGTAAAACGTATCTGCATGGTATATCTTAAAAATTTTTCTGATACCGAAGATATATTTCAAAACGTATTTATAAAATATTATAAGAGTTCTGTTGATTTTGAAAATGAGGAACATAAAAAATCTTGGATAATTCGTGTCACTGTAAATGAATGTAAAGATTTATTAAGAAATATGTTTAGAAAAACCAGTGTATCAATGGATGAAGTAGCTGAAACTTCAGAAGAGACAGATTTTAATGAGAATGCTTATGTAAGAGAGGCAGTTCTTAAATTACCTGAAAAATATAGAATAGCAATTTTTTTACATTATTTTGAAGGTTACTCTGCTGTTGAAATAGGTAAAATTCTAAATAAAAATGTTAATAGCATATATACACAGCTTGCACGAGGTCGAAAACTACTAAAAGTAGCTTTAGGAGGTAGTACTGCATGAATAATAAAATAATTAATGCTTTTTCAGAAATTCATGCCGATGAAAACCTAAAAAAGCGTACATTTGAGAACATTACAAACAAAAGAAAAATTCCAATTGCTTTTAAATTAGTGCCAGTCATGGCAGCTTTAGTGTTTGCAGTTTTAGGATATATGTATATGATGCCTGTGTCATATATAAGTATAGACATTAACCCATCCATAGAGTTATCGGTAAATACTTTTGATAGAGTTATAGCTGTGAATGCAAGCAATGAAGATGCAAAGGAAATAGTAGATTCTATAGATTTAAACAATTTAAACTATGTAGAAGCATTAGAGGCGTTAGCACAGTCAGAAATCTTTTCAAACTATTCTGAAAGTCATACAGAAATAACAGTTATATCAGATAGCAGTAGCGAAATGATAGAACATATTGAAGAATGTAGTTTTGATAATGGAAATGTATATTATTACTCTGCAAATCAAGAGCTAAAAGAAGAAGCCTTAGAAAATGACATTCCTTTTGGTAAATATAGAGCCTATTTAGAACTAATTGAAATTGATCCTGATATAAATATTGAAGAAATTGAAAATCTTCCTATGAAAGATATTAGAGAGATGATTGAAAATGATGGTGTTTTAATAGAAGATAATTCAAAAGGAAATGGGCAAGGTTCAGCTGACGGCACAGGAGGACAGGGTTCAGGTGAAAACGCTGGGCAAGGTTTAGCTGATGGCGAAGGACAAGGCAACAATCAAAACAATAGTGGCAACGGCAAAGGTAAAGAATAATTGTATAATGCAGATATTAACAAGAAATTAGTTGATATCTGCTTATTGTTTTAGAAAAATTGTACCTTTATCTTGCGTGCGAATTGTCACTTGACACTATATCTAATTAGTGTTATAATTTGTGTGTCGAAACAAAAGAACTGACAACAAAAATAAATAAAATTTAGTGTGCAATGATTGTTATTAACAATCGGAGCTTAAAAGGGAAGTAAATCCACGGTAACCGCCGCTGTAGACGTGAATACTTATAATCGTTGATGTGAGTCAGCCACTGGGAGACTGGGAAGGTAGATATAAGTTTGAAAATTAAGATTTAATTTTCATAAACGTTAGTCAGAAGACCTGCAATAAATTATTGTCATAAATTTATGATAAGCTACGAAATACGGCTGTAGTTATACAGTCGTATTTTTATTTTTAGGTGAATATGGAAAATTATGTTGTAAAAGATGGAGCAAAACTTAAAAAAGGATACACAACAGGCACATGTGCAACAGCGGCAGCGACCAGTGCGGTGTACGCATTGCTAACTGCTGAAAAAATTAGTATGGTAAAAGTGCTACTTCCATCAGGTGAAGAAATACAAATTCCTATAGAGGAAATCAGTCTTGAAAATTCAATAGCAAATTGCACAATTATTAAGGATGCTGGAGATGACCCAGACGTAACTCACGGAGCAAAAATTTGCGCCAGCGTTCAGTTAATCGAAACGCCTGAAATTATTATTGATGGTGGTGTAGGAGTTGGAAGAGTTACAAGCGAGGGCTTAAAGCAAAAAATTGGTGAAGCGGCTATTAATCCTGTTCCGTTAAAAATGATAAAAGAGAATGTTAAACGTTTAACTGAAAAGTTAGGGTATAAGGCTGGTGTAAAAATAATTATTTCTGTGCCAGACGGTGAGGAAATCGCAAAAAGAACCTTTAATCCGAGATTAGGTATAGTAGGTGGAATTTCAATTCTTGGAACAAGCGGAATTGTAGAGCCTATGAGCGAGAAAGCTATAGTTGACACCACTAAACTGACAGTAGATAAGATAGCTTTTAAGCAAACCGATGAAATTATTTTGGTGTTTGGTAATTATGGTGAGAAATACTGTGAGAATGTCTTAGGGTTAGATATTAAAAAGAGTGTTCAAATATCGAATTTTGTAGGTGAGAGCCTTGATTATATCACATATAAAGGCTTTAAGAAAATTCTTTTAGTAGGGCATACAGGCAAAATAATTAAGCTTGCAGGTGCTATAATGGATACACATTCTAAAATGGCTGATTGCAGAATGGAGATTATTTCGGCTCACTCTGCTTTAGCTGGTGCAAGTAAAGAAACAATAACAGAAATTATGAACTCATTAACAACTGATAAAGCTTTTGAGATAATAAGCAAAAAGCCTTATTATAATGAAATTCTTAAGAGTTTGGCAGACAAGATAAGTTTCCATGTTGATTACAGATTAAAGGGTAAGACTAATTTTGCTTTTTTCGCATTTGGAACAGAAGAAAAATATAATTTTAAATCTAATAACTATGATGATTTTTACAAGGAAAGGTAAACTTTTATATGAATGGTGAATTTTTTGCAGTGGGGATAGGTCCTGGTGACCCTGAACTGCTAACAATAAAGGCTTTAAAGACTATTGAAAAGTCTGATATTATTGTTCTTCCTGACAGCAAGGGAAAAACAAATCTTGCCTATGACATTACAAAAGAGTATATAAAAGATAAAACTATAGAATATTTTGACATGCCAATGACTAAAGATGAGCAAGAGCTTAACAGATGTCACGATTACTGTGCAGAGAAAATAGCAGAGCATTTAAATTTAGGAAAAAAAGTTTCTTTTCTAACTTTGGGTGATCCTACTATCTACAGCACGGTTATGTATGTTCATAAAAGATTAAACGCTAAAGGTTATAACACTGCTGTTATTCCTGGTATAACTTCATTTTGTGCTACAGGTGCTGCACTTAATGAGTCTTTATGTGAAAAATCTCAAATGCTTCATATAATTCCAGCTACTTTTTCAGATCTTGATTATGTTAAAAATTTAAAGGGTAACAAAATACTTATGAAGTCAGGCAAAACCATGTCTAAGGTTAAAGAAAAGTTTAAAGGCACAAATTCTAAAGTAGTAGAATGTGCTACAATGGAAAATCAAAAAATCTATAATAGTTTAGAAGAAGTAGAAGACGCAAGTTATTTTTCTATAATATTTATCAAGGAGGAAGAATAAATGATATATTTTATTGGTGCAGGTCCAGGAGCTGTTGACTTAATCACTGTTAGAGGAAAGGACATGCTAGAAAAAGCAGATGTTATAATTTATGCAGGTTCACTAGTTAATCCTTTACTGCTAGACTATAAAAAAGACTCATGTTTAGTGTATGACAGTGCTAAGATGACTCTTGAGGAAGTCATAGAAGTCATGCTTAAATACGATGCAGACGACAAAATTATTGTTAGACTGCATACAGGAGATCCATGTATTTATGGCGCTATAAGAGAGCAAATGGATGAACTTGATAAGTATGAAAAACAATATGAAGTAGTTCCAGGAGTAAGCTCATTTATTGGTGCTGCCTCTGCTTTAAAGGCGGAATATACACTTCCTGATGTTAGCCAGACTGTAATTCTAACAAGAATGGCTGGTAGAACTCCTGTTCCAGAAAAAGAGGAGATTGAAAAATTAGCAAGTCACGGCGCTACAATGGTAGTTTTTTTAACTTCTACAATGCTAGAAGAGCTTTCAAAAAAGCTAATTGCAGGCGGATACGACGAAAACTCACCGGCGGCAATAGTTTATAAGGCAACATGGGACGACCAAAAGGTAGTTAGAACCACAGTTAAGAACATTGCAAAAGCCGCTAAAGAAAACGGAATAAACAAAATGGCTTTAATAATGGTTGGCGGATTTTTAGGCGACGTTTATGAGCGTTCAAAACTATATGACCCAGGTTTTACTCACCTATTTAGAGAAGGTACAGACAAGAATGAGCCTTAAAAAAATAGCACTAATTTCTTTTACTCAAAAAGGAAAATTGCTTTGTGAAAGAATAAAAAGTGTTAACGGATATGAGTTTTTTGAAGCTAGCAAACCTACTAAAGACTTTATAAAAGATAACTTTAACAGTATAGACGGCTTTATTTTTGTAGGCGCTATCGGAATAGCTGTAAGGCTTACAAAAGATTCTATAAAGTCAAAAGATATTGACCCTGCTGTAATAGTGCTTGATGAAAACGGAGAATTTGTTATTCCAATTTTATCTGGGCATTTAGGCGGTGCAAATGAAATTGCAATAGATTTGGCAAGTGGGCTTAATTGCACGCCTGTGCTTACAACGGCTACCGATATAAATAATAAGTTTGCGGTAGATGTTTTTGCAAAAAAAAACTCAATGAAAGTTTTAAATATTGATAAAATTAAGAATATTTCTTCCGCAGTTTTAAGAGATGAAGCTATAAATTTTAGTTCAGATTTTATTGTGGAAGGTGAAATTCCTTTTATATTTGATAAAACTGTGAATACAGGAATTTCTATAAGCCTTGAGGCTAAACAATTATTTGAAACAACTTTACACCTTATACCTAAAATTATTGTTTTGGGAGTAGGTTGCAGAAGAGATACAAAAAGCAAAGATTTTGAAGAATATGTCTTAAAAATTCTTAAAGATAACAATATATCAATTCATTCAGTTGTAAAATTAGCGTCAATCGACCTAAAGTCAAATGAAAAGGCAATACTTGATTTTGCTAAAAAGTATGAAATAGAATGTGAATTTTTTACAGTGGATGAACTAAATGAAGTAGACGGCGACTTTACTAAATCAGAATTTGTTAAGTCTATAACTGGTGTTGACAATGTGTGCGAGAGAAGTGCAGTGAGGGCAAATGCTCAGTTGATTTTAAGAAAACAAAGTGAAAATGGAATGACAATCGCATTGGCAAAAAGAGAATGGAGATGCCATTTTTATAAGTAAAAGAGAAAGGAAAGTCACGGGGAACAACCCTGAAATTTTTATCGCAGTTTGTGCGGCAAAAATGACGAAGTCATATTATGAATATTGCAGTGTCTGTAATTGATTATAAGTTAGCGTCATTAGAGCAAAGAGAATTATTTGCTTTTGACAAATTTAAGCTAGCAGAAATATATAAAATGATTAATGAAGATGACAATATAAAAGGTTCTGTCATAATTTCAACATGTAATAGAACTGAGATTTATGTGAATATGAAAGAGAAAATCAACCCTTTTAATATTCTATGTAAGTATATAGGTGTAGATATTAAGAATTATGAAAACTCACATATTTCATTTTATGGCGAGAAAGCAATATTACATCTATTTAAAGTAGCCTGTGGAATGAAATCTCAAATTTGGGGTGAAGATCAAATTATTACTCAAGTTAAAAACTCTTTAATTATTGCAAGAGAAAATGAGGCAGTAGACCCAACTCTTGAGGTGCTTTTTAGAAATGCTGTAAGCGGAGCTAAAAAGGTTAAGACAGATATTGACTTTAAGACAGACAACAACTCAACCGCTAAATGTGCCGTTAAAATTATTTCTCAAAATGAAGAAATTCAAAATGTTTTGGTTATAGGCAATGGCGAAATAGGAAGACTAACCGCTGAGCTACTCACAAAACAGGGACTAAACGCAACTATGACACTTAGAAGCTATAAACATAAAGATGTTGTAATTCCTAAAAATGTATCTGTTGTAGAGTATAGTGAAAGATATTCTATGATAGAAAAGGTTGATGCAGTAGTCAGTGCGACTGCTAGTCCACATTTCACAATTGATTACTTTAGATTAATTAAACTAAAGAAACTACCTAAAATCATCATTGATTTAGCCGTTCCAAGAGACATTGACCCAATGATTGAATCAATATCTGATATAGGTTTTTATAATATAGATAATTTAGACACACAGCATATAAGTTATCACAAATTTATTCACAAGAAAAAGTCAGAAGATATTTTCTCAAAATATCTTGATAATATATATAAATGGCATGAGTATAAGCTTAAGTTAATGCCTTTAAATACATACTAAAATTAGTGAAGAGTGAAAAATGAATAATGAAAAGTTGATGTGAAAATCCTTGCGGATTTTTTGATTAAAGGTTTTTAAAATAAAAATTTAGTATAGATAAAATAAATTCGTTAAAACGCACAAATTAATGTAGGGGCGGATATTATCCGCCTATCAAACTTAGGCAAAATCACCAGATTTTTAGGCGGATAATATCCGCCCCTACATGACTAAATTTGCTAAGAGGCACGTCTGGTCTCCATGCCCTCCCGAGAAGTAGGTTCACATCCCAGTTTCGGGAGGGCACAGAGACCCTCTGCTACAAGCATTAGTAAAGTTTTAATAAAACTATAAGAAAGTAGGAAAACAATTTGAAGATTTATGTTATTGGAATAGGCCCAGGTGGCGAGGAATACATGACAGCTCAGGCGAAAAATGCACTTTTAGAAAGTGATGTAGTAGTAGGCTACACTCTATATACTGACCTTGTAAAACATCTATGTGATGGTAAAAAAATAGTTCACACTCCAATGAAACAAGAGGTTAAGCGTTGTGAAATGGCTTTAGAAGAAGCTTTAAACGGTAACACAGTTGCCTTCGTTTGCAGTGGTGACGCTGGTGTTTATGGCATGGCAGGAGTAATGAGAGAAGTTGCTGTACAAAAGCCAGAAGTAGAAATAATTACAATTGCTGGAATTACAGCTGCATGCAGTGGAGCCGCTGTGTTAGGTGCTCCGCTAATTCATGACTTTGCAGTTATCTCTTTGAGCGATCTTCTAACACCGATTGAAGATATTAAAAAAAGACTTAAGCTTTCAGCAGAGGGCGATTTTGTGTTATGTCTTTATAATCCAAAAAGTATTAAGCGTTCAGATTATATCGATATGGCAGTAGACATAGTTAAGGAATTTAGAAGTGAAGATACTCCTTGTGGATATGTGAAAAATATTGGCAGAGATGGAGAATATTATAAGGTATGCACACTTAAAGAACTTAAAAATAATCCTGAAATAGACATGTTTACAACTGTTTTTATGGGAAACACAAAGACAAAGATTATTAATGGAAAATTAGTTACTCCAAGAGGATACAAAGGTGTCTAAGATATCTAAAATTTTATTGTTTGGTGGAACAACAGAGGGGCGAGAGATAGCAGATTTTTGTAAGCTATCACAAATAGATATAGATATTAGGGTAGCTACTGATTATGGAAAAGAAGTAATGCAAAATGCAGAAAATGTGTTTGCAGGCAGACTAGATGAGCAAGATATAATAAGTCTTATTAAAACAAAAGCTTATACAAAAGTTATAGATGCAACTCATCCTTACGCAGTAGTGGCTACAGAAAATATTAAAAATTCCTGTGAAACTTTAAATGTTGAATATATCAGAGTGAAAAGAGAAACCGAGGTCTACAACACTGACGACTTACAATATTTTGACGAGATTGAACAGGCGGTAGAATATCTTAATTCTTTTGAGGGAAATATTCTTTCGACAATTGGAAGCAAAGAACTTGTTAAACTTTCATCACTCAAAAGGTTAGATGAAAGACTTATTGTAAGGGCTATTCCTTTTGATTTTGCACTTAAGCAGTGTAGTGAGATTGGTGTACCAGCTAAAAATATTGTTCTTATGCAAGGCCCTTTTGATGTAGATTTAAATATAGCTTTAATGAAAAAATACAATATAAAGTTTCTTTTAACTAAAGAGACTGGCAAAAGCGGTGGCTTTGATGAAAAAATACTTTCGGCAAAGGCTATGAATGTCAAGGTGATTGTAATAAGCAGACCTAGTGACGATGGAATAAATTTAGATGAACTAAAAAGTAAATTAAGGTTGTGGTAAAGTGAAAAATTACTTTCCGATATTTAAAAAACTTGATAATGCCAAAGTGTTAGTTTTTGGCGGAGGAAACATTGCAAAAAGAAGAGTTAAAACTTTACTTAAGTTTAATCTTAATATAAGGGTTATAGCTCCGTTAGTTTGTGATGAATTGAAAAAAATTAGCAGTGATAGATTAGAAATAGTCTGTGAAACTTACGATGAAAAACATATAGAAAACTGTTTGTTTGTGCTTGCTTGTACAGATAACCATGAAATAAACCACAAAATTGTATTAAAGTGCAATGAACTTAAAATAGATGTAAACAATGCCTCTAATAAAGAGGAATGTGATTTTTATTTTCCATACATTATAGATGATGAAGATGTAACTGTTGGAATAACTGGCGATGGTAGCAACCATAAGAAAACGAAGAAAATCTCTGATGAATTAAAGGTTTTCTTAACTGAAAGGAAGTTTTAACATGAAGATTGTAGTGGCAAGCCGTGAAAGTAAGCTGGCTGTAGTTCAGTCAAACATGGTAATAGATTCTATTAGAAAACACAACAAAGAAATTGAAGTTTCTTTGCTTACAATGAAGACTACAGGCGATATTATTCTCGATAAAACGCTTGATAAAATAGGTGGAAAAGGCTTATTTGTTAAAGAACTTGACAAAGCTTTAATAGAAGACAGGGCAGACATAACAGTCCACAGTTATAAAGACATGCCAATGATTATAGATGAAAACTTACCGATTGTCGCATTGTCTAAACGTGAAGATCCACGAGATGTGCTTATTTTGCCACAGGGAGTAAAAGAGCTTGATTTATCAAAGCCAATTGGTTGCTCTAGCAAGAGAAGAGAACTACAACTTAAAAAGATATTTCCTGATATGAAAATAAAACCTATAAGAGGAAACGTGCAAACTAGACTAGCAAAACTTGACAGCGGTGAGTATTCTGCAATAGTTCTTGCGTATGCAGGAATAAAAAGACTTTCACTAGAAGAGCGAGTTAGTAGAGTGTTCTCGGTTAATGAGATTATCCCAGCTGCATCTCAAGCAGTAATTTGTGTTCAAGGCAAAAAGGGAATGGATACTTCTTTCTTAGCTGAATTTCACAGTGAGGATAGCTACTACATAACCGAGGCTGAAAGGGCATTTGTAAGGCAGTTAGATGGTGGATGTTCTTCACCTGTTGCAGCTCATGCAGTGCTTAATAATGAAAAAATAGAGCTAACAGGTTTTTATGTAAATGACAACAACGAATGTTTTATTAAGACAGTTAGCGGAAATAAAGAAGACTGTGTAAAATTAGGAAAAGATTTAGCAGTAGAACTTAAGAGAGAAGGTATGATTAATGGGTAAAGTCTATTTAATTGGAGCAGGTCCGGGTGAAAAAAGTCTATTAACCCTAAAGGCATACGAGCTAATAAAAAAAGCTGATGTTGTAGTCTATGACAGACTAGTTGGTGAGGATATAATGGACCTTATCCCAAACACAGCTAAAAAAATAAATGTTGGCAAAAATGTAGGAAATCATGCAGTTCCACAAGAAGAGATAAACAAGATTTTAGCTGAACAAGGGCTAAAAGAGAATATAGTTGTAAGACTTAAAGGCGGAGATCCTTTTGTATTTGGAAGAGGCGGCGAAGAGTTAGAAGAGCTTGTAGCTTGTGGAGTAGATTACGAGGTAGTTCCAGGTATAACTTCTTCAATTTCCGCACCAATGTATGGTGGAATACCTGTAACTCACAGAGACTTTTGCTCATCGTTTCACGTAATTACAGGACATGCAAAAAAAGATGGCAAGCTAAACATAGATTATGCGTCACTTGTAAAACTAAACGGAACTTTGATATTTATGATGTCTGTTTCTTCATCTACTGAGATTGCAAAAGGGCTTATTAATTCGGGGATGAGCGAGACAATGCCATTCGCATTTATTGAGAATGCTACAAGACCTTATCAAAGAAAATTTGTAGGTGAATTATCTAAGATAGAGGATGTTATTAATGAAAACAAAATATGCTCACCAGCTGTGTTTATAGTTGGAAAGGTATGTAATCTTAATTTTGATTGGTTCTCTAAAAAGCCACTTAAGAATAAAAAAATTCTAGTAACATCGCCAAACAGAAATTCATCAGAGCTAGTCTCTTCTTTTAAAGAAAACGGGGCAGTAGTTAAATGGATGCCAATGATAGAGACTGCCGACATTAGACCATTAGACATTGAAATTGATAATTTTGATACACTAGTATTTACTAGCAGTGCAGGAGTTAGTTCTTTCTTTGATGATATGTTCTCAAAAGGCATGGATGCAAGAAAAGTTTACAATAAAAGGTTTGCCTGTGTTGGTGAAAAAACAGCGGCTACTCTTAAAAATTATGGAATTATAGCCGACTTTATCCCAAGTTATTTTGACGGCGAAACTCTAGCAAAAGAGATGATAGAGAAGTCTTTTATAGATAAATCTAACAAAGTTTTATTGCTAAGAGCTAAGGAAGCTACAGAAGATATAGTAAAAATTCTAAGTGAGAATGGAATTGATTTTAAAGATTTTCCTGTGTACAAAACTGAAAAACTAACTTATGAAAAATCAGATTTAGCAGAAATAGAATTAGTCACATTTACAAGCAAAAGCTGTGTTAAAGGCTTTAAAGAAAATTTCTCTGACTGTAATTTTGAGAATATAACAGCCGTTTGCATAGGTAAACAAACAGCGTCGCTCGCTAAGGAATTAGGCTTTAAAACTTATATAAGCGAAAAGGCGACTACTGCTAGCATGATAGAGAAAGTCCTTGAAATTTGTAGCTGAAAGGGATGATTTTATGATACAACGACCACGCCGACTAAGAAATAATCCACTTATTAGAGAAATGGCAAGAGAGACAAGACTTAGTGAGAAAAGTTTGATTTTACCCATTTTTTTACAAGAGGGAAAAAATATAAAGACCCATATAAATTCGCTAGACGGACACTACAGATACAGCACAGATAGAGTTTTTGAGCTTATTGACAGCTCTTTAAAGTCGGGCGTTTCTAAGTTTTTGCTTTTTGGAATACCTGAAAACAAGGACAGTGTAGGTTCTTCTGCATACGACCCTAATGGAATAGTACAAGAGGGATTAATTAAGATTAAAGAACAGTATGGCGATAAAGTTTATTTAATTACAGATGTATGTATGTGTGAATATACTTCACACGGACACTGTGGTATATTAGACTCTCAAACAGTTGAAAACGACACAACTCTAGAGTATTTAGATAAAATTGCGGTCTCACATGCTAAAGCTGGGGCAGACATGGTAGCACCATCTGACATGATGGATGGAAGGATTTTATCAATGAGAAATGCCTTAGACAAAGAGAACTTTACTAATATTCCTATTATGTCATACGCTGTAAAGTATGCCTCTTCATTCTATGGTCCATTTAGAGAGGCTGCCGGTTCTGCTCCATCTTTTGGTGACAGAAAAACCTACCAAATGGATTACCACAATGTTAAAGAGGGTCTAAAAGAAGCAAGATTAGATGAAGAGCAAGGTGCAGATATATTAATGGTTAAACCAGCTTTATCTTATCTTGATGTGATATCAAAACTTAAAGATAACACAAATCTTCCAATTGCTGCTTACAGTGTTAGCGGTGAATACGCAATGATAAAGAACGCTGCTAAGAATGATCTTATTGACGAATATGGTGTAATGTGTGAATCTGCTGTCTCAATTTTTAGGAGCGGAGCAGACATATTAATTAGCTATTTTGCAAATGAGCTTTCTAAAGCGATACAAAAAGGTGATATAGGTTAAGAGGTGAATAAAATGGAAAATTCAAGACTTTTGTTTGAAAGAGCAAAAAATGTTATGCCTGGCGGTGTAAACAGTCCTGTGCGTGCGTTTAAGTCTGTTGGTGGAGACCCTAGATTTATTAAATCTGCAAAGGGAAACAAAATTATAGATGAAGACGGTAATGAATATCTTGATTATATAGGCTCATGGGGACCAATGATTTTAGGGCATGCAGATGAAGATGTTGTGTCAGCTGTGAAAAAAGCTTGCGATAATGGACTAAGCTTTGGAGCATCTACAGAATTAGAAGTACAAATTGCAGAGCTTATCACAGAAAATTTAGCTCATATTGAGATGATTAGAATGGTAAGCAGTGGAACAGAGGCTGTAATGAGTGCCTTAAGGCTTGCTAGAGGATACACTCAAAAAGAAAAGATAATTAAATTTGCTGGTTGTTATCATGGTCACTGTGACAGCATGCTTGTAAAGGCTGGTTCAGGTGCTTTAACTTTTGGTTCACCTGACAGCAAGGGTGTAACTGTTGGAACAGCTAAAGATACTTTAATTGCAAATTACAATGATTTAGACAGCGTTGAAGCATTGTTTAATGAGAATGATGTAGCGTGTGTAATTCTTGAACCTGTTGCAGCTAATATGGGCGTTGTTCTTCCAAAACCTAACTTCTTAAAAGGTTTAAGAGAACTTTGTGATAAATATTCGGCGTTGCTAATATTCGACGAGGTTATCACTGGTTTTAGAATGTGTTTTGGTGGTGCTGCTGAATATTTTGGAATTACTCCAGATTTAGTTACTTATGGTAAGATTTTAGGCGGCGGAATGCCTGTTGGTGCTTACGGCGGAAAACGTGAGATTATGTCTTGTGTTTCACCTATGGGTGAAGTTTATCAAGCTGGTACACTTTCTGGCAATCCAATTGCGATGACAGCAGGACTGGCAACATTAAAAAAATTAAAAAATAATCCTGAAATATATGATAAGGTTAATTCTCTAGGGCAATATTTAGGAGAAAGATTATCAGAGATTACAGATAACACAGTTAATCATATAGCATCACTTTCTTGTATGTTTATGACAAAAGGAAAAGTTGAAAATTTTGAACAAGCAGTAAATTCAAATACTGATTTATATAGTTTGTATTTCAAACAAATGCTAGATAAAGGAATATATATTGCTCCGGCTCAATTCGAGGCAATGTTTATATCAAATTCACACACAAAGGAAGACATAGATTTCACACTAGAGGCTATCTCTTCAATAATTAAATAAAGGATGGTTTTAAAATGAAAGGCATATTAGTATTAGCACACGGAAGCCGTGTTAAAGAGACACAAGACACAATAACTACAGTAGTAGACATGTTAAGAGGTAAACTAGGCGAAACTCCACTTGAAATTGCATACATGGAGTTTTGCGATGTAAACATAGCAAAAGGAATAGATAATCTTGTAGAAAAAGGCGTAACTGAGATTAAGGCAGTACCTTATTTCTTGTTTGAGGGCATCCATATTAAAGAGGATATTCCAAGCGAAATTGAAGAAGCTTTAAAGAAGCACACTGGTGTTACTGTATCTTTAGGCAAAACTTTAGGGGCGGACCCACGTTTAGCAGATATTTTATTTGATAGAATTTCTGAATAAAGAGAGTATATGGTAAAAAGAAGAAGTTTTGTTATTTAATAAAATTCAAAAGTTTTACTAAATTTTTTTCAAAAAATTTCGGTTTCAAAAGGCAGAGCCTTTTGTCGTTTTTCGCAAAAAACGAAATCTTATTCATGAGAAGCGTATTTTTGAAAGTGAATTTTTGCATTCTTGCAAAAAGAGAAAACTTTTTACAAGAAAAAAAGTTTTCTAAAATTAACTTTATAGAAAATTTTTTGCTAAATCACTTACTCTACAGTTAAAGAAGAAAGGGCAGTCACGGGTAACAAGCCCGAAAAATTTATCGTATTTTGTGCGGTAAAAATGACATGGTCATTAATATGAAAATTTATATTGTTGGTGCAGGTCCATGGAGTGAAACTCAGCTTACAAACAGGGCAACTGAAATAATAAAGAGTGCTCAAATAATTCTAACAACTTCTCATTTTGAATTTAGTCCTATATTGTGCGACAAAAATGTTAGGGTTTTATCTATTGATAAAATTTGTGAATTTCTAAACAATTCAAATGAATACGAATCTGTAGCGGTTTTGGCCTCTGGTGATGTCGGTTTTTATAGCATTGCAAACACAATTAAAAATAGGCTTAATTCAAGCTCTGATATAGAGTTCATAAGTGGAATTAGCAGTTTTCAATACTTAAGTTCAAAACTCATGATTCCATATGAAAATATCAAACTTGTAAGCTTACATGGAAAATATTCTAATATAGTGGCTCTTGCTTCGTATAATGAATATGTATTTTGCTTGACTGGTGGTGAAAATTCACCCCAGAGCATTATTAATAAACTGTATTCTAAAGGTCTTAGCGAACTTGAAATTACAGTAGGGAGCAACTTAAGTTATGAGAACGAGAGCATTGTTACCTCTAAAATTTCGGATTTAATAGATAAAAGTTTTGATGGTATATCAGTTTTACTAATTCACAATAAAAATTATACTCTAGCTCACAGCCAAATTTTAGACGAGGATTTCACAAGGGCGAAAGTGCCTATGACAAAACAAATTGTAAGAGATAGCTCTGTAGCCTTGTTAGATATTTCACCGAAAGACATTGTGTACGATGTTGGAGCTGGAACAGGCTCTGTAAGCATAGTAATGGCGAAAAAAGCCCATGAGGGAACTGTATACGCATTAGAGAAAAATCCTAATGCAACAGAACTAATAAGACAAAACATTAAAAAGCTAGGTGCCTATAATGTTGAAGTAATAGACTCAGAGGCGTCACTTGCAATTGAAGAATTACCAAATCCAAACAAAGTGTTTATAGGTGGAAGTTCAGGTAACTTAAAAGAAATAGTCGAACTTATACTTTCTAAAAATAAGCATGCAGATATAATTGTGACGGCTGTTACACTGCAAACTTTGAGCGCTACCCTAAGAATTTTTGAAGACCTAAAGCTTAACACTCAAATATTTAATGTGACTGTTGCTAAGGCTCAAAAATTAGGTTCATATGACTTAATGACAGGTGAAAATCCTGTTTACATTATAAAGGCGAAAGGGGAAGCCTAGTGAAAAAATTACCACGTGTTATAATAGCAGGAACTTCAAGCGGTTCAGGCAAGACTACTACTGTTTGTGGTTTGCTTGGAATACTTAAAAATAAAGGGCTTAACACTGTTTCATATAAATGTGGTCCTGACTATATTGACCCTATGTTTCACTCGAAAGTTATAGGTGTAAAGGCTTATAATCTTGACTTGTTTTTTCATGACAAACAAACTGTAAACAATCTTTTATCTTCTAACAATGCTGATATTGCAGTGATAGAGGGTGTAATGGGTTTCTATGACGGAATGTCAGTCGGCAGTGAAAAGGCATCAACTTACGACCTATCACAGACTACTAATACCCCGGCAATACTTGTTATAAATTGTAAGGCTATGGCGAACTCTATAGTTGCCATGATAAAAGGCTTTTATACTTACAGAGAAAACAATGTAAAGGGTGTTATTCTTAATAACATAACTGTATCCACATATGAGCAGATTAAGAAATGTATAGAAGTGGAGTTTGATAATAAGATTAAAGTGCTAGGATATATGTCAAGACTGCCAGAAGATTTAATTTTAGAGAGCAGACACCTAGGCTTAAAGACAGCAAACGAGATTGAAGACATTAAACTTAAATTATCACAGGTAGCAGATATACTATCTAATACATTAGACATAGACGGAATTATTGAAATTGCTAATTCAGCTGATGACATTGACTGCTGTGAGACAGAAAAAACTAATCAATACGACGTAAATATTGCAGTTGCATATGATTCAGCATTCTGTTTTTATTATAAAGAGACCTTTGAGAATTTTAGAAACTTAGGTGCTAACATAAAGTTTTTTAGTCCGCTAAGTGATGAAAAATTACCTGAAAACATAGATGGTATATACCTAGGCGGTGGATATCCAGAACTTTATTTAGAACAGTTATCTGGGAATGTATCAATGAAAAATTCCATTAAAAAAGCACTGGAGAATGAAATTCCCTGCATTGCCGAATGTGGTGGCTTTATGTATCTAACTGAAAAGATAGAAGGTAGAGATATGGTTGGGTTTATTAAGGCGGAATGCAGTAATACCAAAAAACTTGTTAGATTTGGCTATGTTACGCTAACTCCTAATGAAGACAACTTGATTTGTGATAAGGGTGAGAGTGTCAAAGGGCATGAGTTTCATTATTATGACACCACAAATAACGGTGACAGCTTTACAGCCACAAAGATAAATAAATTGTCTTGGACAGCCGTGCATTCAAACGAAAACCTATACGCTGGTTTTCCTCATGTTTCATTCAGTAAAAAGACAGCTGAAAAATTTATTAATAGATGTAACCAAAGAAAGGAAGATGCTTTAAAAGCATCTAATGGTTAATTATATGTTAAACATAAACCCGATGAGCATAGAAAAAACAAGCTTTGAAACAATTACACGTGAACTTGGAAATGTTTATATTCCACCTGAAAACGAGGCGGTAGTCAAAAGAGTTATTCATACTACAGCAGATTTTGAGTATGCAGATAATCTTTGTTTTTCAGATGAAGCAGTAAAAATAGGCATAGAAGCACTTAAAAATGGTGCAGATATTGTAAGCGATACAACAATGGTAAAGTCTGGAATAAACAAAAGGGTTTTGGCAGATTTAGGCGGTGAGGTTCACTGTTTTGTAGCCGATGCAGATGTAGCCCAAAAAGCGAAAGAGCAAAACACTACAAGATCTTGCATTGCAATGGATAAGGCTAGCGAGCTTACAAAACCTTGTATTATTGCGGTTGGAAATGCTCCTACAGCTTTAATGAGACTAGACGAGCTTATAAAAGAAAATAAATTCAAGCCAGCACTGATTATTGGTGTGCCAGTTGGTTTTGTTAATGTAGTAGAGTCTAAGGAACTAATTATGCAGTCGGGAGTTCCGTTTATAGTTGCAAAGGGAAGAAAAGGTGGAAGTAATGTAGCTGCGTCAATAATTAACGCTATGCTTTATCAAATTAAAAGATAGGCATTATTTAGGAGATGCTCATGTAAATAAAAAAAGGAAGGACTGTCACGGGGAACAATCCCTAAATTTTTATCGCCGTATGGGCGGCAAAAATGACAAGGTCATATAATGGAATATTTTGACTTAATAAAAGAGATAAAACCAACTGACGAACAAAAGGGAATTGAAGCTAAGAATAAATGGAATAAAATAGCAAAGCCATTAGATGGAATGGGTGTGCTTGAAGATTACATATGTAAAATATATTCGATAAATGGCTTGAATATAGACAAAAAATGTGTAGCTGTGTTTTGTGCTGATAATGGAATAGTGGAAGAAAATGTAACTCAGACAAGCAGTGATGTTACTGCAACAGTTGCAAGGAATATCACAAATGGAAACGCTACTATTTGCCATATGGCTAAAATTGCTAAGGCAGATGTTTTCCCTGTAGATGTTGGTATGCTCACAGAAGTAGAAAATGTTCCACTGATGAAAACAAAAAGAGGTACTAATAATTTTCTTAAAACCGTGGCAATGTCTAAAGAAGAAGCGATTTTCGCAATAGAAAAAGGCATTGAAACCGCTAAAATTTTGAAAGATAAAGGATACAATTTAATAGCCACTGGCGAAATGGGAATAGGCAATACCACAACTAGCAGTGCAGTAACAGCAAGCATTTTTTCTGTAGATGCTAAACTAGTTTCAGGAAAAGGCGCAGGTCTTAGCAAAGAGGGCATAGCGCATAAGGCAGATGTAATAAACAAGGCTATTGCACTTCATAAACCTAATCCAAATGACCCTATAGATATTTTATCTAAGGTTGGAGGCTTTGACATAGCCTCTATGTGTGGACTTTTTCTAGGCGGAGGAATTTATAATATCCCAATTTTAATGGATGGTTTTATATCGTATGTAGCCGCAATGCTTGCTATCATGCTTAATAAAGAGGTAGCAGATTACATAATTCCATCTCATATATCATATGAATACGGCTCTAAATTAATCTTAGAGAAAACTGGTTTTAATCCACCTTTGTCACTTAAAATGGCATTAGGAGAAGGAACTGGTGCAGTAGCAATGATGCCACTTATAGACATGGCAAACGAGATTTTTACAAAGATGGTTGATTTTAATAATTCAGGATTCGAGGAGTACACACCACAATGATTATATTAGTGTCTGGCGGAGCTTCAAACGGAAAGTCAGCCTTTGCAGAAGATTTGGCGATCACATATTCAGACAAACGTTATTATCTGGCGACTATGCGTTGTTTTGACACGGAAGCCGAAAAGAAAAAGCAAGCGCACATAGAAAAGCGCAATGGTAAAAATTTTATAAGCATAGAACAGTACAGAGACATTAATGAAGTAGATATAGATAAAAACTCTGTGGTTCTACTTGAATGTCTACCAAATTTACTGGCAAATGAAACTTATGAAAGTGATGCAAAATGCAAAGAGAACCCACAAGAAAAAATAATAACCGATTTGAAAAAACTTTCAATAAAATGTGAAACTCTAGTAATAGTCACAAACGAGATTTTCAGCGATGGTATTTTTTACGATGAGTTTACAGTTAAATATATAGAAAACCTTGGAAGCCTAAATTGCTTGTTAGCACAGTTAGCGGACACAGTGATAGAGGTAGTAGTAGGAATACCAATTTACCACAAGAAAGGAATTAGCCTATGAATATTATAAGTTCAATTATAGTAGCTTTTTCTATGTATTCTGCAATTCCTATGCCTAAAACCGACTGGAATGACAAAAACATGAGATACTCTATATGCTTTTTTCCTTTTGTTGGTTTGGTTGTTGCTAGTCTGCTAATTTTATGGTATAATCTAACAAGTATTATCGGTTTTAATACTATGATTTTTGCGGCGATAGCCACTGCTATTCCTATCTTTGTTACTGGTGGAATACATGTAGATGGCTTCTGTGACACAGTAGATGCCCTAGCTTCATATCAATCTACAGAAAAAAAGCTTAAAATACTTAAAGACCCAAATTGTGGTGCATTTGCACTTATTAAGACGGTTATTTATTTTATTATTACATTTGCTTTATACACACAAATAAATCTTGTAGGTATTTATATTATGGCTGTAGCGTTTGTGCTTGAACGCAGTCTTAGTGCTTTCTCGATTTTGATGTTTAAAAAGGCTAACGGTAGTGGGCTAGCCAGTACTTTTTCAAACGCATCAAGTAAAAAGCCTGTAATTATATTTCTTGTTTCACTAATAATTTCATGTATAACTGCTTTGATATTGATTGATTATAGATTTGCTTTAGCGGCAATAATATCCACAGCTATAGCATTTATTTATTATAAGGTAATTGCATACAAACATTTTAATGGTATTACAGGAGACATTGCAGGATATTTTTTACAACTAAGCGAGATATTAGTTCTTGCATCTACAATAATTACAGGGGTGGTTTTAACATGATATTAATTATTGGTGCAAAGGCACAGGGGAAATTGACATTTGCAAAAAATAGCTTTAATTTAAGCGACAATGATATCACAGACAAGCTAGAGACAGGCAAAAAAGCAATTTATAATCTACAAAAAATTGTTTACGATTTATTAGCAGTAGAAAAAGATGCCTTTAAGATTGTAACTGAATTTGCCAATGAAAATGATGTGATTTTTATTTGTGACGAAGTGGGATCAGGTGTAGTTCCTATTGAAAAGACAGATAGATTTTACCGTGATGAAGTTGGAAAAATTTGTTGTCATCTTGCCAAAAAATCAGAAAAAGTATTTAGAGTGTTTTGCGGAATAGGAAGCGTAATTAAAAATTAGAATAAAGTAAGTTTGAGAATTGAAAGAGGAAGGACAGCCACAATGAAAGTAATATTTATAAGACACGGAATGACATTAGGAAATTTAAAGAAAAGATATGTCGGAACTACAGATGAAGAGCTTATGGAGTCATCGATAGATAATATTAGAGCTAAAGCTTATCCAGAGGCCGATGTAGTTTACAGCTCACCAATGTTACGCTGTAAACAGACTGCGGCTATTATTTACAAAAGTTTTAATCCTATACATGATTTTAAGGAGATCGACTTTGGAGATTTCGAGAATTTAAGCTACATAGAGCTTAAAGAAAATCCTGATTTTCAAAAATGGATTGAGTCAAATGGCGAAATGCCTTTTCCAAACGGTGAGAGCATGAAACAGTTTAAAAAAAGGTGCAACACTGCATTTGAAACAGTAGTAAAACTGCATGATGACACTATAGCGTTCGTGGTTCACGGTGGAACTATAATGTCTATATTAGAGAAATATTCATCAAACAAAAGCAGTTTTTATGATTGGCAAATTGATAATGGAAACGGATATACAGCTGAATACGTAAATGGAAAATTGGAGAACATTCAAAAATTATGGTAATTTCACTTACAGCACTATTGATTGGCTTTATAATGGATTTAATAATAGGCGACCCTAGGTCTATTCCACACCCAATAATATTTATAGGAAAGTTAATCTCATTTACTGAAAAGTTTATGAGACGACTTCTCCCTAAAACTAAAAAAGGGGAAATAGTTGGAGGAACTTTTACCTGTGTGATAGTAATAGCTATTTCGGTGATTATTCCTTTTGTTATTATCTACCTAGCTGGTTTATTAAATATTTGGGTGCAACTTTTTGTACAAAGTATTATGTGTTGGCAAATTTTAGCCACTAATTCGCTAAAAAAAGAGAGCATGAAAGTATATTATTCTCTTAAAAAAGCGGATATTCAAGAGGCTAGATTTAATGTTTCAATGATAGTAGGCAGAGATACTTCTGCTCTTAGTGAAGAGGGAGTTACAAAGGCTACTGTCGAGACGATTGCAGAGAATACTTCTGACGGAGTAATAGCCCCAATGATTTTTATGGCAATTGGTGGCCCTTGCCTTGGCTTCTTCTATAAAGCGATAAACACTATGGACTCTATGCTAGGCTACAAAAATGACAAATACATAAATTTTGGTAAAATTCCAGCTAAGCTAGATGACATTGTTAATTTTATCCCAGCAAGAGTTAGTGCTGTATTTATGATAATTTCTTCATTTTTCTTAAAATATGACTATAAAAATTCGCTTAAAATTTTTATTAGAGATAGAAAAAATCACTCTAGTCCAAATTCTGCACAAACCGAGTCATGCTGTGCAGGAGCTTTAAATATAAGGCTTGCAGGCGATGCCATCTACCACGGAAAGTTATATAAAAAACCTTTTATAGGTGATGATATAAGACCAATAGATTACACAGACATAAAAAAGGCAAACAATCTTTTATATGCAACGGCAATAATTTCAGCAATAGTCCTTTTATCAATAGGCTTTGGAGGTGCGTTAATATTCTTATAAAAAATAATCCTCATGGGGGAGACATCTATTCAAATAAAGTAAGATACGATTTTTCGGCGAATATCTCTCCACTGGGTACTCCAGTAGAAATTGTGGAGTCTATAAAGAGTTCAGCCGAAAAAATTATAGCCTACCCTGACCCTTTTTGTACAAAGCTTAGAAAGACCATAGCTAAATATTATAACATTGAAACTAGCAATATTATCTGCGGAAATGGTGCAGCTGACTTAATTTTTGGGTTTGTACTTGCAGTTAATCCTAAAAAAGCGCTTGTAGTTTCACCTACATTCTGTGAATATGAAAACGCACTAAATACAGTGGACTGTGAAGTTTTACACTATAATTTAGACGAGAACAACGGATTTGATTTAACAGAAAATTTCACAGAAAGTATAACAAATGAAATCGATTTAGTGTTTATTTGCAACCCAAATAATCCTACAGGCAGGCTTTACAATATTTCTGTTATCAAGAAAATAGCTGATAAATGCAAAGAGACAGGCACATTACTATTTTTGGATGAATGTTTTTTTGATTTAACAGGTGAAAGAAATTCAGCAGTAAGTATTATAGATAATTCTAACATGTTTATTCTTAAGGCATTTACTAAAAGTTATGGCATGGCTGGGGTAAGGCTTGGCTACTTACTTAGCAGTAATTACGAATTGATTTGCAAAATGTCAGAGAAAATGCAGTCGTGGAATGTTTCCACAATCGCACAAGATGCAGGGGTTACGGCTCTTAGTTTGTGCGGTGAGCATATACAAAAATCTATTCAAATTATTAAAGATCAAAGAAAGTATCTTGAAAAAGAATTAACTAGTTTAGGAATAGAGTATTTTAGTTCAAAAGTAAATTTTATTTTGTTTAAAGCGGATGTATCCCTTTACCAAAAACTGCTGGATAAAGAGATATTAATAAGAAAGTGCAGTAATTTTTTAGGCTTAAATGAGAATTTTTATCGCATTGCAGTCAAGAATGAGCATGAAAACAAAGAGTTTATAAAGGTTTTAAGTGAGGTAATAACTCATGGAAAATAAAAGCGAAAGGGAAGTCACGGGGAACTATCTCCAAATTTTTATCGCATTTGGTGCGGCAAAAATGACAAGGTCATATGATGGTTAAATCAGCTAAATCAATTATGATTCAAGGAACTATGTCTAACGCAGGTAAAAGTCTGTTGTGTGCAGCACTTTGCAGAATTTTCACACAAGACGGCTACAGCGTAGCGCCGTTTAAATCTCAAAACATGGCATTAAATTCATTTATTACAGAAGACGGTTTCGAGATGGGAAGGGCGCAAGTGGTACAAGCGGAGGCAAGCAAAAAGAAGCCTAGCGTGTTGATGAATCCCGTTTTATTAAAACCGACAACCGATATCGGCTCACAAGTAATTGTAAACGGTAAATCTATAGGTAATATGTGTGCGACTGAATATTTTAAATATAAGACAGAGCTAATACCTGAGGTTATGAAAGCTTACAACGAATTATCAAGCGAGAATGACATAATTGTTATAGAGGGAGCTGGAAGTCCAGCCGAGATAAACCTTAAAACTCAAGACATAGTGAACATGGGTTTTGCAAAAATGGTAGATGCACCTGTCTTGTTAGCTGGCGACATTGACAGAGGCGGAGTTTTCGCACAACTTTATGGAACTGTTGCATTGCTAGAGCAAGAAGAGCGTGACAGAATAAAGGGTCTTATCATAAACAAATTTAGGGGAGATGTCTCTATATTAAAGCCGGGTCTTGACATGTTTGACGAAAAGATAAGCGATATAGGTAAATTCCCATTTGTTGGAGTTGTCCCGTTTGCTCATGTGGATATTGAGGATGAAGACAGCTTAAGCGAGAGACTTACAACAGGTAAACAACAAAAGTTAATTGATATAGTTGTTGTAAAATTGCCGAAACTTTCTAACTTTACAGACTTTAACTCATTTGAGCGTTATGAGAATGTCTCATTAAGATATGTAGACAGAGTGTCAGAGCTTAAAAATCCTGATTTAATTATAATTCCTGGTACTAAGAGCAGTATTTCAGACCTATACTGGTTAAGACAAAGCGGTTTAGAAGCAGAAATTAAAAAGCTTTCAGACAGTGGAACTATTGTTTTTGGTGTATGTGGAGGTTTCCAAATTTTAGGCGAGAAGATTTCTGACCCTCATTCAATAGAGGGTGGCGGAGAAGTTGAGGGCATGGGTTTATTGCCTATTGAAACTATTTTCATGACAGAGAAAAAGACTGAACAAGTAACAGGCGAAATTGAGGGTCTTACAGGTTCACTATCTAAGCTTAACGGGCTAAACTACAAGGGTTATGAAATTCACATGGGTGTCAGTGGTGACAATTCAGCTGTTATTAATAATGGTAATGTCTATGGAACTTATGTACATGGAATTTTTGATGAGTCTAATATAGCTCCGATAATTGTAGATTGTTTATGTGAAAAGAAAAATGTTGCTAAGCAAAATTTACAACATTTTGATGTAAACGAGTATAAAGAGCAACAATATGACAAATTGGCAGAGATAGTAAGACAGTCGCTAGACATGGAGGCTATCTATAAAATTATGGACATTAAGAGGTGATGAAAGTGGCACTAGTACACATTTATTGCGGTGACGGAAAAGGCAAGACTACAGCATCATGCGGTCTTGCGGTTCGTGCCTTAGGTGCAGGAATGAAAGTAGCTTTCTGTCAATTTTTTAAAGATGGAAGCAGTGCAGAGGTGAAAAGTCTTACAAGTTTTGAGAATTTGAGTTATTTTAAGACGGACTCTAGGCTACCTATGTTTTTTAGAATGACTGACGCCCAAAAAGAGATTGCCTCTAAAGAGTTCACTGAACTTTTTGAAAAAGTGATTAATCAAGATTGCGATTTAATCGTGTTTGACGAGATTATATCAGCTTATAATTATAATTTTTTTGATAAGGAAATGCTTATTAAAATGATTAAGGAAAAATCAGCTGTAACAGAAATTGTTATGACTGGCAGAAATCCGTCGGAAGAATTAGTTGATATAGCCGACTATGTTTCAGAAGTCAAAAAAATCAAGCATCCTTTTGATAACGCAATTCCAGCTAGAAATGGAATTGAATTTTAAAAATAAATTTGATAGAATATTGTAGGGGAGGGCGCAGAGACCCTCCCCTACATCAGTTTGTGCGTTTTTTTGTTTTAAAATTATACGTTAAAACACACAACCATGTAGGGGCGGATATTATCCGCCTAACAAGTCCGCAAATTCACCTGAATTTTATAGGCGGATAATATCCGCCCCTACACTAGTTTTATTTCTAATCAGCACATCTGCACCCAGAGCCTCCACTACAATAGTATTAGTTAAATCATCGGACGACCACAGGTCGCCCCTACAATGTGAAATTTAATGAATTATAGGAAAAAAACTGCACCTTTAACGGGTGCAGTTTAATTATTATTTAAATTCTGTTTGTAATGCTTTTAAAACTGTGTCGAAATCGGCTTCGCTTACTAATAGGCTAACCTCTGTGTCGGAGGTTGTTATAAGCCTTAGGTCTGCATCTGTTGCCTTTATGCTTGTGAATACTCTTGAAGCTACTCCATATGCGTTCTTCATTTGTGCATCATACACTAAAATCTTACGGTTTACAGAGCTAACAATTGCATTAATTGAAAGTTCTGCTTTAAGCTCTGATGTTAGTGCTAGTGTCTCTATTAAATCGTCGTCAGATATGGTAAATGATAGTTCTGTAACTTCTGCGTGGGTAGGGGACATTGATATCATATCTACATTGATTTTTCTGCTTGCAATTCTTTCAAAAACATCTGCGATAAAATCAATTTTTGCTGGTGTGCCTTGTAATGTTACCAAGGTGATATTCTCTACTGTAGATATTGTAGTACTCATATACTCCTCCTTATGCCAGCATGTTGCTCATGTCATAAAGTCCGTTGTCTTTTCCTACCATAAAACAAGCTGCATTTATGGCTCCGTTTGCAAAAAGCTCTTTAGACTGTGCTGAATGGCTTATGCTTATTACTTCATGTCTTCCTGCGAAGACTACTTCATGTTCTCCGACAATAGTTCCGCCCCTTAAGGCATGTAGACCTATCTCGTTTTTGTCTCTTTTCTTTCTTTGTGCGTGTCTGTCATACATATAAGTGTCTATATCGTCTCTAACGTCGTTTATAGCATCAGCTATCATCAATGCAGTTCCGCTAGGAGCATCAATCTTTTGGTTGTGGTGCTTCTCTATAATCTCTATGTCGAAGTCAGAACCTAAAACTAATGACGCTTTTTTAGACAATTCAATCAATAGATTAATTCCAAGTGACATGTTTCTTGAATAAAAGAGTGCTGACTGTTGTGAGGCAAGATTTATTTTTTCGACTTGCTCTGCTGTATAACCTGTTGTGCAAAGTACAGCTGGGATTCTTCCCTTAGCATAGTCTAATATTGAATTTAGTAATGATGGGTGAGAGAAGTCGATAATTACATCGGCATCCTCTTTAACATCTGAAATGCTAGGATACACAGGGAACTTTGCAGTTCCAGGTGCTATGTCTACTCCTGCCGCTATAACAGAGTTATCACTCTTTGAAACTATGTCAGTAATTACTCTGCCCATATGTCCAAAGCAACCGCACATAATAATCTTTGTCATTTTATATTCCTTTCATATGAAAGTACTTAGTAGATTGCTAAACAAGTTATATATTAAAAGTTAATTTTAGAAAACTTTTTTTCTTGTAAAAAGTTTTCTCTTTTGCACTGAAAGTGCAAAATTCACTTTCAAAAATACGCTTCTCATGAAAAAGATTTCGTTTTCTGCGGAAAACGACAAAGGCTCTGCCTTTTGAAACCGAAATTTTTTGAAAAAAATTTAGTAAAACTTTTAAATTCTTTAATTCATTTGAAAAGTAATTTTTTATCAATCTACAATACTTAGTTTGCTCAATTATATTAGGTTATATTCTTGCATGATTGATTTTAATAATGCAGAGTTTGAGTCTGTCATTGTTGTTAAAGGCAATCTGCATACATTCTCACAGTATCCCATTAGTGAAACTGCTTCCTTTACAGGAATTGGATTTACATCCATAAACATTGCATTCATAAGTTTTAGATACTTAGAAGTTAATTGTCTTGCAGTCTCGTAATCGTTGTTAAGAATTGAAGATGTTAAGTCGCTTACAACTTTTGGGCAGATATTAGATAAAACTGAAATTACACCAATTCCGCCTAGAGCCATTATTGGCAACACTTGACTGTCTTCACCAGAGTAAACAGGTAAATTATCACCGCAAAGTGCAATTGTCTTTGCAACTGATGAAATATCTCCGTTTGCCTCTTTAGTAGCAACGATATTTTCACATTCACTTAAAACCTTGTAAGTTTCGGGCAATATGTTTACACCAGTTCTTGACGGAACATTGTAAACTATTGATGGAATACTTACTGAATTTGCAATTTTTGTAAAGCTCTCGATAAGACCTTTTTGTGAAGTCTTATTGTAGTAAGGTGTGATAAGCAATAATCCATCTGCACCTAGAGCTTCGGCTTCTTTAGAAAGCTCAACTGCAAAGGCTGTGTCGTTGCTTCCTGTGCCTGCAACTACTGGAAGTCTCTTGTTTACAGTTTTAACAGTAAAATCTATAACCTCTGTATGCTCTTTTTCTGTTAAAGTAGAAGATTCTCCTGTAGTACCACAACTGATAATTGCATTTGTTCCATTAGCTATTTGAAACTCGATTAGTGCCTTTAGTTGGTCGTAATTAACTGAACCATCTGCATTAAATGGTGTTACGATTGCAACACCTGCACCTTTAAATATAGTCTTCTTCATTATAGCCGCCTCCTTTTTAAGATTTAATCATTATATTATAATACGCCTTGTGCGCATAAAAGTTCTGCCATTAATACAGCTCCACCAGCGGCTCCTCTTAATGTGTTGTGTGATAGGCAAACGAATTTGTAATCAAATATGCTATCTTCACGAATTCTACCTACTGATACAGCCATTCCGTTCTCGATATTTCTGTCTAGTTTAGCCTGTGGTCTGTTGTCTTCCTCGAAATAGTGTAGGAATTGTTTTGGTGCGCTAGGTAGGTCTAGCTCTTGAGCTGCACCCTTAAAAGAAGTCCAACGCTTGATTACTTCTTCACAAGGAATTTTTTTATCTACAGATACGAATACAGCAGCTGTATGACCGTCTGTTACTGGAACACGGAAGCATTGGCTTGTAACTACAGGACCTGTAGCGTTTACAATTTTACCATCTTCAACTTTACCCCAAATTTTTAGAGGCTCTTGCTCTGATTTTTGCTCCTCGCCACCTATGAATGGGATGATATTATCAACTATCTCTGGCATTGTCTCGAATGTTTTACCAGCACCTGAAATTGCTTGGTATGTGCAAGCTAGAACCTTTGTTACGCCTAGGTCCATTAATGGGTGGATTGCTGGAACATAGCTTTGTAGAGAACAGTTAGATTTAACTGCGATAAAGCCACGCTTTGTGCCTAGTCTAGCTTTTTGAGCCTCGATTACTGCTGAATGATTATCGTTAATCTCTGGGATAATCATAGGAACATCTTCTGTGCCTCTGTGTGCGCTGTTGTTTGAGATAACTGGGCATTCTGCCTTAGCGTAAGCCTCTTCTAATGCTTTGATCTCATCTTTTTTCATATCAACTGCACAGAAAACAAAGTCAACCATTGTAGTAATTTTCTCGATATCTGCTGTAGCATCCATGATAACCATGTCTTCAATATTTTTTGGAATAGCTGTTGTCATTGCCCAACGAGACTCAACAACCTCTTTGTATGTTTTGCCTGCTGAACGTGCGCTAGCTGCGATTGCTGTTACGTTATACCATGGGTGGTTCTCTAAAAGAGCTGCAAAACGTTGTCCTACCATTCCTGTGCATCCGATAATTCCTACATTGTACTTTTTCATAAATTTAATCCCTTCTTCTAATAAAAATAAATAAAGACCGGTAATACCGGTCATCATTAGTTACGTGTATAGCATTTAAGCCGATAGCACTCCATCACCAATGATGACAGTCACAAAGCTATTAACTGTTGCAACCAGACAGACTTATACCACGGTCTATCTTCGGCAATTTTTCCTTTTTGAGAAATTCATAGATTTTGGTAATCTCCGATCTCATACTAATAAAAATTGCACCTCTACCTTTAAATATATAATACATCATAATAGCAATAATGTCAATTATTTTTTAAAATTTTGTTGCATTTTTTTAAAAACTAGTATAAAATAGGCTTAAGAAGATAAAAACGAGGTTAATAATGAGCTATTTACATACAAATGATTACTTTTTCGATTTGCCAGAGAACTTAATTGCGCAAGTTCCGCTTGAAAAAAGAGATAATTCAAGACTATTAATGCTTGATAAAAATAGTGGCAAGACAGAGCATAAAATTTTCAAAGACATTTTAGATGAACTTAACAGCGGTGACTGTTTGGTTCTTAATAATTCGAGGGTTTTACCGGCTAGAATTTTCGGAAAAAAGATGGATACAGGTGGAGTTTGTGAATTTTTGCTTTTAGAAAACAAAGGTAACGATATTTGGGAATGTTTGACTAAACCCGGCAGAAAGGCTAAAATAGGAACACAATTTCTTATAGCAGATGGACTTATAAAGGCTGAAATAGTTGACATTGTAGAAGAGGGAAACAGGCTTGTTAGATTAACAAGTGATGAAAACTTTTTTGTAGCACTAGACAAGGTAGGGCAAATGCCGTTACCTCCTTATATAAAGGAAAAGCTAGAGGACAAAGAGAGATATCAGACTGTTTATTCTAAAGATTTAGGTTCAGCGGCGGCTCCTACAGCAGGGCTTCATTTTACAGAAGAATTATTGAATGAAATAAGAAAAAAAGGTGTAAAAATTGCATTTGTTACACTTCATGTTGGACTAGGAACTTTTAGACCTGTAAGCACAGAGATAATAACAGAGCATAAAATGCACTCTGAACACTATTATATGCCACAGGAAACTGCAAATATTATTAACGAGACTAAAAAAACAGGTGGACGAGTAATTGCAGTCGGTACAACTTCTTGTAGGACAATTGAATCTGTAATGAAAATTGAGGGCGAGCTTAAAGAGAGCGAAGGTTTTACAGATATCTTTATTTTCCCTGGTTATGAGTTTAAGGTTCTTGATGCACTTATAACTAATTTCCATCTGCCTGAGAGTACATTAATGATGTTAGTTTCGGCTTTAGCAGGTAGAGAAAATGTAATTAAGGCTTATAATGAGGCTGTAAAAGAAAAATATAGATTTTTCTCATTCGGTGATGCGATGTTTATTCGTTAAACCGCACAAATTAATTTAGGGGCAAACCTTTTACTTGGGAACTTAGTGAAAAGTTCATGTGAAAATCCTTGCGGATTTTTCTATTAAAGGATTTTTAAATAAAAATTTGTTAAAATAATGTAGGTGAGGGCACAGAGACAGAAGTGTTGATTAGAGAAATTTAGCCATGTAGGGGACGGGTATTCCGTCCCGAAAACTGGCAGTTATATCTAAATTCCCACGGGACGGAAAACCCGTCCCCTACATTGATATCTTTTCTAAGAGATACGTATTAATAATATCCGAAAATACAATAAAACGCAAAAACAAATGAAAGGTAATTTAAATGTATAAATTAATTAAAACAGAAGATAAAGCAAGACGTGGAGAGTTTGAAACTGTTCACGGAACTGTGCAAACACCTGCATTCATGAATGTTGCAACAGCTGGTGCAATTAAAGGTGCAGTTTCGGCACACGATTTAAAAGACTTAAAATGTCAAGTTCAACTTTGTAACACTTATCATTTACACCTAAGACCAGGTGACGAAATTGTCAGAGACTTAGGCGGTGTACACAAGTTCACAGGTTGGGAAGGACCTATTCTTACAGATAGTGGCGGTTTTCAGGTATTCTCATTATCAAAACTCCGTAACATTAAAGAAGAGGGTGTAACTTTTTCTTCTCATATAGACGGCAGAAAAATTTTTATGGGTCCTGAAGAAAGTATGCAGATACAATCTAACCTAGGTTCAACCATAGCAATGGCTTTTGATGAATGTGTTGAAAATCCAGCGCCATATAATTACGTTAAAAGTTCTATAGACAGAACCTACCGCTGGCTTGTTAGATGTAAAAATGAGATGGACAGGCTTAATTCACTAGACAACACCATAAATAAAAATCAAATGCTTTTTGGTATAAATCAAGGTGGAACATATGAGGAGCTTAGAATTTCTCATATGAAGCAAATTGCAGAACTTGACCTAGATGGATACGCAATTGGTGGTCTGGCAGTCGGTGAGACAGCCGATGAAATGTATAGAATTATTGAATGCACTGAACCTCATATGCCTAAAGATAAGATTAGGTATTTAATGGGTGTAGGAACTCCAGCGAATATTTTAGAGTCTGTTAAGCGTGGTATAGATATTTTTGACTGCGTTATGCCAACTAGAAACGCAAGACATGGACACGCCTTTACTACTGTAGGTTGCAGAAATTTGCAAAATGCAAAATACAAACTAGATACATTGCCACTAGATGAAAACTGTGATTGTCCTGTATGCCAAAAATACAATAGGGCATATATTCACCACCTGTTAAAGGCTGGCGAAATGTTAGGAATGAGACTAATGGTAATGCACAACTTGTATTTTTATAACAATTTAATGCAAAGAATTAGAGATGCACTCGACAACGGTAGTTTTAATCAGTTTTTTGATGAAAATATTGAAGTTCTTGGTAAAAGAATTTAATTTCATATGTGAATAAATTGATAAATTTGAAATAACTATTGCAAAAAATTCAAATTTTTGATAAAATTATTATTATCCTTGGAGGTGAAAAAATGAATTTATCTAATTTTAGTCTAGTCATGGCAGAAACAACAACAGACACAGGCTCTCAATTGTGGATGACACTTGGTATTTACGCATTGTTCTTTGGTGCGTTGTATTTCTTCTTCTTTAGACCACAAAGTAAAAAGAAGAAAAAAGAAGCAGCTATGAAAAAGAATGCTCAAGTAGGTGACCAAATCACAACTATAGGCGGTATCTGTGGCAGAATCGTAGCAATGAGAGAAGAGGAAGACTCTTTAGTTATTGAGACAGGTTCTGATAAGCACAAAATGCTTGTAAAGCGTTGGGCTATCGGTAGCGTTGACACAATTCATGATGATGAATAAATAGTAATAAAATAATTCCTTTTTGAATATGTTTATATAAAGCATATTCAAGGGGGATTTTTTATGTTGAAAATTAAGCCTATTCTTATTGGAGTAGCACTGCAAATGGCATCTTTTTTTCTGTTAGCGTGTATAATTACATTTGTCGCACTCAGAATGGGAGGAATAAGCAATAATTCATACATTTTATGTTTTGAGTTTGCCTCTTATATGTCTGTAGTTCTGGGGGCGTTTATTGCCTCAAGACTTGCTTGGGAAAAAGGTGGAGTATATGGGACGATAGTTGGAGCATTTTGGGTACTAGTTAGACTGATATTCTTTATTGTTTTTTCTGCGGTGTTCAATTTTATGTTGTTTGTAAACATTTTTATTATTTTAGCAGTTGCCTTTGTCTCGGGAGCATTGGCAGTTACGATTAAATCTTATAAATATTAAAAAATGTAAGCGGTATTGATTTATAGTCAGTACTGCTTACTAAACTATGTAGGGAAGGGGCAGCAAGCCTTAGAACTAAGTGAAGAGTGAAAAATGAACAGTGAAAAGTTGATGTGAAAATCCTTGCGGATTTTATGATTAAAGATTTTTTTAATAAAAATTTGTATGGATAAAGATAAATTTGTTAAGATATTGTAGGGGAGGGCACGGAGACCAGACGTGCCTATTATCCGCCCCTACATAGCTATATTTTTCTAATCAACACGTCTGCACAGAGACCCTCCCCTACAAATAAGCATTAAGATTGATTATATCCCCTACAATTGAAATTTAGTTATTCTATTTTTTGGTCGTAAAGTCTTGCTGCGTTAAGTACTACTAATACTGAACCTGCGTTGTGAACTAATGCACCAGTAGCTGGGTTTAAAACGCCTAAAACAGAAAGAATGATTGCTACTATGTTTATTATCATAGACATTGAGATATTGAATTTTATTGAAAATGTAGTAGCGTTTGATAATTTTTTTATGTAAGATAAGTTCGCTAAATCATCGCCCATAATTGCAATGTCAGCAGCTTCAATTGCTATATCACTTCCCATAGTTCCCATAGCAATTCCCACCGAGGCAGTTTTTAAAGCAGGTGCATCGTTTACTCCGTCGCCTATCATGCAAACATCAGCATTATTCATTAAAGATTTAATGGCTGAAACTTTGCCCTCTGGCAGTAACGAAGATTTAATATCAGAAATTCCTACTTCATCCCCGATATATTTTGCACTGTTTTCGTTATCGCCTGTTAATAAAACAGTTTTTGTTATACCGGCCGATTTAAGTTTTGAAATTGCCGATTTTGAACTTTCTTTAATTTTATCAGACAAACCTATAACTCCGAGTATGTTGTTAGTGTCTGACACAATTATAACTGCTTTGCCTGATTTACGCAGTGTAGTTATATAATTTGAAATATCGTCGCCAATTTTAAGCTTTGCATTATCTTCAATTAATTTCTCGTTTCCACAAAATAGTATATCATTTTTAATTTTTCCACTTACACCTTTACCTAGTGTCATGTTAAAGTCACTAACCTCGGTAAAGGTGACTTTTTGTTCTCTGGCATAGTTAATAATGGCTTTTCCTATTGGATGCTCTGAACGGCTTTCTATTGTTGCAACAACAGATATTAATTCATTTTTATCATAATTATAAGTGTTGATATCACTTACGGTAAGTTTACCGTGTGTAATTGTACCAGTTTTGTCGAAGCAAACTGTAGACACAGTTCCCATTCGCTCTAATGCTTCACCCGATTTAATTAGTATACCTTTTTTTGTTGCTTGCCCAATAGCTGCCATAATAGAGGTAGGTGTGGCAAGTGCTAAGGCGCAAGGGCAAAAAACAACTAACACTGTGACCGCTCTTATTAGTGCGTCGTCTGCTCTACCTAAAGCAAAGTTAAATATTAAATATGTGATTATAGCTATTATACAAGCGGTTGGAACTAGATAAGCTGCCCATTTATCTACAATTTTTTGAGTAGGAGCTTTCTGCGTTTCCGCTTCTGCTACTAGTTTAATCATTTTTTGTAGTGATGAATTTTCAAATGATTTTGTAACTTTAACATCTACAGATCCATAACGATTAATCGTTCCTGTGAAAACTTCATCGTTTAAATTTTTATCTACTGGTAAACTTTCACCCGTGATAATGCTTTGATCTACAGTTGTACTACCGGAAAAAATAATGCCATCTGCTGGAAAGCTCTCGCCAGGAAGTACTCTTATAATATTATTTTTTTCAACATATTTCGATTCAAGGATTTTTTCACCCGTATCTGTGATAACTCTGGCTTTAGTAGGTACTAAGTTCAAGAGCTTTTCTATGCCTTTTTTTGCTTTCTCTACAGTTTTATCCTCTAACCATTCACCTATAGCCATGATAAATGCAACTTCACCAGCGGCGAAAATATCACCGATATAAACAGCTGCTATCATCGCTATACTTATTAGTAGAGGTGAGGTAATACGCTTATCAAATGTATTGACAATGGCTAAATAGACAAGAGGTGTTCCAGAAATAATAAGCGAAACCCAAGCAGGATTAATTATGAATTCAAAATCAATCTGCATTAATGGTAAGATATATTCCATTATAAAACTTGCCAATAAGAATATTCCAGAAATCCATAACATCGGAATAGAATTAAGCTTCATTACATGATTTTTCATAATTAAATAGTTCCTTTCTTTCACTAGATTGTTTTAGAAAATTGGTTTAGAGCAGAAATTAGCTTTTCTATTGTTTCTTCTTCTTTGCCACTGTTAATACCATCTAAAACGCAGTGGTGCATATGTCCTTCTAAGATTAATTGCCCTGTTTTGTGAAGAGCTGATTTAATTGCTCCGATTTGAATTAAAATGTCTTCACAAGGTTTATCCTCATTTACCATTTTGCTGACTCCTCGAACTTGCCCTTCAATTCTTTTAAGACGCTTGTTTACTGCATCTACATCCATACATTTTTTCATGTTATGCTCCTTTCATACCTATAGGGGGTATAGGTATAGTGTAACTGAAATTAAATAAAATGTCAATAGTTTCAACAAAAAAAGTAGCCACTTTATAAGTAGCTACTTTAGCTTGTCGAAAAAACATTTCTATACGAGACTTTGATATAATAATGTAGTGTGATGTGAAATCCTTGCGGATTTTTTGATTAAAAGCTTTTTAAATAAATTTTTTGTATGTGTAAAAATAAATTTATTAAAATATTGTAGGGGCGGATATTATCCACCTATGAAGCTTAGGCAAAATGACCCGCCCCCCAAAAGTTAGACCTAAAAAACTAACAAAGGGG
>CAYJER010000019.1:0-39190 GCA_964369225.1 uncultured Eubacteriales bacterium
TAGTTTTTCGGGACGGAAAACCCGTCCCCTACATTGGTTTCGTTGATAAGAGGCACGGAGACCCTCCCCTACAATATATTAATAAATTCATCTTTATCAACACAAAATTTTTATTAAAAAGTCTTTAATCATAAAATCCGCAAGGATTTTCACATTAACTTTTCACTGTTCATTTTTCACTCTTAACTAAGTTCTAAGTCTTGCAGACCCTTCCTTAAAATGTTTTATCAATACAATATTTTTGAGCGGATAATATCCACCTCTTAGAGAGGTTTGATGCAGTTAAAACATCATTGGACATTATCCGCCAAATTTTAATTATTTAGATGCAGCAGTTACTATTGCAGCAAAATCAGTAGCTTTAAGTGAAGCGCCACCGATTAGTCCACCATCAACGTTTGTCTTTGATAGTAGCTCATCTGCATTAGAAGCATTCATTGATCCGCCGTATTGGATAGTTAGTTTCTCAGAAGCCTCAATGTCATAAAGCTCTGCAACTACATCACGGATAGCCTCACAAACTTCTTCTGCTTGCTCAGCAGTAGCTGTTTTGCCTGTGCCGATAGCCCAAACTGGCTCATAAGCAATTATAATTCTTTCAAGCTCTTCACGGCTTACGTCTTGAAGTGCAATTTTTGTTTGCATAGAGCAAATTTCAGCAGTAATGCCTTGCTCTCTTTGCTCTAGGTACTCACCAACGCAAAGGATAACAGTTAAACCAGCATCTAAACCAGCTTTTGTTCTTTTTGCAACAGTTATATCTGTATCACCGAAAAGAGTTCTTCTCTCGCTGTGACCTGTGATAACATAAGGAACACCCATAGCAGCTAGCATATCAGCTGAAATCTCGCCTGTGTAAGCGCCAGATTTTTCCCAGTGGCAGTTCTCTGCACCAATTTTAACGTTTGTGCCTTTTGTAGCCTCTAATGCTACATATAGATCAACGTAAGGAACACATGCAACTACTTCGCAAGTAGCATCCTTAACTAGTGGGATAATCTCGTTTAATAGCTCTACTGCCTCTGCTGGAGTCTTGTTCATTTTCCAGTTACCAGCGATAACTGCTTTTCTAACATTTTTTTTCATTATTTTGCCCCTTTATATATTATTTGTAGCCACGTGTAAAACACGTGGGATTAAAGACTAAAGGTGAATGGTGAAGGACTATTTTGAATTCATTTTGTAAAAATACAATAAATTCAGAAACTTTTAATGGTTTTTAGTTAAAATCATTAAAGCTTTTCACTATTAGTCATTAGTTTTTAGTTGCAAGTGCGTTTTGCACTGCCTATATTATTTATTGTCTGCGATTACGTCTATACCAGGAAGAACTTTGCCCTCTAAATACTCTAGTGAAGCACCGCCACCTGTTGAAATATGGCTCATTTTATCTGCAAAACCTAGGTTGATTACAGCCGCTGCAGAGTCACCACCACCGATAATAGTTGTAGCATCTGTTTGAGCTAGAGCCTCGGCTACTGCTATAGTACCTTTAGCTAAGATAGGGTTCTCGAAAACGCCCATAGGTCCGTTCCATACTACTGTTTTAGCAGATGTAACTGCATTAGCGAACATTTCAGATGTTTTAGGTCCAATGTCTAGTCCCATAGCATCTGCTGGAATTTCCATTGCAGGAACAACACAAACTTCAATCTCTGCATCAATTGGATTTGGGAAAGCTTTAGCAGCTGTTGTATCTACAGGTAAAAGTAGATTTTTGCCTAGGCTCTTAGCTTTTTCAATCATCTCTTTGCAATAGTCAATTTTAGTTTCGTCAATTAGTGAATTACCAACTTGTCCACCGTTAGCTTTTAAGAATGTATAAGCCATTCCGCCACCGATGATTAGTGTGTCACATTTCTCTAATAGGTTAGATATAACATTTAATTTATCAGCAACCTTTGCGCCACCTAAAATAGCAACAAATGGTCGCTCTGGCTCTTCAACAGCGTTTCCTAGGAAGTTAATTTCTTTTTCCATTAGGTAACCGATAGCTGTATCTTTAATATGCTGTGTAACACCAGCTGTTGAGCAGTGCGCTCTGTGAGCTGAACCAAAAGCATCCATTACAAAAACGTCACATAGTGAAGCCAACTCTGAGCTAAATGGCTCAAGGTTTTTTGTTTCTTCTTTTCTGAATCTTGTGTTTTGTAGAAGAACTACGTCACCGTTTTGCATGTTTGCTACTGCGTTTTTAGCGTTCTCGCCAATTACTGTATCGTCATTTGCGAATACTACTTCTTTGTTTAGAAGCTCTGCTAGTCTAGCCGCAACAGGTGCTAAAGAGAATTTCTCTTCTGCTCCGTTTTTAGGTTTGCCTAGGTGAGAGCAAAGAATAACCTTAGCTCCGTTATCAAGCAATTTATTTATTGTCGGTAAGGCACCGATAATTCTGTTGTCGTTTGTTATAACGCCTTCTTTTAGTGGCACGTTAAAGTCACAACGGACTAAAACACGTTTGCCTTCTACATTGATATTTTCTACTGTTACTTTATTTAGTTTCATAAACTTTTGACACTCCTTAAGATAGTTATTTTTTTAACTTGATTAGCACCTATCTATTTTATAACAAATTTTTGAATTTTTCAAGCATTTAAAAGAAAAATTTTTGTTAAATAAAAAAAATTAAGTATTATCCCAATCATAATCACGAAGTTTGCCACAAGACTGCAATTTTGGGTAATTCCACTGCCTTAAAACCTCATAAGTGCCTATTGCAATTGCATTTGAAAGGTTAAGACTTCTAGCGTCGTCTATCATTGGTATTCTAACTGTGGTCTTTGGGTTTTCAAAAAGTAATTTTTCAGGCAAGCCAGCACTTTCTTTTCCGAACACAATATAACAGTTATCAGGGTAAGAAACCTCTGAATGAGCCTTTTCTGCTTTTGTCGAAAAATAGAAAAATATTCCTTGGTTTTTTGCAAAAAAATCATCAATACTATCATAAAAGCTAATATCGAGTAGGTTCCAGTAGTCAAGGCCGGCACGCTTGAGCTTTTTGTCATCCACCTTAAAACCCATAGGTCCTACAAGATGTAGCCTTGCGTTTGTGGCAGCACAGGTTCTAGCTACATTTCCTGTATTTTGTGGTATTTCGGGTTCGATCATTACAATATTTAAACTTGGCAAAATTTTTTACACCTTTCTTATAATAATATTTAATTTTAGGGGGAAAATAAAAATGACAGTAATTAACTGTACTTTAAAATCTGCATTAATAGCTTGGAGGGTTTACGCTATGTCAAAAAAAACAATGAACGTTGCAAAAACTGTAGGAATAGGTCTTATGGCAGGAACAGCTGCGATGGCTGTAGGAACAATGGTTATGAAAAATCAAGCAGCTAAACACCCAAAAAGAAAAGCCAATAAGGCAATTCACAGAGTGGGCGAGATTATAGGCAGTGTTGAATCAATGTTGTCATAACACAATAAAAATTATTTCCACTTGTAGGGGCGAACCTATGTGTTCGCCCGAAAACTAGCAGTTATTGCTAAACCTACGGGCGAACACATAGGTTCGCCCCTACAATAGTTTAACAAATTTATATTTATTCATACAAAAATTTTATTTAAAAAGCCTTTAATCAAAAAATCCGCAAGGATTTTCACATGAACTTTTCACTATTACCTCTTCACTATTCACTAACTTAGGGCTTATTTGACGATTCTTTTGTAGATCATGCCTTCGGTGTATTCATCGTCTTTAAATTGACCTTTATAAATTATTTCTCCGTCTGTGTCAAACTCTGTGCCAAAACCGTTCTTTTTACCGTTTTCATAACCGCCGATATAAACAAGGTTACCGCTTTTGTCTATCATTGTAGCGGTTTTTGTTTTGTCTGCATTGTAATTGCTGATTAAAAATACTTGCTTATCTTCAAGATAACTCATTCCCACGCCGTTTTTCTTGCCGTCAATTATACTGCCTAGGAAATTTAAATTTGCGTTTTTGTCGAAAATTGCCATATGATCGCCTGGGTGGCCATCGATCCACTTTGTGATATGGGTCGATTTATCATCGTTAAAGCTAATTCCGGCACCGTCTTTTTTGTCTTGCTTCCAAAAGCCAGCAAAAGTTATTTCACCATTATTTTTATACTTTGTTCCAAAACCATCTTTTTTTCCGTTTTTAAAAGTACCGTCATAGATTGTAAGGCCGTTGTCTTGCTCTGTTCTACCTATGCCTATTGGCTTTCCAGATATTAATTTACCTGTGTAATTGCATAGCTCTTGATCGCCATCATTCTCAGCCTCAAGCTCTATTCTTCTTACAAATTCTAGGTCTTTATCGTTTGTGTTAGTCGCCGTTTTAACTGTATTCTTTTTAATATCCACTTTTTTAACCTCTTGTTCTGTATATAAAATAGCATCAAGCTTGTTTGTTTTGGTTGTATTTTCATTCCAACTTAATATTTCTTCTTGTTCTTTTTTTAGCCTTAAGCTAAATGTTCCATCTTTTGAAGATACAAATAATTTAGATTTTTCAAATTTATCTAAAAAACCTTCTTTTTTTTCTATATCGTATGGAACAGGATAATATAAATTAGTACTAGTAGTTTTTTGTTCATTGTTAATTAAACATAATTCTATAGCACCTGATTTATACTGTAATATACAAACAGGTTTAATACTGTTTGAGACAGTAAAATACTCTGTTTTATTCCATTCGAATTCAGAGCTGTAATATATTTTACTGTAAAGATCACCGTTTGAATTGTTTTTAGTAACATTATAGCCATTTTCAGATTCAAAACTTTCTTCAATGCTTAATCTGTTAGATGTCTTTTTATGTTTGAACATGTTTTGAGCCACGGTAGATTTTACTGTAACTAAATAACCACTGTCTTTGTTGGAATTTTTAATTGTTTGTCTTGTCTTGTTTCTGGTGAAATAGTTTTTTCTAAGACTTTCTAGTTCACAACTTAGGCTATTCATATTTTCATAATCTGTGAAAAGTATGTAATAAATTTCTCTATTTAATGCTAACTCTCTTTTTTCTTTTTTCATTTAATCACCTTATCACTTCAACATTCGTTTGTTATTATTTACTACATCTTAATTTTACCACATTATTCTACATAATACAACAAGAAAATACAGACTATAGAAAAACCTAAATTTAAAAACACTGTTTTGTCAAAATGCATAAATTAATGAAACGCAATGTAGGGCACGGGCTCTCCGAACCGTGGAGATTTAGCTTAAACCGCTAGTTTTTTCGGGATGAAAAACCCGTCCATTACATTAATTTGTGTGTTTAACGAGTTTGTTATAAACCAGAAATACTAAAAAGTATTACTAGATGACAAGCAACATTTTTATTTTGAGCAATATTATTAAGAGAAACCCTTTTTCGAGAAGCTGAGGGGGCGAACAATAGGTTCGCCCCCTCGATTGGTATTGGTAAGATGCGTGTCAGGATAAAATCCGCCCCTAATAATTGTTAAAAATACTTGGCTAATTTACATGTGATTAGTTAAGAAAATTAATTTCAAAGACTGCCCCTTTGTCGTTATAGGCTATAATTTCTGCATTCATCATTTCACAAGATGTCTTTGCAATAGAAAGACCTAACCCAAAGTTACCTCCTTTACCTTTTGAGAACTTCTCGAAAATAGTTTCAAGGTTTTCTATTCCGTTGCCGTCGTCTGAAATTTTAATTTTTGCATCCGAAAAAAGCTGTATCGATACTTTACTACTAGCGTATCTAATAGCGTTTGAAAGAATATTACCAATGCTAGCTGATAGCAGTTCAGTGGTTGCAAGCACATAAACTTCTGGAGAAATTTTAAGGTCAAGAACTATATTATTGCTTGTGCAATAGCCTTTAAACTGATTAGTTATATCTATAACTGCTTCACTAAGACATATGCTTTCAAGCTTTTTATTTGTATTAAAATTTTCTGCCCTAGATAAAGACAATAGGCTATCTACAAGACTAGTAAGCCTTTTGCATTGATCTGATATTAGGTGTGCAGTTCCTTTATAATCTTTAAAAACATCCATTTCTATTCCATCGGCATAACCCATAATGCTCATAAGCGGAGTTCTAAGCTCATGAGAGGCGTTTTGCAAGAATGATTTTTGAGATTCATTGTAATGATAAATTCTTTTGTTAAGTGCGTTTATCTCGGCAGTGAGTTTAGCAATTTCTAAGCTATCACTTTTATTATCTATTTTAATTAGTTCGTTTGAGTTCATGTTCTCAACTGCATAAGTTAGGTTCTCTATTGGTTTTGCAATAGATTTTGTAATTCTAAAAGATACAATAAGTGCTATCAATGTAATTATTACAGATACAGCCATAAGTATGAAGTTTATTTGATTAACAAAGTCATCAATTATAAGACCTCTTGAGACATAAACTATTTTGTCTGTAGGCGTTTGTGTTTCAAATTCTACCGAAACAATATAATAGTTAGTGCCTTCATAATTAAAAGAACCGATTTCATGGTATAAAAGGTTTAAAGATTCTTCATATATTAAGTTTGCAAGTTTTGGGTCTAAAAAGCTTTCGCCTTTATTAAAATTTTTTGATAATTTTCCGCTCTTGTTATAAACTAATAATTCTGCTGAACTTGAGTGGTCTTGATTTTTTAGTATATCTGCCAAACTTTGAATATTATCTTGTTCAAGGCTTGTAGCTATAGAGTCAACCGCCTTTAAAAGATCGTCTTGAGCCTGTTGACTGCTATATTGTTTGACAAGTAGGTTAAATAAAATTAAAATAGAAAGTGGTATTAGAACTATAATAATTAGAAAAGGACGAGAAATTTTCTTTCTTATGGTTCTCATTTATTCCTCCAATTCAAGTTTAAAGCCATAACCCCACACAGAAGTAATTTTGACACTGCTAGTTATCAATTTTTTTCGGAGCCTCTTAATTAAATCGTCACAGGCTCTTGTGTCAACATCATAGCTGAATTTCCATACATTTTTAAGAAGTTCTTCCCTTGAAACTGCCTTGTTTGAGTTTTCAAACATATAAACCATGAAGGCAAATTCAGTAGGAGTTAGGTCTAAATTTTCGCCTTTTATGCTACATTTTTTCATTGAAATATCAAGTGTTATGTCTCCGAAACCTAAAGCAGTTTTGTTTTGCTCACTTAAAGACATTCTTCTAAAAATAGAGTTTACCCTAACTACTAACTCCATAGGTGCAAAAGGCTTAATTAAATAGTCGTCTGCGCCCATAGTAATTCCTGTTATTCTATCGATTTCGCTGTCTTTTGCCGAGACTATAATTATAGGAACATTGTGTCTTGCACGTATAGAACGACAAATTGAAATGCCGTCTGTGCCAGGCATCATAACGTCAAGAATAACCATGTCGGAAGGGTTTTTATCAAACTCTTCTTTTAATTTGTCGCCTGTTTCAAAACTTAGAACTTCATAACCACTGTTTATTAAAAATCCACTAATTATATCTCTTATGCTTTTTTCGTCATCTGCTATATATATTTTCATTTGCACGTAACCCATGCCTTTCTTAATTATACTATTATAAAAATTATATCATAGCTTAAAGTTAAAAGCAATTTGATTTGAATTTTGCCAATGTTTTGCCTATTTTTAAAAGAAAATTATTTCATAAAATGTCATTGATTTATTGTTATTAATAATGTATAATTAGTTAATATTATTTTTAGATAGGATATCAAATGATAATGAATTTTCAAAACTGGGAAGAATGTGATGGTGCATCCGAGGGTAGTGGTCGTAGTAAGAAAGTATGGTTAAAAAATCCAATAGATGGAACAGTTGGGTTATTTAAATATCCAAAAAATAATCAGACTAAAGAATGTATATCTGAAAAATTGGCAAATCAAATAGCTGATCTTGTTAAAATGCCATGTGCATTAGTAGAAATTGGTACAAGAGATGGCGAAATAGGTTGCATGAGTTATAATATTAGAAAATCGGATGAAGATTTAATTGAAGGTATATATTTAATAAATAGAGTTTTGCCTGCGTATGATCCTGATAAATTAATTGATATAAGTAGTGGTAAGCATTATACATTAGATTTGATATTACAAGCGATTAAACCGTATAACATCACAAAAGATTTCTTGAAAATTTGTATATTTGATTTTTTAATAGGTAATAGTGATAGACATCAGAGCAATTGGGCAATTTTGAAGAAAAATGAAGGAATACAGCTATGCCCGTTATATGATAATGGGTCATCATTATGTTGTTATATATTAGAAGATAATATCAAAACATATTTAGGTAAAGATACTGTTCGTTTTAATTCTTTGGTTAATACAAAATCAAAGTCGATGATTAAACTTATAGATAGTTCTAAAAGACCTAGTCATACAGAAATAGTTGAACACATTGTAAAGGAATATTATGATGCAGTTTATGGGTTTGTATTTGATATTGTTAAATCAATAAATGAAGAAAATATTGATGATATTTTAAATGATTACAGTGAAGAATTGTTGAGCATAGAAAGAAAAATGTTAATAAAAAAATTTTTACTTTCAAAAGTTAAAACATTAAGAAAGATTATTAAAGAAAGAGGATAATTATGTCGGTTAAAAATGGAAGAGATTATATTTATTTAATTTGGAAAAATCCTCAAACTAGAAGACAGTATATTGTTGCTGAATTATCAAAAAATGGAGTTTATGAATTTAATTATGGGCATGAAATAAACGAAGCATTAAATAATGGATTTGAGCCTTTAATATCATTTGAAGATGTTGATAAAACATATCAAAGTGATATTTTGTTTCCTGTGTTTTCATCAAGATTACCTGATAAAAAAAGACAGAATATTAAAGACATTTTAGATAAATATAATTTATCTGAATATGATGCTTATAAGTTATTAAAAAGAAGTGGAGCTAGATTGCCTATTGATAATTTAGAATTTATTGATCCTATAATTTTCAATAGTGAACTTAAAGAAGTGAAGAGAATTTTTTATTTAGCTGGTCCTAGGCATTATATAGGTTGTGATGGAATAGATTGTAGTTTGTCCATATGCTTAGAAAGAGGAGAACAACTATTTGCAGTACTTGAACCTGAAAATAAGTTTGATTCTAAAGCAATTAGATTAGTTAATTCTGAAAAACAACTAATAGGGTATATTCCTAAATATTATAATACAGAAATATTTGATTTTATCAAAGAGGGGTACAAAATTAATTATATTGTATTTGAAGTTTTGAAAGAAAATAATTGCAATGAATGTATAAAGATAGAAATGACAATTGAATTTGCATAAATTTAAGAGGACTGTGCGGCACAGTCCTCTTTGTTATTTCAATATTATCTTTGTTATCATCGGGTGGAATTTTATCATATAAAGCGTAATTAAATTCTTTAGTGAAAAGTCGTATACAATAAAAACCACATTCGCTAAAATTAAGGCTAAGTAAAGTATGTCTACACCCATAAGTTGAAATGCTTCTGTTGGAATCATAAATATAAATGTTATAATTAAATAATCAAGCACAGCTGCTATGTTTAATATCAATAGCTTTACTACATATTGTAAAATAACATTTTTAATTTTTGAAAGTGTCGCAAATAATATAGGGTAATAGCCGAAAAATAAGATATAAATTAGCATAGCTTCTCTGTCTGGCACAAGCAAGAATGAAAGCAATGCGACTACAGCATAGACTGTATAAGCATATTTTAAACCGCAAATTACAACCACAGGAATAATGAAACATCCTGCAACAGCCGGTCCTGCGAGGCTAGCTACAGACAAAGCGCCTGTAAGTATCATCACTACAGTGCAAAGAGCCGCACAAATTGAGGCTACAGCGATTTTAGAACTGTTTTTATATTGTTTAACAGCAGGCAATTAAATCACCGCCCATACATTCACAACAACAGTCGGCACATATAAGTGAGCTACAAACATCACAACTGTTGCATCCACCGGCTCTATTCATGTTCATGTTTGGATTATATCCGCCGTACGCTCCGCCTCTTTGGCTCATAGCCTGATTTAAGGCAGATCTATACTCAAGATTATTTGGATCCATTTGACACGCCCTTGAGAAATGGCTCTTTGCTTCTTCAAGCCAGCCTCTTCTAAATAGAACAGAACCCTTTAAAAAGTACCACTCTGCGTTTCTGTTTTCGTTTGGAACTCCGTTTAGAATTTGCTCAGCATCTGCTATTCTTCCTGTATTAATGAAGTTTCTTACATCTGCATAATTTGAGTTAGAATTATAGCCGGCATATCCATTAGTTCCTTTATAGCCACCGCCTGAAGTTTTGTTTTTTCTTCTTGAGACAATATCGTCGTAAGCTTCGTTTATCTCTTTCATTTTTTCGTCGGCTAGGTCTGCTAAAGGACTGTTGTTGTATTGATCAGGGTGATATTTTTTTGCTAGAGTACGGTATGCCTCCTTAACTTGTGCATCTGTAGCGTCGGGAGATACTCCTAAAACCTTATATGGATCTGTCATGCTTTTTTTTCCTCTCTTTATCTCTTATATGTAAGAATAGAATTTCCTTTTGAATTTGGGCTAAACCTTTGCTAAGTATATTATTCATGATACTCTCGTATCTGTGAGTGTCAACTAAATTTAAGGCAGGCAGAAGCATTGCTACATTGTTATTAAGCATTTGGTTTACTTCTGTTTCTATATTTTTTTGTGTTGTTTCGTCAATAGTTTCGCCTTTTATATTAAAATGTTGCCTTAATGGGTTGAATGAATTACTTTTTAAATCGTCTTTCAAGTCGTCGGCTGCATCCATTGTGTATATCCATCTTCCAAGAAAGTACCCTAATTGTGATAAAACCTGTTTTTGAGAATCTGACTTAGCTAAATCAGAAAAAACAGAAGATAGACAATTAGCAGTAGGTTCACAGCAAGCATCGATACTAGGGTTTTCAAGAAGTTCAACCTCTGTTTGAGCCTTAGTCATAGTCTCAAGAGCGGTTGAAAGCTCTGGAAAGTCTTTTCCAGCCTTTTTGGCACTTCCCTTTATAAATAGTAAAAGAAACCTTGAAACTAAAGATTTTAAAAAGCTGTCATCATGAATATTATCAAGCAGTTTATGATAAGTCATAAGCACAGTAAGCGCAGCACCTTTGTGATAGGCAACACTATCGGTGTTAATATAATTACAAGGCTTTAAAGGGTTTACAACACAGCGCCCTTTAACTACCTTAGGGCATAGCTTTTCGCCGTCAAGAGCGAGCATAGTGTAGAATGTTAAATCATAATTTAGCATCATTCTAGTCACAGGGTTATACTTTTTACCCAAGGTTTTGCAAAGTGTGCAGTATACTGCCTTGTATTCATCAAGCTCACAAACAAGCAACATAGATTTAAAGGGACGAACATAACCAAACATTTTCTTTTTGCCTTTCTGTAAACTGACTTTTGTTACTCTTAATATATTAACCCATAAAGCAAAAAACTTGTTGAACACATTGTAAATTTTTGATATATTTTTTGTGGCTACTGAAAATTGATATGATGATTTATATTTTTGAAGTAATAATAGCTTGATAAAATGCTATAAAGGACCGAACCATGTTGGTCAGTCCTTTATAATTTATCTGCTTATAAACAAATTTCGATATTATACATTTTTTGAAGATGCTCTAAGAGTATGTCTTCTGTAATCTTCCACATAGAGGTAGGAGTATACCCAGAATAACGAGAACGGCAGATGTTTATGAGTTCTGGATAAATGTCATTTTGTTTTAACCAGTTGCATAAATTTTCTACTCTTTTGATTATTTTAGATTCATCGGCTATTTTGCTTTGTGTAAAATTTTCCTTGTATTCTATGTAATATTTGTCGTCTATGTTAAGTATTTTAAGTATTTTGCGTGGAACGATTTTAAACGGATGATGTGGATTGTTATTAAAATCAGTATATGCTTCTTCTGTAATCTCTAACAATTTTCTTGGAGCTGATTTGAGTGAGTTATCCCAACAAAAATAGTCTAAGTCTATATCTAATACACAAGGAGTTGATATAGATATTTTTGAATTAAAGCCCTCTAAATAGTCATAAAATCTATAAGGAGAGTTAGGGTCATCTAAGTATTGATTGTGAATAAAAGGTATAGCATTTCCAATTGATAAAACAGTTTTTTCAGAATTGTTTACATATTTTTTTTTGAGTTTAAATTCTTTTGGGAATATACTTTTAACCATTACCAAAGTAGAAAACCATTGTTCCCATAAAGCCGGAATGATAAAATCAGCTATACCAAAAACATTGTTTACTAAATAATCTGCTTGTTTTTTTGTTGTTACAGGATTAGAAAAATCATAGTCATAGCCACCTTGTTCCATGTCGTCGTGGTGATCAATATGTATTAAAGTGCTATGTTTAGGTATAATTTTATTTTCTATTGCTGAAAACCAAACTGAATAAGCTTCATTGTGTTCCTCTACAAAATATAAGGGGACTTTTTTTATTGCATCTTTGCAAGCTATTTGTAGTTGTTCTGCTTTAAGCAAGAAGTCAAAACTATCAATTTTCTCATTTTTTTTATAAAAATCAGAAAGCGCTTCTACATAAAATACTGCCTTTTGAGCGATTACATCAATATCTTGATTATCGAAATTATAGTTTTCAAGTCTTCCACCCGGCACATATTTGTTGTCTGAAATACCAAGAAGTTTTTTAGCTAATATAGGGTCATAATCATTAGTAGCTGAAATTAACCCTATGCAATCTGCCAATACTTCATCCCTAAAAACATCCCTGTTATCTGGGAAGAGTTTTCGGCTGATAACATGAGAAAGTTCATGGTAAATTCTAATTTTTAGTGAAAGTTTTTTCCACTCTTCATCACTGTAACTTGTTTGTGAAGGAGCAAGGTTACTGTAATAGCCATCCGCTACTCCAACTATTTTATCTTGATAATTTGACTTAAGCATAGTAAATCGTTTGAATTCGTCGGGCCAATCTGTGTTACCGCTAAGCTCATATGTTGTTCGGTGATCAATTATTTTTCTCCAATTATTAATGCCAATAATAGAGATAGCACCCATAGTATCGGGAATAAACACAGGCTCACATTTATGGCATATGGCATTAACAAAATGTTTAAAGTCGTGTCGGCTGGAAAAGTAGAAAACTTCTACAGTGCCAATAGGAGTTGTAAAATTCAAAAGACTAACTTTTTCATTGAAATGTGAAGTTAGGTTTTGTGGCATTATACCTTTTTTTACTATTGAAATATAGTCATCGCTTTTGCTTTGATCTTCTTTAACAGGAAGAGAAAGCTGTGGATATCTCCATATAAGTGTTTCGTTTATATACTCTATATCATTTGCAGAATTTATGTCTTTCATTTTTTTGTCCATGTCATTTTTTTCGCAAAATGCTATAAAAATTTCGGGATTGTTCCCTGTGACAGTCCTTTCTTTGTTATGTTTAATTTGTGGTTTCTAAGGAATTTATCTTAAATCATAATATCAAAAATTTTGAGTTTTTGCTTCTACATAACTATTTAGTTTTAAAGTTTGCAAAGCACAGGTTGTATCGCCCTTTTGAAGTGTACCAAATAATTTATCTGTTACTGCGACACAAGGTCTGCAATATTTACAAAATTTGCACTCATTACATGGATTACTAGGAACCTTATCACTTGAACGTAATAATTTAAGAAATTCGCTTTTTTCCCAATAGTCAGCTAAACTTTCCCATTTTTCTTTATAGTCAAGGTGGCGACAAGGGGTAAGAAAGCCATCTAAACTAACTGAAAACGCATCTCTGCCTGCACCGCAACCTTTAGAGATGCCAATATTACTGTTGAAAAATACATTTTGCCCAAGCAATGCTCTCATAGAAGAAAAACAGCTTTCAACTTCTATTTTTACTGAACCAGAATAAGATTTAATTGTTTTTGCAACTTTATTAATTTGATTTAAAGTAGGTACAGTAGGGAGTTCGTGTTTTGAATTTGGCTTAAACAGCATAACAGCAATGCTGTGAACATTGTATTCTTCTGCAATTTTAATAATATTTTCAAAATCGTCTGAATTAGTGCTGTGCATTACCCAGTTTAAATAGACATTTGGAAATTTTTCATTTTGCAAGAGCTTTAGTGCATCTATTGCAAGTGAAAAACCATCTCTGCTAAGAGAGTTAATTTCATTAGTAGAACCATTTAAAGATATAAATATTCCTGTAACGCCTGAACTAATTAATTTTGAATAAACTTCTAAATTAAATAACACGCCTGATAATGCCACGTTGACTTCTTCAAACTTACCTGATGAAGCCTTAATAACTTCATATAAATAAGGGTAACAAAGAGTTTCACCGCCTGAAAGATTTATTACTTCCACACCTTCTTTATAAGATTTATCGATCCATTCAAGAGCTACATCTAAAGGCATATCATTGCCTTTGTTCAAGTGGCAATAGCATTGAGGGCACTTTAGTGGGCAACGGTCGGTAAGTTCTAAGTTCATAAGTATTGGCCTGTGGTAATGGCTGTGAGAATTATTAAATGTTCCAGTTTGAGTCTTAATAGGGTAGTTTTGATTTGAATATATCAATTTAGTTACCTCCAAAAATAAATATTAAGTGCAAAGTAAAATAACACGCACGTTATATTTATACACTTATAAGGTATATATGTTACAGAATCATTTATAGAAAAATGATTCTACCAGATACAAAAATAAAATGGTAAAATAATTCTTGTTGTAAGCAATGTGAATATTTATATTAAAAAAATAAGTGAAAAAAATTGTCAAAATATGTAACGATTTTTAAAAGTGAGTGTATAAAATATTAGACAGTCTGTTTACTACTATTTGAGAAAGGAGAACCAAAATGAACCATGAAAAACTATTAGAAACATTGGAAGACAAAGTGTTTGTTGGTAAACTATTACAACTTGAAACAGCTGAAGAAGTTCAAGAAATATTTAAATCTGAAAAGGAATTAGATATATCACTTGAAGAAATTCATGCAATGCATCAGGCAATAAATCAAGACAGTGGTGAGTTAACTGATGGAGGATTAGAAAATGTTGCAGGTGGAGTCATATCATTACATAATTCAGATTTGCTCAACACAATAAGACCAAATTATGCACCTTTCTTTCCTTTGATTAATCAACCAAGCTTGCCACATAGAAGAAAATGGTAAATTTATTATCTAAATATAGTTAGTCAAAAAAATAAAAAATTCATATAAAAAAGGAGAGTTCAAAATGGATCAAATAAGATTTGAAGAAGCAATGGAAGACAAAGTGTTTGCAGAAAAACTATTAAAGATTGAAACGGCAGAGGAGGTTCAATCTACATTTAAATCTGAAAAAGATGTAGATATGGAGCTAGAAGAGGCAAAGGTTTTTTTACAAGTAGTAAAAAATATTGAATCTGGTAATGAACAGCTAGATGAGGATGATTTAGAGAATGTAGCTGGTGGTGGAATTTTTAAAAATATATTTGACATGTTTAAAAATACAATAGTAAGAGTGATATATGGAACAACCAACTAAAGAGAATCAAAAGATGGACGGATTAAGTTAAAAACTGTTCACGCTTTCTGATAAATAATAATTTTAAAGGAGAAAAAAAGAAATGGAAAAAGAAAAAATGTTAATGGAAGTCGCACAAGATCAAGAGTTTTTAGCTAAGATTTTAGCTATTGAGACAGCAGAAGAGGTACAAGTAGCATTTAAAGAAGACAAAGGTATAGAGATATCTATTGAAGAGATTAATGCAATTCATAATGCTATTATTAAAAGGATTGAGAACGGTGGTGAGCTGAGCGAAAGCGATTTAGAAGATGTAGCAGGTGGTTCAGTGCTAGGTACTATAGCAGGTGCTTTGGGCATATTTGCAGGAGCGCTTGGTATTGCAGGAGCAGTAGGCGGAATAATAAATGACGCAATAAGAACTCGTTGGTAAACTTATAAAGCAAAAGACTGTGACGAATGATTATAGATTTCGTCACAGTTTTAATAAAAAGGGGTTAATATGGAAAGTTGCGGTAAGTTAGAAACAAATATTATAGATTTTGAAGATTTATTTAATAAATACTATTCATCAGTATTTGCATATGTAAAAAAGCGTATCCCGAATTATCATGATTCAGAAGAATTAGCTAGTGAGATTTTTCAGGCAATACATAAATATTATATGGTTTTTGATTCCGAAAAAAGTTCATTATCCACTTGGATATTTATGATTGTAAAAAGCCGTGTGAAAAATTACTATAGGAAGAAAAAAACAATTGATTTAGACATAGATGAAGTTTCAAATATGTTAGAATACGAGAATGAAATTTATAGTAGTATTGAATCTGAGTGTAGGTCTCAACAGATAAAAGATCAAGTAACATTGGCTTTAGAAAAATTAGATGAGCGAAGTAAAAAGATTGTAGTGATGAAATATTTTTTAAATTATTCTTATGATGATATATCAAATTACATTGGTATTACAACAGGTAATGTACGTGTTATAATATCAAGATCACTAAAAAAAATGAAAAAAAATATAAGTAATATTGAGTTGGAGGAATAGAAAATGGCTGAGATATTTAGAAAAAAGAATATAGATAAACTATCTAATCCAGAACAATTAGATAGAATGATAGTTATAACCTCGCCGTCATTTTGGATAGCCATGTTAGGTGTACTATTAATTGTGATAGTAACCTTATTTTGGTCTATATTTGGTTATATAGCGGTAAAGGTTGAAACAGGTGGAATATATATAAGCAATAATGGAATATCTGCCGTATATTCACAAGTTGAGGGCGTTGTAGATGAAGTACTCGTTAAAGATGGAGACACTGTAATCGAAGGACAAGTTTTAATGACTGTTTCAAATGAAAGTATTTCACAAGAAATTGAGTCACTTCAAGAGCGTCTTAACACAGTAAATGCCATCACCACAACAAGCAAAAATGATTTAGTGACTGCTGATAACCGTGAAATGGTAGATATTAAAAATCAGCTTGCCACTTTGCAAAATAATTTGGAAACTATAGAAGCAGCCTATGAAAATAAGGAAGCAGAGTTGGAAGATCAAAAAAGTGACACCACATATTATAAAAATATTCTAGATAGTAAAGAGCGAGAATATTTAAACTCTGTAGCTGCGCAAAGTTATAATAGTGCTCAAATTAACTACATGAATTCACAGAGCCAATATGAACAATCAAAGGTTAGTACAGAGATTGCAAAACAATCATTAGACACTGCTAAAGACCAATATTTAATGGCTGTAGCAACTATTTATGTTCCAAAAGACGATACTGAAATCATGAGTCCGAGCGAATTAGGACTTGAAAATGATCAAACAATTGTTAGCTTTTGGAGTAATTATCAAGCAAATTTTAATAACTATGATGCAGCTGTAAAGGCGGAAAATTCAGCTAAAGAAATAGTAGATAAAATGGCGGAAATATTAAACAACACACCTGTAAGTTCTAGCAATCAACTAGATACTGAGGTAATTGGAATAGAGTATCAAATTGCACAATCAGATTATCAAAGCTCACAAAGTATAGAGATGAATTTACAAGCCGAATTAGATAGTCTTTCACAACAAATAGAATCAGAAAAAAGCAATATAAGCACTCAGGAAGAGAGCTTGCTAGCACAGTTTAATTCTGCTAAAAGTTCTATAACAGTGCAATTAGAGACTGAAATTGAAAAATATCAAAGTAATGTTGATGATTTACAAATTGTAGCTTCATCAGAGGGTGTAGTAACTGGTGTTCAAGTTCAAACAGGAAACTTAATTTCAGCAGGAACTCAACTAGTAAATATTAATAATGATAATGCTATGGAAAATATAGTAATATGTTATGTTCCGTTAAGTGAGGGTAAAAAAATTACTGCCGGAATGGAAGCCATGGTATCACCTAGCACAGTAAATGATCAGGAATATGGTTTTATTGAGGCTAATGTATTAAGTGTAAGCTCATATACTGTTTCTTCTAATGAAATGTTGGCTAGGTTGGGAGATCAAGTTCTAGTTGAATCTTTCCTACAAAATGGACCTGTTGTAGAAATAACTTGTGAACTTAAAAAAGATGAAAGTACGCTTAGTGGCTATAGTTGGTCTAGCGACAAAGGCAAGGATGTAGAAATTACAGAGGGTACAATTATGAATACAAGCATAATTACAGAGAAAAAGACACCGATCTCGATGCTTATTCCTTTCCTTAAAGAAAAATTAACTATTAATCCGAGCGAGGAGGGGTAATTTGTGGCTAGAATGTATACAAAAACTCCTACTGTATATCAAATGGAAGCTACTGAGTGCGGAGCGGCTTCTTTAAGTATGGTTTTAGGCTACTTTGGAAGGCACGAGTCACTTGAAAAACTAAGAATTGAAACAGGTGTATCAAGAGATGGTTGTAACGCAAAAAATATTCTAAGAGCTGCCAGAAAATATGGTCTTAATGCTAAGGGTTATAGGCGAGACTTAGAAAACCTTATTAAGACACCTGGTCCCTGCATTATACATTGGAACTTTAATCACTTTGTAGTATGGGAGGGAATGAAGGGTGGTTATGCTTACATAAATGACCCAGGTACCGGCAGAAAAAAACTCACAATTGATGAACTTGATGAATCTTTTACAGGTATTGTATTAACATTTGAAAAAGCTAGTGAGTTTGTTACTTCAAAAAAGAAACGTAGCTTAGGCGCATTTGTTAAACAAAGACTAAAAGGGCAGTATTCATCTATTTTAGCGCTTGTAGTCTTAGGCTTATTCCTTGTTATTCCAGGGCTTATTATTCCAATTTTTTCTCAAGTGTTTATTGATGACATATTAGTAGGCGGAAACGAAGATTGGGTTACTGGTTTGATTATTGGAATGGTAGGAACTGTTATTTTTAGAATCGTATTACATTATTATAGGGGCATGTTGCTTGAAAGGTTACAAAACAAAATAGCACTTACAAATGCACATCAATTTTTGTCACATATGTTCCATCTGCCTATTAGTTTCTTTGATCAAAGATATGCAGGTGACTTATCACAAAGAGTTAAAAATAATGATAATGTAAGCGTATTTTTAGCGGGTGACTTAGCAGAAACTGCTCTTAATATAATGGTTGCGGCCTTTTATTTAATATTATTACTAATTTACAGTCCTTTGCTGACATTGATAGGTGTAGCTAGTATAGTGCTTAACATTATATTAGTGAAATTTACCTCTTCAAGCATAGCGAACTCTACAATGAAACTGCAACAAGATCAAGGCAAGCTTGTAGGTTCTGTGTATGCAGGACTAAATATTACAAGCACACTTAAAGCTTCAGGTGCAGAAAATGAGTATATAAGCCGTGTATTAGGATACTATGCTAAAACAATCACTACAGAACAAGGCTTAGGCAAATTGCAACAATTATTAAACGCAATTCCAGAGGTAGCAAACGAAATTGCCAGTGTATTAGTATTGCTAGTTGGTGGTGTATTGGTAATTAATGGCGAGATAACTGCTGGTATGCTAATTGCATTTACTGCCTTGCTAGATAGTTTTACAGCTCCTTTAAATTCATTGGTCGGAATGATTCAAAAAGTTCAAACATTAAAGGCAGACTTAAGCCGTGTAGACGACATAATGAAATATGAAAAAGACAGCAAATTCCAAGAAGAAACTGAAATGGTTAACATGACCGCAAAATTAACAGGCGAAGTTGAACTAGACAATATTTCATTTGGTTACAGTATACTTGAAGCGCCACTAATTTATAACTACAATTTCAAATTGAAGAGCGGTAATTCAATAGCTTTTGTAGGTTCGTCGGGTAGTGGTAAATCCACAGTAGCAAAGATTGTAAGCGGTCTTTATATGCCGTGGGGCGGTACACTTAAGATGGATGGTGTCTCATCAAGGAATATTCCGGTAGAGATACTTACTTCAAGTATTTCAACAGTTAGCCAAAGTATCACACTTTTTTCAGGAACAGTGCGTGACAATCTAACCATGTGGAATAAAAGCGTTTTAGATGAAGATATTGTAAGAGCTGCCAAAGATGCTTGCATTCACGATGTGATTACTCAAAAGCCAGGAGCTTATGAGTATGTGCTAAATGAGGGTGGTACCAATCTTTCTGGTGGACAACGCCAACGCCTTGAAATTGCAAGGGCTTTGGCTACAAATCCAACTATATTAATAATGGATGAAGCGACTAGTGCTTTAGATCCTATAGTAGAAAAAGAAATTCTTAACAACATAAAGCGTCGTGGTTGTAGTTGTGTAATTGTTGCTCACCGTTTGTCTGCTATTCGTGATTGTGATGAAATTATAGTAATGGACTATGGTAAAATTGTTCAAAGAGGAAGTCATGAGGAACTTCTCAAACAAGAGGGCCATTATCAACGACTACTTAAAACAATATAGGGGGGATTGATATGAGAAAGTCTGAAACAAAAGAAATAGTACAACTTAGCGGAGGAACTACATACATAACAAAAGATAGTATGAAAGCGTTTAAAGTTGTAGAGGGGAATGTACTTGTATATGTAGCTCCTTATACTGAAAATGGCATTGGCAGAAGATTCTTTCTGCATGAAGCATTAGTTGGAGAGACAATACCTGCCTTGTGTTATGAACATGCTGATTTAGGCGTGTGGTGCTTTGTGCTAATTGCGTTGGATACTGCAAAATTAGAAGTTACTACAGAACAACTAGATAGTAGTAAGGCTAGTTTTGCTAAACGATTAAAAATAGCTTTGTTTGATATAGAAGAGTTTGAAGAACAAATGGTAGAAAAATATCAAATGAACTTAATCAAAGAAGAAGGTTATATTTACGCTACATCGCAAGAGCAAGAAGCTACTTATGTAAGAAGTTTAAAAATAATATATAAACTGTTTTCTAAAAAAAGGAAGAGTTCAAAAACTCCTGAAAGTGGAAACCGATTATACGATGCAGTAGCTACTGTAGGCGATCATTTAGGCATTACACTTGCCACTTTTGATACTGTTAAAGAAAGCTATGGCAGAAGATTTACAGTAAATGACATTGCACGTTTATCTAACTTTATTAGTCGTGACATAATTATGGAAGACGGCTGGTTCACAAAAGATTCAGGAGCAATCCTCGCCTTTACCGAGGAATGCAATTTGCCTGTTCCATGCATTCCTAAAGGACCTAATGGTTATGAAGCTTTAGATCCGCAGACAGGCGAAATGGTTAAAATAACTAAAGAGTACGCAAATACATTAAGCGTAAAGGGAATAATGCTTTATAGACCATTTCCAAATAAAAAAATAACTGTAAAAGAGTTGTTTAAATTTGGAATGAGAAATGTATATAAAAGAGATATATTCAATATATTCTTGTTTAGCTTGATTGGAACATTAATAGGGCTATTAATTCCAACAATGAATGAACAATTATATGATAATTATATTCCAATGGGAGACTCCTTTGGGTTAACCCAAATATGTTTGGTTGTACTTTCGTGTGTAATAGGCAATATGACCTTTACAATAGTCAAAAACTTAGCAACATTCAGAAGCATGAATGGTATGGAGTATGTAGTTCAAAATGCTGTGTATGATAGACTGTTTAATCTTCCAGAGAGCTTTTTCAGAGAGTATGACAGTGCAGATCTTGCAACAAGAGCAATGAGCATTAGTAGCATATACAATTTGATTTCTGATGTGGTTGTAAAGACATTATTATCGGCTCTTTTTTCACTTTTATATTTATGGAGAATGTTTAATTATTCAAGTGAATTAGCGTGGATTTCAATAGCTATGTTGCTAGGAAGCATGGTGATTATAGGGTTTGTTGGTTGGAAACAAGTTAAGCTTGAAAAAGTAAAGGTAGAACAAGACAGCAAGGTAGCGTCTGTAATGTATCAACTTTTAACAGGTATATCTAAAATTCGTATTGCAGGTGTAGAGAATAGAGCATTGTATGAATACTTAAAGCCGTACAGTGAATCTAAATCTACAAATATTTCTAAAGAGAGATTGTCTGTAGTAGTTTCTACAATTATGATATCACTCAATACAATTTATACAATAGTACTTTATTACCTTATGATAAACAACAATGTAGAGCTTTCTATAGGTGCATTTATGGGATATGTGACTGCATTTGGTGCGTTCTCGGGTGCAATGCTAGAGATTGTATCTAATTTCCTTGCAGTTAATGCGGCTATTCCTATGTACAAAAGATCAAAGCCTATTTTGGAAACATTACCTGAACACGATGAAAACACTCAACTACCTGGAAACTTAACAGGCGATATAGAAGTTAGTAACCTTTCTTTTGCATATGATAGCGAAAGCGGATTAGTGCTTAAAGATTTATCACTTCATATTAAATCGGGTGAATATATCGGATTAGTAGGTTCATCTGGATGTGGAAAAAGTACATTGCTTAAATTATTACTAGGTTTTGAAAATCCGACTAATGGCAAGATATTTTACGACGGAAAAGACATAGACAGCATGAACAAGCGTGAAATGCGTAAGAAATTGGGCGTTGTTTTGCAAGATGGTAAACTAATTTCAGGAAGTATATTCGAGAATATTACAATAACTTCACCTAATTCAAATTTAGAAAGAGTTAAAGAGGTAATTTCTGAAGTTGGACTAGAAAAGGATATTACAAAAATGCCTATGGGTTTACACACTGTTTTAAGTGAAAACAGTGGAACTATATCAGGCGGACAACAACAAAGACTGCTTATTGCAAGGGCGATTATTGCTAAGCCAAAGATAATATTCTTTGATGAAGCTACTAGTGCACTAGATAACGTTACTCAGGCTTTAATTACAGAGAGCCTTGAAAAGTTAAAGTCAACAAAAATCGTAATAGCTCACAGATTATCTACAGTAGTTAAATGCGACAGAATACTTGTAATGGATAAAGGTGTAATAGTAGAGCAAGGAAATTATGAGGAACTAATGGAAAAAAGAGGCTTGTTCTATGAACTTGCTAGTAGACAAATGGCATAATTCTAAAATTTGAATTGGTTATACAATTCCAGTGTTGTAGGAATACTGCTAAATCCGCTGGCGATCACACAGGGTCGCCAGCATAGAACTTAAGCCGACTAAATGCTTAATTGTAGGGGAGGGTCTCCATGCAGACGTGCCTCTTATAATTTTTGATATAAAACAAATTCGTTAAAACACACAAATTAATGTAGGGGCGGATATTATCCGCCTAAGAAATTTAAGCAAAATCACGGACTTTTTAGGCGGATGATATCCGCCCCTACATGGCTAAATTTTGCTAAGAGGCACGTCTAAGCACAGAGACCCTCAATTGATTATAATAGTAAGTGCAACAAAATAATAAAAGAAAGGATTGTCAAAGGGATAAACCCTTAATTTTCATCAGGTTTTACGATGAAAATGACACGGACAAAAAAATGAATATTAATAAAAGTATAAATAACAATCAACTTACAATAGCACTAAGTGGTAGACTAGACACCACTACTTCACCTAGCCTTGAAATGGAGATTAAGTCTAGTATAGATGAAATTACTCAGCTAGTAATAGACATGAAAGAACTTGATTATATATCTTCAGCGGGTTTAAGAGTAATTCTTTCAGCTCAAAAACAAATGAACAAAAAGGGTAGCATGATAATTAAGAATGTAAATGATGCAATCATAGAGGTTTTTGAAGTAACTGGTTTCATAGATATCTTAACTATAGAATGACTAATAATACTGATGAGCGTTTGCTATTACACAATGAAGTGTTTTTAAAAGGTGTATTAGTAAAATATATTATCCCCTCTGTGTTTGCTATGCTTTCACTTTTTTTGGGTGCTATCATAGACAATATATTGATAGGTATATTTCTAGGTGAAGATGGTTTGTCGGCTATGTCACTAGTAAGTCCTTTGTATCTGTTTTACTATACTATAGGCGCTACAATAGGAATAGGCGGATCACTGGCTGCAAACCATTATATAGGTAAACGAGAATACTCTAAATATAAGAGTATTTTTAGTTGTGCCTTAATATTGATGATACTAGTATCAATATTGTCTACTGCTGTTGGGCTAGTATTAATAGAAGTAGTAGTAGGCTTGTTAAATGGTAATAGTGAATACTATAACTTGATTAAGGACTATGTTTTTTACTATATTTTAGGTGGCGGCTTTACGCTTATGTCTTATATTCCTTTATACTTTTTAAGATCAGAAGGAAAACCAAAGGCATCTTTTTCTATTTTTCTAACTTTTTCAAGTCTGAATATTGTTTTGACCGCTCTGTTTTTATCTCCTGTTTTTTCTATGTCTACAGGAGGAGCTGCGTTAGCAACATCAATTTCAATGGCGTTTGCTACATTGTTAGGTTTTATCATTCTTTTTAAAAATAAGGGTCAAACTCAATATGTGCGAGATAGTTTAAAGCTTTCACATATTAAAGAGATTATAGTAGCAGGTGTACCTAATGGATTAGCAAATTTGCTTGAAGCTACAAGAAACATATTTATTAATTTTGTTTTGCTTAGCACACCTTATTTATTCTTGTTACCAACATTTACAGTTGTAAGAAATGTACTAGAGTTGTTGTCTGCTATAATGCTTGGAATATCCACATCTATATTATCATTGATAAGTATTTTCAATTCTGAACATGACAATAAATCTATACATAAAATATTTCGCAACGCAATGAAAATTGGAGTAATTACAACTGTGATTATTTCGGTGATTGTCATAGTTTTGTCTGATAAAATAGCTATGATTTTTGGTGTGAACGATATAGAAGTGATAAATAGCGTTAAAACGGCTATTCCTTTGATATGTACGGGAATGGTGTTTTCTTACATTAATATTCAGTACACTGGTTATTTTAATTCGATTAAAAGACCTATATTATCTAATATAATTTTATCGCTAAGACTAGTAGTGTTTATCACAATTTCGATATACCCTTTGATATCTACAACTGGAGTAAATGGTATTTGGCTAAGCTTTGCAACAAGTGAGCTTCTAACGACTATAACTTTTTTTGTGATAGTTAAAATAATACGCAGTAAACACAGTGAACTTGATAATATATTGTTGAACTGTAAATATTTAAATGAAGGAGACATATCATTTTCGGTTAAAAATAAGATAGAGGATATTATGTTTGCTTCAAATAAAATATCTGAATTTTGTGAAGAACATGATATAGACCCTAAACGCACAATGAGAACAGGTTTAGTAATAGAAGAAATATTACAAATAATTATAGCAAAGTCGTTAAATGAAACTAAAGAGTGCTTTATTGACATAAGAATAAAAAAGATTGATGACTTAATTATGTTTAGAATACGAAATTCAGGCAAAATATTTAACATAATAGAATACTATAATGATAATAAAGATAATGAGGAATTAATGGAAGAATTATTAGGGCTAAGACTAGTGCTATCTACTGCAAAAACAGCCGAATACACAACAACTTTTGGGGTTAATAATTTGATGATAATTTATTAAGGGAAAAAGAAAATGATTGAAGAAGAGAATGTAAATATAAGCATTAGAAATGTAAGTTGTAATGACTTTGGTGATATAATAAGCTTATCGGATAAACGTTACGGAACAGGATACATTACACTAAAAAGTTTAATTAAATTGATTGAGAACGGAAGTTATGTAAAAGTAGCTTATATGAATAATCAGTTTGCTGGTTTTGCCATTTTTGGGGTTTATTCAGAAACGGAAACGGCTTTTAAAATGGGTATTAGCCTAGCTAAATACAATGAAATTACAAAAGGTAAAAAGTCAATAGTATATAAAAGTGCAGCATTATACAGTAATTTTGAAGGAAATGGCATAATGCATAAGCTTTTAGAACAATTGATATATGAGGTTAAGCAAAATCAGTTTAAAGTTGTTTTTGCAGCTGCTTGGATAATGGATGATATTATTCCAATAAAACCAACATTGCAGAGATTTGATTTTACATATTTAGAAAGGAAAAAGTTACTCTGGTATAATGATGTGGAGTACAATTGTATATGTTGTAAAGGTAGATGTGCTTGTGATGCAGCTATTTACTACAAGGTATTGAGGTGAAGAAAATGGAAAAAATGTTTGGGCTCGGAAAAAAAATATCAATATTATGTGTTTTATTAGCAGTAGTAATTTGCTTTGGAATTTGTGTAAATGGATATAATCAGTTTCAAGTTTCAACATATAAAATCTATAATGATTTTGGCTACGATGTAGCTGCAATTGCAATGGAACACATTAATGCAGACAAACTAACAAGTTATGTAGAAGATGGTGTAACAGATAGTGATTACGATGAAATGGCGAAAGAACTTTACAATATTTACAGTAATAGTAGCGTATCTGCTATTTATATTTGTGTACCAAATATTCAGGAGCTTTCGCTAACTAATATATACGATGTAAGAATACACGAGGCAGAAAATAAAGAACCATACGGAATTGGTGTAGTTGACCCTATGGGAAATGATAATCCACAATTGTTAATGGATATTTTTTATACCGGTGATCGTGTTGATGATTATTTTTTAAGAAATACTCAGTTTGGGTACAATACTTCATCAATTGTTTCTATTGTTGATAGCTATGGAACACCTGTAGCATTGCTGGTAATAGATGTGCCAATGTATGAAATTCAAGGAACTTTAAATACATATCTTATTAATGCCATAATTATTACTGCAATACTAGTAATCTGCTTTATGTTATTGTTCCAAATTTTGCTAAGAAAAAGTGTAGTTTTGCCTTTGCGTTTAATATCTAATGAAGCTAACGACTTTGTTAGTAAAAAGGTTATAGTGTCTGATAAATTGACACAAATCAAAACAAGAGATGAAATTCAATTGTTAGCCAGAAGTGTTCATCAAATGCAGGTTGACATAAATAGTTACATTGATGAAATAACAAAAATTTCTGTAGAAAAAGAGCGTATAGGGGCAGAGTTGAATATTGCCACAAATATTCAAGCTAGTATGCTTCCTAGCATTTTTCCAGCGTTTCCAGAACAAGAAGAATTTGATATTTACGCTTCAATGACACCGGCTAAAGAGGTGGGTGGAGATTTTTATGACTTTTTCCTTGTCGATGATGATCATTTAGCTTTAGTTATGGCAGATGTTTCGGGAAAAGGAGTTCCAGCGGCACTTTTTATGGTTATATCAAAAACTTTGCTTAAAAATTCTGCACAAATGAAAAATAGCCCAAAACAGGTGCTTGAAATGGTCAATAATCAATTGTGTGAGGAAAATGAAGCAGAATTATTTGTAACTGTATGGATTGGAATTTATGAAATTTCAACTGGTAAAATGATATGCGCTAATGCAGGACACGAATATCCAGCTATTATGCGTAATAATGGAAAATTTGAATTATACAAAGATAAACATGGCTTTGTGTTGGCAGGTATGGAAAATGCCAGATACAGAGAGTACGAATTGCAGCTATATAAAGGGGATAAGCTGTTTGTCTACACTGACGGTATACCAGAGGCTACAAATGAACACAGTGAGTTATTTGGCTTGGATCGCATGTTAGAAGCACTAAATAGAAAAAACAATGAAAACATAGAGACAATTTTAGTAAATGTTAAAGAAGAAGTAGACATTTTTGTAGATGAAGCTGCACAGTTTGATGATATTACCATGTTAGGAATAGAAATAATGTAGGGAGTGATATACTTGAAAACAATAGTAGTTAATGCTATGATTGAAAATTTAATCGACGTTCAAAGTGTTATAGAGAAAGAATTAATAAGAGTTAATGCGTCGATGAAAGTTATAGCACAGGTAGCGGTAGCAGTAGAAGAAATATACGTGAATATTGCACATTATGCGTATGAAGATGCAATAGGTAAGGCGATAATTAACTGTGATATCACAGATAAAAAAGTAATTTTAAAATTTTCTGATGGTGGAAGACAGTTTAATCCTTTGATAAAGGAAGATCCTAATATCAAACTTACTGCCGAAGAGAGAAAAATTGGCGGATTAGGCATATTAATGGTTAAAAAAATGATGGATAATGTCACATATTCTTTTGAAGAAGGAATGAATGTCTTGACTATAGAGAAAAATATTAGTTAACAAAATGGACGTGGCGTAATTATCAAAAACATACAAATTATAGTAGGGGCGAACCTGTGTGGTTGTCCTAAATCAATGTTAAATCAAAGATTTTGGGCTTTCATGTAGGATCGCTCCTACATTTTTTTATAGCTATTCCTTTTTTGTGAGAAGTAATATTAAAACTATAATTAAGCTGATATTAAAATTGTAAAAATATTAATTACTATACATTAGATTTTCTGCATACATATTAATACTTGAAAGAATTGGGGTGTATTGATATGAATAACTTTGTAGAAAACAGAGCTATTAAACTTGGTGAATATATAGTTGAGAATACTGCAACTGTTAGAGGAACTGCTAAAAAGTTTGGAGTAAGCAAAAGTACAGTACATAAAGATGTAAGCCAAAGGCTAGAATACTTGAACCATAGCTTGTTCTTAGAGGTAAAAGAGGTCTTGCAAAAAAACAAGGATGAAAGACATATAAGAGGTGGCATGGCAACTAAGAATAAATACCTAACCGCTAGAAAATAAAATTTAATTTACATATATATTAAATTATGATATAATATTTGTACTATAAAGGCTGTTTGTCTCATATTATTCTTTACATAGAAGATTGAGAAAGGCGGTGTATGGGCAACTTCAAAATTTAAGTTGTTCAAAAATATGGTATTTTCATTTAAAGCTAACAAAAACAAGATTATTGCAATACTGGTGCTTATCGCTATAGTTATTTCGGCGATAATAATTATTCCAGGACTTGCAAGCGACCAAGAAACTTTCATGGGTGAAACAAATGAACAAAGGGTAGAGTTCTTAAACTCTTACGGATGGACAGTTCTAAGTGAGGCAGTGGATGCAAGAGATGTCACAATTCCTTTAGAGTTTAGTGATGTCTATGAAACCTACAATGACATGCAAATAGCGCAAGGGTTCGACCTTAAGCCACACAGCGGTGTCATGTGCAAACAGTACATATATTATGTTACTAATTACCCTGATAGTGGCAAAGAAGTTCACGCTACTTTGCTTGTGTTTGAGGGGCAAATTATAGGTGGAGATGTATCAAGTTCAGAGCTTGGCGGATTTATGCACGGTTTTGACATTGACAGCGAGCATTTTGGTGGTTCGCTTCCACAAGACAGCACATCGTCTATGCCAGCTGAAGTATCTGAACCAGAAGAGTCAGAAGAGGCAAGCGATATCGCAACAGACACAGTTCCAATATCATCAGAGCCAGAATATGATAAGGCTGGAAATTTGGTAGAATAAACAATCTTGTATAGATAAAAATAAACTTGATAAAACATTGTAGGGGAGGGTCTCCGTGCCCTCCCGAGAAGTATGGATAAACTCTAGGTTTCGGGAGGGTGCCCAGACCCTCTCCTACAAATTAAGCAGTAAGTTTGATTATGTTACCTACATGTTTTTGTTCTTAAGCAAATTTATAAAAAAAAGGAAAAACAAAATGAATGAAAAAATTAGGATAGATAAATTTATAAGCAGTCAAAATTTAGGTAGTAGAAAAGACGTTTCTATATTTCTTAGAAAATCATTAGTCACAGTCAATGACATAGTGGTTAAAAATTCTTCTATGAAAATAGACCCTAGTACCGATAAAGTTTGTCTTGACGGTAAGCTTATTGAGTACAGTAAATTTATTTATATTATGATGAATAAACCTAAAGGCTTACTTTGCGCTACTCGTGATAGGGCTAAAACAGTGCTTGACATTGTTCCAGACGAGTTAAAACGCAGAGAGCTTTTTCCTGCTGGTAGGCTCGATAAAGACACTACAGGGCTTTTAATAATAACAGATGACGGAGAATTTGCACATAAAATGCTTTCGCCTAAGTCGCATGTGTACAAGCTTTACAGGGCGAAACTCGACACCGCCATAACAGAAGACGACATTAAAGCCTTTGCTAATGGAATAAAGGTAAAAGAGTTTGACTTCTTGCCTTGCGAACTTATAATTGATAAATCGCAAGAAAATTCAGCCTTTGTTAAAATTCGTGAGGGCAAGTTTCATCAAGTTAAAAGAATGTTTGGGGCTGTAAACAAAACAGTTATAGAGCTTGAAAGACTAGAAATTGGTATGCTAAAGTTAGATGAAACATTGGGGCAGGGAGAGTGCAGAAAGTTAAGTTTAGACGAAATTCGCTTGATTTTCAGCTAAATGCACAAATACAGATGTTGTTTTTGTAACATATGTCAAGGTGCATAAATTTTGATACAAATATTTGTTAAAAAAAAGACTAGAAATATTATTTGGATTTTGATATACTATTGTACAGAATAATAAATATTAAATCGTGGAGGATTAACAAATGGCAAATTTACAATTAAAAAACATTTATAAAATCTACGACGGCGGAGTAGTTGCTGTTACAGATTTTTGCCTAGACATTGCTGATAAAGAATTTATCATCCTTGTAGGACCATCAGGTTGTGGTAAATCTACAACACTTAGAATGATTGCAGGTCTTGAAGAGATCAGCAAAGGTGAGCTTTACATTGGCGATACACTAGCTAATGACGTTGCACCAAAAGATAGAGATATAGCAATGGTTTTCCAAAGCTACGCTCTATATCCACATATGACAGTATATGATAACATGGCTTTCGGTCTAAAACTTCGTAAGACTCCAAAAGAGGAGATCAAGCGTCGTGTTGAGGAAGCTGCAAGAATTCTTGATATATCTCACCTTTTAGATAGAAAACCAAAGGCTTTATCTGGTGGACAAAGACAACGTGTTGCTTTAGGACGTGCTATTGTTCGTGATCCAAAAGTTTTCTTACTAGACGAACCTCTATCAAACCTTGATGCTAAACTAAGAGCTCAAATGAGAACAGAGATCTCTAAACTTCATAAGAGACTAGGTACAACATTTATCTATGTTACTCATGACCAAACAGAGGCTATGACAATGGGTGATAGAATCGTTGTTATGAAAGACGGTTTCGTACAACAAGTTGACTCTCCACAAAACCTATATGATAATCCTGTTAATGCTTTCGTTGCTGGTTTCATGGGTTCACCACAAATGAACTTTGTTGACGCTACACTAGTTAAAGATGGTTCTAACTATGCTTTAACATTCGGTTCAACAAAACTTGCAATTCCAGCTGATAAAGCAGCTGGTGCACTAGCTGACTTAAACAGCTATGTTGGCAAAGATGTTATCTTCGGTATTCGTCCTGAAGATGTACACGACGAGCCTGAGATGATAGAAGCATGGAGCAATGCTACTTCAACTGCAGAGGTAGAAGTTACAGAGCTTATGGGTGCTGAAACTTACCTATACCTAAACTGTGAGGGTAACAGCATTACAGCTAGAGTTGATCCAACATCAACTGCTAAGGCTGGCGACTCAGCAAAAATCTCTTTCAAAATGAGCAAAATGCACATCTTTGACAAAGAGACAGAGGTTACAATCATTAACTAATAAAAAAAAACGGCACTTCTCGTACGAGAGGTGCTTTTTTTTGTCAAAACCACTTGATTTTTTTGTTTAAATTGTGTAAAATAGTAATACAGTATAAATTGTGATTAAAAAGCAATTGATAGGTATGCTATTATTTGTTCAAAAACGTAAGAGAGTTTATGTTTTTTAAGTAAAATATTAAAATTTATTTAAAAGGGGATGTCCAAAATGTCAAACAGACTATTTCAAAATGTAATCCAACAGATGAGGGACTCTATCGACAGAACCATAGGTGTGGTTGATGATACTTCAACAATTATTGCTTGTAGCGATCTAGCAAAAATTGGTGAGAGAGCAGACGGAATAACAGAAACAGATTTCGAGAATCCACTACCTTTCGTAGTTGGTTCTGATACTTACAGAATTTTTGGGGATGAGCCAAACCCTGAGTATATGGTTTATGTTTCTGGTAACGATTCAGATGCTATTAGATACTCTAACATATTGTCGATTTCTTTTAGTAATATTAAGCAATATTATGATGAGAAATTTGATAGAAGCAATTTTATTAAAAACGTAATTTTAGACAATATTCTTTCAGGTGATATCTATCTAAAAAGTAGAGAACTACATTTTAATGCAGATGTTTCAAGAGTATGTATGATAATCAAAATTTCAAATAGGACAGATGTTTCTGTTTATGATATCTTGCAAAATCTATTCCCAGATAAAAACAGAGATTTTGTTATCAGCATTAACGAGACAGACATTGCTTTAGTTAAAGAGATAAAGAACCATGTAGAGGCTAAAGATATTGAAAAATTAGCTAGATCTATTGTTGATACTATCTCAAGTGAGTTCTACACACACTGTACAGTCGGAATAGGCACAATTGTAGAGAGTATTAAGGAATTAGCTACTTCATTTAAAGAGGCTCAAATCGCCCTTGAAGTTGGCAAGGTGTTTGATACAGAGAAAACAATTGTACGTTATGACAACCTAGGTGTTGCAAGACTTATCTATCAATTGCCTACAACTTTGTGTGATATCTTCTTAAGAGAAGTATTTAAGAAAGGCTCTATTGAGTCGCTTGATCACGAAACATTGTTTACAATTCAAAAATTCTTTGAAAATAACCTAAATGTTAGTGAGACTTCAAGAAAATTATTTGTTCACAGAAATACACTTGTTTATCGTCTTGAGAAAATTAAGAAGATTACAGGACTAGACTTGCGTGAGTTTGAAGACGCTATAATCTTTAAAGTATCTATGATGGTTAAGAAGTATCTAGCTTCAAACACAATGAAATTCTAATAAATTTATGCGCATGTGACTTAATGTCACAATGTACAAAAATAGTAGGGGCGGTCAATTGCGACCGCCCCTACTACTCTGTGTTATCCAAAACTTTATAAATGCTAGTAGGTAATTAACAAGACCAGTGATGCTTCTTAGTATTTTTGTTTATAATAAATTCGTTAAAACGTCCCCTACATGGTTAAATGTAAAGTTTTAGATTTAATATAGTACTACATTTATTTTTGGAACTTTGTGAAATTTGCTAATTATTTTCTATTTTATCAAAGCCTCTTAAAAAAATATAATTTAAAAACTGACCACAGGTAATTTGAGGTGTCGGGGCTACCCGAGTCCCCATCTGGCTAGATTTTGCATTATTGGTATAAGTTCTCTTGATTTATCTGTAATGAAATATTCAACTCTTATAGGCATTTCGTTATATTGAACCCTTGTGATTAATCCGTCTCGTTCAAGCTCTTTAAGAGAAGAGGCTAGCATGGTGTTTGTTATACCTTGTACTTTTTTCATTAGTTCATTGTATCGTACACCCTGTTCACCAGATAGCACACAAATAATTGGGATTTTCCACTTTCCGCCTATGCGTTTTAAAGCTTTTTGTAATGGACATTCTTCTCCGCATGGGCAGTGGTTTGCTTTACATTCACTCATATTTTTCTCGCACTCATATTTTCCTCTCGCTCATATTTTTCTTAGTTGCTCATTTTTTATTGCGTTATTGACTGTTGGTTTTTTCTGTGTTATTATTATATCAGCTCAGAAAAACAAAGTCAATAATTAAAATTTATTAATGCGAAAAAACAATCAAAAAACTAGAAAGGAAAGTCAAGGGGAACAACCCCGAAATTTTTATCGCAGTTTGTGCGGCAAAAATGACAAGGTCATTAAAATGAAAAATTTAGAGAATGTAAGCAAATTATTCCAAGATCCTGAAAGCGTAAAGGTAGTTAGCACTATATCAAAAGAGGGTGAGCTTCACTCAATAGTTGCTGGTAGTGTAATGGTAGTTGACGAGGACACAATGGCAGTTGCAGAGGTTTTCATGAACACTTCAAGTGCAAACCTAAACGACAACAACAAAGTAGCTCTTTTAGCTGTAAAGGGCATGGAGTCATACTTAATTAACGGAACAGTTTTAGCTCGCAACACAAGCGGAGCTTTATATGATGCAGTAGCTGCAAATTTTGCAAAAATGAATATGCAAATTAAAGCAGTTTGGACATTCACAGTAGATAAAATATTCGATGAGAGCGCTGGTCCTAACGGCGGTAAGCAAATATTCTAAGCCTTGCCCAGATAACAACAGCAAGTTAATTCAAACATATAATTTTATTAAAAGCGTCTTACAAATTATTGTGGGACGTTTTTTTAGATGTGATTAGATAATTGTAAAAGAGAGTCTCATATTTAGTGAAGAGTGAAAAATGAATAGTGAAAAGTTCATGTGAAAATCCTTGCGGATTTTTTGATTAAAGGCTTTTTAAATAAAATTTTCGTATGGATAAAAATAAACTTGTTTAAATATTGTAGGGGAGGGTCTCCGTGCAGACGTGTTGATTAGCAAAGAACGTCCCCTACAAATAAGCCTTTAATTTGCTTAAATTCGCTACAATAGTTTATAAAATTTTATATATAAATCAAAAAAATGGATGAACCCAAAAAGTTCATCCATTAAATTTATGTATTAGGTTAAAGAATAATCTCGCCCTCTGCTGTGAAAGGTAGTGCCGCAGCGTTTGACTCATCTGTATCCAGGTGCATTGCTGCTGCATAGTTAGGGTTAACTCTTGCTACTACATCACCGAAAATAGTTGTTCTTCCGCCGTACTCTACTTTAACTGAAACAATTTGCTTATCCACAACGCCAGCCTCTGCAGCTTCTTCTACATTAAAGTGGATATGTCTTTTAGCAACTACAACTCCTTGCTCAAGCTCAACTTCACCGTTTGGGCCTTTTATCGTACATGGTGCAGAACCTGCAAGATCGCCAGACTCACGAATTGGTGGGTTTAGACCGATTTTTCTTGCATCTGATAAAGAAATCTCAACTTGAGTTTCAGGACGTGTAGGTCCTAAAATTGTCATAACAAAAGAACCCTTAGGTCCTATAACTTCTACCTTTTCGTTTGTTGCAAATTGCCCTGGTTGTGATAGATCTTTTCTGTTTGATAGCACAGCATCCTCACCGAATAAAATCTTTAAATGCTTTTCTGATACGTGCAGGTGACGTGCTGAAGTTTCGACTAATACTTTCATTTAATAATTACCTCCAAATATTTATGTATATAATTTTACTACTTTATTTGACAAAATTCAAGCTTTTTTAAAAATTTAATTTGATATTTGTAGGGAACGGTCAAGACCGTTCCCTACATCAGCATTCCTAATCAACACGTATGTACCCAGCCCTCCCCTACATTAATTTGTGAAGTTTATTTTCTAATGCTGTAAATACATCCGCAGTAGTCTTGTCTGTAAAGTCCAAGCTCGTTTGAAATCTCTACAGAACGTTTATATCCGTTTTTCTTTTTAAAATCTGACGGTAGATAATTTTCTGAAATGCTTTTGCCTATCTCGTAAAGTTTTTTTGAATTTTTAAGCGGACTAATGCTAAGCGTTGTAGTGAAGTATTCGCAATTATATTCTTTGGCGAGTTTCGCTGTTGTCTCAAGCCTTAGCCTAAAGCAAATGTCACAGCGACTTCCGCCCTCGGGTTCGTTTTCTAGTCCTTTTATTTTTTCTTCAAATATATCGTTGTCCCAACCAAGAGCCAAAAATTTTACAGAGAAATGCTCTGCCATTCTTTTAAGCTCTTCTTTTCGTAATTCATGTTCTTCATAAGGGGCGATGTTAGGGTTGTAGTAAAGAAGATATAATTCAAAATGCTCTTTTAAATATTCGGTTACATAAGAGGCACACGGCGCACAACAACAATGCAACATTAGTCTCGGTTTAACGTTTAACCCTTTAATTATTTTTTCCATTTCAATTTGTAAATTCACATTAAACTCCTTAAATATATTCTTCTAATTGTTTTCTATATACAGATGGACTTATTCCATACACTTTTTTAAATTGTTTGCAAAATGAGGCTGTGTCGTTAAATCCACAGTTTATAGCAATTTCAGAAATTGCTATATTTTTATCTGATAGCATATTTACAGCAGATTTTATCCTAATGTTTAATATGTATTTCTTAGGAGAAATTCCGCAATTTTTTATAAATATTTTATAAAGGTAACTGCGTTCTATTCCAACATGGCTAGAAATGTCTTCAACTGTTATATCCGATGAATAGTTGTTTGTTATATATTTATCTGCCGTATCAAAGTATATTTTATCTGAACCAGATTTTATATTTGGCTTTTTTTCTACCAAATGCGACATCATTTTATAAAATAACCCTAACATTTTATATTCGTTATAGTTTTCACAAAAATAAGTATTAATAAGAGACTGCATATCTTTGATAAACGGCTCTTTGTTAGTAACTTTTCTTGTATAATTAATATTACAATTGTTTAGAATTTCGATTACTTCATAGCCTTCAAAAGCTACCCACATATGTGTCCAAGGCTCATTTGAGTCTGCCTTATAAAAGCTTAATTCGTTAGGATGTATAAGGAAAATTTCACCCTCTGATATACTATATTTTTTTCCGTTTACCTCATATCTTCCTTTTCCTGAAACCACGTAATGCAGTAGATAGTGATATCTAATAGTAGGACCGAAAAAATGACCAGGCTTACATTCCTCAATTCCGCAATAAAAAAGCCTACACGACTTAGGGTAAATCTTCTCACTCATGCTAAAAATCCTTTCTAATACAATAATAACTGTATTATATCATACAAACAAGATATTTGCAACAAATTGACAACTAATTCACCTCAAAACACCCTTTTATTTTTTCTAAGTATTGGTATAATCATAGTAACAAATTGAAACTAGGAGATGTACTGATGAAAATTACTTTTTTAGGAGCAGGTAGCTCTGTGTTTGTAAAGAATGTGTTGGGAGACTGCCTTTGCACACCTGTACTTGAGCGTGCGACAATTTCACTTTATGACATTGACGAAAGCAGACTTGAAGACTCTTACCTAATGTTGTCAACAATCAATAAAAACTCAAACGATAGCAAGGCAACAATTGAAAAATATTGCGGAGCTAAAAACCGTAAAGATGCACTTAGAGATTCTGATTTTATCATTAACGCTGTTCAAATTGGCGGTTATATACCTTGCACATTTATCGACTTTGAGATACCTAAAAAGTATGGTCTTAGACAAACTATAGCCGATACTTTGGGCATTGGTGGCATAATGAGAGGCCTTAGAACAATCCCTGTTATGCAGGATTTTGCAAATGATATTGAAGAGGTTTGCCCTAATGCGTGGCTACTTAATTACACAAACCCTATGTCAATTCTAACAGGATACATGCAAAGATACACAAAGGTTAAAACTATAGGTCTTTGTCACTCTGTTCAAGTTTGCACAAAGGATCTTCTTAAAACTTTAGATATGGAAGATAAAATTGATGGCAGACAAGAGCTAATAGGTGGAATTAACCATATGGGTTGGCTTCTTGAGATTAAGGATAAAGACGGAAACGACCTTTACCCAGAAATTAAAAAGAGAGCTGCCTATAAAAATCTTACAGAGAAACATGGTGACATGGTAAGATATGATTATATGAAGCACCTAGGCTACTACTGCACAGAGTCAAGCGAACATAACGCAGAGTACAATCCTTTCTACATAAAGTCAAAATATCCTGAATTAATAGAGTGGTTTAACATTCCGCTTGACGAATACCCAAGACGTTGTATCAATAATATTGAGCGTTGGGAGACTACAAGAGAAGAGATAATGCAAAATGGCAATATCACTCACGAGAGAAGTGCCGAGTATGCTTCTAAGATAATTGAGGCATTATGGACTGGTGACGCTTATGAATTTGGTGGAAATGTAATAAACGAAGGCTATATTGATAATTTAGTTGCTGAAGCTTGTGTAGAGGTTAAATGTGTAGCCGAAAAAGATAAGATTACTCCTCAGCCTTTAGGAAGACTTCCAGTTCACTTAGCTGGAATGAATATGTCGAATATTAATTGTCAGCTAATGACAATCGAGGCTGCAGTAAGCCGCAAAAAGGAAGATATCTACAAAGCGGCAATGCTTGATCCGCACACAGCAGCAGAGCTTTCACTTGATGATATTGTTAAAATGTGCGACGAATTAATAGAGGCTCACGGAGAATACATGGCGATGTATAAATAAAATTGGAATTATTTTGTAAGTTATGTACAAAAATATGTATTCAATTTTGTAGGATGTGTGCCTAAAATAGATCTTGACAAAAACCCTTGACTTTCGACATTTTTTGGAATATAATATAAAAGCAGTAGAGAAACAGCTACTGAAATTAACGCTTACAAGACTGGTGATAAGGATTTATCACAAGCTTTTCAATACAACTCCTCCCCAATAAACAAAAAACCCTCTATGAGGGTTTTTTGTTGTTTTCAGGGTAATTTAGACGTACCTCTTACGATTTTTGATTTAACATAAATTCGTTAAAACGCACAATTTTTAGTAGGGGCGACCTGTGGTCGTCCGAGAATTTGGCAATAACTTGCAGTTTTGGGCGGTCACGCAGGACCGCCCCTACTACTATGTTAATTCAAAAACTTTACATTCAACCATGTAGGGTGCGGGTTTTCTGCCCCCTGGGTAGTTAGCTAAAACAGCTATTTTTTTCGGGACGGAAAACCCGTCCCCTACATTGGTTTCTTTGCTAATCAACACGTCTGCACGGAGACCCTCCCCTACAATCAAGCATTAAGTCATCTTATGTTTTAAAGTCTGATGTTGCTCTTACATTGGTTTGTGCGTTTAAATAAAAAGTAAATGTAACAACATAAAATCTATTGATTTTTAGTAGGGTTTGTAATATACTAAATGTAACAATAAAAAATTAACTGCATAGTATAGAGAAAACAAAGGGGTGAGACTATGCAGTTTTTTATTATTACAATCATGTCTTTTCTTTCGGTCGTTGGCTTTGTTGAGATAATAAGAAAAATTCAATTTTGGTTAAGGAAACCTAAAAACACAAGGCTTTATATGGGTGTAGTGATTGAAAGTGTTGAAGAAGCAGAGAATTCTGTAAGAAGCATGATTCAAAGAATAAAATGGATGGATCTTGACTCGGAAATAGAGATGTTTATAGTTGATAAAACCAAAGACCCAAGGGTTAAACTTATAATTGAAAAAATAATTTCAGATTTTCCTAATGTTAGTCTTTTATAATATTAAAAAATAGTGTATAATTAATTTATAAATACCAATGTAGGGGACGGGTTTTCCGTCCCGTGGAAAGTTAGATAAAACCACTAGTTTTTTCGGGACGGAAAACCCGTCCCCTACAATAGTTTGTGCATTTAACGA
>CAYJER010000020.1:0-9927 GCA_964369225.1 uncultured Eubacteriales bacterium
CGGGCGACCACATAGGGTCGCCCCTACATTAATTTGTGCGTTTTAACGAATTAAATTTAAACCCAAAAACGTAATCGACAAGTCTGCACGGAGACCCTCCCCTACAATATTTTATCAAATTTATTTTTTATCCATACAAGAATGTTCGCTAAATTTAAAAATTATTTCACATACTTATTAAACTGTGGTAACATTCCAATTTTATCTGGCACGTGAGGTGGCATTTGCAAAAAGTCATGCCCTGGGAAGTCATTCGCCTCTACAAGTTCTACTCCTGTAGGAGTAATTGCGATGTCCCAACCTAGGTAACCCATTTCTGGAACAACCTCTGAACAAGCAGTGACAGTCTTTATGACTTCATCCCAATACGGAATTTTGTACCCTTTAATCAAGCAACCAGTTTTAGGATGTTTAACAAACTCGTTTCTGTCTCTATCGTATCCAACTTGAGTTATAATACCTGTGTCAATATCTATCGGCGCACACATTCCGCCTGCATGTAGGTTATCAACAGGTCTGTCGCTGTTTCCTATTCTGATATATGTGTATATTAAATGCCCTGCACCCTCGCTATAAATTGTAACCGCTCTAATTGTGTTTACAGACTTAGGGTTAAGCTTCTTTAAATCGTCATGCTGTACAATTACGTCTTCTACAAGTCTTTTATGAAGTGAACTAATATAGTCATACATCTCGTCAACACTCTTATAATCAGCCTTTTTAAGCTTTTCTACACCGTTTCCGCATGTGTCGTCAGACGGCTTTATGATTATTTCGTCTCGGCTACTCATAAATTTAGCAAAGGTTTCTTTGTCTGTTTCTGGAATAAAAAGCCAGTCTCTTTTTATAAAATTAGCATACTTTTTATACATAATATCCTTGTTGTGGTATATATAATACACATCAGGGTTATTCATTTTTTTAGAGATAGCATTATTAACTCCCCTTGTAACATAGGTAGCCCTTTGCTGAGAATTAAGATTATAGAACTCGCACAAAAGATAATCGCTGTGTCCTGCTCCATATTTAAAGCCACATTTTACAATATCATAAAAAAGATATATGCTATTCTTTTTGCTTGCCTTATGGACTATAGAAACCGTATTAAATAGAGACTTATAGTCCATGTGGACTATACATCTAAACAAAAATTTAATTTTATTAAGCATTTAAATTCTCCTATTATTTAAGTTTGATATTTCCGTCGTTATCAATAATAATAATATCATTAGTTTTAACGCCCTCAACCATTTCTTTCATGTCTATTGCATATTGCTTTGCATCTTTATCCTCACAGATATAAAAATTGCCCTCTGTTCTTTTAATTGTAAGTTCTCTCATAAGTATGTCCATGTCATTTTTGCCGCACAAAATGCGACTAAAATTTCGGGATTGTTCCCCGTGACTATCCTTTCTCTTTTTTTCAAGCTTTATCCTTTTGTAGAAACGGTAAGTTCTCCTGTACCGTTTGTTGAAATAATTATTTTTCCGTGAATATCTGTTTGATAATATTCAATTTTCTGTGTATTTAAAAGGTCTATCACCTTTTGGTCTGGAAAATCATATCTGCCTTTTGCCGTAGAAATTACCGCAATTTCAGGTGATACCGCATTTAAAAGCTCTTCACTTGTGCCGTTTGCACTGCCATGATGTGAAATTTTCAGCACATCGCAGTCAATATCATTGTTAAGTAAATCTTCTATTGCCTCTTCTTCTATGTCTCCTGTGAAAAGCAGTTCAAAATCTTTATATTTTAACTTTAACACTAGTGACATATCGTTGTCGGATTTATATTCTTTAGACGGCGATAAAACTTCAAAAATCAAATCGCCATCTTCTATTATATCAGATTTTTCTAAGATTGAAAAGCCTATATTTTCAGCACTCTTCAAAAAATTTTGATAATTATAATCGTCACTCTGCCTTGAAGAGGTATAAATCTTGCCTATATCAATCTCTGATATCACCTTATCAAGACCAGAATAATGGTCGAAATCAGGGTGGCTTATAAAAATAGCATCAAGATTATTTATGCCTAGCTGTACAAGTTTTGCGTAAATCTCTTCACTGTATTCTGGTGTTCCGCCGTCTATCATATAGTTTCCAAAATCGCTTTCAATAATTATACAATCGGCTACACCAACGTCTAAAAAATGAATATTTAATTCATAATCGTCTGTTCTGTTTTCTCTAGCTGTAAAATGCAAACCATTAAGACTATCATTTATAAGTGAACCTACAGGACTAATCAGCAATAATGCCGTAACAATTAGTACGCTAATCTTCTTGAATTTCTTCAATTTTAGGAACTGCAACTTCTTCATCTGGCTTCTGCATGTTTCTCTCTAACCACTGTGCGTAAGACATCAATACTTGACGAGGCTTAGAACCTTCGTGAGGTCCTACTATGCCCATTTGTTCCATCTCGTCAATTAGTCTGCCAGCCCTTGCATAGCCTAGTCTTAATCTTCTTTGAAGTAGAGAGGTTGAGGCTTGTCCTGCTTCTATTACACATTTAATTGCTTCTTCCATCATAGGGTCAGAATTAGTGTCGTCGTTGTCTGGTTTTTCTTTGCTAGATTTTTCAGCTATAGCATTTTTCTCTATGTCTTCAATAATTTTCTCGTCATATTCAATAGAACGGCTCTTTTTAATAGAGTCAACTATTTTTTCGATCTCCGCTTCATTTACAAAGCAACCTTGAATACGTGTAGGCTTGTGTGCGCCAACTGGTGAGAACAACATGTCACCTGCTCCTAAGAGTTTTTCAGCGCCAGTTGCATCAAGTATAGTTCTTGAGTCTATAGTAGACGAAACCGCAAATGCAATTCTACTAGGAATATTCGCCTTGATAAGTCCTGTAACAACATTTACTGTAGGTCTTTGAGTGGCAACTAAAAGGTGCATTCCAGCAGCTCTAGCCATTTGAGCTAGTCTGCATATATAGTCTTCAACCTCGTTTGGGGCCGCCATCATAAGGTCTGCAAGCTCGTCTATGATAATTACTATCTGTGGCATTTTATTCATAGGTTGACCGTTTTCATCTACATAATTATTTGATTTTGCAAGTTCGTTGTAGCCATGTAAATCTTTAACATTAGAGTCTGCAAATATTTTGTATCTGCTTAGCATCTCTGTAACTGCCCAACCTAAAGCACCAGCTGCCTTTCTAGGGTCTGTTACAACAGGGACTAATAAATGCGGAATACCGTTGTAAATTCCAAGTTCTACTACTTTAGGGTCTATCATTAAGAACCTTACATCGTCAGGGCTTGACTTATATATAAGGCTTACGATAAGTGAATTTATACATACTGATTTACCAGAACCAGTAGTACCAGCAATTAGCATGTGAGGCATTTTAGCTAGGTCGGCTATTGTGACTTTGCCAGCTATGTCTCTGCCTAAAACCACTGTTAAGTTACTCTTTGAGTTGTTAAATGCGTTAGACTCAATTAGTTCTCTCATTCTAACAGTTGTCTTATTTTTGTTAGGAACTTCTATTCCCACAGCCGCTTTATTCGGAATTGGCGCTTCAATTCTAACGCCTACAGCCGCAAGATTTAACGCTAGGTCGTCCGCAAGGTTAGTTATCTTGCTAACTTTAACGCCAGCTGCCGGTTGTAGCTCGTATCTTGTGACAGAAGGACCTCTGCAAATATCAACTATTTTCGTCTGAACGCCAAAACTTTTCAGTGTTTCAACCAATTTTTCGCCTATAATCTTTAGTTCTTGTTGTTGAAGGTCTGTGTCTATTCGCCCAGATGCTTCAAGAAGATAAATTGGTGGCATAACATAGCTATGTGCGCCTTCTTTGTTGTATAAAGCCATGTCTGCATTGCTTGCGATCTCCATTTTTTCTTGTTCTTCTTTTTTTCTTATAGCATCTTCTGCCAATTTACTTGTAAGCTCTAAAGATTCTTTTGAAGAATCAAGAGGTGTGACAGTGCTTGAAGTTATTGGAGTTCCAACCGCCCTAATTTCATTTTTTGTAGGCTGATTAATTTCAAGTTTCTTTTGCTCAAGTAGTTCTAATATTTCATTTTTTTCTTCTACAGGCTCTTCTTTAATTAAAGGAACTTCTTCTATCTCTTTGTCATAAGCCTTGTGTAATTTTTGAAGATGTTCATTTTCTTCATCTTCTAAATTATCCATAGAATAAAGAGGGTCATATTTTGGCTCTTTTTCCTTTTTTTCTTTAGGTTTAGTAGCCTTATTTTTCTTTTTATCTTTAACTTTTTTAATTTCTCCATTTACTGCCTTAACAGGTTTAGCCATAGCTTTATAAAGAGAAACAAGGCTGACACCTGTCAACAAAATTATAAGCACAAAAAGAATAATTACTATGGCTACTCTTGCAGCATCAAGACCAAAAGCAAACTGCAATAAACCACCGAAAAAAGCACCTATAAAACCTGCTGAAAACTCGGTTTGTGCCAAATTAAAATATGTACCTAAGACAGAAATAAAGTTTTCACCCTCGCTAAACGCCTTAGTTGTGAATAAATAAATTGTAGAGCTTGAGACTACAAATACACCGAGTGCCATGGCAATTCTAAGTTTAGTCTTTTTGTCAAAGGAATTTTTTGCAATCATGTATGCTATGTAGCCTAGCATTATAGGTATTAAGAATGCTAGCGAACCGAAAATTCCTAAAAATATGTTATGAAAAAACAGCCAGACATTTTCGCCAGGAACTAATATTAATGCCAAGGAAAACAACGATACCGCAAATAAAATTATAGAATACAAACGGCTTTTGTCTTCTTTAGGTGGTGGAGCTTGCGTTTTTGATGTTCGTTTTTTGGGTGCTGGTTTTTTTGGTGCTGGTTTTTTCGTAGTTTGTCTTTTTTCAGGCAAAATTTACACCTTCCTTTATTTTTATTACAATTATATGTATTCTTTCAGATCTTGATTTAAATTATTTCATTAAATTTCACAAATCCATGTAGGGGCGGATATTATCCGCCTATGAAATTTAGACGATATTACGGACTTTTTAGGCGGATAATATCCGCCCCTACATGGCTAAATTTTCCTAAGAGGCACGTCTGGTCTCCGTGCTCTACAATCAATTAATTAGGTATTACGTGTCGGTGTTCTTAGTTGCTCACTTATTAATTGAATTAAACTGTTGAGCGCATCTGAAAGTCCGCCTATTTCATTAATAAGACCATATGAAACGGCGTCTTCACCGTCAACTACTGTTCCAACATCTGTGACAAGCTCTCTTGTGTTCATCAAAAGTTGAGTGAACTTTTCTGCACTTATATTAGAATTTTCAGCAACAAAATTTGTAATTCTGTCTTGCATTCTTTCAAAATACTCAAAACTTTGAGGAACACCTAAAACCAAGCCTGTGAGCCTAACAGGGTGAATTGTCATTGTGGCAGATTTCACAATATACGATTTTTTCGCAGAAACCGCTAGTGGAACACCTATTGAATGTCCGCCGCCTAAAACTAAAGAAACTGTAGGTTTTTTCATGCCTGCAATAAGTTCGGCAATTGCCAAACCTGCTTCAACATCTCCACCGACTGTATTTAGAATTAGCAGTATTCCGTCAATCTTCGGGTTTTCCTCTGCTGCTATTATCTGTGGAATTACATGCTCATATTTAGTTGTCTTGTTTTGAGACGGCAAAATAAAATGCCCCTCAATCTGCCCTATGATGTTAAGACAAAATATTATCTTTCCATCTTTTTTAATTGTGACGAAACCATCTGATGCTATTGGGTAGTTATCGTCTTGATTGTTTTCATCGTTGTTATAATCTTCGTATTCTTCATCTGTGTTATTTTTAAGTTCCATATAATCACCTCAAAAATAGCATTCCAAAAAAGTTTAAAGATATTATATTTTATTAATTATATCATTATTTTTTATTTAGTTCAAGTCAAAAAGACATTATTCTGTTTAGCATTTCTTCTATCCCCAATATTCCGTGGGCAAAGCCTTTGCGAACCAAGTCTTTTGGTAAAAATTCATCGTACTTTTCAAATAATGGAAGTTCTGTCTTATAAAGCAACTCCATTGGGTCTAATTTTTCTCTTGCCTTTTCTTTTAAAACCCTAAAAAATTCATTTGGAGTAGCCGACATCTTAAACTGAATAAAATACGGTCTTGCGCTGTCAAAGCCTGATAAACCAAGGCTTGACGAACATTTTATCTTTAAAAACCTTTCTAATGCTATAAAAGCATATGTCCCAAGCCACGGAAACAGTGCGTACATGTCTCCGCCTAAACACACAAGGCATTCCTTTTCAAGCCTTGCATTTAAAGCAATGTGCCTAGCCTCGCCTAATCTTTGTACTGCATTAGGTTTTAAATAAGGGTAAGATTTATCTACTGTCAACACTTCTCGCATTTTTTCGAGAACCTTTGTGTTTATATCTCCAGCACATTGCCCAAAATAAGCAGGAATTATCCCCTTAACCTTTTTGCAATAAACCAGATGTCTTTTGTGGTCTACTTCTTCTACCTCCCACACAAAGCCAGCTATTGCAATTCTCTCGCCTTGCGGTGGTGGCATGACTATTGTTCCCAGTTGTTCAGATTTAGAACGGACTGTATATTCTTCATCCTCTTTAAAAACTGCATAGAATTTATAAGAGTTTACCTGTCTTTCACCGCTTAAACCTAATATTAGGCCACCTGTTTCGGTTCTTTGCAGATGGTCTATCTCTAATAAATGCCTAAGCAACACTTTAAAATCTTCTTGAGAAACTTTTCTAAATATATTTAGTGTAAGTATTCTTGAGGCTAGTTTTGCGGGCGACATTTCACCGCATGAGGCTAATGTTGACATAGTTTGATGATATAGCAAACTGTATGGTAATTTATCTAATTTAGGTGGTTCTACCCATTTTTCGTCTCTGTAAACCTCAATTAATGCTAAACCTTGCATAAGTTCCCACGGTAGAGTTACTGGTAGCATGGCTCTTTCCTCTGGGACTTCTTCACGCATTACAAACCACATTTCAGGAGGCGAATTACGTCTTCCTGTTCTACCCATTCTTTGTAAAAAAGAAGATACTGTAAAAGGAGCATTCAATTGAAATGCACATTCTAGCCTACCTATATCTATTCCAAGTTCTAAGGTGGCTGTGGTTACTGTGGTTTTAAGCTGTTCATCGTCTTTCATTATTATCTCTGCACTCTCACGGTAGGAGGCAGAAAGATTTCCATGATGAATTAAGAACCTATCCTCTTCCCTATTTTCTTGACAATATCGCCTAAGAGTTGCGGTTATGACCTCGCATTCTTCTCTTGAATTAACGAACACTAAAGCCTTTTTTTCTCTTGTGTTGTCGAAAATGTAGGCAATTCCCTTGTCGGCTTTTTTAGGTGCAGTAGTCTCTTTGGCTTCTTCCGAAACAAAAAAATGCTCAAGTGAAAGCCTCCAACGTGCATTTTTTTCTTCAATTTGCGGAACTATAGTCTTTCTGTCAGTTCCAATAGAAAGAAAATCGCCTGTAGCCTTTTTATCGCCAATAGTGGCAGAAAGTGCAATTCTACGTGGTTTAACATTAGCAAGAACCGAGAGCCTTTCAATAAGGCAAATAGTCTGCCCTCCCCTATCGCCTCTTAGAAGTGAATGAACTTCATCAATTACGATATATCTAAGATCCGAAAAAAGTTTAGGTATAAAAGAGTGTTTATGAATTAGCATTGCCTCAAGGCTTTCGGGGGTTATCTGCAAAATACCACTAGGATTTTTAAGCAATTTATTTTTATGTGACTGTGCAACGTCGCCATGCCAGTGCCAAACCTTTATATTTGCATCTTCGCATAAATCGTTAAGCCTTAAAAACTGGTCGTTAATCAAGGCTTTTAGAGGACCTATATAAATTGCGCCAATTGAAGACGGAGGATTGTTGTATAAATCTGTGAGTATAGGAAAAAATGCAGCCTCTGTCTTTCCTGAGGCTGTTTGGGCGCATAGCAATACATTGTCATCTGTTTCAAATATGGCTTCACCAGCAGCTACTTGAACCGCCCTTAGGTTTTCCCACGAATTTTGGTATATAAAATCTTGAATAAACCCAGCGTATTTATCATAAACGCTCATATTTCCTCCTTAATTTAATGACTAATAGTGAAAGATTAATGTAGGGGCACCCTCAATTTTTAGAACTTAGTGAAAAGTGAAAAATGAAGAGTGAAAAGTTTATGTGAAAATCCTTGCGGATTTTTTGATTAAAGGTTTTTTAAATAAAATTTTTGTATGAATAAACATAAATTTGTTAAAATATTGTAGGGGAAGGTCTCTGTGCAGATGTGTTGATTACGTTTTTTGATTAAAAATTAATTCGTTAAAACGCACAAATTAATGTAGGGGACGGGGCTTCCCGACCATTTCCTCCTTTGGCTTCTTTAATAATACTTCGGCTCGTGGCACGTGTTTGATAACTTAAATTCAGTAATAGTCGGCTTGCCTGTCGGGGCTTCCCGACTATATTTCAAATTCGGCGAAGTCTTGGGAGACTTGTTCTGAATTAATTTCATTTTTTGAAAATTCAAATTGCTGTGAATTTAAAAGTGACATGATATCTAAATTTGGATTTTGGTGCAATATGTTTAGAACCTCGATAAAATCTCTGATAACTTCACGAGGAGTAATGTTGGTGTCAGCGCCAATTCTTGAAAACTCAATCTTAATAAATTCTGCCAAATCTTCTTGATTTAGCCTCCTTTGATAGTCGAACAAACTAGAGTGAATATCTGTTAATTTTTCTGTTAATATTAACATTTCTTCATGGCTTAAAGGGTATAAATTAATTATAGGTGCTAATAAATCTTTTGTACCTTCTTTGCTAAATCTGCCTGCTGAAAGCCTAGATTTTAGTGCTTCATAGCTAAAAATACCTCTTCTTGTGTCCTCCATACATGACGGAGTAGAACCCATGATTATTCCTAAATATTTAGCTTTTCCTTGCAAGGTATCGTTATACATTGTAAGGATTTTTTCATAGTTATATTGCCTTGTTATTCCATGCGGAATTTTATATATATTTACTAGTTCATCTACTAAAACAAGCAATCCGCTGTAGCCTGCCTTTGTAAGAAATATAGCAAAAATTTTGATATACTCATACCAGTTGTCATCATTTATAATTATGTTGACACCTAGCTCATTTTTAGCCTCTGTCTTTGTGCTATACTCTGCCCTAAACCACTTAACAACCTTTGATTTTAGTTCCTCGTCACCATTTGTATATGCCGAATAATACATGCTCAAAAGTTTAGCAAAATCAAAGCCGTGAACCATCTCATTAAGCGATGATATCACCTCAAAAATTTTCTTTTTAACTTGACTTTCAAACTCAGGTGAGTCCATATCAGTATCTTGCATGACTTGTGACTGCACGTTGTTTATCCATCTATCAAGAATTAAAGTAAGTGCGCCACCCTCTGACTTTGTCTTTGTAGACATGTTTCTAATTAATTCTTTATAGGTTGCAAGCCCCTGCCCTTTTGTTCCTTGTAAACGTCTTTCAGGGGATAAATCTGCATCCACAACAACAAAATTTTTATCTAAAACATAGTTTCTAATAGTTTGAAGTAAAAAGCTTTTTCCGCTTCCGTACTTTCCAACTATAAAACGAAAGGTAGCCCCTCCATCAGAAATAATCTCTATGTCATGTAGAAGTGCGTTTATCTCGGTTTCTCTTCCAACTGCAATATACGGAAGACCTATTCTAGGCACAACTCCACCTTTTAATGAATTTATAAGTGCCGAGGCAATTCTCTTTGGTATCTTCAATTTATCACCTGTCAAGTTAAATCTTGACTTTCCTTTCAGATAATATATAAATTATATTTAATATATGGTTAAAAACTAAATTTGTTATTGTAGGGGCGACCCTGTGTGGTCGCCCGCAGGTTTAGCAATATTCCTAGTTTTCGGGCGACCACACAGGGTCG
>CAYJER010000020.1:9937-38937 GCA_964369225.1 uncultured Eubacteriales bacterium
TAAAAAAATATTTTTTTTTTTGGGGGGGCGCCGGGGGGGGGGCGCCGGGTGTTTACAAATTTTAGTTTTTTTGCGGGCGAACACATAGGTTCGCCCCTACAATAGTTTGTGGTTATAAAAACATCTCTTTTAATTCCTCTATGTAGTCTTCAATTACATCTGCTTTATCTGTAAATTCTATAACAGTATCACCAAAATTGTCAAATAATTTTTCGTTTATGCTGTCGATAATTACTGAAATCATAATCTTATTTTCTCTAGCATATTTTTGATAATCTTCTTCTAATAAAACAAACTGTAACACCTTTAATTCATGGGTGTCAAGCAGAGTGTCTTCTTCTACAGCTTCTGCCACTTCTTCCTCTATTATCTCGTCTTCTACTAAAAGTTTGTTTTGAATTTCTAAAGCAGATTTTCTAATATTTTCAAGTTTTGAAAATTCAATCTCTATTTTAGGGGCATTTAAAGCTTTCTTTTCAAGCAAAAACTGATTAATTACTTCTTCAATCACAGCTGAATATACCGTGTTATGCCCTTTAATTTTGTATTTATAATTGTATGCTATTCTCATTAAAGAGTCGATTTCTCTTAAAATCAAACCTACATTATTCTTTGATTTTTCACTTGCTATAAGTGTTTCTTTATACCACTTATTATTTTTCACACTATACTTTAAATCTAAAGCTAGCAAATATTCTTTGTCTTTTTTTACTTCTCTATTATAAAACAAAGTGTTTGGGAATAAATTACACTCTCTTTCACACATTTCTCCTAAAAGAGTTTGTATAAAATCTTTCTTTAAATTATTTGTGAGTGTTTCACAACTTCTTCTAACTATCAGCTTAAAGTCATCACTATGCTCATTTATAAACTTTGAATTTTTGATATTATAGTTAGATTTTTTCACAAGTGTGTCGTATGGATCAGTTACTTCTTTTTGAGCAAACTCATCAATCAAGCTAAATTCAAGGTCATAGTACACTACATAATCGATCATCCAAACTCTTAAGTATTTATCGAGCATACTATGGTTTTCTCTATAATCGTCGCCTAATTTTTTAAGTTTATTAAAGCCATCTATAGGCTCTTTTACACCAATTAGGTTAATTAATTCATAGATATATACAAACAAAAAAGAGGATTGTGTCTTTTCTATAATTCCATTTCGGTATTTAGTTCTCCACGAGAAATATCCTCTTAATTGTTGTCTATTCATTATTTGATAAGATGGAAAATAACTGAAAAAACTACCCCTAAACTCAAAATCGTCCTCAAAATCCTCCATAAACTTAGCCTGTTTATAGAAAATTTCTTCGTTTGTTACATGTTTAGATGCAAGGCTCATGTTAAGTTTATCAAGCTCCGCATATTTTAGTGGAGTAAAACTTTTCATCTGTGAAGCCTTGTATATTATTGGTTCATCTTTGTAAGAATTAAACTTTGGTTCAGATAAAATCTCGTCAATTATTAAATCAATATCATCAATCGGCATCTTTAAAAACTATCTCTCCATCTACTAGGCAGTATTTAACTTTTCCTTTAAGTTCCATATTTTTAAGCACTGCATTTTTGCTTTTTCCGTGAAGTTTATTTACATCAACAACCCATTTTTCCTTCGGGTCAAAAATTACTATATCAGCATTTTTTCCTTTGTCTAAAACACCTGCATCTATATTTATAATTTTAGCTGGATTTACACTCATAAGCTCTATAATTCTGCTAAGGCTTACAGTGTCGCCAATAGCTGTAATTACTCCAGCTAAGCTTGTTTCCATTCCAATAACGCCGTTCATGGCTGTAGATAAATCTGCTTTTTCCTCTTGTGCGTGAGGTGCGTGGTCTGTTGCGATTACCTCTATTGTTCCATCTACTACTGCGTTAATCATTGCTAGTCTGTCGTTTTCACAGCGTAAAGGCGGATTCATTTTATAGTCTGCATCTCTTTTCTCTAGCTCTTTGTCTGATAACAATAGATAGTGAGGAGATGTCTCGCCACTGATTTTATAGCCATCTTTTTTTGCGTTTCGTATCATGTTAGCAGAATTTGCAGTGCTTACATGACAAATATGCAGTGGTGCATCTATAGCCATAGCAAGAGCCATATCTCTAGCAGTTCCTGCATCTTCTGCGGCAGTTGGAACACCATTAATTCCTAATCTTTTTGAGGTCTCGCCCTCGTTCATAACCCAATTTTTAGCTAAATCTTTGTCTTCACAATGAGTAACAACAGCCACTCCAAGCTCTTTAGCTTTTTTAATAGCCTCGAACAAAATAGAAGTATCTTCAGTTGGTTGCCCGTCGTCTGATAAAGCAGTAGCGCCAGCATTTATAAGGCTTTCAATGTCTGTCTTTTCTACTCCGGCAATATTTTTAGTAATTGCCGCCGCAATATAGACTTTCGCCTTAGCATTTTTTGCTTTTTCTTTAATATAATTAATAGTATCAACATTATCTATTGTTGGATTAGTGTTAGGCATACATAAAACTGATGTAACTCCACCAGCTACAGCGGCATTACAACCTGTTTCAATATCCTCTTTATGAGTTTGCCCTGGGTCACGCAAATGAACATGAATATCAACTAAACCAGGAGCTGAAACTAAACCAGTTCCATCAATGACAGTTGCAATCTCACAGTCAATATTTTCTTTCATGTCGGAAATTTTTCCATTCTCAATCAAGATATCACCGATAAAATCTTGCTTAAGTGCTGGGTTAATAATTCTTGTATTTTTAATTAGATAACTCATTTGAATACTTCCTTTTTTATATTAGTGAATAGTGAAGAGTTTATGTGAAAATCCTTGCGGATTTTTTTATTGAAGCTTTTTAAATATTAAATCTTGTATAGATAAAACTAAATTTCACAAACCTATGTAGGGGCGGATATTATCCGCCTAAGAAATTTAGGCAAAATTACAGACTTTATAGGCGGATAATATCCGCCCCTACACGGCTAAACTTTCTAACAAACACGTCTGCACCCAGACCCTCCCCTACAATTAAACATTGAGATTGCTAAACCCTTGGACGACCACAGGTCGCCCCTACAATATTATAAAAATTTATGCAACATTACGTCCAATAATAAAATAATGTGTCAACGCTAAAACCTCTCTAGCGTAAAAACTTGGTATCAATGTAATGCTTGTAGGTGCTACAAGTGAAAATGGTCTATAGCCTAAATCTCTAGCCTGTAAACCAGCCCTATATTGATGAAAACCTTGTGTAGATATTAAAATCTCCATGCTTAAATTGTTTTCCTTAATTATATCAAGGCTAAATTTTAGGTTTTCATATGTACTAGTTGACTTATTCTCTTCAAAAATTCGCTCTTCATCAATTCCTTTTTCTACTAAATATTCTTTACCAGCCTTGCCCTCTGGCATAGGTTCATTAGTGCCTTGTCCGCCTGTAACTATACATTTAGCTTCAGGGTATTCAATTAAATACTCATAAGCAGTATCTAATCTTTGTTTGTAAGAAAGACTAGGTCCACTATCTAGCACTTGAGCTCCTAAAACTATAACAGTGGTATCATCATCTAAAAAGTCATTGTCACGCTGAGCCGAGATAATCAAGCCTATACACATAAGAGTATACGCCATGCCTACTAAAAATACTCCAAACAAAATATTAATTAACACTTTAAGCCTCCCATCTAGTCTGCCCAAACAAACAGCAAACACAGCTACTGCTAAAAAAATAGCTTGCAGAAATAAAGTGCCAATCTCATAAAGTCCCATCAAAATAGCAGAACTAGACAGCACAAAAGCAGTCGCAGAAAGCACTAATATAGTCTTTCTAAACTTGCTTAAATCTAAAATCTTCATTTAAACCTCTACCTGTAAACGAGGAACTCTTAGAGTTTTTCCTTTTTTATCTATTGCAACAAAAATAAAGTTTGCACTACAGGTTATGTCTCTGCTTGTCCTGTTGCCGCCTTTTTCTATATGTGCAGTAACCTCTACATTCATAGAAGAATTACCAACACTTTTCATTCTTGCCTTCACGACAACCACATCATTAAGATCACCCGGTCTAAAAAACTCGAGTTTCTCAACACAGGCAGTAACTACCTCACAATTTGAATGTCTCTTAGCACAAATTCCGCCTGCTATATCCATCCACGACATAATTTGTCCGCCGAAAAGTCTACCAATTCCATTAACATGAGAACCTAAAACCATTTCTGTCATGACTGTGTATGAGTCTTTAACTGACTTAATTATTTCTTCCATAATGTAAACCTCCTTTAAAATATAGTCAAACTTAATGCTTAATTGTAGGGGAGGGTCTCTGTGCAGACGTGTTGATTAGAGAAAATTAGCAATGTAGGGGACGGGTTTTCCGTCCCGAAAACTGTCGGTTATTGCTAAATTTCCACGGGACGGAAAACCCGTCCCCTACATTAATTTGTGCGTTTTAACGAATTAAATTTTAACTAAAAAACGTAAGAGGCGCGTCTGCACAGAGACCCTCCCCTACAATATTTTATCAAATTAATTTTTTCCATACAAGAATTTTACTGAACTCTCGGACGACCACAGGTCGCCCCTACATAATTATAATTTAATCACATTAAATTATAACACATAAAAGCACTTTTATCAATGCTTTTTTATTAGTTTAAAGTATATAAAATATGCTAGAATAGCGACTAAAGCAGTAATTGAAATTGCAAGACCTATATTAAATCCTTGTGGAACATAAACCATTTCAAGGCTATATTCTCCTTCTGGCAAATCTATGCTTAAAAATGCACCGCCAAACATTTTATTATCAACCTTTTCACCATCAATATAACAACTCCAAGAACTATCATAAGGAATAGATGTGTAAAGAAATCCGTCGTTCTCATTCACAATATTTACATTAACTTTTCCTGCGCTGTAGTCTGTTATTTTAGTCTCGTTTGAATTGATATCCGCTATAACTGATTTAAACTTTTCTTCGTCTAATGAGCTAACATATAAATCATACACGCTAAAAGTTTCAGAATTTGAAAAAGTTAATTCTACATAGTCGCCTGTTTGATATTCACCAATAAAGCTAATATCACTGTTTTCAATCTCTATTTGCACACCATTTATATTAACATAATTATTTAGATAAGTGTTAAAGTGAACATACACAGGACCGCTTTTTGCTACTGTAAATGAAATTTTTCTAACTGTTCCATGCTCTGAAACAGTGCCAAAATCATCAAGATCAATTACATCTGCCCACACTTCACCATCATAGTCGATTATGCCTTTAAGCATATTCTCTTGATTTTCAAATGGATCTTCGCCTAATGTAAAGTCATTAAATCCGTTAGCTACTGTCACTAAAGGTATTGTATACGGATTTTCGTATAAGCTTATTCCATTTATCTCTTCAATTAGCTCATATTCATGCCATACATCATCTTTAAGCATTAGATATTTTACAGAAAAAAGTGCGTCTGTCACAGGGTTAATTCCTGTGTAAGCGTTCCAAATATGGGTCTGATAATTTCCTAAACTATCAAGCATTTCATTTGTAGTTTCAAGATAAGTAGAGCTATAATGTGTAATTCCGTGGTATCCTAATCCCATTGCATCATTGTGTGAACGCTGAAAATCTTTTTCTGCCCTATAAAATTCATCACCTGAAAGCTCATTGATTTTGTCGACTATAGGCTGAACATTCTCATAATAATCTTCATACTGAGCAGTAGTTTTATAGACAAATTCTTCATGTAATCCATTTAGCAAGAAATAGGCATTATAAGACATCTCAATACAAACAAATAAAAGCATAGCTACCAAAGGCACAATTCTTAACTTTTGAAACTTAACTAAATAACTAACAACTGCAAATAATAACACTGTTGCAAAAGCTATAGCTAACGAAAATATAGAAAATTCTTTTTCTGCAACAAACGCCGTTGCATAGAAAGCTATTGTTAAAAAAGCCGAAATTGCTATTTTACCAATAGACAATGATTTAATATTTAAAAATGAATGTACCGCTACATAAATCAAAAAGAATGATATCACAAAAGCAAATCTTGTAGGAAACCAATTTGTAATTTGACCCATGTGCCAAACTCTGTACATAGATAAATTTATTGTAGAAATACCCAAAAATCCAATTACAGCAAAACAGATAATTTTGTGCTTTAAAGTAAATTGCTTGTTTAAAAAGAAACATATAACTAAAAATAATATAAGTGTTCCGCAAAAAATCAACGGTACTCCTTCATTTTTTATAGTATCATAATTAGTTGGCAACATGCTCAACGTAAAATCTTTTATTGAGTATAGAGCTACACTTGTTTGTGCTGTTTCTAATCTACCATTAAGCAAGGCTAAAAATGATGGAACCGTTAAAAAAGCAGATAAAGCGCCAGATATAACTGCTGACAAAGCACATAGCCCTAATTTTTTTGGAAACTTTGCAACCTTTTCTTCCCCAAAAACTCTTACTAAAAAATAAATAACAGCAAAAACTAACACCATATACGCAGTGTAGTAGTTAGAGATTAGCAAGACAGCAAACGAAAACACTAGCCAAAATATTTTCTCTTTTTTAATGACTTTATCTATACCTAACAAAACTATAGGCAACCAAATCATTCCGTCTATCCACATAAGGCACATAGAATAGCAAATATTGTATGACATTAAAGCATAGCAAACCGCAAATACTATATAAGAATAGTTCCATTCTCCGAACCTATTTTTAAGAAATATACTTAAAGTAAGTCCACAACTGGCTAACTTTAAAATATTAATTAAAAATATAGAGAAAAGAATATCCTCTTTTGGGAAAAGTAAAACTATAAACGAAAAAGGACTGCTTAAATAATAGCTAAACAAAGAAATATATCCTGTTCCCATAGATTTATCCCACGAGAAAAACAAGCTTGTACTCTCATTAAACAAGCTTGCATAAAAGTCTATATACTGTTGCCACATATCCATAAGTAAAAGACTTTTGTCTCCAAATGGAGCAAATCCAAACATGGCATACACCGCAACAATTAATGCAATTGGTACGGCAAATGCCAATGTTGGCACTGCTATTGATTTATATTTATTCATATCTTTACCTCCGCTACTCTTTCCAATTAATTCTACATCATTCTTTAGATATATTCAAGTAAAATTATTAATTTTTTTAAAAATTAAACAAACAAAATACATTAATTCACACTATAATGATAAATAAACACTATCATTAGTGAATAGCGAAAATTTATAGATAAAAAATAATTCGTTAAAATATACAAACTATTGTAGGGGCGGATATTATCCGCCTATGAAATTTAGGCGACATTGCGGGCTTTTTAGTCGGACAATATCCCGACGTGTTTATTAGGAAAGAAACCAATGTAGGGGACGGGTTTTCCGTCCCGAAAAACTAGAGGTTTTAGCTAAATTCCCACGGGACGGAAAACCCGTCCCCTACATCAGTTTGTGCGTTTAAACGAATTTATTTAAAATCAAAAATGCTAAGAGGCACGTCAGCACGCAGACCCTCCCCTACAATATTTTAACAAATAAATTTAAAGGAGAAAACTATGTTTTACATTAACTGGACTTATATATCTCTTGTCTTACCGGCTGTACTAATAGCAATGTGGGCAAGTTCAAGAGTTAATTCAACTTTCAAAAAATATTCTTCTGTAGCATCAAGAAGCGGTTATACAGGCTATAGTGCTGCTAGGGCATTATTAGACGCTAAAGGGCTTTATCACATTAAAATAGAAAGAGTATCCGGTAAACTCACAGACCATTTCGACCCTAAATCTAATGTAATAAGGCTTTCAGAAAATGTGTACTCTAGCACTTCATGTTCTGCAATTGGTGTAGCTTGTCATGAGGCTGGGCATGCCATGCAGTATGCTGAAAAATATCTTCCAATAAGAGTGCGAAACGCAATAGTTCCAATAACTAATTTTGGTTCAAAACTTTCTACAATACTAATACTTGTGGGAGTTATGTTCTCATATTTAGGTGAGCAGTACTCTGTTATCGCCTATATTGGTGTGGCGCTATACTCTTTTACAGTAATTTTTCAGCTTGTCACATTGCCAACCGAGTTCAACGCAAGCAAAAGAGCCTTGCAAGCTATTGATAATTATAGAATTTTAGACGAAACAGAGCTAGGTTATGCAAAAAAAGTTTTAACCGCTGCTGCACTTACTTATGTAGCTGCTTTAGCTGTCTCTTTGTCTCAATTTATCTACCTTTTAACGCTTGTAAACAGGCGACGCTGAAAAAACAATTGATTTCTACAAAAAAACTCTTGCAATTATGTAAAAAAAACATTAAAATAGTAGGTGTACTATTTTTTTACAATGTAATAAATACAGATTTTAAAAGTTTTACTAAATTTTTTTCAAAAAATTTTGGGTTCTTAGGGCAAAGCCCTGAGTCGTTTTTTGCAAAAAACGAAATCTTTTTCATCAGAAGCGTATTTTTGAAAGTGAATTTTGCACTTTCAGTGCAAAAGAGAAAACTTTTTTCAAGAGAAAAAGTTTTCTTTCAATTAATATTTTGTAAATGTTTTTTTAAGCTGACTTCTTTGACAGTCTACAAACTAATATGTGTACTATTTTTTAAGAAAAGGTTAGATAATGAAGAATATATTAAAAATACTAACTTGTTTAATTTTTACAGTCTTTCTTACAGGCTGTAGTATGGCTGGACTTGACCCTAGAACTCTTATATCTCCACCTACATCAAATCAAGATCAACAGGCGATATATGATTTAATGAATATAAGTGGTGAGAATAAAAAGTTTGTATTCCCTAAAACGGGTGATTATCGTTCTGCCGTTATTATTAAAAATTTAGATCGCCAATCTGGCGACGAAGCTCTGGGCTTTACTGAATCTGCCGAGGGTGGAATTGACTTGACTTTTATGAGTGAAGTTGATGGAAAATGGCAAATTAAATCAATTTTTAATAACAGTGGTATACAAGTAAACAAAGTATTATTCGCCGATCTCGACGGCGATAAAGTTGATGAAGTAATTATTGGTTGGGGTGTCCCTCAAAGCCTTACAGCCACAATCACAATATATAAATACAGAGACGGACTTTTTGAAGAGTACCTTTTAGATCAACCTTATAACGATTTTATAGTTGATGATTTCGACGGAAACAATACAAGTGAAATTTTCACAGCAACCATTGCAATTCCTGCTGAAGGACCTGAAGAAGAATCTAAAAATGCCTCTGGAAGAATTTTTGAGTTTGATGACGGACCTGAACTTCTATATGAATGCGATCTTAATAACACAGTTTCGCTTTATAATTCTATTTCTGTAGAATTACTATATAACTCTGTTTTAAAAGCAAGGGAAGAAGTTATAGTCTTAGAGGGTGTGTTAGCCGAAGGCGGATACATAACGCAATTACTTACAATCGATAACAACGAACTTATATCACCGCTTATGGAAGATGATATTTTGAATATATATAATTTCTTCCATAGATACAGTGTTCTTCCTGTGCAAAGTCAAGACATTAACGACGATTTTATAATTGAGTTTCCACAAGCTGTGCCTATTGTAGAAACTAATGATGCCTCAAAGCTTAATTCATACGATTATTATGTAGACTGGATGGCACTAGACGCTTATGATTATGATAGCATATTAATCAGGCGTACAATTATTAGTACAGAAGATAACTTTATTATGGAAATACCGACCGAAAGAAATATTGTGATAGACAAAATTAATTCAACTAACTATTCCGTAAAAGAAAACAGCTATGACAATTATGGGAATATTATTCAATCACGAGATTTATTTAATATAAATATTTTTACAACTACAAAATGGGAAAATTCATCTGTTACAGGAATGTATACAAAGTTATTCACTACAGATGAAAAAATAATAGCCGTTTCTGGAGATACCGTAAGCAATGCAGAAATAATTGACACCATAGAGGTTTTATTTAAATAAAAAAGAAAGGATAGTCACGGGGAACAATCCCTAAGTTTTAATCGCATTTTGTGCGGCAAAAATGACAAGGTCATAAGTATGAAAAGAATACTGGTTTGTGAAGACGAACAAAATATTAGAGAATTTGTCGTAATCAACCTTAAAAGGGCTGGTTACGAAACAATAGAGGCAGAAAATGGAGATCAAGCCCTTGAAATATACGAAAAAGAAAGAGGTAACTTTGATTTAGTAGTGCTTGATATTATGATGCCTGGAAGACACGACGGCCTTTCTGTCTGCAAAGAAATACGCAAAAAAAATGGATTTATAGGCATCATAATGCTGACAGCCAGAACCCAAGAGATGGACAAGATAAGCGGACTTATGACAGGCGCCGATGACTATGTTACAAAACCGTTTTCACCGTCTGAATTAATGGCTAGAATAGATTCTGTTTACAGAAGAGTTGAACTTTCTGGCGGAAAAAAACCTGAATTTACAGAAAAATTAGAATCAGGTGATTTTGTGCTGAACTACAGAAATAGAAATTTTTCAAAAAGAGGTGTAAGCATTGAACTTACACAAGTAGAATTTCAAATTATGGAATATTTTTTAGCAAATCCTGGCCTTTCTCTTAGCCGTTCAGACATTTTAAATCATGTTTGGGGTTCAGCTTATGCAGGAGAAGAAAAAATAGTCGATGTTAATATTAGAAGACTTAGAATGAAAATTGAAGACAATGCCTCAAGCCCTGTACATATCGCTACTGTTTGGGGTCTGGGATACCGTTGGGATAAATAATTAATTCATAATTCATAATTCATAATTCATAATTCGTAATTCATAATTCGTAATTCATAATTCATAATTCGTAATTCATAATTCGTAATTCACAGTTACTGTGAAATTCATGTATAGATTAAAACTAAATTTATTGAAATATTGTAGGGGATGGTCTGACGTGCAGACGTGCCTCTTACGGTTTTTTGATTAAAATTAATTCGTTAAAACGCACAGATTAATGTAGGGGCGGATATTATCCGCCTATGAAATTTAGGCGACATTGCGGGCTTTTTAGGCGGATAATATCCGCCCCTACAATGCCTATATGCAACGGGTGCAGTTAAAATCATATGATATACTTTCTTAAGTTCGTGACATTGCCACATAGAGTACTACAATAATATGAGCTACGTCTGGGTTTTCTGTCCCCTAGAGTGGCTATATATAATGATTGGAGAATTAATTATGAAAAAATATTTGGCGTATGCAATTCTAGGCATTGGTTTTTTTATGTGCACTTGTTTAACTCTGTTAATATTAAATCTGATTGGTATTGGAAACTTTGAAAATATTATTGGAGATGCGTTTCCTGTTGCATTGCTTGCAGGAGCAATGTTAATACTCTTACCAAAATTGTTTAAAAATAAGCCAACTAAATAAATTTACGTTAAACCGCACAAATTATTAACCCAAATTCATTTCAAAAGAGTGGTGTAAAAAATAAAGACACAAAATTACAAATGGCGTGACATTCACCCAATTAAAAATATTCTAGGCAAAGAGGCCCGAAACAGTATTTCTATGCGCTGGTTTTTTAACAGTATAGGCGTTATTGTTTTGCTACTTATTATCTTTATTACTAGCATGAGTTTTATATCCCAAAACTATGTTTATAACGGTATTCAGCAAGTTTTAATGGGCAGAAGTGACGAGCTAATTAATGTTTTTGGCTCTACAGGTGGCTCTGATTTCTTGACAGTATCAAGAAACTATATAGAGACTTTCCCTGATAAAAACGAGATGGAAATTATGTCCATTTCTACAAATGGCTATGTTTTGGTAACTTCAACTGGCTTTGCCCCAGACTATAACCAAGCAATGCCCGACTATGAGGCAGCGCTTATAGCAGACAACGATTTTGGTTACTGGATTGGAAACCTAGATTCAGGCGAGAAAGTCATGGCTATCACTAGAGTTGTTAGAAATAACAATGATGGTATAGAGGGTTCTATCAGATATATTGTGTCTATGACAAAGGCAGATGATCAAATATTCATTATTGTGCTGGGTCTTATTGTTATAGGTTTAGTTATAACATTGTTTATAGTGTTATCGGGTGCATATTTTATACGGTCAATTATCGCCCCTGTTTCGCAAATTACAAACACTGCACATAAAATTTCACGTGGAGATTTTGAAGTTAGAATACGTGCTAAAACCAATGACGAAATAGGTAAACTAATAGACGCTGTAAACGAGATGGCTGAAGAGCTTGGAAACGCTGATAAAATGAAAAACGATTTTATTTCATCGGTTTCGCATGAACTACGCACTCCACTCACAGCTATTAACGGATGGGCAGAGACTCTTTATTCAGGCGGACTAGATAACAACACTGCCTCAAAAGGTTTATCTGTTATAATGAAAGAATCACAAAGACTTTCAGGAATAGTAGAAGAACTACTAGACTTTTCAAGAATACAAAGCGGTAGATTTAAGCTAAGACTTAAAAAAACAGACCTTTTAGCAGAACTTGACGAAGCTGTATTCCTGTTTACCGAAAGGGCGAAACTTGAAAGTAAAACAATTATATATGAGGAAAGTACCAGTCTTCCTCAAATTACAATTGATCCAAACAGAATTAAGCAAGTGTTTGTAAACATCATCGACAACGCACTTAAATACACACAGACACACGGCTTAATTAAAATCAGAAGTGAAGTAGACGATAATTATATTCGTGTAATCATAGAAGACAATGGTTGCGGAATTGAAAGAGATCATCTGCCACATATTACAAAAAAATTCTATAAGGCTAACCAGTTGGTTCGTGGCTCTGGCATTGGTTTGGCAGTTGTTAACGAAATTATCGACATGCACGGTGGAGCACTCACAATCAACAGTGAAATAAACGAGGGAACTACTGTAATTATAGAGTTACCACTTCATCCAGAAGAAGAATAAGAGGGAGATTTATGAGTAAAAAGACAAGTATAGGCGGACAAGCCTTGATGGAAGGCATAATGATGGTAGGCCCTAATTCAGTGGTCGCAGCCTTTTGCGACACAGAGGGAAAAATAGAAACAGAAGAGATTAAACCCGAATATATACGAGACAAATACCCGATACTAAAAAAACCTTTTTTACGTGGAATTTTCAACTTTGTAGACACATTAAAGCTTGGAACTAAAGCTATGGAGCTAGCCACAAATAGGATTACTAGTTCTGAAGAGATGGAAGCAGAAAGCAAATTTGAAAAATGGCTAGACAACAAATTAGGCGAAAAATTCACAAAAGTACTGCTTGCTATATCTACTGTTCTCGGCGTGGTGATGTCAGTATTCTTGTTTTTGTATCTACCTGCCTTAGTATTTAGCGGTGCTACAATGCTATTTGGCGAGTCTATAGAACCATTTAGGGCAATGACTGAGGGAATATTAAAGTTTGTAATATTTGTTCTTTATATTGTGCTAATTGGCATGATTCCAGACATTAAAAGAGTGTTCCAGTTTCATGGAGCTGAACATAAAACTATTTTTTGTTATGAACAAGGCTTAGAGCTAAATGTTGAAAACATAAAAAAGCAAACTAGGTTTCACCCACGTTGTGGAACAAGTTTCCTTATAATTTTGATTATATTAGGAATAATTGTAGGCCTTTTTATTCCATTTACCAACCCTGTTTTAAGAACAGTTTGCAAGATATTAACTTTACCTATAGTTGTTTCAATTGGTTATGAGTTAATTAAAATATGCGGAAAATACGACAACGTTTTCACAAAGATGGTCTCGGCTCCTGGTCTTTGGGTTCAAAGATTTACAACAAAAGAACCTGATGATAAAATGATTGAGACAGCAATTGCAGCTATGGAAGCTGTTATTCCAGAAAATAATGAAGACATAATTGGATAAATAAATTTAGTTGATGATGTTAAAGTCATCAACTTTTTTTGTACTTAACATCTATAATTATTATAAATATTTGTGCAATTCTTACAATCTAACGCTCAATAAATTTGTAAAAATGTCAATTTAAAAATTCATATTTATATGATATAATTAGATTGTAAAACTAATGTTAGGAGGGATATTTATGAATTTTGAAAATAGAATATACAATAAAGAATTTAAATTGAATGATACCGACGACAGTATTATCGAGTACATTAGAACAAACCGTTCAGATATTCATAAAATATCAATTCAAAAAATAGCAAATGATCTTTTTATCTCGCCAAATGCTATTATGAGACTTGCAAAAAAACTTGGCTATAGCGGATTTTCAGAGCTGAAATTTTCTTTGCAAAGTGAAAATGAACCAAAAAATCACAAGACAATAACTACACAAATTTTTGAAAAAATCCCAAACAATATCTCAAGAACTTTTGATGTTGTAGATGAAACATCTGTTAATCAAATGCTTAGCTGTTTACAAGAAGCAAATAGAATTATGTTTGCAGGAGTAGACGATGCAGTGTTTTTTTGTGAATTATTTGGTCGTTATCTTAAATACAGCGGTAAAAAAGTAGATTATTTTAAACATATTGACGATATAGAAGACATGGCAGAACAATACAAAATCAATGATTTAATAGTTATTATAAGTGCTTCTGGGCAAACAGAGAGCCTAATTAACATAGCTAAGAGTGCAAAAACTAGAAATGTTAAAGTCATATCAATGACACATTTTGAAGAAAATTCACTTAACAGTATAAGTGATATTCAAATTAGTTTTTGGGGCGAAAAAAGGGTAGTCAATAACTTAAATGTTACTGACTACGTTGGATTGATGATGATTATTAGGATGATTTGTGAAAAATTTTGGGATGAATAATATAGGTTAGTATATTATTCACAGGTGTTGATTACGATTTTTGATAAAAATTTAATTTGTAAAAATATATAAATTTTTGTAGGGTCGACCTGTTGTCAGACGTGTTGATTATAAAATCATGCAACGTAGGGCAAGGGCTCTGCTCTTGCCGAAAACTAGGACTTTAAACGGACTTACGGCAAGAGCAGAGCCCTTGCCCTACATGGTTAAAATGTACAGTTTTAGATTTTACGTGGTACTACTCTATATTTAATTATTATATAAATTAGGCTATATCTCCTAGATTAGTGAGATATAGCCTATAATTAATTGTGTACAAATTGATTTTGGGCGCAGGCAATAAAACCGCAAATTCCAACTAACTTGTGGCGTCGAGCCTTCTCTACCTTTTATTTTAAAGAGTCGCCATGCCAAATTCTATCTTGATAATCTTTTATAGATCTATCTGATGCAAATATTCCTGCCTTGGCTGTGTTGATAAGTGACATTTTATTCCATCTGTCTCTGTCTGCATAGGCATCAATTATATTTTTTTGCGCTCTTGCGTATGAGTTAAAGTCTGCTAATGCCATGTAGTGGTCATTGTATACCAATGAGTCGAATAAAGAATAGAAATTTTCGCCTAAGCTATTGTTTCTAAGTGAATCTAATACATGATTTAAAGTTGAGTTATGCTCGTATAAATATCTAGGATTATAACCTGAGTATCTTAGGCTATTTACCTCTGGTGTAGTCATACCAAATAGGAACATATTATCATCGCCTACTGCATCGTAAATCTCAACATTAGCGCCGTCTAGTGTACCTATTGTTATTGCACCGTTTATCATGAACTTCATGTTACTGGTTCCGCTTGCCTCTGTTCCAGCTAGAGAAATTTGCTCACTTATATCCGCCGCCGGAGTTAAAAGTTCTGCCCAAGTAACGCAGTAGTTCTCAACGAACACAATTTTTAGCTTGTCGCAAACGTCCTTGTCGTTTTCTATTACCTTAGCTAATTTGCAGATAAACTTAATTATCTCTTTAGCGAAATAATACCCAGGAGCTGCCTTTGCACCAAAGAAATATGTCTTAGGAGTGTATGGAGCGTTTGGATTTTCTTTTAGATAATGATACAGAGAAAGAATATGCAATGCGTTCATGTGTTGACGCTTATACTCATGAAGTCTCTTAACTTGAACATCAAACACTGAATTAGGGTCAACTGTGATCTTTTGAGTTCTCTTTAAATAATCTGCAAGTCTTAACTTGTTGTTGTATTTAATCTTCTCAATTTGGTCTAAAACTGATTTATCGTCTGTGTACTTCATCAAGCCTTCAAGCTTTGAAGCGTCATAGATATATTCGTCGCCAATAAGCTCTGAAGTAAGTTTAGCCATTTCAGGGTTTGACTGATTAAACCAACGTCTATGAGCTATACCGTTAGTTACATTTTTAAATCTTTCAGGATACTCTGTGTAGAAATCATGGAAGACAGAATTTTTTAATATATCACTGTGAAGTGCAGAAACACCATTAACACTGTGAGAAGCAATAACAGCCAAATTAGCCATCTTTACATAATTGTTGTTTAAAGGAGCCATTCTCCAAATTTTAGCCTCATCAACATTTTTAGCTCTCATTTCTTCCCAGAAACGTCTGTCGATCTCTTCAACAATTTGGTATATACGAGGTAGTCTGAACTTAAACATTTCACTGCTCCAGCTCTCTAACGCCTCTGACATAACTGTGTGATTAGTATAAGCAATAGTTTTTGTAGTAATTTCCCATGCTTTTTCCCATGAATAGCCACACTCATCAAGCATAATTCTCATAAGCTCTGGTATTGCTAAAACTGGGTGAGTATCGTTCATGTGAATTGCTGCTAATTCAGGAAGATTATCAAGTGAGCAATGAGCCATTAAATGTCTCTTTACTATGTCTTGAATTGAGGCTGAAACTAGGAAATATTGTTGCTCTAGTCTTAATGTTTTTCCCTCTGTGTGGTTATCCTCTGGGTATAAAACCTTAGTTATAGATTCGGCAATGGCATTTTGCTCTAATGATTTTAGGTAGTTACCACTGTTAAACAGTTTCATGTCAAAGTTATTGCTAACAGACTTCCAAATTCTTAATACACTTACACCCTTACCGCCGTAGCCTGCAATATACATGTCATAAGGAACCGCTGTAATGACTGTAGCATCTCTGTGAATTACAGTGTGATATTCATCATGCCATACCTCTTCTGGGTATCCACCGAATTTAACCTCTACTGAGCTTTCGTCTACCTTTTGTAGCCAAACTTCTCCGCCTGGTAGCCAGAAGTCAGGCAACTCTGTTTGCCAACCCTCAATAAGTTTTTGTTTGAAAATGCCGTACTCATAGCGTAATGAGTAACCCATGGCTGGATATTCACCTGTTGCCAAGCCATCCATAAAACAAGCTGCCAGTCTTCCAAGACCGCCGTTTCCTAAACCTGCATCTGGTTCTTGCTCATAAAGTGTTTCAAGTTTAATGTCAAGGTTCTCAAGTGCCTCATCAAAAACGCCTTCAAGACCTAAATTAAACAGATTATTTTTAAGTGATCTTCCTAGCAAAAATTCCATACACAAGTAGTACACTTTTTTTGTGCCAGTTTCGTCTGCCTTTGTCATAAATTCGCTACGATTTTGAGCTAAAATATCTCTTGTAATAAGAACGATAGCCTTATATAATTCCTCTGCGCTTGCGTTAGTGCTGTTTACTCCGAATTGTTGGCTAAGTTTTGATTCTATGGCATTTAACGCCTCTTTAGCTGTAAAGTTGTTATTCATAGTAATTCTCCTTTTATTATGCAGTTTAACATATTTAGTATTCAAACAATGCTCTATAGTCATCTCATATAGTATAGTTTATACTAATTTACGCAGAAATACAAGTGTAAGTACCTACAAATTTTTCTTACTTTTTTTAGCACCACCAATAATATATACAAAAATTTTATTGCTTTTTTATCAACTATGCTTAAATTTATAAAATTTATATTTGTTTTAGTATTTCTTATAAATATATATTATCAAATTAGCCTTGAAAAATCAAGCTTTTTATGTTAAAATAAAGTAAAACTTAATGTAAACCATACACATATATATGCTAAAGTGAATAAATAAAAAATGTAAAATAATAGCGAAAGGACAGTCATGGGGAACTTTCCCGAAATTTTTATCGCATTTATGCGGCAAAAATGACAAGGTCATAAGTATGGAGATATTAGCCCCTGTCGGCTCACCAGAAGTAGTAGCGCCGGCTGTATTTTCGGGTGCAGATGCCATTTATGTAGGCATGAAGCAATTTAGTGCAAGAGACAGTGCAGGAAACTTTTCTAATGAAGAGCTAAAAAAATGTACTGAATTTTGTCATGCCCGTGACGTAAAAGTGTTTGTCGCAATAAATGTACTCATTAAAGATAACGAGATTGAAGAAGTCTTAAAAGCTGTAAAATTTTTGTGTGAAATAGCAGTCGATGCCATAATCGTGCAAGACATGGGACTTTTTTATCTGCTTAAAAAATGTTGCGAAGATATGCCTATTCATTGCTCTACTCAAATGAGCCTATCTTGTAAAAGTGCTGTAAGCCTTTTAGAAACTCTGGGTGCCCAAAGGGCGGTTTTAGCAAGAGAAATGAGTTTTGAAGAAATTAAAAAAGTAAAAAATAACACAAACCTAGAACTAGAGGTCTTTGTGCATGGTGCTATGTGCATGTGCGTCTCTGGTCAATGCTATTTTAGTGCAATGCTCGGCTCTAGAAGTGGTAACCGTGGAAAATGTGCACAAACTTGCAGACTGCCTTTTTGGAGTTCAAATTATGAAAACGCACTAAGTCTTAAAGATTTAAGCTATGTTAAAAATCTTAAAGATTTAGAAAGAGTCGGTATTACTTCTGCTAAAATCGAAGGAAGAATGAAGCGTGAGGAATATGTAAGCATGGCTGTAAAGGCTTGTAACTCCTCACTTGAAAATGATATATTAGATGAAGAAATCATGCAAAATCTTAAGAATGTTTTTTCAAGATCAGGCTTTACCAGTGGCTATTTTGATGCCGAGATAAACCATAATATGTTTGGAATTAGAACAAAAGAAGACGTACTCAAAAGTAATTCAGAGCTTTATGGTAAAATTCATGATTTTTATAGAAACGAATATAAACGAGTTCCGCTTGACATAAAAATAAAATTTAAGCAAAACAGTTACCCTGTTGTGTCTGCCAGTGACACTTTAGGAAACACTGCTATAATCACAGGTGAAAACAAGCCCCAAAAGGCAAAAGTTAAGGCTATGAGCAAAGAAGATTTAGAAAACAGATTTAGCAAATTAGGTTCAACACAGTTCTATGTTAATTCGATAAAAATCGACACAGACGAAGACTCTGTTTTACCTGTTTCACAAATCAACGAGTTACGAAGAAAAATGTGCCAGAGCTTGTCAGAACTAAAGTCTAAAAGAAAATCAATAGACTTTAAAGAGCCTAAAATAGACTTGCCTAAAAGAGAGCTTTCAGAGTTTACTTTAAGGGCAGAATTTAATAATTTTGAGCAAATCCCCGAGGATGTTTCAATGTTTGAGTATATATATCTTCCTTTACACTGTGAACAAAAAAACTTTGAAGAACTTCTTGAAAAAGGTGTAAAACTTTGTGCAATAATGCCTAAAATTAATTTTTATAGTGATGAAACTATTGCAAAAAAAGTTAAAACGCTTTATAATATAGGTGTAGAACATTTTGCCTGTGGAAATTTATATGCTGTCAAAATTATAAAAGATATTGGAGCTAAAATCCACGGACAATACTCCCTAAATGCGATTAATTCATACAGTGTTAAACAGTTTGAAGAATTAGGAATTGAAGACTTAGAAATGTCGTTCGAGATTAAAGACACAGAGTTATATAATATTAAATCTAATGCAAAATTGGGATTGATGATTTACGGAAGACAATCTCTTATGCTAACTCGTGCATGTCCTGTTAAAACAAATGACAAAAGCTGTCTTGACTGCAAGGGTACGCAAACTTTAAGAGATAGAAAAGACATAGAGTTTCCTGTAATATGTAATAAATTTTCGGGCGAAAATATAAATAAAGATAAATTTGACTTTTATGCAGAAATACTAAACAGCACTCCACTTTGTTTATCCGATAGGATAAAAGAGATAAAAAACGCAGATTTTGGAATAATTAGGTTTACTGTGGAAAACTCTGTTGAAATAGTTGATATTATCAGCGACCTAATTCGACATAAAAACCCTAATAAAACCTATACTCGTGGGCTTTTTTACAGGGGTATCTTATAACTGTTGAAAACAAGGTGGAAAGTGTTGAAAACCTGTTGAAACACTGTTAAAACATCAATATTTGACGAAACGGAGAATAATTTGGATACATTAGAAATATTAAAACTTAAAGACTCGGCGGTAATACCTACAAGAGCTAGTTCAATGAGTGCCGGGTTGGATCTTTTTGCGTGTTTAGAAAAACCTTTAGAATTAAATCCTAATCAGAGAACACTTGTTCCTACAGGAATTGCAATAAAATTGCCTGAGAATACCGCAGGCCTTGTGTATGCTAGAAGCGGACTTAGCACAAAGCATGGCATACATCTAACAAACGGAGTTGGTGTCATAGATGCCGATTACAGGGGCGAGTTAAAGATAGCTGTTCATAATTTAAGTGAAAACAGTTACACTATTAATCCAAACGATAGAATTGCGCAACTTGTTGTAACACCTATATTATTCCCAGAAATTTTAGAAGTAACAAATTTAGATGAAACAGACCGTGGCACAGGCGGATTTGGTAGCACAAGCAGATAAGGAGAATATTAATGAAGATAGCACCCTCCCTTTTAGCGGCAGATTTCACAAGACTTCATGAGGAAATTGAAAAAATAAAGAATGCCGACATGCTTCACCTAGATATAATGGACGGGCATTTTGTTCCTAATATCAGTTTTGGTGCCGAAGTTGTAAGGCAAATTAGAAAAATATGCGACCTAGAGTTTGATGTTCACCTAATGCTTAGTCGTCCAATGAATTATATAGAGCGTTTTGCAAATGCAGGCGCAGATATTATTGCTGTGCATATTGAATGCAAAGACAATATATTAGAGGTAATCGAAAAAATTAAAAGTTTCTCTGTGAAACCAGCCTTGGTTATAAAACCTGATACTCCTGTGGAATCTGTTTTTCCTTACCTCGATAAAATTCACATGGTGCTTGTTATGACAGTAGAACCAGGGTTTGGCGGACAGTCTATGATGGTAGAACACGTCGAGAAGGTAAGAATTATCAAAGAGAAATCTCCTAATACATTGGTAGAGCTTGACGGTGGAATAGGAAGAGAAAATATTCATCTTTGTACCCTTGCAGATATCTGTGTTTGTGGAACATCTGTGTTTTCAGCTGAAAATCCAAGCCTTGAGATAGAATACCTTAAAACAGGAGGCAAAGCGTGAAAATAGGCAATTTTGAAACTTCTGGCAAGGCAATTCTAGCCCCTATGGCTGGGGTGACAGATGCAAGCTACAGAAATGTGTGTTATGGCTTTGGCTCAGCCTTTACAGTCACAGAAATGGTGTCTGCTAGGGCATTAATATATAATTACAAAAAAACTCACGACATTTTAGACTTAAGCCACGACAAAGGTCCTTGTGCTATTCAAATTTTTGGTGAAGTTCCAGAAATTATGGCAGAGGCGGCAGTCATTGCAAGCGAGCAAAAACCAATTTTTATAGACATAAACATGGGATGCCCTGTTCCAAAAATAGCAGGAAACAACTGTGGTTCTGCATTAATGAAAAACCCTAAACTTTGTGGTGAAATAGTAAACGCAATGAAAAAGGCTGTAAATTTGCCTATTACAGTCAAAATTCGCAAAGGCTGGGACTCTAACAGCGTAAACGCTGTAGAAGTTGCAAAAATCTGTGAAGACAACGGAGCAGATGCTATTTTTTTACACGGAAGAACTAAAGAGCAGATGTATAAGCCATTTGCCGACTGGAGCATAGTTAAAGAAGTAAAGCAAGCAGTTTCAATTCCTGTAATTGGAAACGGCGATGTAATCGACGGAATTTCAGCCTCTAAAATGCTTTCAGAGACAAACTGTGATGCAGTCATGGTAGGCAGGGCAGCACTCGGAAATCCATTTGTGTTTGCTAATATTAATGCCATGCTCGGAAGCCGTGAAATTGTAATGCCAGAACCTCCCCTATCTAAAAAAATCCTTGTAATAAGAGAACATATATCCCAAATGTGCCTTTTAAAAGGCGAGGAAAAAGCCATGCGAGAAGCCAGAAAACACATAGCTTGGTATATTCACGGAATAAAAGGAGCAGCCGAGTTTAGAAAACGCTCTGGACAACTTACAAGCCTTAAAGATTTAGACGAATTATTATTCGACATCAGTCGGGTAGCCCCCAATCCTTAGAAAATAAGCAATCTTAATTCGTTAAAATTTACATACTAATGTAGGGGCGGATATTATCCGCCTGTGAAATTTAGATGAAATTACGGGCTTTTTAGGCGGATAATATCCGCCCCTACATGACTGAATTTTCCTAATCAACACGTCTGGGACGGGTACCCCGACAGGCAATTCACACACCTAGCTAATGTGAGTTTATGGTTTTATTGCCTGCGTCCGAAATATTCACGAATTATTATTCGACATCAGTCGGGTAGCCCCCAATCCTTAGAAAATAAGCAATCTTAATTCGTTAAAATTTACATACTAATGTAGGGGCGGATATTATCCGCCTGTGAAATTTAGATGAAATTACGGGCTTTTTAGGCGGATAATATCCGCCCCTACATGACTGAATTTTCCTAATCAACACGTCTGGGACGGGTACCCCGACAGGCAATTCACACACCTAGCTAATGTGAGTTTATGGTTTTATTGCCTGCGTCCGATAAATACAATATTTTAAATTCAAAATCCTTTAATCAAAAAATCCGCAAGGATTTTCACATGAACTTTTCACTATTCATTTTTCACTCTTCACTAAGTTCTAAGGCTTGAGACCATCTCCTACATCAATCATATTTAAACAAAAGAAAGGTAAGTCATTTTATGCAACAAACAAGCGCATTAGGAACAAGCAAAATATCTTCACTTATCATTAAACTTGCAGTTCCTGCAATTATCGCACAACTGGTAAACCTTGTCTACAACATAGTAGACAGAATTTATATAGGAAATATGCCTGACGATAACCTTTCAATGTCTGCCCTTGCAGTCTCGTTGCCTGTTGTCACGCTTATAATGGCATTCACAAGTCTTGTAGGTGTCGGTGGCGCTCCTATAGCCGGAATGAGACTAGGCGAAAAAAACGACAAAGCTGCCGATAAAATACTTACAAACTCCTTTGTAGCTCTTACAATAAACGGAGTTGTTATAACTATTCTATTGTTAATATTTCAAGAACCTTTGCTTTATGCCTTTGGTGCTTCCGAAAGCAACATAGCTATAGCTAAAGAATATGTGGGAATATATTCACTTGGAACTTTATTTGTTCAATACGCAATTGGACTTAACCCATATATAAACATTCAAGGTAGGGCAACCCTTGGAATGATAACAGTAGTCATAGGTGCAGTTATTAACATAATTCTTGACCCAATTTTTATTTTTGGAATGAACATGGGTGTAAAAGGAGCTGCCTTGGCAACTATATTATCACAGGCGGTTTCAGCTGTTTGGGTACTTCGTTTCTTCTTCTCAAACCAAAGCAAACTTAAAATTAGACGTGAATATTTAAAACCTGACATTAAAATTATTCTAACTATAATGTCATTAGGTATCTCACCATTTATAATGCAGTCAACAGAAAGTCTCTTGCAAATATCTTTTAATAATCAACTAAATTTATTTGGTAGCACATTGGCAGTCGGTGCAATGGCAAGCTTACAAAGTTTTTATCAAGTAATTGCCATGTCGTTACAAGGCTTAGCACAAGGAGTTCAGCCAATACTAAGCTATAATTACGGTGCAAAACAACTTGACAGAGTTAGAAAAGCCTTTAAAATATTGCTTATCACTAGCATATGTTTCTCTATGACGAGCATTTCTTTAGTTTTAATTTTCCCAGAATTTTTCGCTAGCATGTTCGCTTCAAACGAAGACACCTTACGTTACACCGCTTGGGGCCTTAGAATTTTCTTATTTGGTGGCCTAACATTCGGAATACAATTAGCGTGTCAACAAAGTTTCCTAGCATTAGGACAAGCAAAACGCTCACTCTCAATGGCAATTTTCAGAAAAATAATTATGCTTATACCACTTATCTATATCTTGCCACACCTTATTGGAGACAGCTCTTTTGCAATTTCTATGGCAGAGCCTATAAGCGATCTTGTAAAAGACGGCGGACGAGTTTTCTCTGTATTATTGGCGGAGTCAATCTCTGATATTTTAGCGGCAACAGCAACAGGTCTATTATTCTTATCTTACTACAGAAAGAATTTAAAGGGGTAAATTAATATGAAACTACTGGTTATCGACGGAAACAGTATAGTAAACAGGGCCTACTATGGCATAAGACCGCTTACAACTAAGACAGGCATGTACACAAACGGAATTTACGGATTTTTGACTATCTTAGAAAGGCTTAAAGAAGAGAGCAAGCCTGACGGAATTGCGATAGCCTTTGACCTAAAAGCACCTACTTTTAGACATAAAATGTATGACGGATACAAGGCTAAAAGAACAGGTATGCCAGACGAACTAGCAATGCAGATGCCTGTTTTAAAAGAGTTGCTTGAATATTTAGGACACACAAATATAAGCGTAGAGGGTTTTGAGGCCGACGATATTATCGGAACTCTAGGTAGGCTATGCGAAGAGAGCGGAAATGATTGTATAATTGCCACAGGTGATAGAGACAGCCTACAGTTAGTTTCTTCAAAAACAGCCGTAAGACTTGCCACAACTAAGTTTGGGCAATCAACAGTCACAATATATGACGAGGCTAAAATCCTTGAAGATTATGGCGTAAAACCTAAACAATTAATAGATATCAAGGCGATACAGGGTGATACCTCTGATAATATTCCTGGTGTTGCAGGAATTGGCGAAAAAGGCGCAAAAGATTTAATTGGCAGATTTTCGACCCTTGAATATATTTATGAAAACATCGATACTATAGACATTAAAAAAGGCATAAGAGAAAAGCTTATTGCCTCTAAAGACAACGCTCTTTTAAGCTATGAACTTGGAAAAATTAACACCTATGCACCAATTGATACTAATCTTGAAAACTACTTAAACCGTGAGGGCGACCCACAAAAGGCTCTTAGCCTTATGGCTGAACTTGAGCTATTTAAACTTATTGAAAAATTAAATGTAAAAGAAGCTGTGGTAGAAGAAGAAAAGGAAGAATGTATCCTTAAAACCATGACAGCCAGTGCAGTTATGCCTTTGTTACAAGATTTAGGCGAGGCCTATTTTACTGTATCTGGTGAAAATATTTATTTTAGCACAGAAAAAGAAGTTATCAAAGCAGAAATTACAGACTCTTTCCTTAAGAGTTTTGCAAAAAATGCTAAGATTAAAAAAAACTGTGACAACTTAAAACTCTTTGCAAAAATGGTAAAAGAAAGAACAAATGAAGACATTCAGGCAGTAGTCATGGATACTTCAATTGCTGCATATTTGCTAAATCCATCCGCTACAGGATATGAGCTTGATAGATTATGCACCGAATATTCAATTCCTTTAGGCGAGAATGAAGACGGAATTGCCTCATTATGCCACGCATTACCTAAACTTTGCAAGCTTTTAGCGGGCAAAATTAAAGAATACGGGCAAGAATTTCTATTTAACGAAGTTGAAATTCCACTTGCTATAGTTCTTGCAGACATGGAGTTAGTCGGTGTAAAGCTTGATACCGACGGAATAAAAATCTTTGGTGAGAAACTAAAATCAGAAATATTAGAGCTAGACAAAACTGTAAAACAAGAAGTCGGCTATGAATTTAACTTAAATTCTCCTAAACAATTAGGCGAGGCACTGTTTGAAAAATTAGAGTTGCCACACGGGAAAAAGACTAAAACTGGCTATTCGACTAATGCGCAGGTTCTTGAAAGTCTTAGGCATTATCACCCTGTAGTTGAAAAAATTCTTGAGTACAGAACGCTTACAAAGCTTAATTCAACTTATTGCGAGGGTCTTTTAAAGGTTGTTGCAGAAGATGGAAGAATACATTCTAACTTTAATCAGACAGAAACTAGAACAGGCAGAATTTCTAGCACTGAACCTAACTTGCAGAATATTCCTGTTAGAACCACTCTAGGCAGTGAGCTTAGAAAGTTTTTTGTGGCAAAAGAAAATTGCGTATATGTAGATGCCGACTACTCTCAAATTGAGCTTAGAGTTTTGGCTCATGTTGCAAACGATGAAGTTATGATAAAAGCTTTTAACGAGAATAAAGACATCCACACCCAAACAGCAGCTAGAGTTTTCGGAATGCCTGAAACTCTTGTCACTCCTAAAATGAGAAGTTCTGCTAAGGCTGTAAACTTTGGCATTGTTTATGGTATAGGTGCGTTTTCGCTGTCTCAAGACATTGGAGTTACAAGAAAAGAAGCCGAGAATTATATAAATGAATATCTTAAAAATTTCTGTGGTGTTAGAGATTACATGGATGAAGTTATAGCACAAGCTAAAGAAAAAGGTTATAGTGAAGATATTTTTGCAAGAAGAAGATACTTGCCAGAGCTTACAAGTTCTAATTTTAATATGAGAGCTTTTGGTGAGCGTGTTGCAAGAAATATGCCAATTCAAGGAGCAGCAGCGGACATTATCAAAATTGCTATGGTTAAAGTTTATAACAGATTAAAGGCTGAAAATTTGCAGTCAAAACTTATTTTACAAGTTCACGATGAACTTATTGTAGAAGCTAGTGAAGACGAGGCTGAGAAAGTCCGCCAAATTTTAACCGAAGAAATGCAAGAGGCTTATAAAATGCAAGTTCCACTGCTGGCAGATGCAAAAATAGGCAAAACATGGTACGATTCAAAGGGGTAATCAACAAATTTTGTATGTATAAAAATAAATTTGTTGAAATATTGTAGGGGACGGGTTTTCCGTCCCGTGGGAATTTAACGAAAACCTCTAGTTTTTCGGGACGGAAAACCCGTCCCCTACATGGCTGAATTTGCAAAGAGGCACGTCTGCACTCAGACCCTCCCTTACAAATAAGCATTAACATGACTTAATATCAAAAATTAAAAGAAAGGAAGTCACAGGGAACAATCCTTAAGACACAAGTCTAAACATGACAAATTTTGTATGTCCCAATTGTAAAGGAAGCCTTAAACAAACTGAAAATATGTTGGTTTGTGAAAACAATCACAGCTTTGACAAGGCAAAACAAGGCTATGTACATCTTGTAAAACCAAATAAAATTCACTCAAAAAGTCCTGGAGACAGCAAAGAGATGATAGTTGCCCGACGTAATTTTCTTGAAAAAGGCTATTATGATGTCTTCCTTGATGCACTTTTAGAGATAATAAAAAAATACCCAGCCAAAAATATTCTTGACTGTGGCTGTGGTGAGGGCTACTACACCGAAAAAATTAAAGAATTAACAAATGTCACAGCATACGATATCTCAAAAATTGCTGTGAAAATGGCTGCCTCAAAATATAAAGGAATTGACTTTGCAGTAGCAAGCAGTTTTGATATTCCTGTAGCCGATAACTGCTTTGATATGCTTATAAATGTGTTTTCACCTATGGTAGAAGACGAATTTTCACGAGTTTTAAGAGAAAATGGCATATTAATTTATGCAGTTCCAGGAAAAAGACATTTATATGAGCTTAAAGAAATATTGTATGAAAACCCATATGAGAACGAGGAAAAAGACTGCGATTACAATGGCTTTGAGTTTATCGAGAGAATAACTGTAAAGTCAAGAATTAATTTAGAAAATAATTTTGACATACAAAACCTATTTTGTATGACACCATATTACATAAAGACAGACATAAAAGGCTGTGAAAAAATCAAAGAAACAACAAACTTATCCACAGAAATACATTTTGATTTTTTGGTATACCAAAAACCAGCAAAGAAAGGTTAGTAATCCAATGAAAATAATGTTTATCTGCATGGCGAATAAATGCAGAAGCGTAATGGCAGAAGTAATTTTCAGAAAAATGATACAAGAGGCAAATTTCACACACGAAATTGTATGCCTAAGCAGTGGCCTATCATCCGAGATAGGCGAAAAAGCAAACGAGGAAACTATAAAAGTTTTATCTGAAATAGGAATTGATGTAAGAGGACACCGAACAAAAAAAATAACAACCGAAGAAATAGATGTATGGGACGCATTTTTCACAATGACTAAAACACACGCATATATATTTAATCAAGCTGGAATTTCACAAGATAAAATATATGTCACAAGAGAAGACATACCAGACCCACAAGGCCTAGGCTTAGACGCATATAGACTTTGTCGTGACATGATTATAGAAGAAGTATCTTATTTCTTCACAAAACTTAAGACAATAATAGAGGTTAGAAATGCAAATAACTTTAATGCAGGAACAGCATATTAAGGAATTAGCCATACTTGAAAAAGAATGTTTTAGCAGTCCATGGTCTCAAAACTCGTTAAGAGAAGAGCTAGAAAACGAAAACGCTTGTTTTTTAGTAGCTTTAGAGAACGAAGAGGTGCTAGGTTATGTTGGCTCACACATAGTCTTAGGCGAGGCCTACATAACAAATATAGCAGTGTTTCCGCTTCAACGAAAAAAAGGTATAGCTAAAAAACTGATTAAGGCATTATGTGAAAAGGCTGAATATTCTGTTAGCCTTGAAGTTCGTTCCTCTAATAAAATTGCAATTAGTTTGTATGAAAGTTTAGGATTTACCCTTTGTGGTAAAAGAAAAAATTTTTACGATAAACCAATTGAAGACGCTTTAATATTCACTCGAGACAGCTTCAGCCCCAATTAATCCAGCTAACTAATGGAGAAATATTAAGCACTATAAAAATTTGTTAAAATGTACAATTTCATGTAGGGGACGGCGTCCTCGACGTCCCTAAATATAAAAAATATAATCAATACGGGATGTCGAGGACGCCATCCCCTACATTGGTTTTTCCTAAGAGGCACGTCTGTCCACAGGTTTCCGTGCAGACGTGCCTCTTAGGAATTATTGTAGGGGCGACCCTGTGTGGTCGCCCGCAGGTTTAGCAATATTCCTAGT
>CAYJER010000021.1:0-37400 GCA_964369225.1 uncultured Eubacteriales bacterium
AAAAAGGCTAGAAACCCAGTAGTTATCAGGGTTTCTAGCCTTAATTTTTTTATTCCCACTCTATAGTGCTAGGTGGTTTGCTAGTGATGTCGTACACTACTTTATTAACATTTTTTACTTCATTTACAATTCTGTTTGAGACTTTGCCCAAAAGTTCGTATGGAAGTTTTGCCCAGTCGGCTGTCATAAAATCTGTTGTTGTTACGGCTCTTAGTGCTATTGCTTCGCCGTATGTTCTGCCGTCACCCATTACGCCTACTGAATTAACGCCTGTTAAAACAGCGAAATATTGGTTTACGTCTCTTTCTAGTCCGAAGTTTGTTACTTCTTCTCTGAAAATTGCGTCTGCATCTTTTAAAAGCGCTAATTTTTCTCTTGTTATGTCGCCCATTATTCTAACTGCTAGACCTGGTCCTGGACAAGGTTGACGCCATACTAGATGTTCTGGAATTTCAAGCTCTAAGCCTACTCTTCTAACTTCATCTTTAAACAAGTCTCTAAGTGGCTCTACTAAGCCCTCAAAGCCTATATCTTCTGGTAGTCCACCAACATTGTGATGACTCTTAATTACTGCCGCTTCACCAGTTCCGCTTTCTACAACGTCAGGATATATTGTTCCTTGACACAAGAAGTTCATTTCGCCTAGTTTTTTAGCTTCTTCTTCAAAAACTCTTACAAATTCTTCACCGATGATTTTTCTTTTTGTCTCTGGGTCAGAAATTCCTTCAAGTTTTCCTAAAAATCTATCTTCGGCATTAACTCTAATTATATTCATGTCGAATTGCTTTTTAAACTCTTGCTCTACCATGTCGCCCTCGTTTTTTCTAAGCATTCCATGGTCTACAAAGATACATGTTAAATTTTTGCCTATAGCTCTGTGAACCAAAAGTGCCGCTACCGATGAGTCAACACCGCCTGAAAGTCCACATAGAACCTTTTTATCGCCTACTTGTTGCTTAATATTCTCAATTGTGGTCTCAGCAAATGACTTCATTTCCCAGTCGCCTGTACATTCGCAAGCGTTGTATAGGAAATTCTTTAAAATCTCATTTCCACAGATACTGTGTTCTACCTCTGGGTGGAACTGAACTGCATATAGATTTTTTTCGCCGTCTTCCATTGAGGCACATGGGCAATTTTCTGTAGTGCCAGTAACCTTAAATCCGTTCGGAACTCTCGAAATATAGTCTGTGTGGCTCATCCATGTTATGCTCTTGCCTATTCCGGCTACAATTTTAGAGTCTTCTTTAAAGCTAACTTCACAGTTGCCGTATTCTCTTACATCAGCAGATGAAACTTCACCGCCTAATAAGTATGCCATTAGCTGTGCGCCATAGCAAATACCTAAAACAGGAACTCCAATTTCAAACACTTCTTTCGAGCATTTTGGTGATTCATCAAGATAAACTGAATTAGGGCCACCTGTGAATATAATTCCCTTATATTTTTTTAGCTCCTGCGGGTCTGTCTTGTATGACTTTATTTCACAGTATACGTTAAGATCACGTACACGTCTTGCAATTAATTGAGCATATTGTCCTCCAAAGTCAAGAACTACCACTGACTCATTATAGGATAATTTTTTCATTTAACTTTCCTTTCCTATGTCAATGCCCGAAATTTACGGCTTTCACCGTATTTTTCGGGCGAACATTATTATTCAACTGTAACTGACTTTGCTAAGTTTCTAGGCATATCAATATCGCAGCCTCTCATTGAAGCAACAAAGTAAGAGAATAGTTGAAGCTTTACACTTGTCAGTGATGGCAACATAAAGTCTACTATTTTTGGAATATAAGAAATATATTCTACCTCTTCTTTTAGCTCTTGATTTCCTTCTACTGTGATACCCCAGCAAACAGCGCCTCTAGCTTTGACTTCTTTAATGTTTGAAAGTGTTTTATCAAACAATGATTCATAAGTAGCCAAAGATATTACCATTGTTCCATCTTCAATCAGTGAGATAGGACCATGTTTTAGCTCACCTGCTGTGTATGCTTCTGAGTGGATGTAAGAAATCTCTTTAAGTTTTAGGCATCCCTCTAGTGATACTGCATAATCAACATTTCTACCTATAAAGTAAATGTCGTTAGCGTGGAAATGCTTTGCAGCTATTTTTTGAATGTTTTCTTTATTTTTAAGAATTTCTGCAATTTTGTCTGGAATTGACATCATCTCTTCAATATAGAACTTCTTAGTTTCTGCATCTATTTTACCTAGCTTATCTGCCATGTATATTCCAATTAAATACATAACAACAAGCTGTGTGCTGTATGCCTTTGTTGAAGCAACTGAAATTTCAGGGCCTGCCCATGTGTATATAACATCGTCACTTTCAATGGCTATAGAAGAACCTACAACATTGACTATCGAGATAACTCTTGCTCCGCTTTTCTTAGCTTGGCGTAATGCAGCTAATGTATCGGCTGTTTCACCAGATTGGCTGATAATTACAACCAATGTTCTATCGTCAACTATTGGTGATCTATATCTAAATTCTGATCCAACATCTGTTTCAACAGGAATTCTAAGTGTTTGCTCAAACATGTATTTTGCAGCTACACCAACATGATACGCCGTGCCACAACCAACAATGAATATCTTAGAAATATTCTCTATATCTTCTTTTGTTAGTTTCACATCATCAAGTACTATTTCACCGTCTTTAATTCTTGGCAGAATTGTCTTAGCAATTACTTCTGGTTGCTCCATGATTTCTTTCATCATGAAATGCTCATATCCACCCTTTTCAGCAGCGGCGATATCCCAGTTAATAACTTCAATCTCTTTTTCAATTTTTTCATCATAGCTATTGAAGATCTCTACATTGTCTCTTGTGATTATTGCAAGCTCTCCATCGCCTAATCTCATTATTTTTCTTGTTTTTGATAGAATAGCTGGAATATCAGAAGCGATATAATTCTGTTTCTCTCCTAATCCTATGATTAGAGGATTATCTTTTCTAACTGCATAAAGCACATCAGGTGTGTCCTCGCAGATAATTCCAAACGCATAGCTTCCCTCTACTTTAGATACTACTTTATTGATAGTCTCTTTAACATTTCCGTTGTAGTAGTATTCAAGCATTTGTGAAACTACTTCACTATCTGTCTCTGAAACAAAGTTGATTTCCTTTTTTTGAAGATGTTGCTTAATGCTTAGGTAGTTCTCGATAATTCCGTTGTGAACCACAGCGAATTTACCGCTAAAGCTTGGATGTGGATGTGAATTTTTGTCAGAAGGAGCGCCATGTGTTGCCCATCTTGTATGACCTATTCCAACTTCACCTTGTAAGGCTTCTCCGCCTTTTATTAAGTCAGAAAGATTTTTAAGTCTTCCCTTTGCCTTTGCAATTTCTATTTTATTTCCTGTCCAAACAGCTACTCCTGCTGAGTCATAGCCTCTGTACTCAAGTTTTTGTAGCCCTTGTAACAAAAAAGGACTAGCGTTTTCATAACCAATAAAACCTACTATACCACACATAATTTTTACCTCACTTATCTATAAATAATGTCTTCTCTTTTCGGACCATTTGATACCATTGTGATTGGGACACCTAGATGTTTTTCAGCAAATTCAATATAATTTTTAGCGTTTTCAGGTAATTCCTCATAATTCTTAATTCCCATTACATTGCATTTCCAACCAGGAAGCACTTCTAGTATTGGTTTGCATCTCTTAAGGTCTGTAGTTGCTGGGAAGTAATCAATTCTCTTTCCGTCTAGCTCATATGCTACACAAACAGGGATTTCATCTAAGTAGCCTAGTGCGTCTACAACTGTGAAAGCAGCACCTGTAGCACCTTGAACTTGACAGCCGTATCTTGAAGCTACAAGGTCTAGCCAGCCCATTCTTCTAGGTCTGCCTGTAGTAGCGCCGTACTCGCCGCCGTCTCCACCTCTTCTTCTTAATTCGTCTGCTTCTTCTCCGAATATTTCGCTTACAAACTCACCAGCACCTACTGCACTTGAATAAGCCTTAACTACTGTGATAATCTCTTTTATCTCGTATGGAGGAATTCCGCCTGCTCCAACTGCGCCAAAGCCTGCAACTGGTGAAGAAGAAGTAACCATAGGATAAATTCCAAGATCAGGATCTTTTAGTGAACCTAATTGTCCCTCTAGTAATATAGTCTTACCCTCTTTAACTGCGTTATGAAGAACTGTGAATGTGTCTGCTACATATGGAGCTATTAACTCTTTGTATTCCATTAATTTATTATAAATCTCTGTAGCGTTTAATGGCTCTTTATTGTAAAGTTTTGTGTAAAGAACGTTCTTGATCTCTACAACTCTTTCAATTTTTTCCATTAAGTACTCTTTAGTGTCGAAAAGCTCACTAACTTGGAAACCAATTTTAGAGTATTTATCTGAATAGAATGGAGCTATACCTGATTTTGTTGAACCGAATGATTTAGCTGCAAGTCTTGCCTCTTCCATTCCGTCTAACTCTTTGTGATAAGGCATAACAATTTGGCATCTGTCAGAAATAAGGATTTGTGGCATTGGAACGCCTTTTTCCTTAACTTCGTTTATCTCTTTAGTGAAGTTCTCAACCGAAAGAGCAACACCGTTACCAATGATATTTATTATATTACTTCTAAAAATACCTGATGGTAATTGATGAAGTGCAAATTTGCCATAGTTGTTTATGATTGTGTGTCCCGCATTGCTTCCGCCTTGAAAACGGATAACTATGTCTGAATCTTCTGCTAATACATCTGTGATTTTACCTTTTCCCTCGTCGCCCCAACAAGCGCCGACTATCGCTTTAACCATTTAATTTAATTCCTTTCTTGTAGGCTTTGATTATATACTAATCTCTGCCTGTTCTCTTGGGATATCGCTGTAATTATCTAATAGAGGATTAACTACCTCATTAATAAAGTCTTCTGTTTGCTGTGGAGCTCTGCCAACATAGTCAGCAGGATTTAAAATACCCTTTAGCTCTTCTAGGCTTACATCAAACATTGGGTCATTTGCAATTCTCTCTAAAAGATCATTCTCTCCACCCTCTTCTTTAACAACTCTTCCGGCTGCATGTGAATGAACTCTAATTTGCTCGTGAAGCTCTTGTCTGTCTCCACCTTTTTTAACTGCATCCATCATAATATTTTCAGTAGCCATGAAAGGTAATTCTCTCATAAGTCTTTGCTCAATTACCTTAGGGTAAACTACTAAACCATCTGCTACATTCATATAAAGGTTGAGTATAGCATCAGTCGCTAAGAAGCCCTCTGGCATACTTATTCTCTTATTAGCTGAGTCATCAAGAGTTCTCTCGAACCATTGAGTAGCGGCTGTTATAGCAGGATTTATTGTGTCTGCAATTATATATCTAGCTAAAGAAGCAATTCTCTCACTTCTCATAGGGTTTCTTTTGTATGCCATTGCAGAAGAACCGATTTGGTTTTTCTCAAAAGGCTCTTCTATCTCTTTAAGATTTTGAAGAAGTCTAATATCGTTTGAGAATTTAGTAGCAGATTGAGCTATTCCACTTAATACAGACAAAATTTTAAAGTCTATCTTTCTTGAATATGTTTGTCCGCTAACCGCATAGCATGAATCAAAGCCCATTTTTTGAGCTATTAATTGATCTACTTTTTTAGCCTTTTCGTGATCTCCGTCAAACAATTCTAGAAAGCTCGCTTGTGTGCCTGTAGTTCCCTTAGATCCTAGAAGTTTCATTCCAGATATTACATACTCAACATCTTCTAAGTCTAATAGAAGCTCTTGTATCCACAGTGTAGCCCTTTTACCGACTGTTGTAGGTTGCGCTGGCTGAAAATGTGTGAATGCAAGTGTTGGTAAGTCTTTATATTTCATAGCGAAATCAGATAATACTCTAATAACACCCACTAATTTTCTTCTTACGACCTTTAGTGCCTGTGTCATAACAATTATATCTGTGTTATCGCCAACATAACAAGAAGTTGCACCTAAGTGTATTATTGGCATAGCCTTAGGACACTGCATTCCATAAGCGTAAACATGGCTCATTACATCGTGTCTTACTAACTTTTCTCTTTCTTGTGCTACTTCATAATTAATATTATCTGCATTTGCCTTTAATTCTTCAATTTGTTCGGTAGAAACAGGTAAACCTAATTCGTTTTCTGCCTCTGCTAATGCTATCCATAGCTTTCTCCAAGTCTTAAACTTCATATCTTCTGAAAAAAGATACTTCATTTCTTTGTCTGCATATCTTGAACAAAGAGGTGATTGATAACTATCTCTTGACATATAAACCTTTAACCTTTCATTTATACTAAAGTATGATAACGCAGTCATCATTATACAACAACTGCGTTTATCTTTATTAGTTAAGACCTAGTCTTCTCATCATTTCCTCATAGGCTTCTTCTACTCCGCCCATGTCACGTCTAAATCTATCTTTATCTAGTTTTTCGCCAGTGTGAACGTCCCAGAAACGACAAGTGTCAGGTGAAATCTCGTCTGCTAGTATAATTTCGCCGTCACTTGTCTTACCGAACTCTAATTTAAAGTCGATTAAATCAACATCAACTGTCTTGAAGTACTCAAGCATCATTTGATTTACTTTAAGGCTCATATCAGCAATTTGGTCAATCTCTTCTTGAGTTGCAAAACCTGCAGCTAAGATATGATAATCATTAACCATTGGGTCGCCTAGATCATCATCTTTATAACAGAACTCCAAAACTGGAATGCTCATTTGTGTTCCCTCAGGAAGACCTAATCTTTTTGAAAGACTACCGGCAGCCTTATTTCTTACTATAACCTCAAGAGGTACAATTGTAACTTTTCTAACAACTGTGTCTCTGTCGTTTAGCTCCTCTACAAAATGTGTCTTCACTCCTAGAGCCTCAAGCTTTTTGAACATGAAGTTTGACATTCTGTTATTAACTACACCTTTGCCTACAATAGTGCCTTTTTTCTCTCCGTTGAAGGCTGTAGCATCATCTTTATATGAAACTATGCAATACTCTGCATTATCTGTAGCATAAACTCTTTTTGCCTTACCCTCATACATTTGTTCTCTTTTTTCCATTTTAATCACCATGTAGTGCCTGTCGCATAAAATATTAAACTTATGTGGCACGGTACCTTTCATTATTAAATTCTTGTACATTCTTTTAGCAAACACTAAAGAACGCACTCTATCACTGTTATTTTATTAAATTTAGGGCATTTTGTCAAGCGATTTAAAAATTTATTTACATTATTTGTTGACAAAATTCCTGTTACGTGATATATTTAGGAAAATTCAATAGTTTAGGAGCATTTATTATGAAAAATAAATTTATTTCAGCTATAACAAAATATCCTAAAAGATACTTTGTTGATGCAATGAGCGCAATGGCTTTAGGTCTGTTTTCATCACTTATAATAGGCTTAATTCTTACTCAGTTAGGGCAAATTCCGTACCTATCAATGTTAAGTGAGTTTTCATCTGTTGCAAATGCTAGTTCACCTGTAGTAGGCTCGGCAATTGGTGTTGCCATTGCATGGGGTCTAAAAGCTAAACCACTTGTAAACTTTTCAAGTGCCGTGACAGGAGCTTTCGGTTACTCTGTTGGTGGACCCGTTGGTGCATACATAGCTGCCGTTATTGGTGCAGAAATCGGTTCACTTGTAAGCGGAAAAACTAAAGTTGACATAGTTATTTCTCCTATGGTTACAATCATAAGCGGTTGCCTAGCAGGTTCGTTAATCGGGCCTAGCATAAGTGCTTTTATGAATGGATTAGGTGGAGTTATAAACACCGCAACTACTTTATCCCCTATTCCTATGGGAATAACTGTTGCTGTAATTATAGGTCTTGCACTTACAGCGCCAATAAGTTCTGCGGCTTTGTGTATAATGCTTGATTTAACAGGACTTGCCGCCGGTGCAGCTACTGTTGGATGTTGCGCACAAATGATAGGCTTTGCAGTTACAAGTTATAGAGACAACGGAATGGGCGGATTTATTTCTCAAGGACTAGGCACTTCAATGCTTCAATTTGGAAATATAATGAGAAAACCAACAATTCTTTTAGCGCCTACACTTGCCGCCGCTGTTTTAGGACCACTTTCAACAACTGTTTTCCAAATGACAAACACAGCCTCAGGCGCTGGAATGGGAACTAGCGGACTTGTAGGGCAGTTTGGAACATTTGCCGCCATGGCAAACGAGGACTTCTTTGTGGTGTTATTTAAAGTTGCATTACTTCACTTTATTTTGCCGGCTGTTATTGCATTATTATTTGATGCACTATTTAGAAAAATTAAACTTGTTAAACCAGGAGACATGAAAATAGAAATAGCACATTAATATTGTACAAGCATATTAATGTGATGCGTTCAACATCTATTTTCCCTATGAAAACAAATAATTTTAGATTAAATTAATCAATATAGGGTGTGATGAAATTTTCATTTCGTCACACCCTCTTCTTGTTTTATTATTTAATATTGTTACTTATTTTCTGCCACAAATCGTAATTTATATTTTATAAATGCTAAACATATTAAGCTAAAGAAGCTAACGACTCTTTAATAAGTCTTATTTTTTCAGTTAGTTTTTCAGCATTGTCTATAACGCCTTGTCTTACTTTCTCTGGTGCACCGCTCATAAATTTCTCGTTATTAAGCTTTGCATTAGCTGTAGCAAGTTGTTTCTCACAAGACTCTAAATCCTTTGTGAGTCTAGCTTTTTCAGCCTCAAAGTCTACTAGTTCAGCCATTGGCAAGTACGCTTTACAAGCATCGGTAACTATTGTAACTGCACCCTCTGTGCTAAAATCTTTACCAATATTAATTTCAGAAGCATATGCAAGTTTCATAATAGCATTCTTTTCAGCCTCGAACACTGCCTCATCTGCTGTCTCAATATTTATGCTAGCTTTCTTTGATGGTGGAACATTCATGTCACCTCTTCTTGCTCTTACAGCACGAATAAGATCCATTACCTTTTCCATTTGTGATTCCTCTTGTGAAAAATTAAGTTTTTCATCAAACTCGAACCAGTTAGAGATCATTAACGCCTCACCCTCGTGTGGCAAGCTTTGCCAAATTTCCTCTGTGATAAATGGCATGAATGGGTGTAATAATTTAAGTGTGTTTGACATAACCCAAACTAGAGTATGTCTAGCACTGTTAGCCTTAGTCTCATCGCCTGAATTCATAGATATTTTTGCAAGCTCTATATACCAATCGCAGAAATCATCCCAAATAAAGTCATATAACTTGCTAACTGCAATACCTAGCTCAAACTTTTCTAGGTTCTCTGTAATCTCTTTAGACAGCCTATTAAACTTAGAAACTATCCATTTATCCTCAAGGCTTAATTCATCTGTTAATTTGCACTCAACTCCCTTATCCTCAATATTCATAAGGATAAATCTTGTAGCGTTCCAAATCTTATTTGCGAAGTTACGGCTAGAGCTTACCTTATCGTCTGAATATCTTATGTCGTTTCCAGGGCTGTTTCCTGTAACAAGGGTAAATCTTAAAGCATCTGCACCGTATTTGTCTATCTCTTCTAGCGGGTCAATTCCGTTGCCTAGTGACTTACTCATCTTTCTTCCTTGTGAGTCTCTAACTAATCCATGGAAGAATACTGTATCAAATGGAACTTCTCCCATATGCTCAAGACCAGAGAATATCATTCTAGCAACCCAGAAGAAAATTATGTCATAACCTGTTACTAGTGTGCTAGTTGGATAGAAATATTCTAACTCCTCTGTTTTTTCTGGCCAACCTAAAGTAGAGAAAGGCCATAGAGCAGATGAGAACCATGTGTCTAGTGTGTCTTCATCTTGTACTAATTTTTCGTTTCCACATTTAGGACACGCTTTAACATCTGTCTCGCTAACAGTCACCTCGCCACATGAACAATACCAAGCTGGTATTCTATGTCCCCACCAAAGCTGACGAGAAATACACCAATCTTTAATATTTTCCATCCAGTTATAATAAGTTTTATCCATTCTTTCAGGGATAAACTTAATGTCACCATTTTTAACTACATCTACAGCAGGTTTAGCAAGTGGTTCCATTTTAACAAACCATTGAATAGAAACTCTAGGCTCAACAGTTGTAGAACAACGGTAACAAGTGCCTACATTGTGCTTGTGTGGCTCAATCTTTATAAGTAGACCTAATTCCTCAAGCTCTTTAACAATAGCTTTTCTAGCCTCTTGAGAACTCATACCACAGTATTTTCCGCCGTTCTCATTGATGTATGCAGACTCGTCCATAACATTCACTATAGGTAAGTTATGTCTTAAACCAACCTCAAAGTCGTTAGGGTCATGTGCTGGAGTAATCTTAACAACACCTGTTCCAAACTCCATCTCAACATAAGTGTCTGCTACTACAGGAATTTCTTTATTTACTATTGGAAGAATTAAGTTCTTTCCTATTAAATGTTTGTATCTTGCATCGTCTGGGTGAACTGCAACAGCTGTATCACCTAGCATTGTTTCAGGTCTTGTAGTTGCTAATTCTATAAATCCGCTACCATCGGCTATCGGATATTTAATATGCCAAAAAGAACCGTCTTTCTCTTCAAACTCAACCTCTGCATCAGAAATTGAAGTCTTACAGTGCGGACACCAGTTAATAATTCTTTCGCCACGATAGATTAAGCCTTTTTCATAAAGCTTAGCGAAAACATGATTAACAGCCTTGTTACAGCCATCGTCAAGAGTAAATCTCTCTCTTTCCCAATCGCAAGAGAAACCCATCTTCTTAAGTTGCTCGACTATTCTACCACCGTAAGTTTTTTTCCATTCCCATGCTCTTTCAAGGAACTTATCACGGCCTAGCATGTCTTTAGTTATTCCCTCTTTCTCCATTGCCTCAACTATTTTAGCCTCTGTTGCAATAGACGCATGATCTGTACCAGGAATCCAAAGCGCTGAATAACCTTGCATTCTTCTCCATCTAATCAAGATATCTTGTAATGTATTGTCAAGGGCGTGTCCCATATGCAGTTGTCCTGTGATGTTTGGAGGCGGTATAACTATTGTATATGGTTTTTTATCTTTATCTATTTCAGGGTGAAAATAATTTCCTTTAACCCAAAAGTCGTAAATTCTGTCTTCTACTTCTTTTGGTTCATATGATTTTGCAAGTTCTTTTTGCATGTTAATTCTCCTTAAACTATATTTATAGTATTATCTCATTTTTCACTTAGTTTGTCAATCATAATATTAAACTCAACAAAATAAATAAAAAAAAGACCTACTTTTCAGTAAGTCTTTTTTTGGTGACCCATCGGAGATTCGAACTCCGGACACCTTGATTAAAAGTCAAGTGCTCTGCCAGCTGAGCTAATGAGTCGTTTGTTTTTCGTCCTGTCTCTTGACGACTTAGTTATTATATCAAACATAAACCCATTTGTCAACACTTTTTTTAAAATATTTTTTATTTTTTTAATATACGACTTTTTGCACACAAAAATTTCACAAATCAACATTTAATCTGCCTTAATCTGACAGATAATACAATTTTATCTAGGAACAATAAACCTTACCTTATGTTCACCTAACTGCATAACGTCAGATTTCACCATGCTACATTCTCCATCAAAATTACAATAAACCTCTTTTTCACATTCAATTTCTATCTTTGTGCCTCTAATATATGTAAGATATTTATCAAACTTCTTGTTGCTCATATGTAAGCCTTTTTTATATAAATTAACTAATTTCATAAAATTGAGTAGTGACGGAGTCTTAATTAAAACAAATTCAAGCAAATTATCATCAAGCACTGCATTTGGTGCGGCATAATACCCACCGCCATAACAAACACCGTTAGCACCAACTACAAACAAATAATTATCTTTATACTCTTTTACACCTGAGTTGCTGTGAATTTTCACTTTCATGTTTGCACCCAAATTTGTGAAGAGCATTTTCACTACCGCTAAGTTATAAGCCATAGAACCACTAATTAGCGGTAAATTTTTAAATTTAGTCATGTTGTAGCCAACACCAGCATCAAACCCCAGTGAACAAATGTTTATACTTGTCTTGTTGTTGGTTTTGATTGTATCTATAGTTTTACTTTTTGATTTAATCTGTTTATCAATATCAAAAAAGTCTATATCACTTTCAAAACTTCTAATAAAATCGTTTCCACTACCATATGGAAACACACCAATCTCAACATTTTCACAACCACTTACACCGTCTACAAGCTCTGATAGTGAACCATCTCCACCACAGACATAAATTCTTAATTTATCGCCTTTATTTGCTTCAAGCTTTGCTAATTCGCTAGTATGAAGTCTATATTCGGTGATATATATTTTATATTCAATATTCTTTTTCTTAAAGTACTCATGAATAGAATTTGACATCTTCTCACTTATATCTTGCTTGCCCGCTTGTGGATTAATTATAAACACAAACCTCATATATATGATTTTGTCATTTTTGCCGCACAAAATGCGATTAAAATTTTCGGGTTAGTTTCCCGTGACTCTCCTTTATATTTAATTTTTCCAAGCTTTCCCTTACTTATAATACATAAACACTTGACATTTTAGCATACCATTATAAAGTTTACGTCTTTTATCTGCAATTATTCCATATAATTTCTCGAACTCTTCGTCTGGACTAATTATTGTATAATTCCAACCAGGTTTCTTTTGGAATACCTTACCCATTGTCTTATATATTTCTCTAGCTTCCTTTAAATCAAGAAGTCTCTCACCATAAGGAGGATTACAAACAACACAACCAAATTCTGCATTTATCTGAAAATCTCTAATGCTTTTTTGCTCTACATCAATTCTTGAAGATACACCTGCTTTTTTAGCGTTTTCCATAGTAAGCTCTACCGCTGACTTATCTATGTCTGAACCAAATGCCATAAACTTAGCATCACGGCGAATTAGGTCTCTTGCTTTTTCTCTTTCAAGCTTCCACACTTTTTCGTTTGTCCATGTTTCGGCAGCAAACCTGCGTTTAAGCCCTGGCGCTATATTAAAAGCATATGTTGCAGCCTCAATTAATATTGTACCTGAACCACAAAACGGATCAAAAAAGTTAGCATCGCTTCTAACTCTTGCTAGTTTAACCATCATGGCAGCTAGTGTTTCTTTAATAGGAGCTTCCATTGATGTTCTTCTGTATCCTCTTTTGTGAAGCCCTACACCACTTGTGTCTATCATTAAACTTGCCTTATTCTTCATTATCAAGAACTGAACTTGAAGTGTTTGTGCCGTCTCTGCAAACTGGACAACCTTATATTTTTGCTTTAATCTTTCGACTATCGCCTTTTTAACTATACTTTGACAACTCGGAATACTTGTAAGCTGACTTGAAACGCTTCTACCCTTTACAGGAAAAGCCATGTCTACACCAATAAACTCTTCCCATGGCAATGCTTTTGTTCCCTCGAAAAGTTCATCAAAAGTTTCTGCTGTAAATTCTCCTAATTGAATTAAAATTCTCTCTGAATATCTTGAATTAAGGTTTGCCCTTGCAATATTCTCGGGTGAGCCATCGAAAATAACTCTACCATTTTGAGCTATAACATCTGATATTTGCATAGACTTAAATTCATCTGCTACAAGACCCTCTGCACCAAGCAAACAAGGCGCAACTAATTTATAAAAAGACATATTATTCCATGTCATAGTGTCTAAACACTAAGCCTTTCACTGTTTTTTATCATTATATCATATTTAATTAAAAAATAAAAGACATATTTAAATAATATGCCTTTTAGCTTGTCGAAAAAGTGTTTCTCTTAAAAATATTGTACAAAATAAAAATGTTGCTTTTCATCCAGTGATACTTTTTAGTATTTCTAGTTTATAACAAACTCGTTAAACCACACAAATTAATGTAGTGGACGGGTTTTACGTCCCGAAAAAACTAGCGATTTTAGCTGAATCCTAACGGGACGGGGAACCCGTCCCCTACATTGTGTTTCATTAATTTATGCGTTTTGACAAAATAGTATTTTTAGATTTAGGTTTTTCTACAGTCAGAGACATATTTAAATAATATGCCTTTTAGACTAATTTTATATTTTTGGTTTACTGACCAGACCCTCCCCTACAATATTTTAATAATTTTTTTATACATACAAGAATTTTCATTGAAAGTCATTAATCAAAAATCCGCAAAGATTTTCACATCAACTTTTCACTAACTTTTCACTCTTCACTAAGTTCCCGACTAAACTATGCCCATGAACCATTCTACTGTAATTGCTACTATAACTACTAATGCAGAAATAATAAATCCATGCAACATTGGTCTGAATCCTGATTGTTTTATTTCTTTAAAACTTGTGTTAAAACCTATTGCCGCTAAAGATGCCACCATCAAAAACTTACTAGCCTCTTTAGAAAAGTTTGACACTTCTAATGGAATAACTCCAAAACTGTTTACTATTGCAAGAGCCACAAAGGCGACTATAAACCACGGAAACAGTGAGAATATATTTACTTTGCTTGTTAATTTTTCTTTTGTGCCATTGTGAATTTCGGTTATTTGTTCAGTTTGGCTCACTTCATATGGTGTTGCTTTTTCTCTTGCTTCTTTTAGTGCTTCTTGTACTTTAATTCTTTCTTTTCTTTTTATTCTAAGATTGATATATGCAAAAACTAATACTGTAGGAATGATTGTTAATGTTCTTGTAAGCTTAACCATTGTTGCAAAGTCTCCAGCTCCTTCGCTGTAAGCATATCCTGCCGCTACAACACTAGAGGTATCATTCACGGCAGTTCCAGCCCACAAGCCATATGCCATGTCGCTAAGCCCCAACGCTGCTCCCATTAATGGGAATGCTATAATCATTATCATGTCAAAGATAAAAGTAGCAGACATTCCATAGGCTATGTCTTTATCCTCTGCATCGATTACCGGTGCAATTGCAGCTATTGCAGAACCTCCACAAATTCCTGTACCAGCTGAAATTAGGTTAGATAGTTTCCAGTTTAAACCTAAAGCTTTTCCTATAAAATATCCACCACCAAAACAAGTTAAAAGAGTGAAAAGCATAACTGCTAATGAAAGTTGTCCAACAGTAAGAATTGTTTGTATGCTAAGAGACGCACCCAATAGTATAATTGCTAATCTCAATATTTTTTTAGATGTAAACTTTATTCCATCATTTAGGCATTTAGGTTTCCAAAACGCATTAAGCACCATTCCTATAAACAACGCTATGACAGAAGCTCCAATTAGATGAATAGGTAATAGACCTTCAATGAACTGTGAAATAACTGCTATTGCTACTGCTACTGCCACACCTGGGGCGATTTTTTTAATAGTTTTCATTTGTTGTACCACTTTCTTTTTATTATATATTGATTATACAACAGAATTATGATAAAATAAAATAATCATTTATTATGTAATGATAAATAATTTTTATCGATAGGTGTATTATGATAGATAACAGAATTTACACATTCTTAGAACTTTGCAATCTGATGAATTATAGGAAAACAGCTGAAAAATTAAATATGACACAACCGGCAGTAACACAGCATATTAAGCACTTAGAAGAATATTATGGTTGTAAATTTTTTAATTATGTAAACAAAAAGCTCTCTAAGACATCTAAATGCCTTGAGTTTGAAAAAGCTGTAAGAAGTATAGTCTCATTGAGTAACGCTACCACTAAAATGCTTAATAACCGTGAAAAGATTGTTTTAAATATAGGTGCTACAAAAACCATAGGTGATTATACAATCGAATCCTTAAGTGTAAACCTTGCAGTCGATAACAGATATGAGTTTAATTTAATAGTAGATAACACAAGCAGACTTTTAGAACGACTTAACAATTTTGAAATTGACGTACTGATGCTCGAGGGTTACATAGACAAGAACCAATATGGTTATAAAAAAATTTCTGATGAAGAGATAGTGGGAATTTGCTCTAAAGAGCATTGTTTCGCTTATAAAGAAGTTGACTTAGAAGAAATATTTAACGAAAAAATAATTTTAAGAGAACAAGGTTCAGGCACTAGAGACATCTTTGAAAATTTCTTACACGAACAAAACCACTCGATTAAATCTTTTCAAAACAAATCAATTATTAGCAGTAACAAATTAATTGAAAAGCTGGTTGAGAAAAATATAGCCATCGCATTTGTGTATGATGTCGTTTTAAAAGAGAATAAAAACCTTGCAAAATTCAAAATAAAAAATTTTAAGATATCCCATGAATTTAACTATGTCTTTTTAAAGGGAATAAATGCTAACGAAATAATAAGTATACTCGAAAAAAGAATATAATATTATATATTTTGAACACAAAATTATATATCTTTTTCTTATTTATTGTGATATAATTAATCGTTAATAAAAATATCGAATAAATTTAATAATTCTTGGAGGCAAATTAACAAATTCGATAAGAACAAAAAAATTTGGGAGGCAAAAAAATGTTAAAAAAATTAATGGCAATGGTACTTTCATCGACAATTTTTTTATCTGCTATTACCATGACTTCTGTCGCACAAGAGACAGAACCAGCACCTGAAAGCAGTACAAAACAAGTTGTAGATGAAATAGTAGAAGTTCTTGATTTTGAAGACGGCACTGAAGGTTTTACTTCTACCGATTCAAGTGTATTGGTCACTACTTCTACTGATTTCAAACTAAGCGGAGAGAGCAGTTTGAAGATTACTCCAACAGCTAGTAAAAAAACCTATGGAGTTGCAAAAGTGTTTGAAGAGCTTCAAGTAGGAAAGAAAATCACATTCAACGTTTATAAAAACCGTTGGGATAGAGTAGCCGTAATGCAACTTAACGGTGGAACAAGAGTTCTTGATGAAAATGGACTTTCAGACAACGCAGAAAATTTATTATTTGGCCTTTTTGCAGGTGCCAGTTCTTCTGACTCAAGACTTAGATTTTTAGCACAGTATTGGGATAATTCAAAAAACAGCCTACAATATGTTAGAGATGAAGACGGAAAAGTTTTAGAGAGCGATTATAGAGTTACACAAGATGGTTGGTATGAAATGACTATCGATATGAGTATACCTGGCGAAGTTTCTTTCTATGTAGAAGACGAGCTTCAAGGTGTAGTAGAGCTACCAGACGGAGTATATGCAGACTTTAAAACTATGAATTTTCTTAATTCATGGTCATCTGCAGCCGGTGGAGATATATACATAGACGATATCACAATATCACAACCAGCTCCTGTTGCTACTAGCCCTGTAGTAGACGACGAGGAGAACACATTCAATTGGACTTTCTCACCTATTACAGATGCTATAGACGCATACGAATACAGCACAGACGGCGGTGCTACTTGGACAACATGTAACACTAAACCTTTAAATGTTGGAAACGTAAATCTTGAAGCTAATCAAGTTCAAGTGCGTGTAAAAGCAGACGAGAGCGAGAATTACGTTTTCCCTGCTATTAGCAATGAGACAGCATACACATTTACACACAATGTAAATATCGATATGGAAGACACTAGCGACATAAACTTCTTTAATGATTGGGGTAGTTCACCTCCTATTAAAGAGATTTCTACTGAATATTCTCGTTCAGGTTTAGAGTCACTTAAGTTATCATCAAACTCAAGATCTACATTCTCAGCTAGAAAAGATTACGGTAGCACAATGGTAACTGAGAAAGTAATAACAGCATGGTTCTATGACGAGATGAACTCTAGTTCTTCTAACTATAATGGTATATTCTCTGTTCAGCATAAAAATGTAGCAGAGAGCATGGTTGGCGTAAATAACAGTCAATCTAAGACAAATTACGTTATTAGAAGCAAACCTGGAACTACTTCTGATTGGAACACTTGGAACAAAACAAGCGTTACAAGAAGCGAGGGATGGCATTGTTTCCAATGGGACTTCACATCTGGTGATACCTGTGCTATCTATATAGATGGAGTTTTAGTAAAAGAATATGAGACTACAGGCTTTAACCTGTTTGCATTCAACGATTCTTGGAGTCAATCAGACAACACATATTATATCGATGACATCACTATAACAGACAGCCGTGACGATGTTAAAGACGTGCCAAATGCTCCTACAAACGCAGTAGTAAATGACACAGCAGATACATTAGACTGGACTTATACAGAGGGCTTCACTTCAGAGACTGACTATGAGTACAGCACAGACAACGGCGAGACTTTCATGCCTGTAACTTCTAAGCCACAAATAATTGGTGATTGGAGCTATGACGCAGGCGAGGTTATGATAAGAGTTAAGGCAGATGCCACAAACAACACCGACAAAGTAAGCGGATCTGTTCTTAGAACAACTGCCGATTACACAAGCACATATGCAGATAACCTAGAAGAATTACAAGTAAGCATTGATTTTGCACTAGGTTTCTTTGAGGGTGACTATTCAGATGCAACTAAATGGACAGAGTTTGAGCAAGCTTTAGCTCATGCAATGACAATCACTGATGCTAACTCAAGAGTAGAGGTTGAAGAAGCTATCACAAGCCTAGATTTAGCCATTACAGGTTTAGAAAATTGCTTTGCTCCTGAGAATTATGTAATTCATAAGTTTGAAGATATAGACGGCTTATATCCATTCTATGAGGTTTCTGGAAACCTAACTAAGGGTGAGGCTACAAGTATGCACGGCGAAACTTTAACACAAGGTTATAATGATAGACGTGGTGCACAGCTTACTACCGAATTAGTTTCTTCTAATAATATAGGCGAGACTATTTATACATTTGCTAAACCTATGGAAGACTATATACTAGAAATAGCTTGGGAACATTCTTATCCTCCACTAGGCACAACAGATCTATTAATAATGGATAAAGAGGGTCTGAACGGTGTCGGAATTAGAGCTAGCAAAGGAGCTACAAACGCTTTCTTCGAGCTAGTTATAATTGAAAACGGCAAAGAGACAGTTCAAACTACAAACATTCGTATGTCAAGTAACTGTAGCAACACTATGAGATTTGACTTTGTTAATCCTCAATCAGGTGTTGACGTTACAATCGATGAAAGACCAATCCTTGACATGATAGATGGAGTAGCAAATTTCAGAAACAACATTGATTTAGACAGCTTTGAGCAAATTGTATTTAGAACAACTAACTCTTCAAGTGCTGACAGCTTTATCTTTGACAATGTTACTTTAATGAAAGCTAACCCAGTAGACACAATAGTAATTGAAGAAGATACAGCTGAACTAGGCTACTTTGATATATATAATCTATCAGAAGTGCTTTTAGACATAACAGCTGTTGACCCTAGCTACCCTACAACAGATGCTATCACATACACAACTACTAGCGACGTTCTAAACGTTACTAACGGCGGTGTTGTAGAGCCAATGAATTTTGGTACAGCAGTAGTTGAAGTAAGAGCTAACAGCATAGTTAAAGACAGCATTACTATTAATTATGTAGATAGAAAAGCAGAAGATGTATATATTACAGATGCTCCATCTATAGACATTGCAGCAATGGGAGCCGCTGGACAAGACACTAACAACTCAATACCTGTTGAAGAGACAGAGTTTGTAGAACTAATGGTAGGTGAGTCTGTAGTACTTAACGCAGTAATCACTCCAGAGGGAACTACAGAGAGACTTGTAGATTGGCAATCACTTAATTCAGATGTTGCACATGTTAAAGACGGCTTAGTAACAGCTATTAACTATGGTGTGACAGAAATTAAAGTTACAACTAAAGACGGAACAAACAAAACAGATACAATCACCGTTGTTGTAAAAGATGAAGACCATGTATACGGCAAAGAATTATTTGTTTCAGTTGATGGTGATGACACTACAGGCGACGGAAGCATAGAGAAACCTTTTGCCACAATCGAAAAAGCAAGAGATTTTATAGCTGAAAGCGAACTACCTGAGGGCGGTGTCATAGTTTATTTCCGTGAGGGTACTTACAGAATAAGCAACACAATTGCATTTAATGAAGAAAACAGTGGTGAAGAAGGCAAACCTATCACATACGCATCTTATCAAGATGAAGAAGTTACATTTAACGGAGCTATGTCTATTCCACTTAATGATTTATCATTAGTTGAGAGCAGTGATGAATCTTACGACAGACTTCACGCAGATGCTAAGGGTGAAGTATACGCTATAGATATTATGGCATTAGGTCTAGGCAACAAAGATTTAAAGGTAGTAGGTCACAGTGCCGGAGGACTTAGCGGAACAGGTTTCTTTAGCACAATGAATTTCAGCCAAAACTATTATACTCTAAACTATAATAATTCTCCTATGACATTAGCAAGATTCCCTAATGAAAATGAAATGGTAGACGAAGATGCTGGCATGGGCTATGTATTAGCTCGTATTGAATATCATGGTGCAGATTCAAGAGGTTGGTCACAAGACATGATAGTAGCTGGCAACGGCAGAGAATACGTTGAGGGTGCTGAAAATGATACTTTCAAGATTAGCTCTACTTCTATCACTCAAGCTCAATTAGACGCATGGCAAACAGCACTTGATGGCGACCCAACAAGAGAAGACGCCGGTGGACAAGGCGCTTGGATGGAAGGCTATTGGGGAACAGACTACTCAAACCAAACAGTTCCAATCGAGAGTATTTCAGGAAACGTAATAGAGTCTGGCTTAATCAGCCACTACAGACTAGGACAATTCAACGGCGGACATATTAAGTTCTATGTGTACAACCTATTAGAAGAACTTGACATTCCAGGCGAGTGGTATATCGATCAAATTTCTAGTGAAGACGAAATGATGTTATACTTCTATCCACCTACCACAGCAGACATGACAAGCGAAGAAGAAACTATAAATATACCAACACTTAACGAGGTTATGATTTCTATTACAGATGCTAACTATATAACATTTGATGGAATTAACCTAACAAACATGAATGCTGGCGCTTATAAAGTTTCTGGCGGTAGCTATAATGTACTACAAAACTCAGATATCAGCAATTCAGGCGGCGGACTAGTAAATATTAGTAACTCTACTAATAACCTTGCAAGATTTAACGGAATTAACATGTGTGACATTGACTACATCGACGGCGGTATCAGCCTAAACGGTGGCGATGTTGACACATTAGAGCGTGGTTATAACTATGTAAAAGACACAACTATATCAACATTCAGCATGATTAACCGCTCATATAATGCGGCAGTTAATTTAGGCGGAGTAGGTAATATTGTGTCTAACACAGTACTTAATGATGCACCACACAGTGCTATAGGCTTTGGTGGACCTGAGTCATTAATTCAGTTCGTTGAAGCATACGACGTAATCCAAGAGGCAAACGATCAAGGTATAATCTACACAGGTCGTGACATGCTAAATCAAGGTACAATTATTAGAAACTGCTATCTACATGATATTTCTTATGTAGGAACAGATAAAAACACTGCTATCTATCTTGACGACAGTAAATCAGGCGTTGCAGTTTTAGATAACGTTTTAGAGAACACTACTCTAGGTATTAAGAGCGGTGGACGTAATGTTCAAATTATCGGTAACTTAATGGTAAATCAAGAGACAGGCGTTGTAGTAGACCCTAGCGGATTTATAGCAACAGGCCCTACACTAATGCACGGATACAACCTAATCTCTAACCCTGGAAATTACTCTGCACTTACAACAAGAGATTGGCAAACACAAACAGGCCCTTACTCAAGATTTTACATGCAGTGGGCAACACTTATAGATGATCCACTAGATCACAACAAGTATAAATCAGTAATCGACAATGAGTTTATCAACATTGAAAGAGTTGAAGACCCACGAGATGTGGACGGTTATTACGGCGTAGACATTTGGACAGCCTATTGGGAGCAACTACCGTTTGAATATTTAATGGAAGAATATGTTTATGACACTGTATTCACAAAAAATAACAACGGATTAGACAGCCCAGAAGACGGCCTAGAAGCTAACCCACCAGTTGCTAGCGCAGCATATGCAGCTCAATACGAGATTAAGGTTATGACTGGAACAGGCGAAGGCGAAGTTGCTGGAAATCAAGGAAGCCTAATTATTGGTAGCACTAAAAAGGTAATTGCTACACCTGAAAAAGGTTTCGAGTTCCTAAACTGGACAAATGCAGATGGACAAATTGTAAGCACAAACGCTATCTTCATCTTTGATGTTGACAGCAACGAGACTTTAACTGCTAACTTTGCAGAAACAACAGGTCCTCTAGCATCTGGCGACGCTAACGAAGACGGCAATGTAAATAATAAAGATTTATTCTTAATGTTACAATATATCTCAAACCCACAATCAGTTGCAATTAATATAGAAACAGCTGATGTAAACGAAGATGGTTTTGTAAATAACGCAGATGTACTACAACTATTTGCTACAGTTTCACAAGTATTCCAATAAAAAGATATTTTTTAGGAGGGCTATCCGCCCTCCTTTTTTTATTACTTATTTAACTTTTAATTAAGCTAGCCAAATAATTTTGGTCACATAAGTCTTTATACCACCATTTGTTGTTGCTTGTGTCTTGACTTTGGTTTCGTCTTTCTGCTTTCGCTAACGACAATAACAACACTTCAAACACAATTTCCATTTCGGATAATTTAATTTTTAGAACTTCTTGTGAATGTTTTGCATATGGTCGATTTTTATTTAGCATTCTATAAGAAAACTTTAAATTTTGAACATTTAACCCATGAATTACTTCCTCTATCTCTTCATATGTAGCTTTAGATTTATCTAACATATTTATCAAATGTTTTAGTATTTCTTTCTGATCTTCAAGATAGTTTTGTGAATCAAACCATTTTTTCATTTTTTTCATATCAGTAATATCTTGTATGTATTGGTATATGTATATTTCTTCTGTTATGCCACATTTTTTCGTTTTTCTTTCAGCAGGCTCAGGTATGCATTCCTTTAATCTACTAATAGGCATGAACAAAGCTTTAAGTATTAGTAAAAACGCATTAGTTCCTACAACTATTAATTGAGTTTCAAAATAGTATATATGCGGAAGTCCACCAACGAATATCACCAACACCCATAATAGCAAAACTGCATTAAAAACTAAAATTCTATAATAATATTTTAAGATTTTTTTAGGGATTTCTCTTGAATACCCAACAAATAGAAATTCTCGGATGAAATTCGAACTCTTTCTTCTGCGTTTATATTCAGCATTAGTTAAATACAATGTTTGAATTGCACAAACATTTGCATGCCATAAAAAAACTCCAATTAATATTTCTATTGTACACAGTATTACTCCGTGCAAATCAGTTGTTGGAAAAACAATCCACATATTTTCATCTACTTTCCTTATATAGTTCTATGATTACATTTTATATAAATCTTTTGCTCAATAAAACAAACGGCAACTATATAGCCACCGTTTGCTTAAATTTCTTTTAACGTATTTAACCCCAACTATTGACAAAGAGCTAATTGATTTATTAGCCTACTTCATAGAATACAGCTGTTAGGTTGTAATCCTCAGTCATTGTTACAAAATGTACTGGGTTTGTGCTTACTAGGTTATCGTTTGCATCATACCAGCCTTGGAATGATGAACCTGGGTTTTCTGTAGCTACTATCTTCATTTCTAAGCCTTTTGCAATATCAGTTCTTTCACCTGTTACAGTTCCATTACCATCTGCTGCTAGGTTTATGTCATAAAGTGTCTTATAGCTTAGGTCGTCTGTACCCTCATTGTTACTGAAATCATTACCCTTAACAAATAGCCAATCTTGAATGTATTCTATTTGCATATCATAAGTTGGGAATACTTTCCAATGCTTAGACCAAATATTATAGTCTTTGATTGTCTCATTTGCATCATCACTATGCTTATCCATATTGATAAATGTGTTGTCGATAATATCAGAGTATTTACCAGCCATCATGTTATCATCAAATATTTCAGCTAGGTGATCAAATCTGCCGTAAGCAGAGTTAGGATCGCTCCACGGAACCTCTGTCATGTTGTCATAGTCAGCAGAATTACAAATTAATCCTAAACCATGTTGGAAGTTAGCTGATTGACCTATGTAACCCGCTGGGCTAGTTACAATACCTACTGATAGATTGATAAATGTGTTACCGATTAGTATATCGTCACGTCCGCCGCCTAGAGTAATACCTTGTGAAGTATTCTCAAATACGCAATCTAAAATCTCTACGCCTGCTTTCGCATCGTCTAGGTAGATACCAGAATTTTCAACGCTAGTTGAGTGGAAGATATCATGGAAGTATGAATTTTTAATAACTGTACCACGATTTAGAGTGTTACGTCCTGTGTAAATAGCACCTTGGTCTCCAGCTGTCTTAACGCCGTCAAAGAATTCACAGAACTCAATAACAGTTTCAGGGCCTTCAAACATTACCATGTTGTGTGGGCTATCAGAGAATACTGAGTTAGTTATTCTGTTACCTACACCATTTAGGCTAACTGCTGGATTGTATGTTTTAGTTACACGGCTAAAATCTGTAAATGTACAATTCTCTACATAGTTATAGCCACGCTCTAGGTTCATTTCATCACCGCTAGACATTGATATACCGCCGTCGATATGTGTGAATGAACACATTTCAAATCCGTTATCTTTTGCAATTTCGTTTTCGCTGTCTATAATAGAACCTACTTTACCATTTGTGTTGTAAAGATCAGTCTTTCTAATTACATTATTTGTTCCACCTTCGATATTAAATACACCAGCGTTTGCACCCTCAACATCAATGTTTACTAACTTGATGTAGTCAGATTGATAGAACTCGAACATAGGATCATCAAGTGTTGGAATAACTAAGCTGTTGCTTGTACTTGACATGTCTGTTCCTGTAGGAGGAGCAAAGTATAATGTTGGGTGTTCAGGGTCTGTGCTTTGATCTATGTACCACTCACCAGGAATGTCTAACTCTTCAATTAAGTTATATACATAGAAATCACTTCTGCTAGTTAGATTGTAAAGGCTTGGTAAGCCTGATGTAATTGAATTTGAGTCTATGCTACCGATTGGCACAGATAAATCTGAGAACGCTGAACCCCAGTAACCTATCATCCATGCACCACGTCCATCGTCATAGATAGAAGCTTCCCATGATTTAAGTTGAGAAGATGTGATATAACTACTTGTAAATTTAAATGTTTCATCTTCCATTCCTGGCTCATACTCATGTCCTTTACCATTAAGAATCATGTCTGGATACCATGCTCTTACGTATTCGCCAGTATCTACAACTGTTGATACTTGAATGTAACCTTCATTAGGGAATCTAGCTAATGTCATTGGTGTTCCGTTAAATGAAACAGAGAAATATGGGTCATCTAGGTTTACATCTGGGAATATTTCAGGGAATGTTTTATATCCTGAAGCACCATGTCCAACTGATTGTAGGTCTCTTAGCTCAATATTGTATTGGCTTAAGTCTATAGAATATACACTAGATCTAACCTCTTGTGGTATTCTATTGTATAGAGGATCAGAGCTGTCTACTAAAGCCATTTTATCTGTTTCAACTGCTACACCACCAACGAATTTAACTTGCTCGTCACCGTAGGCTGAGTATACAACATGTACACCATCTACACCAGAGTCTTGATCATTAAACTCCATTGTGTTTGTGATTGGGTACTCACCCTCTCTAAAGTACACTACAGCACCTTTAGCTGGGATAAGTCCGTTAAGAGTTCTTATCTCATCTCTTGCTCTCTCTAGTGTTCTGTAAGGATTTTCAATGCTACCATCGCCCATTATGTCATCACCCTCAAGTGAAACAAATAGCTCGATGTCAAAATCAGTCTTATCAGGTGAAACAGTAACAGTAACTGTGTCGCTTATGTTAGTGCCATCCATAGTAGTAGCTGTTACAGTAGCTGTACCATAGTTTACACCTGTAACTAATCCGTCAATTACTTTTACAACATTTTCATCAGATGAAGTCCATTCTACAAGTCTTGCTGTAGCATTTGCAGGTGTTAAAACTTGATTTAATGCCTTTGACTCGTTTACATCAACTGTAAAAGTCTCTAGTTTTTCAACTGGTTTTGAGTTATTTAACTCTTGTGTTGGTTCATCCATTGCTCTGATATCAGAAATCAGTGCATCTGTAATGAACATATCAGTTACTTTGTAGTCGATTACATTGATATCAACTGTGCAAGTAGCGCCACTGCTTGCAGTAACTGTAACTTGTGCAGAACCTGGAGACATAGGCTCTACTGAACCTTCTTTTGTAACTTCTGCTATGTCTGCATCAGATGACATATAGTATAGGTTGTCAGTTGTTGCATATGTGCCATTTTTTGTTTCGATATCTAGGTAAACCTGAGCCATGTCGAAAGTATCATAGTAACCTAGGTCTGCACTTTCAGCACTAGCTTTGATAGAAGTAACAGGGTTAGCTTCAATAATTTCTAGGCGGTCAAATTTAGAAGTTGAATCCGCTGTTGTACCTTGTTCTGTTTTAACAGTAATTTTGTTAAATCCTGTCATATCCATAGTACACAACTCAACATTATCAAGTGTGAATACTACTTTGCCATCTTCATTTATGAAATCCCACTCAAGGAAACGCTCTGTAGCAAGACGACGTATGCCAGTATTAATTACTTTTTCACCGTTTCCATCATTATAGAAAACTTCTAGGTTTGTTTGGTTACCGCTTTTTGATCTAAATCCTATATAGTTTCCATTTGAGTCAGAAATTATAACTTCTTGATTATCGTATCTTTGAGCCTCTGTGTTAAGAGCTAATCTTAGTATTTTATCGTCAAGATCTTGTGCAAATGTATAGATAGCTTCTGAAACATATTTTCCGTCTACTAACTCAGTTTCTAGCTCTGCACCATGCTTCTCAGAATAGTGTAAGTCTAACTCTGTTCCGAATACTGATAACGCCTCGCCTTTTGTAAGGTTACCTATAGTAGCGATAAATGGATTTTCATCTGCTTCTCCAGCCTCAAACTCATATAGGTTGTAATCATCAATATCTAATGTCAATTCTGATATTGCTAATTCAAGCTCTGTAATTTTTGATACAATAGTATCTAGTCCATCTTCAACGCTTAATTCTCTTGCTTCTGCTAAAACAATCTCAAACGCTTCATAATTTGCATCTTGTTTATAGTCGCCTATGAATAGAGCGTCAGAAAAATCAATAAGCTCTGCTAGTTTCACAATCTCTGTGTTAGCAGCACTTGTAAATGCTACATCAGATTTAAGTGCAACACCAGGCAAGTAACCGTCTATTCCTCTAACTCTAACTTGTACAGTGCCTACATCATAAGCATTAGATGGAACACGTTGAGTATTGCTTACACAAGTCTCCCATGTTTTGCCGTTGTCTACGCTAAACTCATAATCGCTAGGATTAGTGTAGCCCATTACATAAGTAAATGCAAATGTATCGTTTTCATCATCAATAACAGGGTTAGTTGGAGCGTTTGGACGATCCATATTCTCATCTTTACTTGTTATAGAGAAATCATCGATAAACATATCTGTGTTTTCATTTGTGTGTCCTGTAATATTCCACCAGTCGATAAATGCGAAATCTTCAAAACCACCTGTAGACGCTTGAGTAGTAACTACTGTTCCGTCTATGCTCATTACAACGTTTTCACCGTCTGAGAAATCCCAAGTGAATTGGTGCCAACCCTCTGTTCTCTTTACAGAAGTTTGAACTTGAGGAGCTGAACCTATTCTATATGTATATACCCAGTTGCTGTTTCCATCTATAAAGAAATGCCATTTTTGGTTACTTGATTCCCATGGTCTTCCGTGGTTTGTTTGATCATCAACAGGACCGAACATTAGTCTAGGGTACTTAGACATATCGTCATAAACCCATAGGCTTACAATTTTTTCTTCGTAACGTTCTGTAAGATTTAAATATTGGTTAAAATTGTTATCACTCTTACCAATTAGGTTTAAAGATTGATTTCCGCTGAAAGCCACTTCTGTACTAATAGCATTTGAACCTTCATGAGCTTTCACAAAACCTTTATCATCCATGTCCTCAAAATCAACATATACATCACCTTCATTTGTCGTGAAAGCTTCTGTGTTTGATAGGGCTAAGAAGAAAGGCTGATCCATAGCAGTTTGTTTTCTTCTAACTTGAACTTGTCCTGCTGCGTATGCCTCGTTTGGAATTGTTTGTGGGTTTGAAGTACAGTCGACAAATGATGAGCCACCATTTAGTGAGTACTCATAGTTTGTGTAACTCTCGTAACCATCAATTGGTTTCCAACCGAATTGGTTTAATAGGTCGTATGTCTTAGGTTCGCTAGGAACATCTTGAAGTACTTCTCCAGAAGATACACTAGAGATAGTGAAGTCATCAAAATATAACTTTCTTGACATCTCAGTAGAATTATTACCATCTGTCCAGTAGTCAGAAATACGAATTTCGTCAAAACTGAAATATTCATTTCCGCCAATATCAACTGTCCATGAGTTAGCTCCGTCTTCACCTATAATAAAAGTTACTTCACCGGCTACACTTGCATCAATAGTGTATTTTGTCCAGCCAGTTGTTCTCTCTAACTCAGTGATGTTATGGTTAATATCTGTGCCACCGTTGGCAGAAGATGTAGATGTTTTAGCTCTTACCCAATAAATACTATCTGATGTAGGTGCATAATACTTTGTACCAAAGTATAGATCTCCAACCTCTAGTGGGTCTGCCTTGTTGTTTAGAATTTGCACAACACTTTGATTCTTCTCGTCTGCATTGTCATACATATAGAAGCTAACTATTTTACCCTCTTGTGTTTCAGGTAAATTAATTTCAAATGAGATCTTCTCACTTGATGAGCCATACTTTCCGTCTTCACCAGGTTCTCCCTTAACTCTGGTAATCTCGTAAACGTTTGAGTCTCTGCCTAACGCAGTGCCGTCAATAACCGCTGATGTTGCAATACAGTTTACATCTCTTGTGAATGGATCTTCCCCATCCTCAAAATCAAAAACATAGTTTTGCACCAGTTGATCTTGAATACTTACAACTTCTTCAGCGCTAGCAGTATGTACATATTGTGGAACAGGTACAGACACTATCATCATAGCGACTATTGCCGAGGCAAGTATTCTCCTTAGTCTTTTCTTCATTTTAAAACTCCTCTTAATAAAATTTGGCAAAATACCAAGTTAATTGTATAACAATTTTAAAATTTAATCAATAGTAAATTATAATTTTAGCATAATTTTCACATAATGATACAAAAGTGCTAGTAATATTCGATATTATGCTGTACAATATAAATAGCAATAAATTTCAGAGAGGAAAAACCATATGTATTTTCAAAGATTACGTGATTTAAGAGAAGATAGAGATTTAAAACAGGTGGATATTGCAGAAATCTTATCCATTCAGCAAACTGTATATTCTAGGTATGAAAGAGGATTGCTAAACATACCTGTTATACATTTAATTAAACTTGCAGATTTCTACAATACTTCCACCGATTATATTTTAGGTAGAACAAATATAACCACAGCATATAAGAAAAAATAAAGTGCTGTGATACCATTGTCATAATGCACTAAAAAAGCAGGGGCGATCCTACGTGTTCACCCGAAATCAAGGTTAAATCCAAAATTTCGGGCGGTCACACAGGACCGCCCCTACATGGCTATATTTTTTAATCAACTTCACTCTTCACTAATATTATTCTAGTCAATTACATCAAATTCTTCCTCATTAAGCTTAACAGCCATAGAGTCTTCTAAAATTTTTGTGTAGCCGAAAACTATATTTGTGTTTGCAATTACATTTGTAAGCGCTGTGTAGTTGCCAAGTTCGGTTTCAATCGAAACACTAACACTTGTCACGTAATATTCTTGTCCATACGGCATATTTCTTGACTCCACCGCATATATAAACGGATTATCCTGTTCATTATAATGTATAGCAGATGTTGGCACTACATATTTATATTCCTTTGAGCTTTCATAGTTCAATATAATATCTACCCTAGCCTGATCAGGCATTTTAAGTGTATGGGTTGCTGGAACTACTGACTCAAAGAAGTATGTTTGGCTCTCTTCTGAAAACTCTATGTTATCAATTGTAAGGTTTATCTGTCTAAATTCGTACTCTCTGTCTTCAAGAGGTGTGTCAGAATCTGATGCATCATAAACTGTTAATCCTACCATCATGCTGTCTCCAACTGAAAAATAGTTACCGTCTTTTTGTGGCATCTGCCATTTTACACTTTTATCAAGAGTTTGGTTTTCCATCTCATATATAACTGTGTTTTTAGAAATGTACTGTCCATCTTTTACATAATATTTTATAGTTCCGCTCTCTTGTGACCTTACTATTCCCTCTGCTTCTTCTAAAACTTTTAGTTCTTCTATTTCTGCTTCAAGATTTTTAATGTCAACTAGGTTTAGCTCATATGTTAGCTCCATGTCCTCTGTAAGCCATGTTGTGCTGCCATCCCAGCTTATGCTTCTATTTGTCTTTTCAATTTGAGCTATCTTTAGTTCTCTTGTTAGTATATGGTACTGAATTTCGTCTAGCGAAACTGAATATATAGGCCAGTCTTCTCCTACTTCTTCGCCATCGTCTTTCAAGAGTTTAATTGTTTCAAAGTCAAAATCTGCGGTATGTACTTCAGTTCTCTTTTCAAATTCAACCATGCCTACTATTTCATGGTCTACAGTTAATGTGCTTTCTTTTGTATTGCCTATAAACACTTGTGGCAATGAGTTGTAATATATATTTTCTGCCACCACTGTGCAGACTAACATTATTCCAATCACCAGTGAAAGACTGATAATTAATGCTCTTCTCTTCTTCATAATATCCTCATTTCTTTATTTGACCAGATTGCACTATTCCACGGCTTAAATCGTTCCTTAAGAAGATAAACACCAAGAATACAGGCAAGGTAAAGATTATTGTTGTGGCAAATATTAATTGCGGACTGCTCTCGCCTAAATATCTTATGGTAATCGATAATGGATATAATGACTCTTCTGCAAGTATTACCATTGGCATTTCTACCATGTTCCAACAATCGATTAATACCAAGATTAGCATAGAGGCAATTCCAGCTTTAATGTTTGGAATTACAAGGGATAAAAATATTCGTATTTCCCCTGCTCCATCAAGTCTACCACTTTCCATTATGTCGTAAGGAACAGATTTTAGGAACTGATAAATTAGGAACGCACCAAAACTAGAGAAAATTCCTGGAAGTATTACACCCCATCTTGAACCAATCAGCCCCAAATCATCAAAGAATAGGTACGAGCCTATTACATTTATCTGAATAGGTAAAAGCATTAAAAGCACGTAACAAAAGAATATAACTCTTTTAAATCTAAAGTTAAATTTGCATAATGCGTAACCGCTTAGCAACGATATAACTAATGTTCCTAGCATTATCGGAACAGTTAAAAGTACTGTATTCCAAAAGAAATGTGTTGTCTCTCTGTTTAAGATTACAGCCTGAAAATACTGATTTAAACTTATAGGAAATGGCAAGAAAAAGATTTTCGAGCTGTCGTCTAGGCTTAAATTTGCAGTGTTTGGGTCTGTCAACGAGTTAATAAACACTGAAAAAATCGGAAAAACACAGGTAAACGCCAAAGCTATAAAGAACACAAATGCAAATATGTAAGGTATGAATTTAACTTTCATATCTCGTCACTCCTTTCAGATACATGTATCAAGTAGGAGATCAGCACAGCAAACGCCGCAAATAAAACCATTGCAGCCGCCGCTACTCTGCTTAAATTAAGCTTTGCTAGATTATTATTGATAAAATTTTGAAGCATATAGGCAGAGTCACTAGGGTAGTCACCATACAAAAGGAATGACTCCCTATTCATTTTAAACACGCCAATAACGCTCATAATTATCACGAAAAACACAGAAGACTTAATCTGTGGCAATGTAATTTTTGTTAAAAGGCTGAAACTTCCAGCTCCGTCAATTCTAGCAGCTTCAAAGGTATCTGAGTTAATTCGCTCAAAAGCAGCAAAGAAAATTATAACAAAATAGCCAAAATTCTTCCAAACATAAAGCAGAACAAGCACCCAAAAACTGTATGGAGAAGTGTTAAGCCAGCTTATATTTGTTCCTAACCAATCGTTTATTACTCCGCCAGAGGCAAAAAGTAATTCTGTAAAAAGAACTATAATTCCTGTTGGAACTATCAGTGGAAAAAGGAATGAAACCTTTAAACTAGCCGATCCTTTAATTTTGTTTCTCTGCATATTAAACAGAACCCACGAGATTAAAAACGCAAGAAGAACCGCTATTCCACCGCCAGCTAGTAGATAGATGGCGGTGTTTTTCATGGCGAGCAGAAATGACTCAGACTGAAACAGAGAGCTATAATTTTCAAACCAAACAAAGCTACCTGTCGTATTTATAAACGATTGATAGAAAATTATCACCATTGGAATTAGGTAAAATGTTATGAAACCCAGTAGCCCCGGCAACATAAAGGCTATTCCCCAGCGGTTTGTTTTTTTACTTAAAGAAGCTTTTCTCATACTATGACCTTCTCATCCTCAAATTATTCGTGTATATACAAATTAAATTTATTCTCAAAGTCTGTAAAGCAATCTTCATAGCTTTTTTCTGAATTAAAATATGGCTCAAATGAGTCCCAATACACATCACGATAAAGTTTATTGTTAGGAATTATTACTCCTGTAATGCTGTCAATTATAGTTCTGGCTTTTTCTGATATCTCTTGACTTAAACCAGATGTAACCAACGCTTGCCCCTCTGTATTTTGAGTCAATGAAAATGTATTATACATATTAATTTGGTTGTCAATATTATTTTTGTTTACGCTTAAGAAGAAGTTTTGATTGTTTCCTTTTGCTGTAACTTGATTTGTATCCATAGCAATGCGTATAAATTCATACGCCTCTTCATCTGCATTATTTGTTAGAACTGCATAACTTTGGGCATTAACATTCATGCTATCACCATTAAAAGACTTTATTGTAGCTATATTGTAATTTTCTGCATTCATTGTGTTGTAAGTAGCTTCATATCCCCAAAGCTGATATATGAAATCTACGCAATATGTAAAATTAAAGGTGAAATGCTCAGCTAATTCAAAAGGTGACTGTCCGTACTGTTGAACAACCTCTTCAAACTTTTCATAGTCTCCATATACATTTTTCTTCAAAAATTCTGTAAACTCCTTAATTGGCTCTTCATCATAGCTATAATCTTTAACACCTAGCAAATCAAAACATGTAGAACTAGCGTAAATAAATGGCCATGGCAAGATAGAACAATAGTCATCTTCGCTTGCCAATTTATCGGTTTCCTCTGAAACAATTGTGTTTAATTCATCAAATCCTATTATGGAATTTTCGCTTAAGTCTTCACCGTCATAAAAAATTATAGGAATAGAAAAAGTAAGTGGCAACGCATAAATTCCGCCATCAACTTCACCGGCTTCAAATGTTCCGCCTAAATAATTCTCTTTGTCTAAAGTAGTATCCGCATTAATCTCCTCGGTTAAATCCTTAAAGGCATTGTTTTTGACCATTTGGTGAAAATCTAGCGACGTACCTTGTTGAAACAATACGATATCAGGTGCAAGATCGCCGTAAATTTCTGTTGATAACTTGTAATCCATCTCTGAAACAGTTGCAAAATATGTAATCTCTGTTTCAATATCTGGATACTGAATTTTAAATTTCCTCAAATATTCTTCCGCATTTTGGTCGTGCTCCAGTGCATAAATGTTAATTTTATCATCGCCACCTGTAGCACTACTTTCGCCAGCACATGCAACATTAAACATTAACCCCACCGCTAACGCCATACATAGTAATTTCTTTTTCATAACTTTCCTCCTCAAATAACATCAGTCAAATTGCACAAAAAAAGTTTGTAATTCAATGCAACATATATGTTTTATATGTATTATTGTACTACAAACTTCTATATTTTTCAATCTCTTTGTCCTGTTTGGTTCTCATTATCTTACTTTTATTCTATTTTTATGCAAAACGTACAATATATATATATATATATATATATATTGTACAAAACATTAAATATTACTATGCGTAAATTTATATAAGTCTTTTTTTTGATAATGAGATATTTTTTCTTTTACAAAATTTAATCTATTCCTACTAACAGGGATTTTTTCTCCACTTTTTAATAATATTTCTGTTCTATCCATCGATTCAATATACATTACATTAACTATATATCTTGAATGCGTGCGAATAAAACCTAGAAGTGAGAGTTCATCCTCTATGCCTGCCATTGTTTTTCGTAATAAATATTTACCTTTTTTCATAACAACATCTATGTAATGCCCTGAACTTTTTAAATACATTATATCATTTGAATTTAAAGAAAATTCAGAACTAAAAAAATCTCTATTATGTGAATTTCTAATTATTTTATCTATAATTAGCTTAATTTCTTTATCTGTATTATTAAATTGATTAGAAACAAATATTATATCGAGCTTATTTTCTACTAATTCTATTGTCTCCATATTAATATCTACATCTAAAATTACAGCATCTGCTTCCTCAATTAATTCAAGTGGTATCCATTCAATTTGATAGTTACGCCGATTAAATTCGTCTATAAAAGAAGATAATATAAATTTCTTTAAATTATCTTCTTTTATACATTCTACTAATTTTACCATACCATCCCCCCTTTAGGCAATTATAGCATTAAAGTTATTTCATGTCAAACAAAATATATAAAACAATTGCATTTTCCACTTAAGTAATGTATAATACTTGTAACGCAAATTATATTTTACGTAACCTTATAGTCATAATAATTGGAACTCTCTCACCTTTAAATGGAACTTCATAAAAGCCATCAAGCACAAAACCTGCACTAAATGCCTCGTTAAAAATATCACTTATAGAACGGTGATAGTAGTTTTGCAGTTTCGGTTGTCCTTCAATTGCAACTCCTTTATTAATACAGCTTGTAAAATAATCATCATTTTCATATGTGAAACATGGGTGATGTGTCGCAAAAACAAATATACCATTTTTGTCAAGCATTTCATATACTGCTGAAAATAACGGTGTTATCTTAGATATATCCATTATAGCCATGTTTGCAACAGCTTTGCTGAAAGGTTTATTAGTTTTAAGCTTTATTAATTCTTCATAATTTGTTGCATCACAAACCTTAAACTTCACTTTATCCAAAACATCTTTACGGCGTTTTACAGCAAGTTCTATCATTTTGGGGCTGTAATCAAATGCGACTACAGTAGCGCCCATTTTTGCCATTCTTTGAGAAAAATTACCGTTTCCACAGGCAATATCAAGCACTAAATCATTCTCGTTTATTTCAAGTAATTTTTCTACATTTGGTCTAACTATATCACAGTGAAAAAAGTTAGACTCGTCCCCCATTTGCTCATCCCAAAACTTAGCATTTTCTTCCCATGCAGTTAAGCCGTTGTCTTTAAAATCCATATTCCACCTCTAAAAATTATTATTCCGATTATTGTAACATAACTATATTAAAATGTACATTAACTTTCTGTTAAAACTCAAGGAGATTAAATGAAACTTATACATACACCACAAAACCAAATCCATATAGCAATGGAAATAATCAACATGGCAAAAAAACACCTAAATGAACAAGGAGTAGACCAATGGAGCTATGGCTACCCAAATTTAGAGTCTATTCAAAATGATATTAACAATAATAATGCTTATTTTGTAGTTGAAGAAGACGAAATTCTCGGCTACTTATGTATCGATTTTGGTGGAGAACCTGTCTACAAAAATATAAAAGGAACTTGGTCTTCTGACGAAAATTACGTGGTTGTTCACCGTTTTGCTTTACACGACAATGCAAGAAATAAAAAAATGTCAGCTACAATTTTTAGTTTAGTAGAACAATTAAGCCTAGAAAAAAATGTGAAATATTTCAGAATAGATACAGATGCTAAAAACATGAAAATGAGACATATTCTAACTAAAAATGGATTTATAATGTGTGGAACAATCTGGTTTGATAATAGTGAAAAAATAGCATTTGATAAAATATTGTAATTAATTATATGGAGGAATATATGACAACAATTTATTTTGTAAGACACGCAGAACCAAATTACAATAACCATAACGATGCTCAAAGAGAGCTAACACCCAAAGGCTTGCAAGACCGAGAACTAGCAACCGACTTTTTAAGCGATAAAAACATTGATGTAGTTTTATCAAGTCCATTTAAACGCTCTGTTGATACTATTAAACCTTTTGCTAATAATTTTAATCTAAATATTACATTAATAGACGACTTCAAAGAACGCCGAGTTGACAGCGTGTGGATTGAAGACTTCAAGGCATTCAGCATTAATCAATGGAATGATTTTACTTATAAATATCACGATGGCGAAACCTTAGGAGAAGTTCAAAAAAGGAATATATCTGCCCTACATGAAGTTCTTAAAAACTATAAAAACAAAAATATTGTAGTAGGCAGTCACGGAACTGCACTTAGCACCATCATAAATTATTATGACAATTCATTTGGTTATGAAGACTTTAACAAAATCAAGGCTTTATTCCCGTGGATAGTCAAATTCACTTTTGACGATAATTCACTAGTATCAATAGACAAAATAGATTTATTCGGAGGTTAAAACGATGAAAAAAAGAATTTTAGCGATTTCACTCTTTTTAATGATGGCGCTTACAGCCTGCACCACGCAACAATCAGAACTTTCCTCTCCTGAAACTCCAGAGGAAGCAATTACTCTATTAAAAGAGCAAAACGAAAAATATATAAATGCACTTGTAAACGATGGTGATATATCTTTAGCGCTTAGAGAGAACACGGTTGAAAACGGGCAAACCCCTTACGCTGTTGTCTTGACTTGTGCCGATAGTAGAGTTACACCAGAGCATATTTTTATGGAGGGGTTAAACAGACTTTTCACAATTAGAAATGCTGGAAATATTGCAGACGAAACTGTAATTGGAAGCGTGGAATATGGTGTAGCACATTTAGATACAAAAGTAGTATTGGTTTTAGGACATACTGAATGTGGAGCGGTTCATGCAACAATTACAGATGGCGGACACGATTATATAACCTATATTACCGATGAAATCAAGGACGCTATCAAAGAAGAAACCGATGCTAGAACGGCTGAAATATTGAATGTTGAACACAGCATAGCTAATCTTTTAGAAAGCGAAATTATTTCAGAAGCCGCACATAATGGTGAGATTGCACTAGTAGGTGCTATATACGATTCATGCACTGGATCTGTAGATTTTATTGATTAATTAAAATTACGCTTAATTGTATGAAAGGGTCTCAATCCTTAAAACTTAAGTAGACTTAATGTTAAATTGTAAGGGAGGGTCTGGGTGCAGACGTGCCTCTTATCAAATTTAGCCATGTAGGGGCGGATATTATCCGCCTTAAAATTTGGTGATTTTGAAGTGACCCCCAAAAGTTGGACTTGAAAGTGTAGTAGCGATAGCTGCTA
>CAYJER010000022.1:0-37097 GCA_964369225.1 uncultured Eubacteriales bacterium
TATTTGGAGCCTATTTTCTTTTTTATTTGTCACCTATCAATTGTATCATAACAAATTATAATATTTTTGTATGTGAAAAAATAAATTTATTAAAATATAGTAGGGGAGGGTCTTATACTTAGTGAAAAGTGAAAAATGAATAGTTCATGTGAAAATTAATTCGCTAAATTTTGCAAAACATGTAGGGGCGAATATTATCCGCCTATCAAATTTAGTCCAAATTACGAAAATTTTAGACGGATAATATCCAGACCCTCACATACAAATAAGCATTAAGATTGGTTATATTCCTAAATGGTTTGGATTTCTAGTTTTAGATTTTACGTGGTACTTCATTGTTCATTTTAACATAAAAAAGGCGACAAAAAAAGAACTGCTATTACACAGTTCTTTCTTTTTCGTAAATTTGCTTTAAATTAACCTTTAACTGATCCGACAGTTAAACCTCTTACAAAGTACTTTTGGAAGAATGGGAAAATGAATAGCATAGGTCCCGCTGCAACAACACACATTGCAAATCTGAAGTTTTCTCCAGGTAGATCTGCATATTGTGAAGGGTCAATGTTTAGAGCTAGACCAGCCATTGCACGTACAAACTCAATTTGATTAAGAATTCTTTGTAGTAGGTATTGCAATGTGTACATTGATGGTTCAGACTGCATATAAAGCATACTTGTCATCCAGTCATTCCACTTATCTAGTAAAAGTAGAAGTGCTACTGTTGCTATAACAGGTTTTGATAGAGGGATGATAATTTGTGCAAAGATTCTGAACTCTTTAGCTCCGTCTATCTTAGCTGACTCGATTAATTCTAAAGGTAACTCTGCGAAGAATGTCTTCATGATAATTAGGTACCAAACATTAATCAATGATGGTAGTATGTAAACTAAGAAGTTATTTTGTAGTCCCAATGTTTGTGTATTTAATAGGTACATTGCAATCATACCACCGTTAAATAACATTGTAAATAGGAAGTAGAACATCAAAACTTTTCTAGGTTTAAAATCTTTTCTTGAAAGAGGATACGCTGCTAAAGCAGTTACGAATACTGCTGCTACCATTCCTAAGAAGGCTTGAGCTGCTGTAATGATATATGCTTGTATAATTACAGATGGTTCAGCAAAAACTGCTTCATAGGCTTGAGTAGTAAATTCTGTAGGGATTAGGTTAAAACCATCATTATTAATGGCTGCTTCTGATGTAAAAGAAACTGAAATAACCAAAATTAATGGTATTAAGAACAATATTGTAGATATAGCTATCAGTACTATTGCTATGGTATTACTGATAAGTTTGTCTTTCTTGGTAACTTTTGCGCCCATATTTTACCTCGCTTTCTTATAAATATAATTATTATTAGAATAGACCTTTTTCATTGTCTATCTTCTTAACGATTAGGTTAGCTGAAACTATACAAATAAATCCAACGATTGATTGTATTAGTGCAACAGCTGTACTCATCTCTAGACTACTACCGCTTGTACCTGCAATAGCACGGTAAATATATGTATCTATAACATCTGTAGTGGATAGGATAGCTGCTGAATTTCGTGGAATTTGATAGAATAGTCCAAAGTCACCTCTGAATACGCTACCTAGAGATAAGATAAGCAATATAATAATTATATTGTTAATGCAAGGAATTGAAATATGCCAGATTTTTTGTAGTTTAGTAGCTCCATCAAGCTCTGCTGCCTCAAATAATTGAGCGTCAACACCCATTAGGGCTGCATAGTACATAACAGAGTTAATACCGAGTACTTTCCACAATGAAACAATTGGAATAATAAATATCCACGCCTCTGGGAACTGATACCAGGCTACTGCCTCAATACCGAATCCGCCTAACATAACATTGATTAAACCTTTGTTGATATCAAGTAGGGCATAAGTAATGAAACCTACAACAACCCATGACAAGAATCTTGGGAAAATAGCAAATGTTTGTATTAATTTAACTGCCCAACGTTGTCTTACTTCAAATAACAATAGGGCGAATATTACAGGAACAACTATTTGTATAATAATAGTTGCAATTGAGTATCCTACAGTATTACCGATGATACGCCCCATATTACCAGTAACAAATAAAATTTCAAAGTTCTTAAAAATTGGATCAACCCAATCACTACCCCATATACCGTCTCTAGGTTTATAGTCCTTAAACGCTAAAACAAGCCCGGATAAAGGCATGTAACCCCATATAAAGGTGGCTACTACTCCGGGTAAGCATAATATAAATAAGCTAAGTTGTGATTTTAATTCGGCTATACGATTCTTTTTATTGACTTGAATTCCGTAATCATTTTTTGCCATAATTTTCTCCTCGTTAAAATAATGCCTCGAATATGTAATTATATTCGAGGCACATTAAATGTAATTAGTAGTTGTGTACTAACATTTCTAAATATTAAATTTAGGTGCTTAAATAATACTTACAACTAATTATAGACCAGCTGCATCAATTTGTGCATTTAGGTCAGCAATTATAGCATCAATTCCTAAACCATCTAGTTTAGTCATCATTTCAGCATATAGCTCATCTGTGTATAGACCAGCTAGGAATTGTGGAATATAAACAGAAAGTACGTCTGCATCGATAGCTGAGATAATTGTTGTATGATCTGTTAGATCAAAGTTGAATCCTAGGATAGGAGATTTATCAGCAAAATCTGTAGCCTCACCATAGTACTCGTATTGGTTGTCAGCTTGTGTAGGCTCTAGGTATGTAGTTAATGTGTTACCATAGATCCAAGCAGCTGCGCCGTAAGCGTCGCTCTCTTGTAGTCCGCCAGAACCAGTGATTCTCTCAACTCTTAGCTCGTTAGTAGCGTCTGCTGTATAGTGAACATCTTCAATACCGAATACTAGTGTATTTTTAGCAGCTCTACCTGTCTCTGTGTAGAATAACTCAAGAAGTTTAGCAGCCTCTGTAGCGTTTGAAGTTGTGTAAGGGATAGCAATACCATCAGCTGAACCAGAAGCAACTAGTGAAGCTGAGAAAGGAACTACTGTATAGTTCTCTGCCCATCCTGCTCTTACTTGATCCTCAAATACATCATCACACTCTGGATCTGCAGGGTTTACATAGTTATGGAACCAAATTAGGTTTCCGTTTTCGTTTGTATTCTCATATTGACGCATTTTGTCAGCTAGATCGATTAGGTCGTTTCTCATCCAACCTTTTTCTTTCCACTCAGCTAGTTTTTTGAACCACTCAACTGTTGACTCTTGCTCGTATAGGTTTACAACTGTTGTATCCCACTCGCCGCCTTGAGCTGCTGGTTTAAGAATTGTAGCTGGGAATGCTTGTGAAGTTCCAACAAGTGTTAGACCTTTCCAGTTGCTTGAAACATATGGGCTGAAACCTGAACCTAGGTCACCGCCTGCCTCAGCAGCTGCCATGTATGTCTCATATACATCATACATTGCCTCTGTGTTAGCTGCAGTTGTAGCGTTAGCAAAATAATCTTCCATAGCTGCATCATAATCTGCTACTGGGAAGTAATTTTCATAAGCTGCATGTGATGTGTACATACCCTCTACCCAGTGGTGCATCTCAACCTTTGGTAGGTATTGTAGTTGGCCATCAACTGTAGCAACGTCTCTTAAGAATTGTGGAACTACATCTAAAGCATCTTGGCTTAATAATGTGTTTAGGTCCTCAAATGTCTCGTCAGCTGCATATGTAGCTGTATCCATCATGTAGCCTTTCCAAGCTACGTCGATTGTTGAGTTAGCTGCCATCTCGTTATCGAAGCTTGTTTTGTACTCAGAGATTAAGAAGTTTCTGATCTCTACTGTCATGTAAGGATAGATTTTTTGTACTTCTTCATTAAATGCAACGTGTACATCGTCGATATCTGATTGTGTTGTTGCGTTAGCTGGCATAAATAATTGTAGAGTAACTGGGTCAGCTGAAACCTCTTCTGATGACTCGTCCTCAGGTTCGCTTGTGTCACCTGCTTCACTGCTCTCTGCGTCTGGTGTGCTGCTAGTCTCTTCTGCTGGAGCTTGACAAGCTACAAAAGAAGATACTGCTAATGCTCCTGCTAGAGCAAGTGTTACGATTTTCTTTAAATTTGCGTTCATTGTTTTTTGTCTCCTCTCAATGAGTGTTTTATTTTACAAGACCATTATAAGCTATTTTTTCGACTTTGTATATTATAAATTTGTGGCATACTAGCATTTTTGTGTACTGATATTTTATATAATAGCATAAAAATATCACTTTTGTGCTTTATGTTTTGTTTTTTGGTTATTTTGACTATGAAATATACAGTTCACAATTTATTTAGGGTATATTTACTTTGTGAACTACTTTTCGTAAATTTTTGTGCTATAACTATATTTTATGGGTCAATAATACTAAAAATTACAGTTATTAAACGTTTTACATTTATTTCGGTTTTGTTACTAATTTAAGCTATACCTTATAATAAAGCTAATAAGCAATTTATACGTTGTTTTTTTTGGCATAGTATACTATTAAATATAAGTAATATAATTGTTGTTATATTTTGTTTTTATAGTGTCTATTTTTATATAAATTAGTATAGTGTACTAACTATTGAGCCAGAATAAAGACCTAGAACTATAAAAAGCAAATAATTTATAATTACTTATTTTTTCATAGCAGGATTGGACATTGCGAATTTTCCAATTTATTGTAAAGTTTTGCTTGACAAATAGGAGTTAGTCTTGTATAATTGAATTTGCTAATCAGTTGCAAATTGCGAGGTGAAGTTTAATGAGCAAATATCAAACAGAACAAAGACAAAAATTGTTAGAAGTTTTCAAAGGCAGTGATAATCAATCGTTTTCGGCATCTGACATTATAAAAAAGTGTGAGAATGACGATATTAGTGTTAGTGCTATATATAGAAATCTAAAATCTATGGAAAATGACGGTTTAATATGCAAAGTGATGGATAATAAGCGTTCAGAAGCTTTGTATCACTATGTTAATCCGGATAATTGTGTAGGTGTAATCCATCTGAAATGTGAAAATTGTGAAAACACTTATCATATTAATAAACATATTTCAAATATGATAATGAATTTGGCTAAAGAGGATTTTAAGTTTTCAATTAATTCTAAGACAGCATTTTTGTATGGAATATGTGATAACTGTTCGCAAATCGAAACAAATTAAAGTTAAATTAAGGAGAAAAACATGAAAAAAATCAAACTAGTAGCAATTTTTGCTTCGCTAACACTGTTACTTACTGCTTGTTCAGCAGATGTAGGTAACGAGAGTTCAGAAAGTAATCAATCAAACAACCAAACTGAAAAGAATAGTGTGGTGGTATCTTCATTTGTTGAGTATGATTGGCTTATGCAGGTTTTAGGAGACAATAAAGCTAATTTCGATGTAACATTACTAATGGATACAGGAGTTGACATGCACAGCTATGAACCTAGCGTTGAAGACATTTCTACTATTTCAACTGCCGATTTATTTATCTATAATGGTGGAGTATCTTATGCGTGGGTAGATGACGTGATAGGACAGGCTATGAATGAAGATTTAAAAACTGTTAATCTTATGGAGACTTTAGGTGATGCAGTTTTACCAGAGGTAGCTGTTGAGGGAATGCAAATAGATGAAGCTCACGACCATGAAGAAAACCATGTAGAGAGTGAAGAAGAGCATGACCACGACCATGAAGAAGACCACGCAGAGAGCGAAGAAGTACACGACCACGACCATGATGAAGATCACGCAGAGAGCGAAGAAGTACACGACCACGACCATGAAGAAGACCACGCAGAGAGCGAAGAAGTACACGACCACGACCATGAAGAAGACCATGCAGAGAGCGAAGAAGTACACGACCACGACCATGATGACGAACACGGACATGACGATGAACATATTTGGCTATCACTTAACAATGCAATGAAATTGTGTAACGAGTTGGGAGATATTGTAGCTGAACTTGATCCAGAGAATGCAGATGAATATAAATCTAACACAGATGCTTATATAAGCACATTACAAGATTTAGATCAACAATATGAAACAGCAATTGCAGAAGCTGAAAGAGACACATTGATTTTTGCCGATAGATTTCCGTTTATATATATGATGGAAGATTATGATGTTAATTATTATGCAGCATTCCAAGGTTGTTCAGCCGAAACAGAGGCAAGCTTTGAGACTATAACTTTCTTGTCTGGTAAGGTTGATGAGCTAGATGCTAATTCATTATTGATAATAGATAATGGTCTAATAGATTTAGCAAATACTATTAACAATAATAGTGAAGACAAAGACAGTGAAATTCTAGTTTTAAATTCTATACAATCTGTCTCACAAGAAGATATTGACGCTGGGGCATCATATTATCAGTTTATGGTAGACAATTTAGAGATAATTAAACAAGCACTTAGCAACTAAACACATAAATTTATGTAGGGGCGACCTGTGGTCGTCCTTATATACTAAGTACCAATTGTTTTTTGAGAGGAAATGAAATGGAAATAATTTGTAAAAATTTATCGGTTGGGTATAATAACAATCCAATACATAGTAATATAAATTTTACTATAAAATCTGGCGCATACGTTTGCGTTGTAGGAGAGAATGGAGCAGGTAAAAGCACATTAATGAAGACAATTCTAGGACTTCTACCACCAATCGATGGCGATATAACTATGGGTAAAGGTTTATCGTCGGTTGATATAGGCTATCTTCCTCAGCAGACACAGGTTCAAAAAGACTTTCCGGCATCTGTTTTAGAAGTAGTTATATCAGGATGCCTAAACAAAATGGGTTTCAGACCTTTTTATAATAAAAAAGAGAAAAAACTTGCAAATGATATGCTAGAAAAACTTAATATTTTAGACCTTAAAAAAAGAAGCTACAGTGAGCTTTCAGGCGGTCAACAACAAAGAGTACTTTTAGCTAGGGCATTATGTGCTACAAATAAAGTGTTACTTTTAGACGAACCTACCGCTGGTTTAGATGTTGCTACAACAGCCGAATTTTACAAAATGATTAAAGACTTGAACAACGAGGGCATTACAATAATAATGATAACTCATAGTCTTAATGATGTAATTCAAGATGCAGATTCAGTGCTTTGCCTTAATAATTGCGGTGTAAACTGCATGACTGTGCAAGCTTTTGAGAAAGGGAATAACTAATGCTTGAAACTTTAATTCAATATTTATCTTATCCGTTTGTGGTTTATGCACTGATAGTTGGTGTTTTAATAGCATTTTGTTCATCTCTTCTTGGCGCTACACTGGTGCTTAAAAGGCTTTCATACATAGGCGACGGACTTTCTCACATAGCATTTGGAGCAATTGCAATAGCTTCGGTCTTTGATTTAACTAATCAAGATGCCTTGGTGTTTCCTGTGACTGCGATTAGTGCAGTGTTACTATTACGAATAGGACAAAACGCTAAAATTAATGGAGACGCAGCTATAGCAATGATGTCGGTAGGCTCATTGGCGGTAGGTTATCTGCTTATGAATGTGTTTAATGTTTCCACAAATTTAGCAGGAGATGTGTGTACAACTCTATTTGGCTCAACATCAATATTAACTTTAACACCTACCGATGTTTTAACAAGCCTAATATTATCGCTTGCAGTTGTAATAATATTTGTCCTTTTCTATAATAAGATATTCTCTGTAACCTTTGATGAATCATTTGCAAAGGCAACAGGAATTAGGGCAGAAATTTATAACTTGGTGATTGCAATAACAATTGCAGCAGTAATTGTAGTTGCAATGAATTTAGTAGGTTCATTGCTTATTAGTGCGTTGGTAGTTTTTCCGGCGTTATCTTCTATGAGAGTGTTTAAAAACTTTAAATCTGTAATTATTTCATCTTCAATAATATCTGTTTTCTGTGCATTTTTCGGAATAATAATTTCTATTCTTTATGGAACACCAGTAGGTAGCACAATAGTAACTGTAAATTTAGTTGTATTTGCTTTTTCTTGGATTGTGGCATGGTTTAAGTTTAGAAAGAATTAGAACAGTTTTATATATTGACATTCAAACTTGTTTTATATTATAATGAATATATAAACCTATGTTGTGAGGTGAATAAAGATAGAAATTTATAACAAAATATCAGATATTGCAAAAAAGCATCAAGCTTCTAAGCTTGTATTATTTGGTTCAAGAGCTAGAAATGATAACCGAGAGACTAGCGATATTGATATAGCAGTATTTGATATGCCAAAAGATAAACAGGCTGGATTTTGGCTTGAAATAGAAGACCTTGATAGTTTACTTAAAATTGATATTGTTCACATTACAAAAAATACAGATAAAACACTTAAAAACAACATAGAAAAAGATGGAGTTATTTTAATGAGTAAATATTTAGAAAAATTAACTAAGTTTAAGTCGGCAGTTTGCAGACTAAATGAGAGCATAATTGAATATAATCAAACTAAATCACTTTCTGTGCGTGATGGAGTTATACAAAGGTTCGAGTTTTGCACTGAATTAGCGTGGAAAACAGTAAGAGAAAAATTAATCGACGAAGGTTTCACAGAGCTTAACTCACCAAAATCTGTTATGCGTGAAGCGTATGCTAATAATATAATTACAGATGAGCAAAACTGGATAAAATTATTGTCTGACCGCAATAAAACATCACATATTTACAGTGAAGAAACAGCCGATGAAATTTATCAAAATATTGAGACCATTTATTATAGATTATTTACCGATTTAATTAAAAAATTATAAGTGATTTTTACTGGAATAGAGTGTTCGCACTCTGTTCCTAATTTTTTATGAATAAAAAAGCTAGAGCCTCCATATCTATTAATTAAAAGGAGGGTCTATATGAAAGAAATAAATAAAAAGTATGTAAGTTTAATTAAAAATCGTTTTGTAGCCTTGATTTTTAGCCTATGCGTTGTCACTATCATGGTGGGGGCTATTATCTTAATTGAGGACAGCCGTGAGACGGCTCTTGCCAACGCTGAACTCTCTAACTGGGGGTTAAGCTTTCAAACTGAGGGCGAAACACCTATAGGCAATGCTAGCATTGAGACTTTGGCTGAGTATAACAGCTTTTATGTTGGTGACGAAACTCAAAAAAAAATATACCTAAGCTTTGATGCAGGCTATGAAAACGGAGGAACGGATGAAATTTTAGACATTTTAAAAGAGCATGAAGTTTCGGCAAGCTTCTTCCTTGTTGGAAACTACCTAGACACAGAGCCTGAACTTGTCAAGCGAATGTGTGAAGAAGGGCATACGGTTGGCAATCACACATGGTCGCACCCAGATATGTCTAAGATATCGACCACAGAAGAGTTTAAGGAAGAGCTTGAAAAAATTGAAGACAAGTTTTTAGAGATAACTGGGCAAGAAATGGAAAAAATTTATCGTCCACCACAAGGCAAATTTTCTATAGATAATCTTCAAATGGCAAAAGACATGGGTTACACAACAGTTTTTTGGAGCCTTGCCTATGTTGACTGGTATGAAAACGATCAACCTACTAAAGAAGAAGCCTTTGAAAAACTTATTCCACGCATACATAATGGAGCGGTAGTCCTTTTGCACAGCACTTCAAAGACAAATGTTGATATTCTTGATGAGCTACTTATAAAATGGAAAGAGATGGGTTATACATTTGGTGATATAAATGAATTGATTTCCCCAGCGTTTTAAGGTATAATTAGTTTAAAGTAAATAAAGGATAGCGAAGGGTAATAACACTGGGCTTAGGATACTTAGTGAAAAGTGAAGAGTGAAAAGTTTATGTGAAAATCCTTGCGGATTTTTTGATTTAACATTAATTCGTAAAAATGCACAAATTAATGTAGGGGCGGATATTATCCGCCTATGAAACTTAGGCAAAATCACGGATTTTTTAGGCGGATAATATCTGCCCCTACATGGCTAAACTTTCTAAGAGGCACGTATACACAATATGCAAAAGCGTAACAACCCTTAAATTTTATATGAAAATAATAGATGTAATAATTATAGGTGCAGGGGCGTCAGGTTTAATGACTGCCCTTAAAGCCTTAGAAAATGGAAAAAAAGTTGTAGTTTTAGAGGGCAACTCTAAAATAGGCAAAAAATTGCTTGCTACTGGCAACGGCAGATGTAACCTAACTAATGAGAATATGGAGCTTAAATATTTTCACGGTGAGACAAACTGTCTTGAAACAATTCTTCAAAAATACAATACCGCTGTTATTAAAGACGAATTTCAAAAGCTTGGAATACTCACAGTCAGTGACGACGAGGGCAGAGTTTACCCAAAAAGTTTACAGGCGAGTGTGGTTGTAGAGAACATCTGCGATGCAATAAAAGAGAGAAACGGACAGATTATAACAGATTTTGTTGTGTCAAAAATTCAAAATCAAAAGTCATTATTCACCGTTTTTTCAGAGGATGGCAAGAGTTACACCGCTAAAAATCTTGTAATTTCAGTAGGTTCTAAGGCATCGCCTAAACATTCATGCAAGGCAGAAAATCTAGAACTTATCAAGTCATTAGGGCATAGCGTGGAAGAGAGTTTTCCTGTTCTTACAAAGTTTGATTGCAAAGATAAAATCTTAAAATCACTTTCAGGAGTTAGGGCGAAATGCAAGGCTAGCCTTGAAAATATTTATTCAGAAGTAGGAGAGATGATTTTTTCTGATAAAACTTTATCGGGAATTTGCCTTTTTAACCTGTCAAACTATGCTAATGAATGTTTCAAGAAAAGAGAAAAATTAAAGATAACTTTCGATTTTGTGCCAGATATGTCAGAAAAAGAGCTTGTTTCACAGCTAAAAACCATAATTAAGTTTAGACCAAATATGAAATCAGAATCTTTACTTTCAGGTATAATCAATTCAAAATTAGCGATAGCTTGCATGAGGAAACTTGGAATTTCAAAAAATGTAAGTCTTTTATCAGAGAAAGAAATCATGAGCATTGTAAGTCTAATAAAGAATTTCTCGTTTGAAGTTACAAGGCACAATAATTGGGACAACGCACAAGTAAGCTCGGGAGGGGTAAGGCTTTCGGAAGTAAATGCGGACACCTTAGAGTCAAAATTTTGTAAAAGCCTGTATTTTACAGGGGAAGTATTAAACATTCATGGAGACTGCGGAGGATATAATCTGCATTGGGCATGGGTAAGTGGAATTATAGTAGGTGAAAGAGTATGAAGACAATTAGAATAAACGAAATATTTGTACCTGTCTCTTATAATGAGGCAGACCTTAAAAGGGCGGTGACTAAAAGGCTGTCAATTAAAGAGAGTGACATTTTAGACTTTAAAATTGCTAAAAAATCTATAGATGCAAGAAAAAAAGATGACATCAAGTATGTGTTCTCGCTTGATGTAAGCTTAAATGATAATTATAATCTAAGAGACAAAAAATCTATAGAGATTAAGGCTAAAGAGTTTATAATCGCACAGACAAAACCGCTAGAAAAAAGACCTGTTGTTGTGGGCTTTGGTCCGGCTGGCATGTTTGCCTCTTTGATTTTAGCAGAAAAAGGCGAAAGACCTATAATTATTGAGCGTGGCTCTAAGGTTGAAAAAAGATTAAAAGATAAAGAAAATCTTTTCAAAAACAGAATTTTAAACACTGAGTGTAATATTCAGTTCGGCGAGGGTGGTGCTGGAACTTTTTCCGACGGTAAACTAGGCACAGGAATTAAGGATCTTAGAATAAAAAAAGTCTTTGAAGAGCTTGTAGAAGCTGGTGCGCCAAACGAGATCTTATATGAAGCTAAGCCACATATTGGAACAGACATATTGCCGACAGTCGTTAAAAACATAAGAGAAAAAATTATTAAACTGGGTGGCGAGTTTTATTTTGACACTAAGATGACCGATTTGGGCATTAAAGACGGTAAAATTGTCTCGATTACTGCTAAATCTGGAAACACAAACTTAAGTTTTGAGACAGACAACGTAATTCTTGCCCTAGGCCACAGTGCAAGGGATAGTTTTGAGATGCTTTGCAGTAAAAAAATAGTTCTTACGCAAAAAGCCTTTTCAGTAGGTGCAAGAATTGAACATAGAGCCGAGATGATTAACAAAAGTCAGTACGGAAACTTTCATCATAAATTGCCGACAGCAGACTATAAACTGTTTACTCATTTGAAAAATGGCAGAACAGTGTATACTTTTTGCATGTGTCCTGGTGGACATGTAGTAGCAGCCACTTCAGAGGAAAACGCAGTAGTTACAAATGGAATGAGCGAATTTGCACGAGATGCCATCAACAGTAATTCAGCGGTTTTAGTGTCGGTTGACCCAAAAGACTTTCCTAGCGAAGATGTTCTAAGCGGAATGTATATGCAAAGAGAGCTAGAAAAAAAGGCGTTTATCATGGCTGGCAGTAACTACAATGCTCCTTGCCAAAGGTTTGAAGACTTTTTAAAGGGAGTAGAAAGCAAAAATTTTGGTGATGTTCAGCCAAGTTATGAACCAGGAGTAAGTTTTTGCAACATGAAAGACTTATTTCCGAGTTTTGTATACGAGAGTATGAGCGAGGGAGTAAGGCAATTATCCTATAAACTTAAGGGGTTTGATATGCCAGATGCCTTGCTGACAGGCCCTGAAACTAGAAGTTCGTCGCCTGTTAGAATTTTAAGGGATGATACAAACTGTGCAATAAACATTAAGGGTCTATACCCATGCGGTGAGGGCGCTGGATATGCCGGAGGCATAACTTCAGCCGCCGTCGATGGAATTCGCTGTGCGCAATCGCTGACAGATAGGGTTGACTGATAACAGATTTTTTCATAAAACACACAAATTGTAGGGGCGACCCTGTGTCAATTAAAACTATACATTTTGACCATGTAGGGGACGGGTCTTCCGTCCCGTGGAAAGTTAGATAAAACTTCTGGTGTTTATGCGACGTAAATCCCATTATTTAAATGCAATATATACACAAAAATAGCCTCACCGTTTAAGGTGGGGCTAAAAATTTTTAGTCAATAGGAATTACATTCTCAAACTCATCAACAATTAACTCGCCCATTAATACATACTGGAATTTATAACTGCTAGGGATTTGAGTTTCGTTGTTGTCATATGTGATTATGGCTATAAAATCTGTGCAACCGTCTGCCTGTCTAATTTCATCTTCCATATCTGCTTGTTCTCCGTGCCTATTTAAAGTAGAGTCTTGTGGAGTGATGTTATAGGCATTTGCGACACCGCCTAAAGAATCGGCAATCACATGCCCTTGGTCTAAGTCCTCATGTTCAGTTCCCGGAACATTTGCCTCGTCATAATAATATCTGCCACTGCTGTTTACATCTTCTGTTTCATCGTCTTGCAAAATTATTTCATCTGCAAGCACATAGACCAGTTGCCCGTATTCATTTGTAAGACCCCAATAAACTCTGTCGCCAAAACCTATGTCTACAGCTACATTGTTTTCACGCTCTCCGCTTCTGTCGCCACCGTCGACTTCTATTATAGTATATTCTTCATCTAAATATGTAAGTTCTGAATAATTTACCGAATATCCTATTTCAGAGTGAATTTCTTCTTGGAATTGTAAAATATATTCACAACCGCTGAGGAGAATACTTAAGCTTAATAATAAAGCTAAGAGACCTGTTTTTTTAATTTTCATAATAATAAACCTCCAATATAATAAAAATAATAATCCTCACCGGTTAAAGGCGAGGATTATTCAATTTTTTAAAGTATAATTAATGTAGTCCCAATCAAAACGTGACGTCGAGGACGCCGTACCCTGCATTTGATAAGAGGCACGCCTCAATATTATCCCTCTAGTTTTTTAAGGGCGGCAAGCTCTTTTTTATCTAGTTTAATTTGTCCGTCTTTAAGAACCTTTACATCTGCCACTTTGAAAATTTGCGGTGCGGCATCTGGTGCCTTGTTTAGTCTAACTGTTAGCTTTCCTGTTAGTAAGTTTTGATCGACAACAACACCCTTACCCTCGGAAGTTGTGACTATTGCACCTACTTTTGGTGTTCTTTTTAGTAAATCTGTGTAGGCATCTTGCTCGTATTTTAGGCAACACATAAGTCTGCCACAAGTTCCAGATATTTTTACAGGATTAAGTGATAAGCCTTGTTCTTTTGCCATTTTTATAGAAACAGGCTGAAAACCATTTAAAAAACTTTTGCAACAAAATGGTCGTCCACAAATTCCAAGTCCGCCAACGAGTTTCGCCTCGTCTCTAACACCGATTTGTCTAAGCTCTATTCTTGCCCTAAAATGAGAGGCAAGATCTTTTACTAAATCTCTAAAATCTACTCTGCCATCGGCTGTAAAATAAAAAAGAATTTTAGTGCTGTCAAATGTATATTCAACATCTACAAGTTTCATATTTAAGTTATGAGAAAATATTTTATCCTCACAAACCTTAAAAGCTATCTTGTTTTTTTCTTTGTTTTGTTCAATTTTTTTAAGATCATCCTCTGTTGCAATTCGTACAACTTTTTTTAGAGGATGTATTACTTGAGAATCCTCAATATTTGTATTAGCTTGATATGTGCAACCACATTCAAGACCACGGGCAGTTTCGACTATTACCTTAGTTCCTGCCTCAATTTTTTCATTTTCAGGTGAAAAGTAGTACATTTTACCTGTACTTTCAAATTTTACACCTATTACTTCTACCATATATTTTATAAATCACCTTTCTATTTCAATATTGTCTTTCTTACGCTAGAGCAAAAGGAACACACAAGCAGATTCATATTTATGTTTCTTTTAACTAGCATAATATATTTTCGGCATGTCTCCATCAATCGCATTAAATAGATATCTCTGTATGAGACAGACATTTTCTCTGCTAAAATTCTTGATGAAGCAATGGTTTTTAAATTCTTTGATTGTGATAAAACTACTGCATCTCTTAGTATTGCCATTAGATGCTCAAACACTGCAATGCAAAGAAATCTATCTTTTGTCAGTGGTTGAAGTACGGCTAAGAGTACGTCTTCATCTTTATGGTTTAGATTTTCAGCGATTTCTATAGCTTTTTTTATGGCTGTATCTTTTCCGCCAAGCATAGAGCCAATATTTCCTGAATGAAGCTCAGCTAATTTTAAAGCCTCATTATAGTCTATAGATAATTTTTCTGAAACATACTTTGCTGATTGCTCAAAACTAGGGGGCAAAAGAGTAAAACTTACCGCCCTAGACCTAATGGTTGGCAAAAGAGCATTTGCAGAACTAATGCAGATTATAAATAGGCATGAACCCGGTGGTTCTTCCATAATCTTTAAAAGTTTGTTTTGGGTGGACTGCGAAATTGTGTTTTTTACAAAAAGTAGAAATACTTTAAGTTCAGCCTCGTCTGGCTTCTTGTGTGCATCGTCGATAATATCTCTAATTGTAGCTACAGAGATATTAGAGCTTGCACCGCTGCCTTCCTCGGTTCTTATATCAGGGTGAGTTCCAGCGTTTGCCCTAACACAAGCAGGACAAGTCCCACAGGGTTTATTCTTTGCTGTACAAACGCAGGCTTTGGCAATGAGTCTTGCTAAAGTCTTCTTGCCTAAACCATCGTCGCCCTGCAAAATAATAGCCTGTGGTACTCGTTTTTGAATAAATGCTGAACTGATTGCAGACTTAATATGAGTATTACCAATAAAGTCATTAAGTATTATATCCATTAAACCTTCTCAAACCTATCGATATTAAGTACAAAGATAGTTGAACCGCCTACTGTAACTTCTACAGGGAATGAAGAATACATTCCGACATCCATTGAAGAAGTAGATGGAACTATTTGAGTTCTTCTGCTTGATTGTTTTGAGATTATAGAGATGACTTCCTCAACTTTTTCGTCATCAACACCGCAAATAAATGTGGTGTTACCCGCCATTAAAAAGCCTCCTGTGGTAGCAAGCTTTGTAACTTGAAAGCCTCCTTTAGTCAGTGCAGATGATACCATACTGCTGTCATCGTTGCTAACAATAGCTAAAACCAATTTCATGTGTTGTCCTCCTTGTTATGTTCTACAAATTGTATTATATCATAAATTTATTAAAAAATCTACTATAATTTGTATTTTCAAAGTGAAAATCTAACAGTGAGTATTTAGTAAATTTACACAAAGGATTGAAATTCCCTACATCACTAATCCTAAGAGGCACCAGTGGCGGATATTATCCGCCTATGAAATTAAGATAAAATTACAGACTTTTTAGGCGGATAATATCCGCCCCTACATGGTTTGTAAAATTTTACAAATTAAATTTAATCAAAAAATCCCTAAGGATTTTCACATGAACTTTTCACTATTCATTTTTCATTATTCACTAAAAATATTATTTAGCTAGACTACTTGAAATAATTGCTTTTTCCCAACTCCACAAACCGTCTGGGTTATAGTCTGTTAAATTAGTTGAATAAAGGTCGTAATATTTGTCTGAATAAAGTGGCAAATTAACAAGAAGTTCATTGTATCTTAGTTGGAACTCAAGCCACTTTGCAGACCAAGCTTCAGTGTCGCCAGTTTCAATATTTTGCATTTCTAATGCAATTGAATAAAGCTCTTCATCGTTTATTCTATCAATATTATATACGCCTTGATAAGCTATATCAGTACTAAAATAGTACCAAACTGGCATGGTTTTAGCAAAATCTGTTGCAAGGTTAAACATATGATAAACGGCTAAACTCTCGCTAGGTCGGAAGTAATAAGCTACAAGATCCTCGAAATCCATTTCTTCTTGCACGATTTTCATGCCTATTTCAAGTGCATTTTGAGGAAGAGTTTCATTAATTAAGCTTGATACTGGGTTATCTATGGTAGAAGCCCAGTTAATTATAAGTGGCATAAGTTCATCATCAACTTTTTTATAACGAATTTCGTCTACACCTTTCACAAAATCATAGCCGTTTTCATTGAATATCCAACCGTTGTTAATAAGTTCTTGCTCTGCTTTTTCTAGGTTAAAAGAATAAGTGTTCAAGTTCATGGCTAGTGCAGTGTTATTATCTTCATACTCCCACTGTGAAAAAGCGTAGTAAGAATATGGTAATCTACCAAAGCCTCCTGTGTATTCGTTTACAAAATCTTGCCTATCAATGCAGTAGGCTATTGCCTGTCTAACAGCTGAAAACTGTGTAGGTCCAAATTCACAGGCAAACGAAATTTGTCCGTAGCCTGCCCTGTCATAGCTTGAAAAACCGTAGGTTTCTAAGGTTAAAACTTCATTTATAATGTCGGGGTCTGATACATTTAAATATAGGTCAACTTCTTCAGTTTTTAGCTCGTCAAGCATTTTAGCTTGTTCTAAAGATTTAACTTTCATAATCTCTATTTTTTCGTTGTCGCCCCAACCTAGGTACTCTTCATTAGCTTCTAAAATTGCCTCGCCGTCTATAAAATCTATAAGAGTATAAGCTCCACTGCTAATTTGTGGGTTATATCTATAGCCAGTTTCTGTGTCCATGATAGTTTTTTCAAGAACTTCTTGTGAAAACTCACCAGAGATAGTAGCGCCGTTCCACTCGTCTGTAATTGTAGCATTTGGAGCGATTATCTCTATTGGATATGGGCTTATCTCGAAAAGGGCTGTCTCAAAATAGTTAGGCAGAGCCTCTGCTTTTATTGTTATAGAAAACTTGTATTCTCCTAACAATCTTATACCAGAGAATGTGTTTGTAGTACCACTGTGAAACTCAGTATAGCCTAAAAACTCGAATCCATCTGAATTTTTAGCGCCAAGGCTTGCAAATTCCTCCGAGGATTTAAGCATAATTGCAAAAACATAGTCCTCTGCTGAAATGAGATTTCCGTTATTCCACTTAAGGTCCTCGTTAAGTGTAAATGTGTAGGTTTTGTTGCCGTCTGTGTCTAAGGATGTAGCAACTTCTTTTACCACAATCTCGTTAAGCTCATACTGTTGATTTTCTGTAAATTCATACAGTTTATAGCCGTGAATTAGGTTTATTACTTCTAGGTTTAGTTCATCTTGTGCAAAACATTCCATAAAATCAGCAGTTAATGTTTCGTCTGAAGCCACAGTGAAATAATCAGGTTCTGCAACTATTTCTGGTGCAGATGATTTTTCTATAGGCATAACAGACTCAACACTTGAAACATTATCTTCATCGGTCGCACAAGAAACCATAGTGAAAATAGTTACAAGCAATGCTATTAAAATTTTTTTCATATAAATCACCAATCGTTAAATTTTTAATCTTATTTGAGTATATTATACACCAAACTCTTGATTTTCACAAGTATTTTTTATATTTTTGATATTTGACAGAGATAGCATAAGTATAATTTTCAATAAACTACAATAAACACTTGATTTTTTTTTGATTTATGGTAAAATTAAATTATAAAAATATAGGAGGTATTATATTATGGCATATGTAATTAATGACAGTTGCGTTTCATGTGGCGCTTGTGCTGCTGAATGTCCATGTGGTGCTATTTCTGAGGGCGATAGCCAATATGTAATCGATGCAGATACTTGTGTTGATTGTGGCGCTTGTGCAGGAGTATGTCCTGTTGATGCAATCGCAGGCTAATTCAGAAAAATTAGGCATAAATGAGAGGATGGTTTTTTCAGCTTGAGGAGACCCTCCTCTACTGTTTATTGGAGGAAGTTTGTAAAATAATAGAGAGAGGAAAGTCACGGGGAACAATCCTCGAATTGTTACCGTGTTTTGTGCGGCAAAAATGACGCAGTTATATTTGTAAAATAATAGAGAGAGGAAAGTCACGGGGAACAATCCTCAAATTTTTACCGTGTTTTGTGCGGCAAAAATGACGCAGTCATATATGAAAAAGTGGGAACCGCTTTCACCTAAATATAAAATACTTGTTTCTAGGGAACACAGTTTTAATACAGACACAATTTTGCTAGCAAATTTTTCTGCACCTAAAAAAAATTATGTTTGTGCAGATTTCGGAACAGGCTGTGGAACAATTGCAATGCTTTGGCATATAAGACAAAACCCTAAGAAAATTTATGCAGTTGAGCTACAAAATATGGCATATGAGATGACAAAAGAGAGTGTAGCCCAAAATAATATACAAAATATTGAAGTAATTCATGATAATATAAATAACTGTAAAAATATTTTTAAGAGTGGCTGTCTTGATATGATAGCGTGCAATCCTCCGTATAAGGCTATGGGTGCAGGGCTTAAAAATGAAATAGAAAACATGAAAATTGCAAGGCATGAAGAGCATTTAAGCCTAGAAGATTTAGCAAAGGCTGTGTCTTTCTGTTTAAAGTTTGGCGGAAAATTTTTTATCTGCCAAAGACCAGAACGACTAAGCGATGCCATGAACATATTCAGAAACCATGGCTTAGAACCTAAAAGGTTAAGATTAGTTCAACAAAGAGAAAATAAAGCGCCGTCTTTGTTTTTGCTTGAATGCAGAAGAGGCGGAAACAGTGGTCTTGAGATACTGCCTACATTGATGATAGAAAAAGATGGCGAGTTCTCGCCTGAAATGATAGAAATATATGGCGATTATAAAGCTAGTGGGGGAGAGGCAAATGCTTGAAAAAAATCAAATAAAAAAAGGGTCTCTTTACATAGTTGGAACTCCTATAGGAAACCTTTCAGACTTTTCTGAAAGGGCAAAATCCACACTTGCACAGGTAGATTTTATAGCCGCCGAGGACACAAGGGTAAGCGTTAAACTGCTTAATCATATTGGAATTAAAAAGCAACTTATCAGCTATTTTGAGCATAATAAGTTGGAAAAAGGCGACTATATTTGTCAAAGGCTGTTAAATGGTGAGAGTTGTGCCTTAGTCTCGGATGCAGGAATGCCAGCGATATCTGACCCCGGTGAATTATTGGTGGCACAGTGCCGTGAAAAAGGGATAGACGTTTATGTAGTTCCAGGTCCATCTGCTGTAATATCCGCACTGGCTGTAAGCGGACTTCCAACAGGAAGGTTTACTTTTGAAGGATTTTTAAGCACAAATAAAAGAAATCGCCGTGAACATTTAAAAGAAATTGAAACCGAGAAGAGAACAATGGTCTTTTATGAAGCTCCTCATAAGCTTATGAACACATTAGAGGATTTACTTGAAACCTTGGGCGATAGAAGAATTTCTATAGTAAGGGAGCTTACAAAAATTCATGAAGAGACTGTGCTTACAAGCCTTAGCACAGCCATAGAACATTACAAAGAAACGTCTCCAAAGGGTGAATACGTGCTTGTGATAGAGGGTGCGACAGTAGCTGAAGAAGAGTTAAGTTTTGAAGATGTGATAATTTTAGCAAAAGAAAAAATGGCTGATGGATTTAGTGCTAATGAAACTGCTAAAGAATTTGCCAAAGCAACAAAGTTCAAAAAAAGCGAGATTTATTCCGCTTTAGTAAAAGTTTGAAAGGGTGATAATAATGAAAGTAAATGAATTGTACAAACCAAAACTACATTACACCAGTGAATTTGGGTGGATAAACGACCCAAATGGATTTTCTGTCTATAAAGATAGATATCATCTTTTTGCACAGCATAACCCATACGACACAAAATGGGGGCCTATGCACTGGAGCCACGCAGTAAGTGATGACTTAGTTAAGTGGGATCACAAGCCGATTGCTCTAGCTCCAACAGAAAGCTATGAACTTGACATGGGGTGTTTTTCGGGAACGGCTATTGAAGAAAACGGCAAGCATATTTTGATGTACACATCTTGCAAAGGTAAAGTAGATGGAATTTTTGAACAGCTTCAATGTATAGCGGTTGGAGACGGTGAAAATTATGAAAAACTACCTGAAAATCCTGTTATTAAGGCACATCAATTGCCTGATTTTGTAAGCTCTGTAGATTTTAGAGACCCAAAACTATTCAAGATAGACGACGAATTTTTTGTGCTTTTAGGTGCAAAAGTTATAGGCAAAGAAATAGGCACAATGCTTCTTTACAAGTCAAAAAATTTGACAGATTGGGAGTATGTTGGTGAAGTTTTACGTGCAAGCGAAAACGGAGAAATGGGTGTCGTGTTTGAATGCCCAGACATATTTAAGCTTGATAATAAGTATTTTATCTTGACTTCTCCAATTAACATGCCACAGCAAGGCGATAAATATTGCAATGTTTCATCGGCAGTTTATTTTGTTGGAGACATGGATTTTAACAATGCTAAATTTAGCACCCAAACTTATGATGAAATTGATTTTGGCTTTGATTTTTACGCTCCTCAAACTTTAGAGAAAAAAAACGGCGACAGAATTATGATAGCTTGGGCGCAAATGTGGGGCAGAAACATGGTTACCCATGAGCTTAGCCACGGCTGGGCAGGTGCGATGACTATTCCTAGAAAACTAAGCTATAAAAATAATAGACTCTATCAAGAGCCTGTTGAGTCACTTAAAAATTATCATGGAACTTCATATGATGGTATCGACAAAGGTTCAGAAGATAGCTTTAGACTTAAGGTTTCAGCTGATTTAAGTGATGGCGAAAATTTTGAAATTGAGCTACTAAAAACAGGTACAGGCAGTTTCAAAATTATTTATGATAAAACAGAGGATAAACTTATAATCGATAGAAAAATGAGCCTGTTTAAGCTTGATAATCATGAAAAAGAGAAGTATTGCGACAATACACGAAAAGTTTACCTAGGTTCTGAAAATTCACTAGAGCTTGACATAATTGTAGACAAGAGTTTGATTGAGATTTTCATAAACGGTGGAAAATACACAATGACATCAAACTATTATAAAGGAAAAGGCAAAAGTGAAAACCTGATTGATACAGATTACAAAATTTCCCTTGAAAAAATCGACCTTGATATTTAATTGTAGGGTCTCTTAGAAAAATTTATCCATGTAGGGGACGGGTTTTCCGTCCCGAAAACTGGAGGTTATATCTAAATTCTCACGGGACGGAAAACCCGTCCCCTACACTAATTTGTGCGTTTTAACGAATTAATGTTAAATCAAAAAATCCGCAAGGGTTTTCACATGACCTTTTCACTATTCACTAAATTTTCTCTACATTAATATTTATAACTAAAAACCTCTCCGCCTTAAAAAGATGGAGAGGTAATTTTTTATCTATTTGTAGCTAGGAAAAACAGTGCAACAGTTCCAGGGCCAGAGTGAGAACCTATAACAGGGCCTATATGGTTTATTACAATGCTTTTTGGTGAATGTTTTTCTTTGATTTTATTTGCTAAATACTCAGCATCTAAAATGCAGTCGCCATGGCTTATGAAAATATCTTGCTCATTTATGTTTATGGCTAGTTCGTCTAATTTCTTAGCTAGGAAATCAAGAGACTGCTTTCTTCCTCTGATTTTCTCTTTTGGAATAAGGTGTCCTGTGTCGTCAACATGTAGCACAGGTTTAATTCCAAGCATTGTTCCAACCATTGCTGTAGCGGCTGAAACTCTTCCGCCTCTTTTTAAGTGGTGAAGATCGTCAACTGTAAACCATTGAGCTAGTTTTAGCTTGTTTAGCTCTAACCATTGAGCTAGCTTTTCTAAGCTTAAACCCTCTTGTCTCTTTTTAGCGGCGATATAAACCATTAAGCCCTCGCCCATAGAGGCAGAAAGAGAGTCAACTATAACAATTTTTCTTTCTGGATATTTTACTGCTAACTCTTTTTGTGCTATAGTAGCACTTTGGTATGTTCCGCTAAGACCTGAAGAAAAAGCGATATATAAAATATCTTGCCCCTCGCTTAAATATTTTTCAAACCAGTCTGTGAACTCGCCTGTGTTTATCTGTGAAGTAGTCGCCATTTTACCTTCTCTTAATAATTTATAAAATGCAGACTTTGACAATTCGGTTGCTCCTAAATCGCCGTTATATGTGTTGTCGTTTATTGTGAATTTTAGTGAGATTACATCTATGCCAAGGTCTTTTGCCATCTCTTGAGTTATATCCATGGTTGAATCGGATAATAATTTATATGTCATAATTTTGCTTGTATAATATAATTTTCAATATATAAAGAGAATTAAACTATACATTCCTTTCTAAAAAAATATTTTTACAGTATTTAATTGGTTTTGGTATATTTTTATTTAAATTCTGTCTTTTCGTTTTCAATACAATTCATTATATCACCTTTATATCGGTGATACTATTTTCTATCACTGATAATATTAAGTTTAAATGCTAGTGTTTTTTCTCTTGCGTAAAAAATCTTCTAAGATTATTACTGCCGATACGCTATCGACTGTCTCTTTTCGTTTTTTTCCCCTTACATCGTTTAAGCTTAAATAGTTATGTGCTGTAATAGTAGAACCTCTTTCATCCATGAACTCTATAGGTAGATTAGTAATCTCTTTTAGCATCTGGGCAAATTCTCGTGCAGATTTTGCACTGTCTCCCTCGCTACCATCCATATTTTTAGGTAATCCTAATACTATCAACTCCGCATTTCTACTTTTGCACATTTCATCTATGCTTATTGCAAGCTTTTCTCTGTTTGTTTGTTTGATTAGTGGTAGGGGTGAGGCTAGAATTTCACTCTTGTCGCAAATTGCAAGCCCTGTTCTAACCTTCCCTAAGTCTACTGATAATATTACCACGGCTTTATTCCACCTGTTATTTCTGAAAGATTTTTAATTCCTTTTTTGTCCATAAATTCAGAAATACCCTCGTTTATCTTAATTCCGGCATATGGGTCTGTGAATAAAACTGTGCCTATTTGTAAAGCTGTAGCGCCAGCTAACAACATTTCTATCGCATCTTGCCATGTGCTAATTCCGCCAAGGCCAACTACAGGAATTTTTACAGCGTTTGCAACTTGCCAAACCATTCTAATGGCTACAGGAAGCAAACCAGGACCTGAAAATCCGCCTGTGTTGTTCTTGATTATTGGTCTACCTGTGTTTATGTCAATTCTCATTCCTGTTAAGGTGTTGATTAGCGATACACAGTCTGCGCCCTCGCTCTCTGCTACTAATGCCATCTCTGCAATGTTTGTAACATTTGGTGTAAGTTTCATCATTATAGGCTTGCTTGTGGCTTTTCTTACAGCCCTAGTTACAGAGGCAACACCGTCACAAGTAGTTCCAAACTGAACACCACCAGATTTAACATTTGGGCAAGATATATTAACTTCTATCATGTCAACGTCTGTGCCATCTAGTCTTTCAGCCATTTTTTGATAGTCTTCCGCTGTAGAACCAGCAATATTTGCAATAACTCTTGTTCCTTGTTGCTTTAGCCAAGGCAAGTCTTTTTCTGCAAAATGTTCTACACCAGGGTTTTGTAATCCAATGGCGTTAAGCATTCCGCCCGGAGCTTCTGTTACACGTGGAGCTGGATTGCCTGGTTTTGGTAGAAGTGTTATGCCTTTGCAAGAAATTCCGCCAAGTGTTGAAAGATCAAAAAACTCTTTATACTCTTTTCCGAAACCGAATGTGCCAGAGGCAGCTATCAATGGGTTAGCAAATTCAACCCCAGCCACATTAACTCTTAAATCTGCCATTATAACACCACCCTTTCACTGCTAAATACAGGACCATCTTTGCAGACATGTGCCATGTACTCTTCACCGTTTTCATCTAATGCCTTACATGCACAGCCAAGACATGCACCGATTCCGCAAGCCATTCTTTCTTCTAAAGAGATTTCACATTTAATGTTGTTCTCTTCTGCGAAAGTTTTAACAGCCTTAAGCATAGGTGTAGGGCCACAGGCATAAATAATGTCAGGGTTGCAATCTTTTATTAGGTCAGTTACAAGTCCGTGATAACCATATGAGCCATCGTCTGTAGATATTTTTAGGTTGCAAGAGTAATTATTAAAGTCGTCTTCAAGAATTACACTTTCTTTATTTCTAAACCCTACTGCAACAGTAGCGTTAGCTCCATAATGTTTAGCTGTCTCTAAAAGTGGAGGAACACCTATTCCGCCGCCCACTAAAAGAGCCTTTTTATCGCTATCAATTAGGCTAAAACCTGTTCCTAGTGGGGCAAGGATATCAAGTGTAGATCCTGCCTTGAACTGTGCAAGCTCGGCAGTTCCTGCTCCTCTAATTTGGAACACAAGCCTTAATGTGCCTTTTTCTTTGTCTATTTCACAAATTGAAATAGGTCTTCTTAAAGTTCTACCCGGTAAATATATATGGGCAAATTGACCCGCTTTTGCACTGTTTGCAAAATAATCGTTTTCTACAATAAAATCGAAGGTGTCTTCTGCTATTTTTTCTGCCTTTAATATCTTGCAGATTTTAACATCATATTTTTTTACGCACATAAATTAACCTTTCTTAATTTCTCCTATAGTAGAGATTAACTCGTCTCTCATTCTAATGGCTTCACGTCTTGCGGCTTGAGCAAAATCAGTTTCGGCACATTTTTCTTTTTGCCAAGCGCACATAATAGCCCTTGAAGAGTTTACAATTGCACCAAGACCATTTTTATCAAAGGCTGGTTTTACATCCTCTGCACCACCGCCTTGAGCGCCATAACCTGGTACTAAGAAGAATGTATGAGGAAGAGCCTCTCTCATTTCTGCTAATTGTTTAGGGTAAGTAGCGCCAACTACTGCGCCGACAGCTGAATATGAATACTCGCCGATTGTGTCAGCACCCCAAGTTTCGCACATTTTTCCCATTCTAGCATACACAGTCTCACCGTTTTCAAGCTTTAGGTCTTGAAGCTCGCCAGAAGATGGGTTAGAAGTCTTCACAAGTGCGAAAATAGATTTACCATAATTTTTGCAGTCATTCATTAAAGGTTCAATTCCATCTGTTCCAAGATAGGCATTTACTGTAAGGCAGTCGCCGCCGAATGCCTCACACTTTTCGCCGAAAACATCTGTAACACCTAAATGTGCTGTAGAATAAGCCTGCATTGTAGTGCCGATATCGTTTCTCTTGCCGTCTAAAATAACATACATGCCTTTACTCTTTGCATAGTCTACTGTCTCTTTAAGAGTTTTAACTCCTTGCCAGCCATACATCTCGTAATAAGCTAGTTGTGGTTTTACTGCTGGAACAATGTCGCATAGGGCATCTATTAATGCCTTGTTATATTCTAAAATAGCCACAGAGGCAGCCTCTAGGCTCTTACCATATTTACTTATGGCATCTTCTTTTATATAGTTTGGGATAAAGTCAAGCTTTGGGTCTAGCCCTGCTACTGTTGGGTTTTGAAGTTTAATTATATTTTCTATCATCTTATCCATTTACATGACACCTACCTTAATGTATTTATATAAGTTTATTATAACACTTTTATATAGTCTATACAATAGATTTAATAGTTTTTTTACAAAAGAAAAAGGAGCCTGACGGCTCCAATTTTTCTTGAGTGCTATTAATTAGATAGCACGTGTAACTTTACCTGAACGTAGGCAACGAGTACAAGCGTATACACGTCTAGGTGTACCATCGACTATAGCTTTAACACGTCTAATGTTAGGTTTCCAAGTTCTGTTTGAACGTCTGTGTGAGTGAGAAACACTTATTCCAAATGAAACTCCCTTGCCACAAATTTCACACTTAGCCATATTTGCACCTCCTTAAGGATTGTTGGTTAATTCCAATATCAATTATTGTAACAGATTAATTAAAAAAATGCAAGTTTTTTTTAAAAGTAATTGTAATTTTTCTTTTTTTGTATTATACTTTATATTAAAAGGAGCTGAGAATATGTTATATAGTACGTTAAGAAGTGTTTTTGCGGGTCAACCAGTTGATTTTATGTCGGTAGTAGCACAAATTTTGTCTGTGCTTGCCATAATTTTTTTAGTGTTGCCTTTGCATGAATTTGCACACGCAAAAATAGCTTATAAATTAGGAGACCATACACCGAAGTATGATAAGAGGCTAACTCTTAACCCAATGGCTAGCATAGACCCTATGGGTGCGCTTGCTATGCTGTTGTTTGGATACGGCTGGGCTAAGCCTGTTCAAGTAAATGCAAGAAACTTTAAAAACCCAAAAAGAGACATGGCAATAGTTGCACTAGCAGGACCTTTGTCTAACTTGTTGGCGGCGATAGTTGGAGCGGTAATCTTTTTTACTGTTATAATTTATGCGCCATCAAATGATTTTGTTTTCTTCATAAGAACATTTTTAAATTTCTATGTGGTAATAAATGTTTGGCTTGCAGTGTTTAACCTAATTCCTGTACCACCGCTAGATGGTTCAAGAATAGTGGCGGCGTTTTTAAGTCATGAGGCAACCTATAACTATTATAGATACCAAAGTTATTTGATGATGGGTTTATTGCTATTGTTAGTTTCAGGAGTAATTGATGGACCTTTAGATGTTGTCAATGATTTCTTCCTAAACATTGTAAACACCATAGCAAGATTTCCATTTGAATTGTTTGGTGCAATATAAATGATAGAGGCGTTATCTTATAAAGTTGAAAATTTTGAAGGGCCAATGGATTTACTCCTGTCCCTTATACAAAAGAATAAGATTAATATTTATGACATTGAAATAAGTCTACTGCTAGAGCAGTACCTTGAGCATATCAACATTATGCAGGAGGATAACCTTGATTTAGCGAGTGAGTTTTTAGACATGGCGTCAAGGCTTGTGTATATTAAAAGCCTTTCGCTCTTGCCTAAGCACCAAGAGGAAGAAGAGGAGCTTAAGCGTGAGCTAACAGGGCAATTGCTAGAATATAGGCTGTGTAAGCTTATAGCCTCTGAACTTGCCTTAAAGCTTAATATGGATAAGCTGATAAAAAGTCAAGAGAATATTCCGATAGATCGCACTTATAATAGAAAGCACAAGGCAGAAGAGCTAATTGCTTTTTATCTTTCGGCGGTTGGAAGAGGAAAAAGATTTTTGCCTCCTCCTGTAGAAAAATTTTCTACGATAGTGGCTAAAAAAATTGTCTCTGTTTCGTCACAGGTAATATTTATCTTAAGAAAACTTTGGCGTAAGGGTGAAGGCTCTTACAAGAGTTTGTTTAATACTAAAAAAGATAAGTCAGAAAGAGTAGCTGTTTTTTTGGCTTTGCTTGAGCTTGTTAAAAATAAACGCCTTAGAATTGAGGGCGAGGAAGACGAGCAAAAGGTTATTTTGATAAATGGAGGTAAACAGATTGACAAATAAAGAATTAATTGGTGCATTTGAGGCTATAATCTTTGCAAGTGGTGAACCTGTTGCCATGGATAAAATAGCCTTAGCGTTACAAATATCTATGAGCGATGTAAGTTATGTAGTCTCGTTATTAGAGAAAAAATATGCAGTTAAAGAAAGCGGAATAAGGCTATTAAGACTAAACGACAGCCTACAGTTTTGTTCTAATTCTGATTATATAACACAGGTTAGGGCAGTGCTTGACTTAAAGAAAAATTCGCCGTTATCACAAGCGTCTATGGAGGTTTTATCTTTAATAGCCTATAATCAGCCTGTAACAAAGGCGTTTATAGAGCAAGTAAGAGGAGTAGACTGTTCAGGTGTAGTGTCTACCTTGGTTCAACGTGAATTGGTTGAAGAAAAAGGCAGACTTGAACTACCTGGAAAACCGTTGCTTTATGGTGTGACAGAAAACTTCTTGCGTTGTTTTGGGTTGTCTACACTTGAAGACTTGCCACCAATCCCAGAGGATGAACCGAAAAAAGAGACGGAAGAGCCAATACAATTAAAGTTAGGTGAGACTTAAATGATTTTTCTTTATATTTTAGGATTTATTTTATTTTTGCTAATTATGCCTATTTCTGTGACTATGGATTATGCAGACCAGTTAAATGTAAGCATAAGATATTTATTTATTAAAATTAATCCGTTAAAACCAAAGAAAGAGAAAAAACAGCCTAAAAAAAAGGAAGAAAAAGAAACCAAAGAGAAAAAACCTAACAAGCTAACAGAGATGATTCAAGAAAAAGGAGCTTTAAATTTTCTTAAAATTTTATCTGAAATACTAAAAATAGCTTTTAATAAGTTTTACAAGCTACTAAAAAAGATAAAGGTGAACAAGTTAGAAATATATTTTGTGGCTGGGGGAGAGAACGCCTCTGACACGGCGCTTTTATATGGAAAGGCTAGTGGAATTGTGTATCCGTTTGTGTCTGGCTTAGTGTCTGTGTGCAAGTGCAAAAACTATAAAGTCTTAGTCGATGCAGATTATAAAAGTGAAAAACCTATGGTGAATGCTAGTATAAAGTTATCGATTAGACCATTGTTTATTCTTGGAACAGGCTTTAGCATGTTGTTTTCGGTAATTCCATTCATTATTAAATTAAGAAAAGCCGAAAATTAATTTTTATAAATTTTGTAGGGGCGACCTGTGGTCGTCCGAAAATCAACGTAGGGAACTGTCTTGCCAGACATGTTATTAGGAAAATTTATCTATGTAGGGGCGGATATTATCCGCCTAAGAAGTTTAGGCAAAATTACAGACTTTATAGGCGGATAATATCCGCCCCTACACTAAATAATATATATTAATTTAAATAGAGGATTTTATTATGAGTGAAACAAAAGTAAATGATTTTATGGGAAACAATTTTGAAAAGGTGAAATCCATGATAAACGTTGACAACGTCATGGGTACTCCTATAACTACTGCCGATGGAACTACAATTATTCCTGTCTGTAAGGTGAATTACGGAGTTGCAGGCGGTGGTTCAGATTTGCCTACAAAAACTACTAAAGAGCTTTTCGGAGGTGGTTCAGGTGCGGCTGTCACAATTACGCCTGTTGCATTCTTAATTATTAAAGATGGCAACGCAAGAGTTGTGCAAATTGAGCCTTTTACAAGCTCTGTAGATAGGGCAATTCAAATGGTTCCAGAGGTTGCGCAAAAGGTGACAGATTTCATTAAAGACAAGTCAAAACCAGAGACTAGCGAGATATAAATTTGATAAAATATTGTAGGGGAGGGTCTCTGTGCCCTCCCGAGAAGTAGGATTTGGCACCCAGTTTCGGGAGGGCACAGAGACCAGACGTGTTGATTACGATTTTGAATTAAAAATAAATTCGTTAAAACGCACAAATTGATGTAGGGAACGGTCTTGACCGTTCCGAAAACTCGGAGTTTTAGCTAAATTTCCTCGGAACGGTCAAGACCGTTCCCTACATCACTAATCCTAATCAACACCTGTGACATAGGTTCGCCCCTACATTGGTATTTCGTAATCAACACGTCGGCAGAAAACCCGCCCCTACATTTTAAAGGTGACAATAGTTTAGCCTTGTCATAAATATATTTTTTTCGCATACACTTAAAAGGGTGATTTGATGAAAAAAATTATTATATCTATTTTTATACTGTTCTTAGGGTTTAATGTTAGTCTTAATGTTTCGGCGGTTTCGGCTGAATCTGCCATAATCTATGACCCTATAACACAGACGGTTATCTATTCAAAAAACGCTAATCAAAGAATGTCTATGGCTAGCACAACTAAAATTATGACAGCGGTTATAGCAAACGATTATTTAGAGCTTTACGGGAATGTTGAAATTGAAATTACTGCCGAAATGGCAGCAGTTGAGGGTTCCTCTATGGGTCTTGTAGAGGGAGACGTTGTACTGCTCTCTGAACTTATTGTCGGAATGCTTTTGCCGTCTGGAAACGATGCAGCTACTGCTATAGCAATTTTTATATCAGGCAGTGAAGAAAATTTTGCAATGATCATGAACGAAAAGGCAAGAATGCTAGGAATGAGTAATTCCTCGTTTGTTACAGCCTCGGGGCTAGACGCTACAGAGCATTACAGCACCGCATATGACATGGCAAAGCTTATGGCATATGCCTTAACACTTGACTATGTAAGCGAGGTTATGGCAAGCGAAACCAGAAAAGTCAGCTATTATTCTGCACTGCAAGAGGGTACTGTAACTGTAGAACTTTCTAACCATAACAGGTTGCTTTATTCTTATGAGTACACTACAGGCGGAAAAACAGGCTACACAAGCAAGTCTGGCAGATGCCTTGTCAGCAGTGCCGAAAAAAATTCGTATCCGCTAATTGCGGTTACACTTAACGCCCCAGACGATTGGGATGACCATATATACATGTATAACATGGCTTATGAAACAATGCTAGTTCAAAGTTTTGAAGAGCAAAAATTAAGCATTCCATTTGTAAGCGGGGGACATAAAGAGATAATTATTGAAGCCCAAAATATTGACACAGTATCAAAGATAGAACAAAAAATATTTTTACCACGATTTATATATGACGACTACTATAAAACAGGTGAAGTAATAGGATATGTAAAATATTATCAGGGAAATGAATTAATTAAAATACAGGAAATTATTTACTAAAAGAAAGGTTTTATTATGCCGAGGGATTTAAGATTACAAAAGTTTATGGCGGATGCAGGCGTTGCCTCAAGACGTAAGTCAGAGGAGTATATAAGCGCTGGCAGAGTGCAAATAAACGGAAGAAGAGCAAGTCTTGGTGACAAGGTTGATGCTAAAAAAGATTTAGTCACGCTAGATGGTGAGGCTATTGGAAAATCAGAAAAAAAATACTATATCATGCTACATAAACCACGTGGTTTTGTCACAACTATGAACGACGAAAAGGGCAGAAAATGTGTGGCAGACTTAATTAAAAACATTCCTGCAAGGCTGTACCCTGTTGGCAGACTAGACAAAGACTCTGAAGGTTTACTTTTGATGACTAACGACGGAAATTTTGCACAGACTGTTTCACATCCAGCAAGTCATGTCTCAAAACTTTACAGAGTAAGCGTTAAGCCGGCAGTATCTGAAGATCAAGTCACAAAAATGGCTACAGGAATAGTTATAGATGGAGTAAAAACTCAGGAATGTAATATTAGGGTAACATCTAACGAGCCTGGCAGATCCGTCATGGATATAGTATTGACAGAAGGCAGAAACAGGCAAATTAGAAAAATGTGTGAAGCTGTAGGTTTAGAGGTTCTAAGGCTTAAAAGAAAGGCAATAGGCCCTGTAAAACTTGGAATGTTACCTATAGGACAATATAGAGAGTTAGGCAAAGACGAAGTTAGAAGAATTGCCGAGGCATCACTAAAAAGAGCTAAGAAGGAAAGCGAAAATGATAGAAATAACACCGATAAAAGACCTACAAAGAGAGGCAGAGATACTAGAAAGACTACAAGTAGAAGGCGATAAACCACGAGTTTTAATGATGACAGAAAGAGGCATAGAGCTAGGTTTAGTCGCAACAGAAATAATAGAAAAACGTTTAATTATTTTAGAATTTGACTTGCTTAATTCATGTGATTTCGATAACTTGAACTTAGAAGAAGAGTTCTTTGTAGATAGCCTAATGAGAAGTGCTGCGTCTTATGGCGAGACAAATGGAGCTGACTTTATAGAGCTTAAATCGAATACATACAATAAATTTCTAGCCAAAAAAGGTTTTACTGTCACAGACACACATGCTTTTGCTCCCATGTCGTTAATAGTAAAATATAGCTAAATTTGCTAAAAATAGCACTAAAAAATCGTTATTTTGTAGAAATAACAAGATTAATAAAAAAATCACTTGAATTTATCGGTTCAGAGTGATAAAATATAAATATTAAAAGGAAAGAAGTGTTAAGATGTTGAATGTAAGTTTTGAAAAAACTAGTACACCAAAAATTAAGCCTGCATCAAAAGAAGAGCTAGGCTTTGGAAAGATATTTACAGACCATATGTATATTATGGAATATGAAACAGGCAAAGGTTGGCACGACCCTAAGGTTATTCCTTATTCACCAATTACATTAGATCCATCAGCTATGGTTTTCCATTATGGACAAGAGATGTTCGAGGGTCTAAAGGCTTACAGAACAAAAGAGGGTAAGATTCTACTTTTTAGACCTGATAAAAATATAGAGAGAGCAAACAGAACAAACAAAAGAATTTGTATTCCAGAAATTCCAGAGGATGACTTCCTAAATGCAATTAAATCAGTAGTTGCTGCTGATAAAGATTGGGTACCAGAATGGGAGGGAACTTCTCTTTACATTAGACCATATGTAATTGCTACAGACCCATATTTAGGCGTTAGACCATCAGACACTTATAAGTTTTTGATTATATTGTCTCCTGTTGGCGCTTATTATGCAAGCGGTCTTAACCCTGTTAAGATTTGGATTGAAGATGAGTATGTAAGAGCTGTTAAAGGCGGAATAGGTGAAGCTAAGACAGGCGGAAACTATGTAGCAAGCCTTAAAGCACAAATGAAGGCTCATGACGAGGGTTATTCTCAAGTTCTATGGCTTGACGGTGTTGAGAGAAAATACATCGAAGAAGTAGGCGCTATGAATATCTTCTTTAAAATAAATGGTAAAGTTATAACTCCAATGTTAAACGGAAGTATTCTACCGGGTGTTACAAGAAATAGCTGTTTAGAGCTATGCCGTGACTGGGGATATGAAGTTGAAGAGAGAAAAATCAGCGTTGACGAGCTTGTAAAAATGGCTCAAACAGGCGAGCTAGAAGAATGTTGGGGAACAGGTACAGCGGCTGTTATAGCTCCTGTTGGTGCGCTAAGATACGGCGATGAGGTTATGAATATTGGCGACGGCACAACAGGCGAACTTAGCCAAAGACTTTACTCAACAGTTACAGGCATTCAAAATGGCGAGATTGAAGACAGTTATGGTTGGACAGTTGAAGTGGAATAATTTTCTATATTTTCAGTAAAACTATTGACTAATGAACTATTTTTGGTTACAATATAGTAGTAGTAAATATTACATGGAAGGAGAACTTAACATGAGTAATGAATACGAAGCAGATCTAATCACTTTATTAGACGAAGAGGGCGAAGAGCATGAGTTTGAAGTTATAGATGAAATTGATCTTGACGACGGACACTACCTAGCACTTGTTCCAACAGAGAATAATAAGGCTGCTGATCCTGACACATATTTTATTTTTGAAGTAGCCGAGGAAGACGGCGAAGAGCAATTAATGGAAGTTGAAGACGAAGAGTTAGTTGAAAAACTAGCCGAAATCTTTGAGAAACGTTTTGAAGAAGCTTTTTATGAAGAAGATGGCGAAGAGTCAGCTGAATAATTAAGAGTTTTTTTCACAGACTATTATTGTTAATATTTCCTGCCTGACTCGTGGACCGTGTTTAAATAACCCTACACTCATATTTTAGGGAGATTTACTCCTGTTGCGGATTGCAGACCTCCCGCCTCGGCGGAAGAAGGGAGCGTGAACCAATAGGGAAGTCACCCACCTGCTTATTTAGTAGCAGGTTATTGAGCAACACATTACGGTTAGGTGGGTATTTTAAAAAAATTTAGATTGTATTACTTTTTAGTAGTACAATCTTTTTTTTGTTTAATAATGTATTATATGGATATAATACTTAGTGAAGAGTGAAAAGTTAATGTGAAAATCCTTGCGGATTTTTTGATTAAAGACTCTTTAAATAAAATTTTAGTTTGTTTAAAAATAAATTTGTTAAAATATTGTAGGGGCGACCTGTGGTCGTTCTTAATGTAGGCAAGGTATAAAAAATATATAGTTTGAAAGGATTTATATGAACAGTTACACAAAATATGAATATCAAAAAATTACACGTCAAAAATCTCCTAATTCTCCTGTAATAAAAAACTGCATTAGAGCCTTTTTAATAGGCGGTGGAATTTGCACATTAGGGCAATTTTTATTTGAAACATATTCTTCATTAGGAATGACAGAAATTATTAGCAGAACATCTGTCTCGGTAACACTTATTTTTCTATCGGCAGTGCTTACAGCGTTAGGAATTTACGACAAAATAGCCAAAGTAGCAGGCGCCGGAACATTAGTTCCAATAACAGGCTTTGCAAATTCCATGGTGTCACCGGCTATGGAATTCAGAAGTGAGGGAATAGTAACAGGTCTTGGGGTAAAATTATTTATAGTTTCAGGTCCTGTAATAGTATTTGGAATTACTTCGTCGGTTGTCTATGGAATAATTCTATATTTTATTAATTTATGGACATGATACTTAGTGAAGAGTTCATGTGAAAATCCTTACGGATTTTTGATTAAAAGCTTTTTAAATAAAAATAAATTTATTAAAGACTGTAGGGGAGGGTCTCTGCGCCCTCCCGAAACTGGGAGTTAATCCATACTTCTCGGGAGGGCACGGAGACCCTCCCCTACAATCAAACCTTTAGTTTGCTTAAATTTTAAGGCTTGAGGTTCGTGCCTACATGATTTTGTGAGATTTTATTGTAAAAATGAAATGGTGATAAAAATGAAAAGAATAGGAAGATACACTTTATACACAGAAAATAATCCATCGGTAATCTCTTTTGCCTCTATAGCTGGAAAAAAAGAGTCAGAAGGCCCTTTGGGCGCATATTTTGATCAAACTGTAAGCGACTCATATTTAGGCAAGACAAGTTGGGAAAAAGCAGAGGCAGAGCTTCAACACGAGGCAATTTGTATAGCTCTTAGCAAAAAAAATATAAAGCCCGACGAATTGGACTTTATTTTTGCAGGCGATTTACTTAACCAATGTATATCCTCGACCTTTGGGGCAAGAGAATTAAACGTGCCTTTTTTAGGGCAGTTCGGTGCGTGTTCCACAATGGCACAAACCATTGCAATGGCTACAGTTATGGTTGATTCTGGAATAGCTTCAAAGGCTGTAGCGGTGACATCTTCTCACTTTTGCACCGCCGAAAGACAATTTAGGTTACCCCTTGAGTATGGTGGGCAAAGAACTCCAACCGCTCAATGGACAGCTACTGCCTCTGGCGCTGTAGTCGTTGGAAAAGGCGGAGAGATTAAAATAGATAAAGTGTGTATTGGCAAAATAATTGACTTAGGCATAACAGATGTTGCAAACATGGGAGCCGCCATGGCTCCAGCAGCCGCCGATACATTAATTAATTTTTTTAAGGACACAAACACAAATCCGCTAGACTATGACTGTGTTTACACAGGAGATTTAGGCCTTATAGGTTCAAAACTTCTTTATGATATTATGCTTAAAAATGGCATTAACTTAAAACCTCGTCACAAAGACTGCGGACTTATGATTTTTGATTTAAAAGAGCAAGATGTACACGCCGGTGCATCGGGTTGTGGCTGTTCTGCATCGGTTTTATGTGGTAGAATTTTTGACAGCATTCAGTATGGCATGAAAAAAAGAGTTTTATTTTGTGCCACAGGTGCTTTAATGTCGCCAACTTCCTCACAACAAGGCGAAAGCATCCCAGGAATTTGCCACCTCATCGAATTTAAGGTGGAGCAGTCTACCCTGTAGCCTAGACTGGCAATTCGCACACAAAGTTAGAAACACCTTGTTAAATCGCATTAACTATTGTAGGGGCAGATATTATCCAGACGTGTTGATTACGTTTTTTTGATTATAATTAATTCGCTAAATTTCACAAATTAATGTAGGGAACGGTCAAGACCGTTCCCTACATCAGCATTCCTCAGAGGCACGTCTGGATATTATCCGCCCAGACGTGCCTCTGAGGAAAATTTAGCCATGTAGGGGCGACCCTGTGTGGTCGCCCGAAAACTAGGAGTTTTTGATAAACCTGCGGGCGACCACACAGGGTCGCCCCTACAATCAGTTATAAAGTTTTAACAAGGTACTACATTAAATAAATGATTTTAACGAATTAAATTATATTATTGACAAATAATTTAATTTAAGGTATAATTTCTTCAATGTTAATTTGTTTCAGTATCATTTGATTCTGTCTTTTTTATATGCTCTAAAAGAACAAACTCAATATAGTTTGTAATCGATCTATGCTCTTTTGTTGCTAATGAAGCTATTTTATCGAACACTTCATCTTCAAGCCTAAGCGTAAATACTTTTTTTGCAGTTGCCATATCATATACTCCTTTCAATTTGTACTATGTATATGATATGGCATTTTCACACGTTTGTATGCAGTCAAAAGACAGTAAAGTGATATCATTTTTAGTCAATTAGCATTAAATTATTATAGAAAGGATGTAAAGTGACCCATGTTTGAAAAACAATTTGCAATTAGACTTAAAAGAATAAGGCAAAATAGAAATCTAACTCAACAAGAAGTAGCAAACTATATTTGCATAAGCCGTTCAGCATATTCATATTATGAGTGTGCTAAATCTCAACCCAAAATTGAGACTATCATAAAATTATCCGAGATACTAAAAGTTAACCTTGAGTTCTTACTCACTGGCAAAAAAATAAATTATAAATAATTTATTTTTTTATTGTAGGGGCGGCCCCCGTTTGTGGGCCCCCAAAAAAAAAGTTTTTAAAAAAACCCCCGCGCCCCCCCACCGGGGCCCCCCA
>CAYJER010000023.1:0-32374 GCA_964369225.1 uncultured Eubacteriales bacterium
GTAGCAGCTATCGCTACTACACTTTCAAGTCCAACTTTTGGGGGTCACTTCAAAAATCACCAAATTTTTAGGCGGATAATATCCGCCCCTACATGGCTAAATTTGCTAATCAACACGTCTGCTCGGAGACCCTCCCTTACAATATATCAACAAATTTATTTTTATACAAACAAAAATTTATTTGAAAAGCCTTTAATCAAAAAATCCGCAAGGATTTTCACATCAACTTTTCACTCTTCACTAAGTTATAAAGCTTGAGGTACACCTCTGCATGAAAAAGTAAGTTAAAGAATAATATTCGCATTTTCAAAGATATCTTTTAAAAGGTCGGCGTTTTGGTGGGCTGTTTTTTTAGCACAGGTTAAAAAGTCGATTTTTCCGTCGTCGTCGGCGTTGTCAGATATACACTTAAGTGCTACTAGTTCAGTTCTGCATGAAAAAGTAAGTTAAAGAATAATATTCGCATTTTCAAAGATATCTTTTAAAAGGTCGGCGTTTTGGTGGGCTGTTTTTTTAGCACAGGTTAAAAAGTCGATTTTTCCGTCGTCGTCGGCGTTGTCAGATATACACTTAAGTGCTACTAGTTCAGTGTCGTTAAGATAGCAAACTTGTGCTATTGCGCCAAGTTCCATTTCGCAAGCGACTGCTGAAAATTCTTTTCTGAAAAATTCTGTTTTTTCACGGTCTGCAATAAATTGGTCGCCTGTTGCCACAACGCCTGTATGAATTTTGTTGCTGGAGGCTTTTAAAATTATGTCGTTGTACTTTTCAGAACAAGCTATGTACACAATATTTCCCTTGTTTGTGAATAGAGTTCCGATTGGTGATTTTTCTAGCGCTGTTACATCTGCATCGTGCTGAATACATGAAGTAGCTAAGACATAGTCACCAATTTTTATGTCTTTGCCTATTCCGCCAGCTACTCCTAGATTTATTATTAATTTAGGGGCAAATTTCATTATTAATGCTTGTGTGCATAAAGCTGCATTAACCTTGCCTACACCAGATTTTACTAATACTATATCTTTTCCGAATAGGTTTCCCTTATAGAAAATTGATGAGGATATTGTCTCTGCTTTTTCTATTGTCATGTTTTCTTTTAGAAGTTCCATCTCGACTTCCATTGCTGCTATTATTGCTATCATTTGAATGCTCCTTTAATTGATGAAGTTATATGTGCCAATTTTTGTATGTATAAAAATAAATATGCTAAAATATTGTAGGGGCGGAGATTATCCTGACGTGTTGATTACGTTTTTTGATTTAAACAAATTCGTTAAAACGCACAAATCCATGTAGGGGCGACCCTGTGTGGTCGCCCGTGGGCTTAGGAATAACTGCTAGTTTTTGGGCGACCACACAGGGTCGCCCCTACAGTGATACTGCATAATCAACACGTCTGCACGGAGACCCTCCCCTACAATGTACATTTAAGTTTTCTTAAGTTCTAAGGCTTGAGAGCGCCCCTGTTATTGTTTCTTGCGATTATTATTTGTTTCTAAGTTTGTTAAACTTTTTGCCTGTCTTTTTTTCTATATAAGCTTTAAATTCTTCTAAAGTACCCTTTGTGAAGTTGTTTTTATCTACAATGTAGCAGTTTTGCTCACCATAATAAAGGTAGATATAGTCCTCGGTTTCTCTAACTGATATAATTATAAAGTATGGGTGATACTCACCGTTCTCTATTCCAACTGTTGAAAACTCGTTTTCTGTAAAAGTGTATCTTGTAGTCTTTGAACTCATAGATTGATATTGTCGTCTTAATGCTTTTTCGATTTTAGTAGGAGACGTGAGTAGTTTAAATGTGAAAAATCCTAAACCTGCCACTATAACTGCCATGAAGAACCAATCGGCTGAACTTAATATGAAAAGCATAATTAACAATACAGAGAATATATAAGATATGATAGGTAGTTTGATCTTGTTTACAAAGCAGTGGTAACGAGCAAAAGTTTTTATTGCCTTGTCTGTATATTTTGTTGTGTTGCTGAAAATTGTAGATTCGTTTTTGGTAGACGGTCTGTTTTTGCGGTAATTCGCTAGACTCTCTGTAATTCTTCTGTTTTCTTTCTTTTTATTTTGTGCGAATTTATGGTTAACAATAAAGAAAGCTACTGCAAATATTATTAATATTGCTGTAAGTATAATTACAGTCAAAGATTGAGTTAAATCAATTTTTGGTATTCTTTCAGGGTCAAATGTGATGGTAGCCCCGACTTCTTCAATTATATCTGTAACTTCAGTAGGTATTGGTTCCATGGAATTATAGTTAAAGTTTAATGAGTAGTCAGCAGTTATAGTAAAGTATGAAACCTCGTATACTGTTTCGCCATATGCCGAAAGAGCCTGAGTGTCAACTTTTATAAAATCGTTTGAGTTAAAATCTACTAATGTTGCAACCGATACAACCTCGTATTCCTCGTTAGTATAAGTGTAACCAGTTACGATATTCTCAAGCTCTTCATCTGAAAGATTGTTGTAATCCTCGTGTTCTTGTATGCTTGAGCTTGTCTTTCTATTAATATAGATAACTGTTTTACCATCATTAGTTACAAGAATAGCGGTGGATAAATTTTCGTTAGCTTCATCTAGAACTAATTGAGGATTAAGTACTTTTGCGTCTTGCCAAGACGGGTGATCGGCAGGCATATCTGTTTCAAACAGGTATATTCCATCGGGAATTTCTATGGTTGCATGGGTGTTTGGGATGTCGTAACTTGTAGTTTCTGCAGCGACATTAAAAGAAAAAATAATAGTCATTGCTAGACAAAATGTCAATACTTTTGCGAAAATGCTTTTACTCATTATATAAACCTCTATAATATATTTTGTCCATCTTATCATATTTCTTAGGTTAAATCAAGAATAGTGTGTTAATTTTTATTGATTTATTTGAAAATATATGCTAAAATCAAAGTATAATATATAAAGGAGTGTTACTTATGATTAATAATATTAAAACTTTAGAGATGTTTGATCTCTCTCATACTAAGGCGAAAACTATGTTAGAAAAATTTGAGTATCCATGGCAGGCGTTATCTTCTATAGGTGCATGCGTAAAAGAGCTAATTGCAACTATAGATAAGGATAAGTACTATGAACATGCCGAAAATGTATGGATTGCGAAGTCTGCAAAGGTTTTTCCTAATAATTATATTATGGGTCCTTGCATTATTGGCGAGAATACAGAGGTTAGACCTGGAGCATTCATCAGAGGCAATGTGTTAGTAGGTGATAACTGTGTAGTGGGAAATTCTACAGAGCTTAAAAACGTTATTTTGTTTGATAATGTACAAGTTCCACATTATAACTATGTTGGAGATTCAATTTTAGGTTTTAAGTCTCACACAGGTGCAGGCGCAATTACCTCTAATGTAAAACAGGACAACACTCAAGTAGTGCTTAATGTTAAAGATGGTGACGAAACAGTAGTTTTTGAAACTGGGCTTAGAAAATTTGGAGCTATTTTAGGCGACCATGTAGAGGTAGGCTGCAACGCAGTTATGAATCCTGGAACAGTTGTTTGCAAAAATTCTAGGGTGTACCCTTTAACAATGGTGAGAGCGATAGTTCCGCCGAACTCAATAAATAAAAATACTGGTGAAATAGTAGAAATTAAGAAAGGCTAACTAATATGCAAAATATTTTATTAGTGCTTAGGGTTATTACTCCACTAATTGTATTTCTTGTGATTTGGTTGTCCTATAGTTCGTTTAGAAAAGGTCTTAGGAAAAAACTTCCTGTAATATTTCTAAAAAATGTTGCTAGTGAAGAGGTTTTTCCTGTTCATTATTGGGAGAACTCTATTGGTAGGAGTAGATCATGCGATATTAAACTTCAAGATGATACTGTTTCTAGGGCACATGCGGTGTTGCTCAGAAGAAAAGGTGGATGGTTTATCTGTGATACCGGCTCGAAGTCGGGAGTTGCGGTTGATGGCAAAAAAATTAAAGAGAGAACAACTGTAGGTATTGGCGATGTAATTCAAATAGGTAAGGTTAAACTAGCATTAATGGGAGCTGAAAACGATTTAAGTCAAGACAGCAGAATATACAATACAAAGACGCAACTACCTCAATTTTTGTTGTTTGGACTAGCCTCGATTGTTCACTTGTTAATGGCTTTGCAAATTCTTTTTTCAGATAACAATGATGGTTATGAAATACTATATCTTTTTGATGTATTGTTTGTTGTAGGATTTATATTCTTTATGACTAGCAAATATGTATTCAGAAGAAAAACATTTGAAGTTGAAACTATAGGTTACTTACTTTCCGGAATAGGCATTTTACTATTAGCTTCAAGAGGCGTCGAGGCGGTATATACTCAAGTTATAGCATTTGGAATAGGCTTAGTGGTGTATTTAATATTGCTAAAACTTTTGTCGGATGCTGACTTTGTTACAAAATGGAGAATTGTTTTTGCGGTAGCTGCTATTGGTTTACTGGTTGTAAACATGCTTTTTGGTTCTGATATAAACGGGGCTAGAAACTGGATATATATAGGCAGCATTAGCTTTCAACCGTCAGAACTTGTGAAAATAGTTTTTGTAATGGTTGGTGTTTCTGCTCTTGATAAATTGCAGACTAACAGAAATATAGGCGAATGTATAATATTTGCAGGAATTTGCATGGCGTTTTTATTCGCAATGCGTGACTTTGGTACGGCATTAGTATTCTTTGCTGGATTTTTAATAATTGCATTTATGCGTTCAGGCAGTTTTAGGACAATTGCTTTGATAGTATCTGTTGCGGCTTTCGGTGTGCTAATGATACTTTACTTTAGACCTTATGTAATGGATAGGTTTTTAGGTTGGGGCAATGTTTGGGACTACATGTACGAAAGTTATGGTTATCAGCAAACAAGGACACTTACCTATATGGTAAGTGGTGGAATGTTTGGAATGGGTCTTGGCAATGGGTATCTTCACCAAATTGCGGCGGCGGAAACTGATTTAGTGTTTGGGCTTATTTCAGAAGAAATGGGCTTGCTTATGGGTCTTATGATATGTTTTGCGTTTGTTGTTTTGGCATTAATTGTCATGGCAGATGTAAAGAGAAGTAGATCTGCACTTTATTCAATTTCATCTTGTGCAGCTGTTGGAATACTGCTAACACAGATAAGCCTTAATATTTTTGGTTCTACTGATGTGTTACCATTAACAGGCGTTACGCTTCCATTTATTAGCGATGGCGGAACTAGTATGATAGCTGTTTGGGGATTGTTAGCGTTCATTAAAGCTTCTGACGAAAGAACTTATAATGGTAGAAGGAACATGACTAAAAGCTAATGGTGGATGCCTATTATCAGATGTGTTACTAGATCTTAGTGAAAAGTTCATGTGAAAATCCTTGCGGATTTTATGATTAAAGAATTTTAAATAAAGTTTTAGTTTTAACAAAGTAGTAGCACCATGTAAGGAATATAATCAAACTTAATGCTTATTTGTAGGGGAGGGTCTCTGTGCCCTCCCGGAAACTAGAGTTTATCCATACCACTTGGGAGGGCACGGAGACCAGACGTGCCTCTTACGTTTTTTAGTTAAAAATTAATTCGTTAAAACGCACAAATTAATGTATGGGACGGGTTTTCAGTCCCGTGGAAATTTAGCAATAACCGACAGTTTTCGGGACGGAAAACCCGTCCCCTACATTGCTAAATTTGCTAAGAGGCACGTCTGCACTCAGACCCTTCTCTACATTAAAGCATTTACTTGAATTAGTTAGTTGTTCATTTGAAAGAAAGGAAATATTATGAAGATTGTTGGCAGAAGATCAATGGTTATGTATATATTGTTGTTTGCGTTTATAGCAGGAGTAATAAGTCTTTATATTTCTGTGTTTGCTAATGCAGAAAAATGGGTAGCTCAAGACTATAACGGGCATATGTATGCAGACGATGGAGACGCAAGGCTGAGTGATATTGTCGATAGAAATGGAGTGTTGCTTTCGTACAGTGAAGATGGATACCGATACTACAGCGAGGATGAAACTATAAGAACTGCTTTGCTTCATACAATAGGCGACAGCGATGGTTATATTGGTACATCTGTTCTTGAAGTAATGGGTGCTAAGTTAATGGGATATAATATTCTTACAGGGCTTAACCCTATATATGAAGATGGTCTTTTTTTAGACAATAGCAACGAACTTAATTTGACCGTTGATGCGAAGCTTTCAGCCATGGCTTATGACTTAATTAAAGATAAAAACGCTTCTATATTAATTTCTAATTATTTGACTGGTGAAATTATTTGCAAGGTTAGTACTCCGTCGTATGACCCAATGAATGTGCCAGAAGATTTAGAAGAAAATGATATATATAATGGTGCGTACTTTGATAATACGCTTTCTACTACTTATACACCAGGTTCAACTTTTAAGGTTGTTACTGCTGCTAGCGCCATAGAAAATATAGAGAATATAGATGAAGTTAAGTTTCATTGTAATGGTGAATGCTCTATTGGTGGCGGAATTGTAAGCTGTATGAGCAAACATGGTGAAATTGATTTATCACAGGCAATTGCTTTTTCTTGCAATGTGTATTTTGCTGAATTAGCCAATATGTTAGGGCATGAAGCCTTACAAGAAACTGCGGATAGCCTAGGCTTTAACCAAAGTTTTAACAATGACGGATTTTATAACACTGCTAGTTATTTTGATGTTACAAATGCTAGCGACTATGAACTAGCCTGGGCAGGTGTTGGGCAATATAGCACAAAAACTAACCCAACTCATATGTTAATGCTTATGCAGGCTATTGCAAATTATGGTGTTTCAAAAGAACTAAAATTAACAAATGAGCTTGATTTTACAGGTAGTGAAGAATATACTCTAATGGATAGAACTACCGCTATAAAACTTAAGTCTTATATGAGAGAAAACATGAGAAACTATGCTAAAACTGTGGCGTTTCCAGAAATGGAGATAGCCGCAAAGACAGGCACCGCAGAGGTAGATGGCGAGAAAGACACAAGCTGGATTGTAGGCTTTTGTGGTGATGAATCTACACCTTATGCTTTTACAGTAGTTGTAAGAGATAGCGGTTTTGGCATGGCGGTTTCGGGTAATATAGCTGCTACTTTGCTGTGGGAGCTGTATGAAGAATAACTAAATTTCACACAAAGTTCACTTGTTGTTCTTTTGCTGTACTCAAGTGGGCTTTAAAATAATACAAAATGGAGGTAATGAAAAATGACAAAAATATTAATTGTAGATGATGATAAGAATATATGCGAACTTTTAAGGCTATATATTGAGAAGGAAGGCTTTGATACAGCCATAGCAAACGATGGAAAAACTGCGGTAAACCTGTTTTCTTCGTTTGTTCCTGATTTAATTTTGCTTGATATAATGCTACCAGAGCTTGACGGATGGCAAGTTTGTCGTGAAATTAGAAAGAGTTCTAATGTGCCAATTATTATGCTAACTGCTAAGGGTGAAGTCTTTGACAAGGTTTTAGGCTTAGAGCTTGGTGCAGATGATTATGTTGTAAAGCCTTTCGAGGCAAAAGAGCTTATTGCTAGAATGAATGCGGTATTAAGACGTATGGGCAAAAGTGAAGAAAATAAAAAGCAAGAAGTTCATTTTGATAACATATTAATTAACCTTACAAACTATGAATTAAAACTAAATGGTGTACAAGTAGACACACCACCTAAAGAGATGGAACTTATTTTTCACCTAGCTTCAAACCCTAACAGAGTATTCACAAGAGATCAATTGCTTGATGAAGTTTGGGGATTTGACTATTATGGCGACAGCAGAACAGTTGATGTTCATGTTAAGAGACTGCGTGAAAAATTAGAGGGTGTATCTGATAAATGGGCGCTTAAAACTGTTTGGGGTGTAGGTTATAAGTTTGAAGTTAAAGACTAATAAAGAAGAGGTGAACACCCTTATATGAAAAAATCACTTCTTAAAAAAAATCTATTAATGACTATGACTATAGTTCTTTGTAGTTATATTCTATTAGGTTTTACTATGATAGGCTTTTTTTCGAATTATTGGCAGAACGATAAAAAGGAGTCTTTGTATCAACATGCGATGTCTGTTTCTGATTTTGCTAGCAATAATACACAGCTTATAAAACTAAATGATAGCGGTGAATTTGTGTTAGATCCATCTATGCTAGTTAGCTACATGGGTTTAATTGAAGATGCAATAACAAGTGAAATACTAATTGCTAATTTAGACGGCGAAAAAATTATAGCCACCGGTGAGTCTGTTGGAGTAATAGACGGTTTTAGAGTGTCAGATGAAATAATTTCTCAAGCAGCAAATGGCATGTATTCTGGCACAAATACTTTAAACGGATACTACAAAACCATGCGCTATATAGTAGGAGTGCCATTTGTAAACACTCTTGAAAACGAAGACGAAGTTCTGCTAGGTGTAATATTTGCTAGTGCAGATGCTTCTGACATAATGCAGTACAGCCTTTCATCTATAAGCATGTTTTTAACTTCTGCGCTTGTTTCGTTGCTTGTTACGTTTATAGTAGTTTGGATTTTCTCTTATAGAATGATAAAGCCTTTAAGAAACATGGCTACTGCTGCAAAAAGTTTTGGTGCAGGAGATTTCTTAGTGCGTGTTCCTGTTGGCAAAGAAGATGAGATAGGGCAACTCTCGTTAGCGTTTAACAATATGGCTAATTCACTCTCAAACAGTGAGGGCATAAGAAGAAGCTTTATTGCCAATGTTTCTCACGAACTTAAAACTCCTATGACTACAATAGGCGGTTTTATAGATGGAATACTTGATGGAACAATTCCGCCTGAAAGACAAGATTATTATATGGAGATTGTCTCTAATGAGGTTAAAAGATTGTCAAGACTAGTAAAATCTATGCTAGATTTATCCAGAATTGACAGCGGAGAAGTTAAGATTAATCCAGTTAAATTCGACATTACATCTGTAATTTTCTCGACACTTATAACTTTTGAGCATAGCATAAATGAAAAAGACATAAACATAAAAGGTCTTGACATGGCGGAACCTATAATGATGCACGGTGATCAAGATTTAATGCACCAAGTAGTATACAACCTTATAGAAAACGCTGTTAAGTTCACTCAAAAGGGTGGTTACATTAAGTTTAGGCTTACAGAAAGTTTTGATAGGGTGGATATAAGAATAGAAAATAGTGGGCAAGGAGTTCCAACAGAAGACATTCCTATGATTTTTGATAAGTTCTATAAGAGCGATAAATCAAGAAGTCATGACAAAAAGGGAATGGGATTAGGTTTATATCTTGTTAAGACAATACTTAAGCTTCATGGTGGTGACATAAACGTTTCATCGGTTGAAGATAAGTTTACAAGTTTAGATTTTTATATTCCTAAACCTAAGGAAACGAACTCTAAATCAAACACTAGAATAATTCCGCTTACAGGTAAGAGCGATGTAGATGTACAAGATGTCGAGTAGATATAAATAATGAGAAAGGGGTATTAGGTTATTTATGACCTAGACTTAAGGGAAAAATGAACGATATTAAAGACGAGATATACGAAGAAGATGAGAAAACACAAGATTCTTCACATGTTGAAGAAACTCAAACGGTTCAAGAAGAGATAAAACAAGAAGTACCGATAAACAATCAACCTAATAATTATTATCAAATTAATCAAAATCCAAACTATCAGCAGAATAATTATCAAGGGCAGTCAGATAACAATGCCTATAATAGATATAAATTCCCAGACAATAATGGAAATGTGCAACAAAACAATTATCAAAATCCAAACCAGATGCCGATGTATGGACAGCAACAAAACAACACTCAAGTTCCAAACCAAGTGCCTTATACAGGATATGTACAGCAACAACAGGTAAATGCTAATTATCAAGCACAAAACCAACAAATGCCATATCAGGGTTATGGGCAATATCAAGCACCATTTAACACACAACAACAAACAGGGCAAAACTATTATTCATACAATCCAAAACCTGAAAAATCAAAACACTCTTTAGGTGTGAAGATTTTTATAGGAGTTATGGCGGCGGCTATTACATTGTCTGCTATATCAATTCCGTTTGTTCTTGCATATCAATTAGTTAATGATGCAACTGTGCAAAACGATAATAACAACGATAGCAATAATAATGGCAATAACAATGGCGGCGATAATTTTGACGATGGATCAGAAAATCCATTTGATGACGGTTTTGAAATAAATCCAGATGATTTCCCGTTTGGCGGTGATTGGGATACTAGTGACGATGACGAGAGCTTAGGCATACAAGCTCCTGATTATGTTCCAGATATCGACATTCCAGAGAATGCAGAGGGATTCACATTAAATGCTGAACCTAACACAGAAGAATTAGACCCACAGGTAGTATATGACAAAGTTATTGAGTCAACAGTCGTGGTTGAAGCAGAGATAGCATACACTAATGGCGATGTATATATCTCTAAGGGCAGTGGTGTAATGATGAGTTCAGATGGATTTGTCATAACAAATTCTCATGTCATTGACAATACAAAATCTTGCTTGGTGACAGTTAAAACTAACGACGGTGTAGAGCATGAGGCGATAGTAGTAGGGCTTGACAGAGCAACTGACATTGCTGTGCTTAAAATAGATGGAACAGGGTATACTCCTGCTGAATTTGGTGACTCTGATGACCTTGACATGGCTCAATGGGTAATGGCTGTTGGTAATCCAAATGGATTTGAAGGTTCAGTTAGCCGTGGTATAGTTTCGGGTCTTGACAGAACAGAGGATTATTACTCTAATAACTCTGCGGTATACATTCAAACAGATACAGCAATTAACCATGGTAATTCAGGCGGACCGCTTGTGAATATGTATGGGCAGGTTATTGGCATAAACACTTTTAAATATGTAGTAGATGATGCAGAGGGCTTAGGTTTTGCGATATCATCAAACTTTGTAAAAGAAATTGTAGACGACCTTATTACTCAAGGCTATACTAGCGGTAGGGTTAGAATGGGAATAACTGCTAGAGACGCTTCTGTTTCTGGCTATGGTAGTGGCGTTGAAATAATTGAAATTACTGAGGATAGTGTATTTTTGGGCACCGATGCAAAGGCTGGTGACATAATTGTTGCTATTGACAACTTTGAGATAACAGATATGTATGATATGACACAACTGTTTTTATCTTACAGTCCAGGCGATGAAGCAGAGGTAACTTTAAATACTCCGAGTGGTGAAGCATATACAGTGCATATTGTATTTTTAGCCGATCAGGGAGAGACACACTAAATTAGAATAACTTAAAATCACAGGATAAGCGTTTGCTTATCCTGTTCGTTTGTCTAAAAGGGATTCTATAAAAATTATTGCACAGTTAAAGATGCTGATTGTAATCCAGTAATGCAGTAAAGTATTTTTGATTAATAATAAATCTGTTAAAACACACAAATTAATGTAGGGGTGGATATTATCCGCCTAAAAAGTCTGTAATTTCGTCTAAATTTCATAGGCGGATAATATCCGTCCCTACATTGCGTTGAATTCATATATGCGTTTTGACAAAATTGTGTTTTTAAATTTAAGTTTCTCTACGTCTACAGGATAAGCGTTTGCTTATCCTGTTTTTAGTTTATAAATAACTTAAATTAACATTGATTAAGACAAAACTACATATAGTATCGAAAATTGTAGTATATTTAAGTAAAGTGGTTATTTTAATCGGAATTTCACATAAATCAGCTATGTGTTTACTGATATTGGAAATTTACCTATTTTTTGTTCAATGTGCTGTAAATATAATTGATAAATCATAATATAATTTGTTTTTTATTCAAAACTATTAAAAAAACAAGTTTATTTAATTCGTGCAAAAAATCAATTGTCAAAATTTTCCATAAAATTATTTTAATTTCCATATTTCGACATAAAATAACACACTATACTATATATAGTGTAGAGCCTTTGTTCGATACTAGATATACATTAAAATGAAAAAACCGTAAATAAAATATTAATTTACTATTTTATTCCTTGCAAAAATATGTGAATTGCTATATAATAGTATCTGGGTGGCAAATTGTGTCACAAAGTTGCAATTGGTGTGAGAAAATAGTAAAATTGTGGTTGAAAGGAGAGCGTATGCTTTACGGTGAGTATCAACATAATATGGATGCTAAAGGTAGAGTTACAATACCTTCAAAGTTTCGTGAAGACTTGGGCGATAAGTTTTATATCTGCAAAGGTCTTGACGAGTGTCTTTTTATGCTCTCTCCTGAACAATGGGATAAAATGCTTAAAGAAATTGCAACGATGCCTGTAGTAAAGGCAAGAAAAGTACAAAGGTATTATTTTTCTGGCGCAGTCGAGGTCGAAGGGGACAAGCAAGGCAGAATACTTATTCCGCCGAACCTTAGAGACTATGCAGGAATTATAAAAGAGGTTAGAGTAATCGGTGCCGGTTCTAGGGCAGAGATTTGGTCTAGTGAGAAGTGGGATGAATATAACGATTCATTAACACAAGAAGATATTGAGTTAGCAATGGAGGCATTAAACATATGATGGAATTTGAGCATATACCTGTTTTGTTTAACGAAACAATTGATGCCTTGAATATAAAAGAGGATGGAGTTTATGTAGATGGTACTGCCGGTGGTGCAGGGCATTCTACTGCTATAGCTAAAAAAATTAAGACAGGCATTTTAATGTCTATAGATCAAGACCCAGATGCTATAAAAGTTTGCACTGAAAGACTTTCTCAGTTTGAACATGCCAAGGTAGTAAGAGGAAATTTTAGCGATATAGAAAATTTAGTAAAAGAAAATTTGAATGTGGGTGTAGATGGAATACTTCTAGATATAGGAGTTTCTTCACATCAATTAGATACAGCAGACAGAGGTTTTTCGTTTCATCAAGATGCAGAGCTTGACATGCGAATGAGCCAAAGTGGAATAAGCGCTAAAGACATAGTGGCGAACTCTGATGTTCAAGAGTTAATAAACTTAATTAGAAAATATGGCGAGGATAAAAACGCTGTTAGAATAGCAAGGGCAATAGTCGAATACAGGCAAACCCAGCAGATAGTATCCACAATGCAGTTAGCCGATATAATTAGAAATGCTGTTCCGGCAGCTGTCAGAAGAAAAGACGGACACCCGGCTAGAAAGACTTTCCAAGCCTTAAGAATAGCCGTAAATGGTGAACTGGACAGGCTAAAAGATGGTCTTACAGGTGGTTTTAATGTTCTTAATAAGGGTGGAAGATTTTGTGTTATTACATTCCATTCGCTTGAAGATAGAATTGTAAAAGAACAGATGAGAGATTGGTGCACAGGCTGTACATGCCCTAAAGATTTTCCTATTTGCGTTTGTGGAAACAAGCCAAAAGCTAAATTGGTTTTTAGAAAATCAGTAGCACCATCAAAAGAGGAGTTAGAACAAAACCCAAGGGCGAGAAGTTCAAGGCTAAGAGTGATAGAAAAAGTATAGAAAGGTGGACAAGAAGTTGCCAAGAAGATTACAAAATGATTTTGACGGGAATGCAGCAAGAGAGATTGCGCCTAAAAAGAAAATCAGCAGACGAGAACAAGAATTAAATAGAATTAAACTTGAAAAGTTGACTCAAGAACAATTAAGGAAAGCCAGAAGAGAAAATATTCAAGTTAAAAATATAATTAAAACAGCAGCCACTGTGGCAGTTGTTGGAGCTTTAGTGGTGACGTTTATTTCAGGACAAGTTACAATAAACGAGTTAACCGCAGAAATTAATGATTCAAAGACAGACCTAGCTCAATTGCAAAGCATAGAAGTTCAGCTTAACATGCAGGCTATGAACTCACTTAATGATTCACAACTTAGAACCTTTGCACAACAAAGTCTAGGCATGAATGAGATACTAGACGAGCAAATTATATACGTAAACATGTCTACTCAGGACAAAGGAACTGTTTACATAGAAGAAAGTAAAAATCTTTGGGATCAAATTATAGGATTTTTTGGGTTCTAATTTCGGTTTGATTTTAATAATAATTAATTATCATGATTAAGTGTTTTTGCACTTAATTTTTGATATTTTAGGCAAGGGGTGAGCAAAAATTAATAATTCAACAAGTTTAAGCTATAAAAAGAGAATGAGAATTTCATTTGTAATATTAATGGCTGTGTTTCTTTATGCTATAGGATTTTTAGCAAACTGGCAACTGTTCAATGGTGAAGAGCTGTATGCGACAGTCTTTGAACAAAGTCTTAGAACTACAAGTCTTAGCCCGCAAAGAGGAACTATCTATGACGCTAACGGAAAAGTTCTAGCTCAAAGTGCTAGTGTGTGGAGCGTTGTATTAGAGCCTGTTAGCATTAGCGGAAACGACGAAAGAACTGAAGAAGAGACAAAGGCTTTGATCGCTAGGGAGCTAGCTGAAATACTTGATATGGATGAAGAATATATATTAGGCCTTACAAACCAAAATTCATATTTTACTTATGTAAAAAGAAAAATTGAAGACGAGGTTAAGAATGAAATCCTTGCATTTATGGAAGAGTACAATATAGGGTCAGGGGTAAGATTTTTAAGTGAATATAAAAGATATTATCCTTATGGTACATTAGCATCGCCGTTAATAGGTTTTGTTGGTACTGACAATAATGGATTAAACGGACTAGAGTATCAATATGAAAACGAACTTTCAGGCACTACAGGAACTATGCTTAGCATGAAAAATGCCTTAGGTGGAGATATGCCGTTTCAATATGAGCAATATATTTCATCTGAAAACGGATATGATTTAGTTCTAACTCTGGATGAAACCGTTCAAAGCATAGCAGAAAAATATTTAATAGAAGGTATTGAAAAATACGGAGTTGAAAAAGGCGGAACGGCAATAGTCATGGATGTTGAGACAGGCGGAATAATCGCAATGGCTTCTGCTGATAATTTCGACCTTAACGATCCGTTCACGGTTTACGATCAAGTGGTGTTGGCAGAAATTGACGCATTACCAGAGGATGAGCAGTCGCAGGCGTACAGCGATGCACTTTACACTCAGTGGAGAAATAAGGCTGTAAGTGACACGTATTATCCTGGTTCAGTATTCAAAACAGTTACAGGTGCAGCAGCACTTGACAGCGGAACTATCACAGAACACACAACATATAATTGTGCTGGTTCATACGTAGCATACCCTGGAACTAGTCCAATACATTGTTGGATTCACGGTTCTCATGGTGATTTAAATGTTACAGGCGGATTAACAAACTCTTGTAACCCGTTCTTTATGCAGGCGGCAGAAGACATGGGAGCAGAACTTTTCTTTAGTTATTTTGAAGCCTTTGGATTTACAGAGAAGACAGGTATAGATCTTCCAGGTGAGGCGACGGGCGTCTATTTCGACCAAGAAGATTTAGGACCTATAGAGTTAGCTACTGTTTCTTTCGGTCAAAACTTTGGTGTAACCCCTATGCAAATGCTTACAGCTATTGCGGCTGTTGCAAACGGAGGATATTTAGTAACTCCTCATTTAGTCGATAGAATGTTAGATTCAGATGGCAATGTAGTTGAGTCAACCGAAGAGACAGAAAAAAGACAGGTTATATCTTCAGAAGTAGCAGGAATTATAGCAGATGCTATGGCTGAAAACGTTGAGAGCGGTACTGCAACTACTGGTGCAGTTGCTGGTTATGATATAGCTGCTAAAACTGGTACTTCTGAAAAAATGGAGCAATACTTAAGTGCAGGCGGAGAAGAACCAATGCAGTATATTTCTTCATTTGCAGGTTTTGCCCCAGCAGATGACCCTAAATATGCGGTTTTAGTTTATTATGATGAGCCTGATAGAGAAATAGCTTCTGGCGCAAGACAGGCAGGTCCTGTTTTTGCAAACATCATGTCTGAGATTTTGCCTTATTTAGGTGTAGAAAAAAATGTTGAAGATACAATGTATGCCGATATGCAGACAGAAACGCCTAATGTTGTTGGTCTAACAGTTAAAGAGGCTCAAGACTTCCTAGATACTAAGGGTCTTGAATGGGAAGTGTATAACGGTGATTTCCTCAGCGGTGACACAGGTTATGACGAAAATGCAGTGATTAAAATGCAGATTCCTCCGTCTGATTACACAATGCCTATAGATGGAAAAGTTATAATCAGTACCGAAAGTAGTATTAATTCGGTTCATATGGTTGCTGTCCCTGATTTTGAGGGCAAGAGTATTAGCGAATGTTATCAGCTAGCAAGTTCGGCTGGACTTCAAGTGCTGATTTATGGCGACGATGGAACTGGTGATTTAAGGGCGATTACACAGACTCAAACCCCAGAAATGCTAGTTAAACCAGGAACCGTTGTAAGTGTCAACGTAGCCGACATTAGCGGAATTGAAGTAGTCGACTAGTCGGGAAGCCCCGACAGGCGTGTCGCACACATAGATTGAGGTAATAAATACTTTTGCTGCCTGCGTCCGACATTAGCGGAATTGAAGTAGTCGACTAGTCGTGAAGCCCCGACAGGCGTGTCGCACACATAGATTGAGGTAATAAATACTTTTGCTGCCTGCGTCCGACATTAGCGGAATTGAAGTAGTCGACTAGTCGTGAAGCCCCGACAGGCGTGTCGCACACATAGATTGAGGTAATAAATACTTTTGTTGCCTGCGTCCGACATTAGCGGAATTGAAGTAGTCGACTAGTCGGGAATTTAGTTAATAGTGAAGAGGTAAAAGTGAAGAGTTTATGTGAAATCCTTGCGGATTTTTGATTATAGGTTTTTTAAATAATAACTCATGTTTTAAATTATTACAAATTTGCTAAAACTCACAAATTAATGTAGGGAACGGTCTTGACCGTTCCGCATAATAGGGTTATTGCCAATTTTTGTTGGAACGGTAAAGACCGTTCCCTACAGATTAGATATAAAATGAATTTTCACAAAAGGAAGGATAGTCTCATAATGCAGAGTTTTTATTTAGCTTTAGCGGCATTTATTGCCTGTGCAGTAACCGCTTTATCAGGAAAAATTATAATACCTTTTTTGCATAGGTTGAAATTTGGGCAAACAATACGTGAAGAAGGTCCTGCTTGGCATAAGAAAAAACAAGGCACTCCTACTATGGGTGGCATAATGTTTATTCTGGGCATTTTAATAGCCTTTGTCATTAGCTATTCTTTGTTCGTTTCTTTTGTGGGCGCAGAGACCATGGTTGTAAGCACAAGACTTATCGCAGGTGTGATTATGGCATTTTGTTTTGGCTTTGTAGGTTTTTTAGATGACTACATAAGCATAAAAAAGAAAAGAAACCTAGGGCTTACAGAAAGCCAAAAATTAGTCCTTCAATTTTTAATAGCTGGTGTTTATTTGCTTTCTGTCTACTTAGTAGGCGGTGGAACCGAAACGTATATCCCGTTTTTAGGCGAAGTTGATTTAGGAATTTTCTATTATGTTATATCACTGCTTGGAATTGTTGGAATTGTAAATTCTGTAAACTTCAACGATGGAATTGACGGACTTTGTTCTTCTGTTACATTTGTTGTTGCACTATGCTTTTTAACTATTTCTGCTACTATCCTTAATTTTCAAGGCAATGCAATTTTCAGTGCTTGTGTAGCAGGTGCATGTTTAGGATTTCTATTTTGGAACTTTAATCCGGCTAAAGTGTTTATGGGTGACACAGGTTCACTTTTCTTAGGTGGAGCTGTTTGTGCTATGGCTTTTGCAATAAACATGCCTATACTCCTTTTGCCTGTTGGAATAATATATATTATAGAGATTTTATCTGTTGTTCTTCAAGTAAGTTACTTTAAACTTACAAAAGGTAAAAGAATTTTTAAGATGTCACCTATACATCATCACTTTGAGATGAGCGGTTGGTCAGAAATGAAAATTTGTTTTGTGTTTGGTTTAGTTACAGTTATTATGTCTGCTTTGGCAGTGTTATCGGTTGTATATGGTTAAAAAATTAAGGAGGAGATAAGCTTGGAAAATGTTAAAAAAGCTCCAAAAAGTAAAAAGAGAATAAAGAAATTAAAAATTGGTTTTTTTAATCTAGGAATAGGCCTTGACATTCCTCTTTTGGTTATTGTTTTGTCTTTGCTTTGCATTGGCTTAATTGTCCTTTTTTCTGCAAGTTACCCTTCTGCCCTTTTTTATCTAGGCGACAGTTATTATTACATAACAAGGCAAGCAGGTTTTGCTGTAGCTGGCGTTATTGCAATGTTGGCAATATCTTATGTTGATTACAGGATTATACGTAAATTTAATATATTTATTTTTTTCCTAACTACGGTTCTTATGGTTTTGGTGCTTATTCCTCCTTTTTCAGGAAGTAGGGGAGAAGCCGTAAGATGGATTGATTTCGGATTTATTTCGTTTCAGCCGTCAGAGATTGCAAAGTTTGCCTTAGTTGTAATGCTCGCCCATATTATTTCAAAGGTAGGCGACAACATTAAGACCTTTAGAAAAGGCGTTTTGCCGTGTTTAATACCTATAGTCATTATGCTTGGAATTATGGTTTTGCAAAGTCATATGTCTGGCCTTATAATCATGGCAGCAATTAGCGCTGTAGTTTTGTTTGCAGGTGGAGTTAAAATAAGATGGTTTGTAATTGCTGGTGTTATTGGTTTACTAGCACTTGTATTCTTGATTTTTTTCTCGGATGCTTTCGCTTATGCAGAGGCTCGTGTTTTAGGTTGGCTTGATCCGTTTAATCCTCCTGAGGGGATAGACACCCATCAAACGAAACAGTCAATTTATGCAATTGGTGCTGGCCAACTTTTAGGAACAGGCCTTGGGCAATCAATTCAGAAGTATATTTATTTGCCTGAAGCTAGAAACGACTTTATATTCCCTATAGCTTGTGAGGAATTAGGCTTTGTTGGAGCTATACTTATAATTGGTTTGTTTATAGCCTTGGTTTGGAGAGGCGTTTATATTGCAACGAATGCAAGAGATAAATTTGGTGCGTTGCTAGCGATGGGAATTACTTTTACAATAGGTATTCAAGCTTGCTTTAATATCTGTGTTGTTACAGGAGCTTTCCCAAACACAGGAATTAGTCTACCGTTCTTTAGTTATGGAGGAACCTCACTTCTAATGCTTTTAGGTGAAATGGGAGTGTTACTCTCAATCTCAAGAACCTCATATGTCGAAAAAACCTAATAGATATGCCATGTAGGGGCGGATATTATCCGCCTATGAAATTCAGGAAAAATATGGACTTTTTAGGCGGATAATATCCGCCCCTACATGGAATTGTGGAATTTCACATTATCTCTTAACTCTTCGTTTTTTACTAATTTCTAAGGTGTTATAATTTAAGAATAGGAGCTGTATTATGAAAATTTTAATCACAGGCGGTGGCACAGCAGGGCATATCAATCCGGCTCTTGCAATTGCCGATCACTGCATAAAAATGAATACAGATACTCAAATTTTGTTTGTTGGAAATAAAGACTCTGTGGAAGAGAAATTAGTTCCTAAGAGTGGGTATAAGCTAGAGACTATTACTATCTCTGGTTTTCAAAGAAAAATATCTGTGCAAAATATTGTGAAGAATGCTAAGACTGTTGTAAGAATTTTTACCTCGTCTGCAAATGCTAAAAAAATTATTCGGGACTTTAAGCCTGATGTTTGTATTGGAACAGGTGGATACGTTTGCGGTCCAGTGCTTAAAACTGCTGCTAAAATGGGTATTCCTTGTTTAATTCATGAGTCTAACTCTTTGCCTGGAATGACAGTAAAGATGCTTGCTAAAAAAATGCACACTGTCATGATTGCAAATGAAGATTCAAAGAAATACTTCCCAGACAATATTAACATAAAGCTTACGGGAAACCCTGTAAGAGCTAAACTTTTTGAGCTTGATAAACAAGAAATAAGAAAAAAGTTGAGATTTGATGATAGGCCATTGATTCTCTCTTTTGGAGGAAGTCTTGGAGCTAAAGCTATAAACGATGTTATGCTCGAACTTCTTAAAAGAAGTGCCAAAGATCAAAAGTATCAACACATACATGGTTTTGGTTTGAGTAAATTTAATGCAGATTTTAAAGATAAAACAAAAGATATAAATGAAAACAGCAATCTTAGAATTTTAGAATATATAGAAAACATGCCTGAAATTTTAGTAGCGGCTGACTTAGTAATAAGTCGGGCAGGTGCTATAACAATCACAGAAATTGCCGCACTTAAAAAGGCATCAATATTAATTCCGTCACCATATGTAGCAGATAATCACCAGTATTACAATGCTATGTCACTTGTAAAATTAGGTGCAGGGGATATTATTGAAGAAAAAGATTTAAACTCAAAGTTATTGATAGAAAAAGTAGATAGAATTTTAAAAGATAGGAATAAGTTAAGTAGTATAGGCGAAAATGCTAGTGGGTTGTATGTTAATGACGTTCTTGATAGAATATACGATTGTATATTAGTAGCAGTTAAACAAAAATAATTGTTACCTAAAACATCATTACTGCATAATATAGCATATACTCTTGACAAAGGGGTGTTATAATGTCAGAAATTGTTATATACGGACCTTCTCGTTTAAGAGGAGAAACGAAGGTTCATGGAGCAAAAAATGCGTGTTTACCTATTTTAGCCGCCTGTGTTTTGTGTAAAGGTGAAATAGTTTTACATAATTGTCCACGTCTTACAGATGTCGATGCGGCTGTAAAGATATTACAAAAGTTAAATTGCAAATGTAAAAGAGAAGGCAGTACCTTAATTATTAATAGTAAAGATGTATCTGGTTGTGAAATTCCTACAGAGCTTATGCACGAAATGCGTTCTTCTATTGTATTTTTAGGACCAATTTTAGCAAGATGCAAAACAGCGGTTCTCTCGTTCCCAGGAGGTTGCGAGTTAGGCTCAAGGCCTATTGATCTGCATTTATCTGCTCTTAGTAAGTTAGGTGCTGAAATTGTAGAAAAGCATGGAATGCTACACTGTAATGTGCCCTCTAATATGCTTGGAACTTATATTCATCTTTCATTCCCAAGTGTTGGAGCTACAGAGAATATCATGCTAGCAGCTACAATAGCAAAAGGCACAACAGTAATTGAAAACTGTGCTAGAGAGCCTGAAATAATTGATCTTGCAAACTTTTTAAATGCTTGTGGTGCTAAAGTTAGTGGAGCTGGTGAAAGCAAGATTACAATTGAGGGCGTAGAAGAGCTACACGGCTGTGAGTATGAAGTCATGACAGATAGAATTGTTGCTACTACTTATATGTCCGCAGCTGCAATTACAGGTGGAGAAATTTTACTTAAGAATTGTCCGAGTGAATCTATAGAGACCATGCTTCCAATTTTTCAAGAGGCTGGCTGTAAGGTTATACTAGAGAATAATAGCCTTTATCTTAATGCTCCTGATAGACTTAAACCGTTAGAAAGTGTTAGAACAATGCCTTATCCTGGATTTCCAACAGATGCACAAGCTCCAATTATGGCTATGGCTACTGTTGCTAATGGAACAAGCGTTTTTGTTGAGACTATCTTTGATAGCAGATATAAACATGCTGCCGAGCTAGTTAGAATGGGTGCAAACATCAAAATAGAGGGTAAAGTAGCAGTTGTGAAAGGAGTTCAGACACTTCAAGGAGTGACTGCTAGGGCTAGAGAATTAAGAGGCGGAGCTTCATTAGTGGTTGCAGGGCTTAAAGCCGATGGGATTACAAGAATCGTAGGCACTGAATTTATTGACCGTGGATATGAGGATATAGAAGAAAATTTTAGAAAATTAGGTGCAAAAATATTTAGAGAATAGAAAGGACGTTTAAAAGTGAAAAGCAAAAAAAAGTTTTTAGTGGTTTTTTTTGCGGTGATAGCAGTGTTAGTTCTCGCTGTAGTTGCCATGATTGTGTTTTTAAGAGTAGATAAGATTAGCTCTAATATTGCCTCAAGATACAGTCAAACAGACATAATTAACGCATCGGGCGTTAGTGTGGGAGACAGCATGGTGCTTCTTAGTACATCACAAATTGAAGAAGAGATACTAAGTAAATGCTTGTATATAGAGACAGTAAACGTGACTAAAAAGTTCCCGTTTGACCTAGAGATAGAGGTAGTGGGTGTAGAGGAACGCTTTAGCTTATTAATAGATACAAGGTATAGAGTGATTAGTAAGTATGGAAAAATACTTGATACTTCCGATACTCCGTTAGAGAATACAGCGGTGTTAATAGCAGGTGAAGCAGACACAAGCTCTGAGCGTTTGCAATTTGAAGATGAGCAAACAGATAAAGTGTTTAACGAGATTGTATTAGCTCTTGAGGATATTGATAACATTAGTAAGATAGATATAAGTGATATTTACAATATAGAAATTATCTATGACGATAGAATTATTATGGAAATAGGCGACTATAGTGACCTTACCTATAAGATTAATTTTGGAATAGAACTTGTCACTTCTGGGCAAATATCAGAAGTAGAGTCAGGCGTTTTGGACTTATCACTTAGTAAATCACATAACAAGACCTATTTTGAGGCAATGGAGATAGTGGTAGATATACCTTCCACTGAATCATCACAGCCTGAAGAAAGTAGTGGTGAGTTAAGCTCAGACATTAGACAAGAAGAGAGCTCTACTGCTGAAAATGAGTCCTCAGAACCACAAGAATCATCAACTTTTGAGCGTGGTGACGACATTCCGGACTTTTAAGAGCTAAATTCATAAAAAATTCAAAATTTTTTTAATATAGTACTTGAATTTTGTCCGAAAAAATGTTAAATTATATAGTGAGATAAAATTAAAAAATATTAGGGCGATAGCCCATGTATTATGGAATAAAAAAACCGAGGAGGAAATAAACAATGCCTTTTGAAATCAATGATCTATTAGACGAAGCTCCACAATCCATTAAAGTTATAGGTGTAGGCGGAGGCGGTGGTAATGCCGTTAATCGTATAGCACAAGCAGGTGTAAAACACGTTGACCTAATTTGTATGAATACAGATAAGCAAGCTCTTAACCGTGTGGTAACTGACCAAAAAGTTCAACTAGGTGAGAGAAATACAGGCGGCAAGGGTGCAGGTTCAAAACCTGAAGTAGGCGCTAAGGCAGCAGAAGAAAGCCGTGATACAATCACAGCTATGCTTAAAGGTGCTGACATGGTTTTCGTTACAGCCGGTATGGGTGGCGGAACTGGTACAGGAGCGGCTCCAATCATCGCAAGTATTGCTAAAGATATGGGTGCTTTAACAGTTGGTATAGTCACAAAGCCTTTTGCATTTGAGGGCAAAAAGAGAATGGAGCAAGCTGAAAATGGTATTGCTGCATTAAGAGATAATGTAGATGCTTTAGTTGTTATTCCTAATGAGAGACTTAAACTAGTAAGTGAGCAAAGAATTACTCTTGCTAACGCATTCCATGTGGCTGACGATGTTCTAAGACAAGGTGTTCAAAGTATATCTGACCTAATTCAGCTTCCTGGTATAGTCAACCTTGACTTTGAGGACGTTAAGTCTATCATGCAAAACGCAGGATATGCACATATGGGTGTTGGTAGATCAAGCGGTAGAGATAAGGCAGAGCAAGCAGCTATTCAAGCTATTTCTAGTCCTCTACTTGAGACTGCAATTTCAGGCGCTAAAGGCGTTATCATCAACATAAAATCTTCTCCTGATATCGCACTTGACGAGATCGATACTGCTTCACAACTTATCACAGAGAGAGCAAGCGAAGATGCGAACATCATTTGGGGCGCAGCTTTCGATGAGACAATGGAAGACGAGATGGCTATTACAGTTATCGCAACTGGTTTTGATGGAATGAACGGCGAGTATCTTTCAACAAAGAAATCAGTAGTTGAGTCTTTAATTAAAGAAGAAGTTAGAAATATGGAAGTAGAGTCTATACCTACTCCAAAGCCTGTAGCTAAACCAGTGGTTGAAGAGCCAAAAAATCGTGAGGACGATGCGTTAACAGACATTATGTCTATATTCAACCGTAAATAATTAATAACAAAAAGGGCTGTTGCAAATTAGTTGTAGCAAGCCCTTTTTTAACTAAGAAGTAAAAGTGAAGAGTGAAAAGTTAATGTGAAAATCCTTACGGATTTTTTTGATTAAAGGCTTTTTGAATAAAAATAAATTTGATAAAATATTGTAAGGGAGGGCACGTCTGCACTCAGACTCTCTCCTACAATGTAACATTAAGTTTGTTTTATTTATTAATATGCACATCAGTATATGATTACACACTAGAAAATGTTAAAGGAAAAATTATGGCTGAAATTAAAATAAATACAAAAGATATAGAAGAAGTAGCAAAAACATTAAAAGCTGGCGACAGAGTACTGCTTTCAGGTAAAGTATACACCTCCAGAGATGCCGCTCATAAGCGTATTTTCGAGGCATTAGAAAAAGGCGAAACTTTGCCTTATGAACTCGAAAACGCTGTAATATACTATGCTGGGCCCACTCCTACGCCACCTCATTTGCCTATAGGTTCATGTGGTCCTACTACCAGTGGCAGAATGGATGAGTTTACTCCTACTCTACTAGACTTAGGTCTAAAATGTATGATAGGCAAGGGCAAAAGAAACGACGCTGTTATAGAGGCTATAAAGCGTAATAATGCAGTGTATCTATGTGCGATAGGTGGAGCCGGTGCCCTAGCTTCTAAGTGTATTAAAAGTTGTAAGGTGATAGGTTTTGAGGATTTAGGCTGTGAGTCTGTAAAAGAGCTTGAGTTTGAAGACTTCCCGTTAATTGTTGCCACTGATTGCAATGGTGGAAACATAATTAAGTAAGTTTTGTTTGGAGAGATTATCTATGTTTGATAGATTTGTAAGATTGTTTATAAAGGATAGTGATGTAAAAAGAGAAAAATATGGCAAATTTGCAGCTGTATTAGGAATAATAAGCAACTGCGTTCTATTTGTAGCGAAAGTAATATTAGGTCTTGTTTCATCTTCTGTATCTATAATTGCAGATGCAATAAATAATTTAGCAGATGCTGCCTCATCTATAGTAACTCTTATAGCGTTTAAGATTGCAGGCAAACCAGCAGACAAGGAACACCCATACGGACACGCTAGAATAGAGTATATTGCAGGAATGATAGTCTCATTCATGATTATTCTAATCGGTTGGCAATTATGCCAAAGTTCCATAGATAAAATCATAAGCGGTGAGGAGTCGCTTTACTCATTACCTGTTTTGATAGGTCTTGCTATCACTGTAATAGTTAAACTTTGGCAAGGCTTTTTATATAGGCATATTGCAAAAAAAATTAGTTCTACTACATTATCTGCCAATGCTACAGATAGTTTTAATGACGTGATTTCTACGTCTGCGGTTTTAGTCGGAGCAGGAATATCTTACTTTAGTGACTATGATTTAGACGGTATTTTTGGTATGGCAGTAGCATTGTTTATTATTTATTCTGGGATTAGGCTTGTTATTGAAACAGCTAAACCTTTACTGGGTGAGGCCCCTAAAAATGAAATGGTAGGCGAAATAAGAGAAAAGGTTTTAGACTACGAGGGTGTAATCGGAGTTCACGACCTAATGGTTCATTCATATGGTGGCGGTAGGATTTTCGCCTCGCTTCACTGTGAGGTTGACAGAAACACAGACGTAATTGAAAGCCATGATTTAATGGATAACATAGAGCGTGATTTTTATGATAACATGGGCATTCATATGGTTATACACATGGACCCTGTTATTACAGATGATGAAGTAGCAAATAAGCTCAAAGATAAACTAAGACACAATATATGTAATAGGTATCCTTGTAGTTCTATTCATGACTTTAGAGTGGTATGGGGGAAGGATCACAGTAATATTGTATTTGATATTTGTATTCCTTTTTCACAGGCTGAAACAAATGAAGAGATTAAAAAATATATAGAAAATCAGTTAAAAAAAATCAACCCGGACTACCGACTAAAATTAACAATCGATAGAATGGCTTGATATTAATTTAGAATATTATTAAGATATATAACGGAGCAAAGAAATGAATTACACAATTAGAAAAGCCGAACAAAGTGATAAGGCAGATATTTTAAGAATAGCAAGAGAAGTTACCGATAAAATCACTAGGAAATATCTAGGAGACGAGGCGGTTGACTGGTATATTAACAGTGGCTCTTGTGATAATGATATGGCAAACGATATCCCTAACATGACTTTATTATTAGAAAACGATAAAATCATAGGCATGATGATATGGCACGAGGAATTAATGCACTTTTTGATGATTGATATTCCTTACCATGGAACAGGAGCGGCACAATATTTTTGTGAGCAAATTATACCAGAAAAATTAGAACAATATGGACAGTTAAAATTAGAGTGTTTTGATGCAAATGAGCGAGGAAATGCTTTCTACATTAAGAGCGGTTGGACTGAATATGAAAGAATTAAAGACGAAATGACAGGTGGAAACCGAATATTGTATAAATTAACAAAATAATTTTATTGAGAGAGGAAAAAATGAGAATAATTTTATTTGGTGCTAGTGGTAAAACAGGAAAAATTTTTATGAAACTAGCGTTGCAAAAAGGATATTTAATTACTGCAGTTGTTAGAGATGTAAAAAAAAATTGATTTTCAACATGATAATCTAACGGTGAAATCTCTTGATTTATAAGATAAAGATGAACTAGTAAAGGCAATTTGTGGGCATGAATTAGTAGTATCTTGTCTTGGTGGCAACGCAAATAAAAAATCAACTGCACTTTCAGATATGCTTTCAAATATAGTTGAAAGCATGAAAAATGCAAATGTAAAGTCTATTTTTTACATAGGTTCAGCAGGTATTCATAATGAAATGCCAGATGTTATTTCAAAAAATAATTACTAATCTTTTCTTTAAGAATGCAATTGCAGATCATAAGCTATCAGCTCAAATTATTATGAATAGCAATATAAACTACTTAATTATGAGACCATTATCTTTGATTGATGGTGAGATAACAAAGAAATATCGAATTTCTTACGATTCTATCCCTAAGGGTGGAAAAAATATAAGCAGAGAAGATTTAGCCTATTTTATGTCCGAGGCTATAGGGAAAGTTGAATATATTAACAAATCGGTTGGAATTTGTTATTAAGATAATTCAGAAAAGGAGAAGAATGAAACTATTATTTGAAATTGATACAAAAGATTATAATATCAACGGTACAAAATGGGTGAGACCATCTGTTCGCAGTATTATAATTAAAGAAAATAAAATCGCTATGGTTCACAGCATTAAATACGATTACTATAAATTCCCAGGTGGTGGAATTAAAGCTCACGAAAATCATACCGAGGCACTTATAAGAGAGACTATCGAAGAAGTAGGTCTTGCTATAGTTCCTAGTTCAATTCGTGAATATGGTTATGTTCATAGAATACAAAAAGGTGTTAAGGAAGACGTTTTTATACAAGATAATTTTTATTATATTTGTGAGGCTGAAAAGACTGCTGTATCACAGAATTTAGATGATTATGAGATGGAAGAAAATTTTACCCTAGAGTATGTGGATGCTATTACTGCGATAAATGTGAACCGTAATAAAAACCATGGACCTAAAGATGAAAATATGATTGAGAGAGAAGCTAAAGTTTTAGAATTACTTATTAAAGATGGATTATTAAAATAGTTAAAATTTGGCAAATAATAGGCTCGCCATTATAGTTTGGAACTTAGTGAAGAGTGAAAAATGAATAGTGAAAAGTTTATGTGAAAATCCTTGCGGATTTTTTGATTAAAGAATTTTAAATAAAATTTTTGTTTGTATAATAATAAATTTGTTAATATATTGTAGGGGGGGTCTCTGTGCCAGACGTGTTGATTACGAATTTTAGTTTAAAATTAATTCGTTAAAACGCACAAATTAATGTAGGGGCGGATAATATCCGCCTATCAAACTTAGGAAAATCACCAAATTTTTAGGCGGATAATATCCGCCCCTACATGGCTAAATTTTCCTAATCAAGACCGTTCCCTACATTGATTTGTGAAATTTAACGAAATATGAAAACTGGCTGTGACGAAATGAAAGTCACAGCCAGTTTGTTATACATTAGTAAGCATATTTATATCAGCCTCTTTAAATTTTAGGTAGGATAAAGTCCACATAATAAAGGAGTTATATGATTTAAATATTAGATATTAAATGTTGATTTTCTAAATATTCTTTGATTAATTTTCTAGTTTCATCAACTTCTTTTCTAAAGGCGGTTGCAGAAAGTCTTAACGCTCCGTGACCTAGAATAATTACCTGTTGAAGTCCGTCAGAGGTAGCAACTCTAACATTTTTATCTTTTGATATCTTAGAGGTAACTTTTTCAATATACATGTCGGCGGTTTCCGCCTCTTTGGTGTACACAACCTTAATGTTGTTATAATCTTCAACACTGCCCACATTTCCTTTAACCTTATAGGCATCAAACACAAGTATTAACTCGCACTTATGAAACACTCTGTATTCGCAAAGCATATCCATAAGCCTAAGCCTAGCAGTATCTAAGCTGTCCTCGTTAGCTATTTTTTTAAGGTCTTCCCAAGCAAACAAAATATTATAACCATCAACCAATAAATATTCTTCCTTAATTGTAACAGGTTTTGAACTTTTCTTTACGTTCTCTATTATCGGTTTTATTTTTTTATGAAAGCCCACTCGTGGGTCTTTTTTTATTTTGCCATAGGTGTTCTCAAAGATTTTAAGTAAATCATCTTCGGATATATCTACATCGAAATGCCTTTTTAAAGGAACACTTTCTTCTGTGATTTCTCTTTGCTTAATAGGCTTGATGTGCATGTTTTTATCGGATTCATCCCATTTAACAGTGTAGCCAGCGCCATGAGAGCAAAATACAGAATGCCCTGTGTTTTCTATGTCGTCTTCTGCGTTATAAGCCATAGATTTTATTATTTTTGCACTGTTATGGCATTTATCATAGTCTTTAAAACTTAAAGTAATTTCACCCATGCCCTTAGTGTATCCAATTAATTGTTTATGATAGTCTCGGCAAGAGTAAACAGGCAAAACACCTTTAATTATTGCTGTGTCGTCTGTAATGTTAGGTGCGTCATAACTGCCACCCATTAAATCGATGTCAGTTATAGCTCTACCAATATTCTCACTAGGAATTTTAAGCCTAAAACTGTAATAAGGTTCAAGCAAAACAGACTTAGCCTTAAGCAGAGCTTGTCTTAAAGCCCTGTAAGTAGCTTGCCTAAAGTCGCCACCTTGTGTATGTTTTAAATGCGCTCTGCCTGAAATTATAGTAATTTTCATATCAGTTATAGCGGAATTTGTGAGTACTCCAGTGTGAACTTTTTCGGACAAATGTGTAAGAATTAAGTTTTGCCAGTTTTCAGCCAACTCATCTTTGCTACAAGAACTAGCCAAGATAATTCCCTCACCTTTTTTAAGCGGTTCTAGTTTTAAATGCACCTCTGCATAGTGCCTTAAAGGCTCAAAATGCCCTGCACCATAGACAGTTTCTGCAATAGTCTCTTTGTAGACGATGCTTCCCTTGTCAAAATCAACAAGAAAGCCAAACCTTTCGTGAACTTCATTTTTAAGTATTTCAAGTTGAATGTCTCCCATTAATTGAATATGAATTTCATTTTGCCTTGAAAAGACTTGTAATTGAGGGTCTTCTTGCTCTAAAATTCTAAACTTAGATAAAGCAAAGTTTAAATCAACATCCATAGGCAGAATTAATTGATAGCTTAAAACAGGAGTTACCAAAGATTTTGCATTGTTTGCTTCATTGCCAAGACCCATGCCTGCAAAACTTGCGCTAAGACCTGTTACAGTGCAGACATCACCCGCTACCGCTCTTTCGGCAGTCGTGAATTTATCAGAGGAATAAAGTCTAATTTGATTGATTTTTTCACAAAAAACATTAGAGTCTTTGTCGGTGTATTCAATCTGCATTCTAGGCTCTAAAAATCCTCCTGTAATTTTCATATGGGTAAGTCTGTTTCCCTGTAAATCCCAAGTGATTTTATATACTTTTGCCGAAAAATCATCCGAGTAATTAGGCATAAGCGAGTATTTATCGACAGCATTCATAAGTTTATTTATGTGCATATTTTTAAGTGCAGAACCAAAAAAACAAGGAAAAACATTTCTTTTTGAGATAGCCTTAGCAATGTCTAAAGTTTCGCAGTTTCCACTAAGAACTTTTTCCATTAAATCTTCACTGCAAAGAGCTAGTTCATCATAAATATCACCGCTAAAATCAACACAGTTTTCAGAGAGTTTAACTTTTAAATCGTTTAATATATAATCTCTGTCAGCTGTGTCAATATCCATTTTGTTTACGAATATAAAGCAAGGAATATTGTATCTTTTGAGCATTTCCCAAAGTGTAACACTGTGACTTTGAACAGAATCCCTAGCGCTAATTACTAAAATAGCATAGTCAAGCACACACAAGCTTCTTTCGGTTTCGGCAGAAAAATCAATATGCCCAGGTGTATCAATTAGGTTGATATGAGTTTCGTTTATATTAAAAATAGCCTGTTTAGAGAATATTGTAATTCCCCTGTCACGCTCTTGCTTATTTGTATCGAGATATGTGTTTTTATAGTCAACCCTACCAAGACTTCTGATTTTACCGCTTTCATATAAAACAGCTTCCGAAAGAGTGGTTTTTCCAGAGTCAACATGGGCTAAAATTCCAATTGTAATCTTTTTCATGTTACGTCCTTAAATTTAATCATTTTATTTTAACATATTTTAATAGAAAATAAAAGAGGGAAGAGTAACATTTTTTTGGGGTAGGAATATAATGAAGCATAGAGTATTCTATAAAAAAAGATTGGAGACTATGCTATGTCAATGCCAAATATTCCTGATATTAACCCAAGTGTTAGTATCACCCGTGACGACGCCGTAAACGTAATTCTTTCTTCTATCGGTATGGAAGAGTTAGGTCTTGCCCACATTATCAATGCCGAGGCTGAGAAAATTCAGTTCGCCCTAGGAACACTAGAAACAGCTACTGAGGCAGCCGGCCTTACAGAAATAATGTCAATCAATAAGCAAGCCAACAAAATGCTCCGTGATGTTATCAAAAACGCTTGTGTTATAATGAGCATAATCCGAAAAACTAAATTTTGCGATTTTCAATGATTATGCTTATCTTATTTCCCAATAACAAATTAACACAGGAGGATGATTAAATATTATGAAAATTATTTCAGTTGTAAATCAAAAAGGTGGTGTAGGAAAAACAGTTACATCAGTAAATTTAGCAGTTGGATTAGCTAGGCAAAAAAAGAGAGTGATAGTTATAGATCTTGATCCACAAGGAAGTTTAACTGTTAGCTTAGGCTTTACAGAGCAAGACGAAATCCCAATCACTATATCTTCAATTCTTGAAAAAATAATAGTGGACGAGCCTATATTAGAGAATGAAGGGGTCTTACATCATGAAGAGAACATAGATCTTGTTCCAGCAAATATCGAATTATCTGGGCTTGAAGTGACACTGGTTAATACTATGAGTCGTGAAAGTGTGCTAAAGGAGTACTTAAAAACTATTGAGAGTAAATATGACTATTGTATACTAGATTGTTCTCCATCACTTGGTATGGTTACAATAAATGCTTTAACATGTGCAGATAAGCTTATTATTCCTGTTCAGCCACAATTCTTATCTGTAAAAGGCATGGAGCAACTTTTTAAAACAATTGGAAAAGTTCGTAGACAGCTAAATCCAAAACTTGAAATTGGTGGAATATTAATAACCATGGCTGATACTAGAACAAATTATACCAAAGAGATTATTAGTTTATTGCATACTACATATAAAAATAAATTACATATTTTTAAAAGTATAATTCCTTCATCTGTTCGAGCTTCTGAAATATCAGCAGAGGGTAAAAGTATTTATGCTCACGCTGCTACAAGTAAAGTAGCACTAGCTTATGAAAATGTAGTAGCGGAGGTACTTGATATATGAAAAGTAGTGCAAGTAAAATTAAATTGACATCTGTAGAAGAGCTATTTGGATTAGATGATACACTGAATAAGTCAGAAAACTGCATTGTAAATCTGCCTGTTACTGCACTTGTTGATTTTGAGAATCATCCATTTAAAGTGTTAGATGATAATAAAATGGACGAAACAAAAGAGAGTATAAAAAAATATGGTGTGCTTGTACCAATTATAGTTAGAGCTAAAGATGAATGCACCTATGAAATAATTGCTGGTCATAGAAGAAAAAGAGCTTGTGAGATTTTAGGTATCGAAGCAATACCATCTATTGTACGAAATTTAAATGATGAAGAAAGTACAATAATAATGGTGGATAGCAATATCCAAAGAGAAAATCTTTTATTTTCTGAAAAAGCATTTGCTTATAAAATGAAGCTAGAGGCATTAAAGAAACAAGGAAAAAGAAGTGATGGTGTTAGTATATAACAGTTGGTGTTAGTATATAACAGTAGACACAAAAAGTTGAACAGAGTATAATCTATTT
>CAYJER010000024.1:0-1221 GCA_964369225.1 uncultured Eubacteriales bacterium
CACGGGACGGAAAACCCGTCCCCTACTTCAGTTTGTGCGTTTTAACAAATTAATTTTAATCAAAAAAACGTAATCAACGCGTCTGCACTTAAGACCCTCCCCTACAATAATTAAACAAATAAAAGGAGAATAAAAGTGGATATCATAGAAATTTTAAAAATTATATTTATTGGAATAGTCGAGGGTATAACTGAATGGCTACCAATAAGCAGTACAGGGCATATGCTACTTGTAGACGAATTTATACAACTTAATTTTAGCGAAGCATTCAAAGAAATGTTTTTTGTTGTAATACAATTAGGGGCTATTTTAGCGGTAATAGTAATTTTTTGGAAAAAGATTTTCCCATTTACAACAAAGAATAACAAAATTACACTCAAAAAAGACACAATGTCTATGTGGTCAAAGGTTGTAGTAGCTTGTTTGCCATCAGCGGTTGGTCTTTTAATCGACGACTTTTTAGAGGAGAACTTTGGTACACCAATTACAATAGCGGTTATGCTTATTGTGTATGGTATAATTTTCATAATTGTTGAAACAATAAACAAGAACAAAAAACCAAAAATTAAGGATATTTCTCAATTAACATATAAACTTGCGTTTTTGATTGGTGTGTTCCAAGTTTTGGCAATGATTCCAGGCACTTCAAGATCAGGCGCTACTATAGTAGGTGCGTTAATCTTAGGTTTATCAAGGGTGGCAGCCTCTGAATTTACATTCTTCCTTGCAATTCCTACAATGTTTGCAGCGAGTGGTATTAAAATTTTAGATTTTGGATTTAACTATTCTACAAATGAAATTATTGCTCTATTAATAGGCATGGCTGTAGCATTTGTAGTTTCTGTAATTGCAATTAAGTTCTTAATGAGCTACATCAAAAAGCATGACTTCAAAGCATTTGGTTGGTATAGAATAGTTGTTGGTATAATAGTTCTTGTGTATTTTTTAGCATTCGCCGCCTAATTTTGAAAAATTTTCTATTGAATAATGTCACTTTTTATGATAAAATTAGCAGTGAAAATACATATACAAGAGGTTAATATGAAACATATAAAAAAATTAGCTGTACTAGTTGCAGTTTGTCTATATTTAAGTTCAGTTCCTTTGTTGATTAGTTCAGAGGAGGTAACAGACCCACCTGTAACAGCAGAATCAACAGAGCCTGCCGAGCCAACACCAGAGCCAACACCAGAATCATCAGCCGAGCCAACACCAGAGCCA
>CAYJER010000024.1:1321-30100 GCA_964369225.1 uncultured Eubacteriales bacterium
GAATCATCAGCCGAGCCAACACCAGAGCCATCACCTGAATCATCAGCCGAGCCAACTACTAGCCCGACGGCTACACCTAAACCGACTGATCAAGTGAGTTCTAATGAAGAAAGCAGTGAAGTAGAAAGCAGTCAAGATGAGAACTCAAATGAGGAAAGCAGTGCTGAAAGTTCAGAAGAAAGTTCTGATGAAAGCAGTACAGAAAGTTCTGATGAAAGCAGTGAAGAATCATCTGCTATAACTGGAACAGTTACAAGTGAAGAAAGCTTAGGTGATGACGGTGAATCAGCGGTGGGTTTGCTTGTTTTAGGCATTGTTTTATTAGTGCTTGGAGTAGGCGGAGCAGCGACTGTTGTAGTATTAATGGTTATGGGCAAAAAGAATAAGCCAGAAGACTACGACAACGTATATCAAGTTGTGGCTAAGGCTAATGAGAATAATAAACTTCAAGAAAAACCACAAAATTCAGTAGAAGAGATTACTGGTAATAATGGTTTTGAAGATGAAATATATTCTAAATTTATTGCCGATGAGTTCATGGACAGCACAGAAGAAATTAATAGCATGGGAGACACAAAAGAAATTGATGACATGTACAGCATGGATGATACTGAATAATTTGACATCAATAGAGAATAAGAAAGGATTATGAATTTGAAAAGAATAGCATACCTTTTAACAATGATAATTATTTTAAGCCTAACGTGTTCTATTGTGAGCGCAGATGGTTTCGGGTTTACTTTAGAGGAAGAACGTTCGGGTTCACTGCATATGATAGACATAGAGTCAGGAGATGTTGTTTACTCGACAAACGCAGAAGAAGTAAGACCAATGGCATCACTTACAAAGATTATGACTTATATAGTGGCTTATGAGAACATACCTAATATTGAAACAGTAGAGATTGAAGTTACACAGGAGATGATAAACATTTTAGCTTCAACAGGTAGCTCTACAGCAGGCATAAGGGCAGGCGAAGCTTATACAGGCTTGCAACTGCTTCACTTAATGATGATACCATCTGGTAACGATGCAGCACTTATTTTGGCAATGCACTATGATAGCATTAAGAATGTAACTCATGAGTTCACAGGCTATGCAGACGATGGGGCAGACCTTAGAGCCTACAAGCTAGAAAATTCACCGTTTATCGCATTGATGAATGACAAGGCAGAGGAGCTAGGTTGTCTAAACACTAACTTCACTAATCCACACGGTTTGCATCATGAAGAGCATTATTCAACTGCTAGTGAAATGGCAGTGATTACAAGATATGCGACTACACTCCCGTTTTTTACAGAGATAACAAGCAAAAGGGTATATGATTACAGCCCAGTTAATTCAGAGACAGAAAAAGTTGTCTATAACACAAATATGATGTTCTCAGAATATGAGCATGAGGGAAAATACTATTATCCATATACTACAGGAATTAAAACAGGTTCTTTAACCGAATCGGGTTTTTGCATAGCCTCAAGTGCTAAATATGGTAATTATGCCTACATTGTAATTGCGTTGGGAAGTCCGTATTTAGTACCTAGCACCACAGTAGAGGGCGAATATGAATACGCAAAAGAAAACGGAGCAATGCTCGACTCGAAAGATTTGTTCACATGGGCGTTTGCTAATCTTGAAGAACAAGTAGTAATTGAACAGGGCGAGATTTTAGCAGATATTGCTTTGGAATACGCCTGGGACAAAAACAATCTGCACCTAGTAGCAGAAGGACACATTAAAAAAATACTACCAGAAGAATATGACCAAAACGAGTTAAAGATTGACATTGATATACCAGAAACAGTACAAGCACCAGTGCTTAAAGACAGCGTAATAGGAGTAGCGACAATTTTCTATATGGGTGAAGAAATAGGTACGGTTAATCTAGTTTCAAGCGAGACAGTTCAAAGAAGTGAGCTTGTAAGAACCTTTGAATACAGCAAGGATATAATAACATCGCCTATTTTTATAGCGGTGATTGCATTAGCTTCTGCAATATTAGTAGTTTATATTTTGCTTGTTATCTATTCAAACAAAAAGAAAAAAAGCCTAAGACAAGTTAATAAATATAAAAAATAAACTAGAGCCTAGCAGTTATAAAATTGCTAGGCTTTTTAAATTAAAAATTTTGTATAGAAAAATAAATTTGATAAAATATTATAGGGCATGGAGTCCATACGTATTGATTAGGAAATTTTATCTATGTAGGGGCGGATATTATCCGCCTAAAAAGTTAGTGATTTTACCTAAATTTCATAGGCGGATAATATCCGCCCCTACATTGGTTTATTTTCTAAGAGGGATGTCGAGGACGCTGTCTTTTACGATAGTTTGTGAATTTATTTCACCAATCTGGTTTTTTATTGTTTTTTGATAGATACCATTCACGCAGAAAAACTGTTCATTCACGCAAAATTGTAGTTTTTTAATTAATTATGTGTTATAATGTAAATATGCACAAAATAATTTATTTACTATTACTTTTTAAGTATATATTATAGTATAATAATACTTATAAACTGACGAATTAGTTCACTATTGAGAAGTTTTTTCACGTCATGCACAAACTAAAACAATAATATGTATGTATAGTATTACATGTTGCACGTTGTGGAATATTATGGTAAAATATATACAAGATAACAGAAGAAGTTAATGAGAGCTTAAATTAATTTCTATAGTTAACGGTGGTTAGAGAGAATTTTACAAAGTAAGCTTTCTCTGAAATTGTTTTGTTGATTTAAAGTTTAAATTTGTCAGAGAGAATATTAATCTTTACATCATGAAAATATCTTTAAAACCACAACACTCATAAGCCATGTTTTTACTAGTGAAACTGGCTGTACGTAAAAGTTAAAACGGAAATAAAAAAAGGAATGAATAAAATGAAATTCAAAAAAATTGTTGCTTTGTTTACAATTATTGCTTTAGTAGTAAATATGTCAATGTTTGCGACTGCGGAGAACGCTTCACCTTGATGATTTATATGTAGATGCTTATGGCTCAACTGACAAACTCAACAACAACGAAAAGCTGTGACGAGTACATACGCTGAAGTAAAGGCATATAAAAGAGATAGTGTTACATTCACTAGTGGAAATGATATTTATGTGAGATTGAGAAAATTTAATAGTGGAACTGCTGTTGCTTCTGTTAAACGACTATACACTAATGGCGAGTATTCTATTTCGTACTATCAAGGTGCTGATGTGGTAGGAGACTATTATTATTTATCAGCTGCCTTTGATGATACTCCACTTTATGGTGCAACACATGCTCATGCTAGGATCTATTGGGCTCCGTAAATTCTGATTAGTTATGTATTATCCACTCGGTCAAAATATTGGCTGGGTGGAATTACATATTTTATCAATATATAGAAAGGATATTTAGTGTTGAGTTTAGTTAATAATATTACTCTATCAATCACTAAGTGGTAATAGATATGAAAAAAATAATTTGTTTTATATTAGTATTAGCTAGTGCTTTTTTAGTTGGATGTAATGAGGATGAATTAATTATGAGTTCTAACCCTATAGTTACATCTGGTGAAACTGCGTATGTAGCTACTTTGAAATATTTAGATATTGATGATAATGATTATCTTTCTAATTGGGAAGCGTTAAAAGAGGCTGAATTAGTTGACGTGGAAAATAATATTTATAGGACAGATAATCAAGCTCTTAAAACCAGTTATATGGACTTTTGGGTAAATTTAGATGAGTACTATAATTTTCAGTTGAATAATTATATATTTACACATGATAATTTAAATGGTGAAATAAATGAAGATGTTTATAGTAAAGAAATTGAATTTGACTTCATGACTACTCAAGAGGCTAAAACTGATTTTAATAATTTACTAAAAGAATTTTCTAAACCATTCGATTATGAAATAACAATGTATTGTATACCAAAAAATATTGCAAAAGATAAATTTTTTGAAAATGTAGATATAGTACTTGATAGTTTAAAATCTATAGATAAAAATGAAGTAGAAGATTTTGTTTATCAAGATGCTTTAGTTAGAATACCAGAGATAGAAGAAGATAGAGAAAATTTTAAAGAAAAAGATACTTATGTTTTATATGCTAGAACTATGTATAATGGAGTTTATTTATCTGATTTAAATAATCAAACCTATATTGATCCCCATGTTACTTATAGTGATGATGGTCTTATATACTTTTACTCTCATAAATCTTGTGAAATAATGGAACAAGAACAGGTCGAAATAATATCGGAAGAAGAAGCTATAAATATTTTTAATCAATATTACGGAAACTATGAGATAGACGATATTGATTTTACATACTACATAATGAGAGAAGATATGACTTCAAGTGAAGTTTTATTAAAACCTAGTTATGAAATATATTACGACACAAAAGAGACGGAAGTGTTAATATTTGATTCGGCGGGTGACATGACAACTGAAACATATATCACTTTAGAATTTAATGCGGTATCAATTGACGCTGAAACTGGTAAGATTACTAATTTGGGTATCAATACGAAAGTTAAGTAGGCAGAACATGGAAATTAAAAAAGAAAGGACAGTCGTTGGGGACAACCCAATATTTTTATCCAATTTTTTGTGATAAAAAGGATATGGTCATAAGTATGAATTTTATTAATTTGCTTAAAAATGATTTTTATAGGGCTTTTTCTGTGGTATTTTGCATTGCTACTTTGTTTGTTATGTTTATTATGTTGCTTACAACTTATCCAGAATTAGCGCTGTTTAGTGAGTATGTAGATATATTACACTTGTTTGCTACTAGTGGAAGTAGAGGTTTTAGCGAGTTGTTTTTAGTTGCATCAATAATACCAAGTATTTCCTTATATTCTCAAGATTTGAAAAGCAAGAACATTCTTTATACAATTACAAGGATAGAAAAAAGATATTACATATTATCAAAAATTATAGTAAGTTTTATTTCTGGATTTATGGTAGTGTTTACAGCATATTATTTGTACATGATTATATGCTCAATGTTTATGCCATTGATAACAGAGGAAAGCACATATATATTAGAAAACTCTACTATAAATGCTCCTTTAGAATATATATCAGTTTATATTTTAAATAGAGCTTTTGGTGCAGGCTTTTTCTCTGTAGTTTGTCTTGTAATATCAAATATTGCGAATAATATTTTTGTTTTAGCAATTTCTCCTTATATAATTGTTCGTTTGTTTAATGAATTGGCTGTAGTTGTAGGTATTCCATTCAATATGTCAATTAGTCATTTAATATTTTCAGATTCATTAGGATTTGATTATTTAGGTAGAATAACTTATACAGCTACATATTTTATATTATTATCTTTAATTTTTAGTGTAATATTCTTATTACAGACCAGAAAAAAGGAGGTATAACTGAATGAAACTAGTACAATTAAGATTTATTAAATTATTTACAAATATTAGATTTTGGATAGCTATAATATTTTTGGTAGTTTCCTTAGGTCCTATAGTAAATGGACTGGGAGAATTAGTAAGCGACCTAGGTGTCAAAATAAATGGTTTTATTTTACCATTTTATTTATCTTCTTATCAATTATCAACAATTTATGGTATTGTAATTGTTCTTTTGTTTTGTGATGCTCCTTTTACAGAAGAAAATGAAATATTTATAATAACAAGAGCAAACAGGAAAAGATGGTTTATTTCTAGGATAGCCTATATTTTTTTAGTTTCAGTTTTACTAATTTTAGTTTTTTTTATCATGTTATTAATTGAGCTTTTTCCAAATTTTGTTCTTTCTTTTAACAACTGGGGAGATTTACTAGAACAACTACTAAATACAGAGATTAGAAAAAATTACGAAATTTATATACCAGTATCACAAAGTATAATGAATAATTATAGTCCAATACAAGCGATGTTGTATTCTTGTAGTTTATTTATTTTGGTAAGTACATTCATTGGCTCTGTTATATTTTTTATAAATTTGTATACGAATAGAATTTTAGGCTCGTTAGTTGGAATTTTCTTTATATTTCAAGCGTATTTTGGTAAATTTGGGACAATTAATACTACTAATATCACTCCATATTTATGGATTGATATAGGTAACTTTAGTAATGTTAGTTATAATTATTTACCAACAATGGAATATGCTTTTGCCGTTTTAATGATTTTAAATATAAGTTTATGGATAGTAACTTATAATAAATTTATGAAAAATGATATTAACACAGTGGAGAGTATTTGATTACTCAAGGAGGAATTTTAATGGAAAATATTATAGAAATAGAAGAGGCGACGAAGTGTTTTAAGTCGCAAAAGGCTTTGGATGATGTAAGCCTAAACTTTGAAAAAGGGAAAATTCATGGGATAATCGGTAGAAATGGTTCTGGAAAAACTGTGCTAATGAAATGTATTTGCGGTCTTATGTATCTCGACACAGGGATAATAACAGTCGACGGAAAACGGCTTCAAAAGGACATAAATATCCCTAAAAACATCGGAATTATTATAGAAACTCCAGGGTTTTTAGGTTCGTATTCAGGCTACAGAAACCTAAAAATGTTAGCGGACATAAATAAAAAAGCTGATAGGTATACTATCCGTGAAACAATTGAGCTTGTAGGTTTAGACCCTGATGACAAAAAGCATGTGCGAAAATATTCACTAGGCATGAAACAACGCCTAGGCATTGCACAAGCGATAATGGAAGACCCAGAAATCTTGATTTTAGACGAACCTATGAACGGGCTTGACAATCAGGGTGTAGAAGATATGCGATCATTACTGCTAAAACTTAAAGAAAAAGGCAAGACAATCCTCTTAGCCAGCCACAACAAAGAGGATATATCCACACTTTGTGACACGGTTACAGAGCTAGACCATGGTAAAATAATTTCACAATCATAAATAAACGATAATAGGGGACGGGTCTTCTATCACGAAATAATTTAGCTGAAACCGCTAGTTTTTTCGGGACGGAAAACCCGTCCCCTACAATTTTTGTTTATATTTCTAATTTCGTCACACCCTCTTTTTTATGTAATGACTAAAACAGTCTAATTCTTAAGAATTGTTTAAGTTTCTTAAGATTTGTTTAAGATTTGGCTTCAAGAGTTGATTTTTTTTATTTATATGATACAATAATACTAAACTAAATAGAAATATTAGGAGGAAAAAATGAAAAAGAGATATATTACAGCATTATTAACATGTATATTATTGTTAGGAACAGCATGTTCAGATGATATTTATGTTGATGATGGTAGTAATTCCAATGAAATATTATTAGATGGTTCAGAAGAAATAACAAAGGCATTTACTGCTAAGGCAAGCAATTTTCATATAGAACTTGATTCAGTGTATGAACAATGGGAAGAGCTAATTGATTTAAAAACAGAAGTAGAATATGACAGCGGATATATACATAAAGCTGATAATGAATATGAGCTAATTTATGGTCCATTTCAACCATTTGGTGGGGGTGATATGTATATTTGTGTGGATTTAGATGTTTCTGATTCATATATGTTTACAAGTGATTTTTTTAACCAAAATAATATTGTAGAGATAAATGAAAACTCTTCTATAAATGAAACTGAAATAATAGAAGAAGTTACTCAAATAAAAACAACACTTGGAATAGAAGAAGATTATACATTTGATTTTTATTATGTGCCTGAGTCTAGTGAAAATGAAGAAGCAGTATGTTCTGTAGCAATGCTAACTGTAAACGATATTGAGTTTACACAAGCGTTATATACGCCATTTTGGCCTTTTAAAATTGAAGCTATTCATACAGAAGATGGATTAGTTAATTTTGATTTTAGATCACCTATTGATGTGTATGACATACAAGAGGTAGACATTGAGTTTACAAAACAAGAAGCTATAGAAAAATTTGAAAAAGCATTTGCTGATTCTACCCTATATCAAATTAAGTTAGTTGCCTACCCTACTGCTACAGGACCAGAAGAAATAGGAGATAAAATAATTAATTGTGGTTGGGAATTTGCCTTTAAACCAAACAATAGACTAAATAGAGTAACTCAAACAGTAGTGTATGATGTTGTTACAGGAAGAACAAAAAAAGGAGAATTCGTTAATGAGTACTTACTGCCTATTGAGGAGACGGATGAATGAAGTTTTTAAGAATACTTAGTAACGATATGCAAAGAGTGTTTTCTACTATATTTTTATTTTCTGTTGCTATTATGTTGTTTGGCATGTATTTAAGTTGTTATACAAGTTATATGTTTGGTGGTTCGCTCGTTAGTTTGTTTGACATCTTTTTTGGTGGTGTTGTAGTGAGCGAATTTGCGGAAATTTACTTTATTGTTTCTGTATTGCCAAGCCTAAAACTATATTATCAAGATTTAAAGTCAGGAAATATTAGATACACATTGGTTCGGGCAAATAAAACTAGTTACATAATATCAAAAGTAATTGCAAATTTTACTTCTGCTTTTTTAGTAATATTCGTTTCAAATTTAATTTTTATTGTTACTAATTTTTATATTTACTCTGGTGAAGTAGGGCAAGAAGCAACCGAAGTTTTACAACAATTTGGGGTTGAAACCTTATTTGAGTTAATGTTATTAACAGTTTTAAGTAAATGTTTTGCGGCGGCTTTCTTTTCAATTGTTTGTCTTGTAATTGCAAATTTAGTTAATAACATATTTGTAATTACTGCTACTCCATATATTTTTGCCTCTTTACTTGCTGGAATATCAGCAAGGTTAGCCATACCTGATCATTTATCATTGCCTTTATTATCGGCAGGTTTAGGTGTAGAAGGTCCGTACTCGTTTAAATTATCATATATCAGCATATATTTTTTGGTGGTCTCGTTAATTGTAGCTGTTATATTTTATATTCAAACTGATAGAAAAGAGGTATAACGTGATGATAAAGAAAGAAAGGAGTGTCACGGGGAACAACCCTGAAATTTTTATCGCAGTATATGCGGCAAAAATGACGCAGTCATAATTTGATGATATTTAGACTAGTAAATTTAAGAATAAAAAAATTGCTTGGTAATTTTAGGTTTTGGTTAGGAATAATTTTTATATTTTCTTTTATGAACTTACAATTTGGTGGTATATCTCAAATGTGTGTAGAACTTGAAACGAAGGTTACTCCATGGATATTACCATTACTGTTTCCGTCAACTTCAACCATATTATTTGGAGTTATGATAATACTTTTCTTTTGTGACGCACCATATACAGACGACAATGAGGTATATATTATCACAAGAGTTAATAGAGTAAAATGGATTTTATCTATGATTTTATACACTTTTTTAGTATCTGTTATTATATTACTTTTATTGTTTTTAATAAGTCTAGCAGTTGTATTTCCACACTTTGCAATATCGCTAGAATGGGGCGATATATTAAGAATGTTACAAGACCCTGAAACGGCGTTTCCTTATGGAGTGTATATTAGTGGAACTGACCCTATAATTATGGACTATGAACCTTTGCAAGCATTTGCATATTCAGGTGGATTTTTCATTTTAGCTAGCACAATAATTGGCTCTATAATGTTTACTGTGAACTTGTATGCAAATAGAATTGTAGGTGCAAGCGTATGTATGTTTATTGTATTACTTGATTCATTCGCTAATTCACAAGGCAGTGCGGTTCTGCATTTTTCACCTATGTCATGGGCAAATATTATGTCTCTTGACTACATGTATGAGACTGCTAATCCGTCGGCTTCTTTAGCGCTTGCAATAGCAATTATTGCAATAACCGCTTGTTGGATAATATCGTATGTTAAGTTCAGAGATAGTGACATAAACACACTTGAAACAATTTAGTAGGAAGACCGACAGGCTGTCGAGATTATATTTTGTGTAAATCGGTTATTCGTGTTAAAGATTGGAGAAAAAAATATGAAGAAAAAAATTTTAGCACTATTGTTAGTAATTATTATTTCGCTAGTTGGTTGTACAGATGACATATATTTAAGCGATAGTAAGTCTAGCGATGACTCTGTGAGTATTAGCGAAACAGATGAAGAAAAAACTTATGCATATACTGGTAGGGTAGATAGAATAGAGATGAGTGACGAAGTGATTTTTTCTGTTTTTGAAAAATTTAAGAATCTTCCGTTGTACAATGGTGATGAACCAACAGACATACATACAATTCAAGTGGATGGAGAAAAAGAGATTATTATTAGACGCATATATGAAAATTCTAGCAATTATGTAATTGCAGACTACAATATCAATGATGATTATAGTTTTGGGCGTTATAACTTTGAACAACATACAAAAATTAATGAAGATTTAGACTTTAAAACAAGAGATGAAGTGCAACAAGAAATACAAGAAATACTAGATCAATTTGGAATGACAGCAGAGCAAACATATGATTTTTATAAAATTGATGATGACGCATATTTTGTAAGAGTTATTCCTAATATTGAAGGTATACCATTTTCAAGAATTAATTATAATACAGCAGAGGTTACGACAACTGATGTGGTATACAGTAAAGACGGAATAGTTATGTTTGAAATAAGGCAACCAATGAATTACTCTGAACTTGAAAAGGTAGAAATTCTTAGTGAAGAAGAAGCCCTAGAAAAATTTGAAAGAATGTATGATGATACCGAAATTATTGACATGAATTTAGTATACGTTAGCGATTTTGCGGATGAACATGAAAATTACATGGTGAAAACATTAACCCCAGCTTGGGAAGCAATATTTGAAAGTAAAGATGGCATAATATCAGTAATTATTGATGGAATTACAAATCAAACAAATCAATCTCCATATTCTTTAAGTGAATATGAATATAAATAACTAGAAATAGGAGGATAAAAGTGTTTTTAAGACTTTTAAAAAACGATTTATCAAGAGTGTTTTCGCTGCTGTTTGTTTTTAGTGTTGTATTTATTTTCATAACAATTTATTTGTGTTATCCATATCAAGAAATAGGAATTAGTTCTACACAAATATTTTTTGATTGTATTAATCAAAATGATTTTAAATACCTGTTTTTTAGCGTGGCAATCATTCCTAGTTTAAAGAGTTATTCGCAGGATTTAGCTACAAAGAATATTTATTATTCATTTGTAAGATGTAGCAAAGATAAGTATATCTTTTCTAAATTAATATCAAATTACTTGTCTGCCGTATTAGTTATACTAATTCCGTTGTTAAGTGTCAGACTATATTTATATTCAAACCCGAATATTGTTGACGAAAATAGTATGTACGTTTTACATTCGTTAAAAGTAAATGACTTTAATCAATTTGTTAATATAACTACAGTATCTTATAGCTTAAGTGCAGGTTTTTTCTCTATTTTATGTTTGATGATAGCTAATATGTGTAATAATGTATTTCTAATTACTGCTACACCTTTTGTCCTACCTCAAATAATTAGTGGACTAGCTTACTTTTTGGGAATATCTGAACAATATTCATTTAGTAATATAATCAACGGAATAGGATTCTATGACAATTATAGTGCAAATATAGTAATTATCTGTGTTTATATGATGGTTTTAACTTTGATTATTTCATTAGTCTATTATATGCAGACCAAAAGACGATAATTTTTGAAAGGGGAAATCAGTATATTAAACTGATAAGATATATTAATGACTGTACTTAGATTAACAGGTCTTAGGTTAAGAAAATTAATATTTAATTTAAGATTTTTTATAGGAATACTTACAATTGCAAGCTTATTTATTTTAATTCAATATCCGAATTACTCGAAAATGTGTTCAGAATTGGGGATTAAATCTACACCATGGACAATGCCGTTTTTATTAGAATTAGGTGGAGTTGTAACATTAGGAATAGTGATAGTTTTGTTTTTTTGCGATGCTCCTTTTACAGAAGAAAACGAGATGTATATAATAATGAGAACGAATAGGGTTAAATGGCTTTTCTCTAAAATTATATATATTTTTGCTGTGTCGGTAATTATAATACTAATTATGTTTATATTTAGCGTGGTTTATTTGATTCCAAATGTAGGGTTATCTGCTGATTGGGGAGATGCAATTAGACTTTCGCAAGAAAATATTACGGTAATGAATGATTATAATGTTAGATTAGGTCTTTTTCCAGAAATACTAGATATGTTCTCTCCTTTTACAGCGATGCTATTTAGTTGTAGTTTTTTTGTAATGGCTAGTTTTTTTATAGGTTCATTAATGTTTACAATAAATCTATATTTTAGCAGAGTAATAGGTGCTGGTGTAGGTATGTTCTTTGTTTTGTTACATGGATATACAAAGCTTAATATTGAAGCTGACACTATTTGGGTTTCTCCTATTACGTGGTCTGGTTTAACGCAATTAAACTATTTAAATTCTACTTCATATTTAAATAAACCTTCAGCCGTATATGCTTTGCTGTTTATTATAATTAGTTGTACTGCAATGTGGGTTGTTTCATATTATAAATTTAATAGCTGTGATTTCAATACCTTAGAAACAATATAAATTGAAGGAATTTGAATGGAAAACATTATAGAGATTGAAGAGGCGACGAAGTGTTTTAAGTCGCATACATAATTAATGCTAATCTTTAGTTTTAATGCCTGAGTCTGAAAATATAAAATTTAGACGAAATTACGGACTTTGTAGGCGGATAATATCCGCCCCTACTACTTTATTAAATTTAAAACTTTAGAATTGATTGTAGGAGAAAATTTAGTTAAGCGTTAATGTAAAAATCCTATCGAATTTTTCGACAAAGACTTCTTAAATAAAAACTCTGTACATATAAAGATAAATTTGTTTAAATATTGTAGGAGGGAGACCCTCCCCTACAAATAAGCATTAAGTTTGATTTATACTCCTTACATGGTTTAAATGTCAAGTTTTAAATTTTGCAATGTACTATAATGCTTTAATTTACTAATCAACACATATGCTAAAAATCCCCTGATAATTTCTTATCAGGGGATAAATTTTAGTCTATCATGAAGTTGTTGTTTTTATCGAAATACCAGTCAGAAATTACTGCCTTAGCATTTGGTTGAACTTCACGCAGTCTATATTCAAACCACTCAAATATGTCATCTGTATCAGATGTTACATAGTTGTCGATTATCTTGTTATATAGTGCGTTTTGGTGATCGTCACCCTCAAACAATGTTGTTACATTATGGTATTTAGCGTATGCACTGTCCTCGGCTGCCCAATCTACATCTACTGGAATATTAGTTGATGGGTCTTGCTTTGTGCCGTATCCATGAGATAACCAGTAAGCCATTCCCATGTATGCCCAGTCAGTAGCTAGTACACCGTACTCACAGTCTCTAAACTCATTATCAAATATATAGTTGTCTTGTCCGCCGTTTATGAACACGCCCATGAAGACATCTTCAAATACATTGTCGTAAACTAAAATACCTGAACTTAAGTCATCTAGGTAAACTGCTTGGTTACCACTTGTGTAGTCGCCCTCTGAACCTAGGCTGTGGAAGTAGTTATTCTTTACAACTGTTCCACGGTGTAGAACGTTACGTCCTGTGTAGATAGCAGATGTATCGTGTGTTTCAAGTACTACGTGGTGAATTTCGTTAAACTCGATTACATTGTCGTTTCCTTGCCACATGATTGCATTGTTAGGTGAATTCATAATCTCGCAAGAAGATACATAGTTACCAACACCATGTAAAACTACAGCTGGGTTAAAGCCTGTTGTTAATGTTTGGTAGTTATCGAATGTACAACCGTTTACAAAGTTAAATGTGTGTACAAATTCTTCATAATATGTTTCACCACCTAGGGTAAATCCGCCGTTTACATCTTTAACTAGGCAGTACTCTAAACCATTGTTCATGGCTTTTTCGTTCTCAGAATCCCAAACTCCGCCTGCATCGCCAGCTGAATTAGAGATAGTAGAGCGTGAAAGTGTATTGTTATTACCACCGTAAACTTCAAATGCTGGACCTACTGTGTTTGTAAGCTCTACATTTTCAATTGTGATATGTTTTGTGTCTGTTAGTGTAAACATTGTTTCGCCAAGTGTTCCGAATGAAACAGTGTTTGTAGGGTCTGTCATGTCTGTTCCTGTTGGTGGAATTAGGTATAGTTTTTCAGCATCTTTATCAATATACCACTCGCCAGGAATATCTAATTCTTGAAGTAGATTGTAAACATAGAAACGTGTGTTAGGGTCTACTCTAGCCCAGTAAGTACAAGCTAATTCAGATTGAACAACTCCGTTACTTGTAATGCTTCTAATAGGTGAGCTTTGAGTTGTATAACTAACACTTGTGTAACCCTCGTACCAGATATCTAGGTCTAGTATATTTGAGCCATCTTGTGCTACGCCATACCATGACTCCATTCTATCAGTTAGTCTGGTAGAAGTGAATGTAAAGGCATCGAAAATGTCTCTCTCGTCTTCTTGAACATAGTTAGGTCTACCAATTTGATCGTCTAGCCAGTCTCTTATAGAGTTACCCTTGTAAGGGATAGTGTCAAATTTAGCATAGCCAGTATGCTCATAGCTTCCGTATGTTTCGTCAACATTTGGCCATCTTGCAAGTGTCAATAATTCATTACCGAATGTAACTGAATAATATTGGGTAGTAGTGTTGTAGCCTGCATCTTCAACTAGGTTTGCTGGGTATGGTGTGAAATAACCCTTAGCCATAATGTCAAGTTTTTCGTCGCCTAAATAATCAGATATATCTGCTACATAAACTTGATTTTCTGCATAGTCTTGAATTTTTAGTAGGTCTTCACTGTCGCTTACTAGCTCAAAGTCAGTAGCATTAAGTGTTGCACCACCTGTAAATTGTACTTTTTCATCGTTATAAGCCTTGTATTCTACAGGGCTATCAGCTGTACCAGAGTCTTGAATTTCAAGCATTATACCCTCTGAAACAAAGTATGAGCCTTCACGGAAGTATACTACTGCTCCGCCGTCTACTACATCGCTGTGAGCTCTTAGATCGTCTCTTGCTCTCTCGATGCTTGCATAAGGATTTTCTATAGTTCCGTCGCCTGTGAAGTCGTTGCCGTTTGTTGCTACGAAAACTTCTGCACCATAGTTATAAGCCTCGTCTGCTACTGTAATAACTACGCTTGATTTATAATTTCCATCTTCTGTAGTTACTGTGATAGTAGCTGTACCCTTTTTGCCGTAAGTTGTGACTTCACCGTCTATAACTGTAGCTATAGACTCGTCAGAACTTGTCCAAGTTTTATTAAGGTTTGTTGCGTTTGCAGGTTCAATTATTGCATTGAATACTTTAATAGAGTTTTTCTCCATTGCGTATTCTGTCACAAAATTAGGGTCTACTGTTATAATTGACTCACTAATTCCTACGCTTTCAACCATAAAGTCTTTTACTATTACGTTAATAGTCTCGGTTACGCCGCTTGTAGATTTAACAGTAACTGTTGTTTGACCAGGTTTCATAGGTTGAATTGAACCGCCGGCTGTAACATAGGCTATTGTTGGGTCTGCTGATGTATAACTGATTTTATCTGTAGTTCCATAACTATCATATTTTGTAGTTGTAGTGTTGTTGATATGGTTTATTTCATAAGTATCACGGTAGCCTAGCTCAACTGTATCAACAGGCAATGAGATATCTGTTACAGGGTTGCTATGGCTTATGCTAATGTCGTCTAGTGAAATATAAGATGATTCGCCTGTCTTGCTAACTGTGATATCAATATAATCAATTGAATCTAGGTTTACAAGTGAGCTTATTAGGTTTGTGTCAAAATAAAATTGAGTTCCATTGCCGTTTGTCATGTTAATTTCAAACTTATGGATATCATTTCTTCTTCTAATACCAGTGCTTCTGCCGTTTACTTTTTCTCCATCAACTAGATCATATAATTGATAATATGTTGAAACTGAACCGCTTGAAGTGTAACAAGAAAGAACTTGTCCTGTGCCATCTTCTGAATTACCGAATGTAATTTCAAACCAACCGCTACCTGTGTAGTCAGCATAGTGGTAAAAAACTACTTTTTTATCTTCTAATGCCTTAGGGAAGTTATAAGTAAATTGAGCTACTTGTCTTCCATCAACTTCTTCAGTTCTAATCTTGTAAGATTTCTCTGTTAGGTGAGAGATATTACCGTCCTCACTCCAGTCAGGAACACCATATACAGGAGGAACTGGAACTACTTCATCTGCAAATGTGTATTCAACAAATGGAATGTCTGCAAACTCTAGCATATCCATAGCATTAAGAATTGCATCGTAAGCTGATTGTAAGTCTGTGTTTGTTTCCATTGCTGTTTCAGCGTTTGCTATTGCTGTCTCTAAAACTTTCCAAGACTCTACTGTGTAGTCTTTTGGGTTAGAGTATGTGATAAAGTCAATTTCTTCATGAATTTTATCTTTTACAACATCAGCAGGGTCTGTAAATCTTACATCGTTTCTTAAAACCATACCTGATTGCTCTGTATCAGTAGCTTTTAGTCTTAGCATAACTGTGCCAACTTCTAAAAGTTGTGTTGATACTGGTTGTGGATTTGCTGTAACGTCGTTAAATGTTTTACCGCCGTCAATAGAGTACTCGTAAAGAGATAACTCTTCTTTACCCTCTACAGGTGTAAAGCCGAATGTGTTGTTCTCGTCGTCTGTTACAGGAGCAGTAGGAGCCTCTGGAACTACTGGAACTTCTTCTCTTGAGTTTGTGATTGTGATATCATCAACATAGTAAGACATTTTATCTACACCTGAGTGTGACCAAGTGTCTTGTAGATAATAGTTGCTTAGACCGTTTGATGCAAATGTTCTTACAAGTACACCATCAATGTAAATGTTACACTCGCCCTCTACTGTGTAGTCCCATTGATATGAGTGCCAACCCTCTGTTCTCTGAACAGAAGTAAGACCCCATGTAGACCAATCTGTAGCTGCTCCTGGTGAACTTCTTACTACATAGTAATCATCATTTACGCTATTGCTAAATCCAACAAATGTTTTTGAAACAACTGTACCACTAGCGTCAAGCTCTTCAGTGTAGCCCATCATTTTATGGTCGTTGTCTGTAATGCTTAAATCATCATAAACCCAAATTGTAAGAACCTTATCTTCAATTAGAGTTTCACTTGTGTTACCAATTCTGTATAGACCGCCTTTGTTTGAAAGACCTGAATTATCCTCTGCTATATTTGCTCCGTCAGGAATTATCAACATACTGCTAATGCCTGAACGTGAGTAATCAGTTGATATGCTAAGCTCTGGAGGAACTGTAGCTGGGTCTTTTGTTCCCTCTGGTGGAATATTAACAAGCATGTTAAAGTTTGTAAGATCTTCTTCTCTTTCCATGCTTAAATCGATATTAACATTAGAAGTAAACGCTGTGTCATTTGTAATCACAGGGAATGTGTAATCAGCACCGTCTGGAGCTTTAGCACGAACCACAACATCGCCTACTGCTACATCAATGTTTCCGATATAGATAGGATTTTTAAGGCAGTCTTCAAAATTTACTCCGCCATCTATGCTATATTCATAATCGGCTGGGTTTGTCTTAGAGTCTGCATATGTAAAGCTTAGAGTGTCCATATTATCATCTACTACAGGAGCAGACGGAACAGGAGCGCTCTCGGTTACCATAATGTCGTCAATATAGACATCTGCACCCTTAGCAGGGTATCTTGTAGCAGAAGTAGAACCGTTCTCAAATGACATTAGAGTAAAGTCGCCATAATCTCCACTTGATAAAGCTTGACTTCCTATAACTTCGCCGTCAACCAAAATATCTACCTTGCCGGCTACTGAGTAGTCAACTGTGAATTGATGCCATCCTTCATCATATTCAGAGCCTTGAACTGTCTTGTTCAATATAGTTCCGCCGGTAGATCTAGTAGTGTAGGCTCTGTAGTTTCCACCTTGAATACCAAAAGAAACTGTGTACGCCTCACTTGATGTGTCTGTACCCTTTGTTAGCTTGAAAGTAATAAATCTGTCAGGGTCGTTGTCGTCATAAACCCAAACAGAGAATATCTTACCCTCTTGAGGATCGCCATAACCCTTTGAACCAAAGAACTTAGCGTCTGCCTCATTACCTACAATCTTTAATGAGTAGTTTCCGTCGTAAACTCTGTCATCAGATGGTGTAGGTGCAATTAGTGTAGAAGAACCTTTAACAATTCCTCCTAAAACATCGCCAGGGTCTTGTCCAGCTTCTGTGCTGTACTCAAAGTCAAGATGCTCATAAACTACTTGAGTTACAACATTTTCTGTTTCTGGGACTTCGCTAACTGTTTGAGGAGTCAATTCCTCGGTAGTGATAGCGTAACTAGGAATTATGCTTGCATTAAGCAATAGCGAAAAACCTAGAACTGCCGCAAGTAAACGTTTTTTCATTGTTTTCCTCCATAAAAAAAATTCGTATAAATACTTACATATTATAACACTTATTTTCTGAAAAAGCTATATAGTTTTGTGTGCAAATTATATAGAAATGTGTTGTGGTTTCGTCAAATATACTAAAAATATTTTTGAAATTTGACGTAATAAACAAAGGCTTATATAAAATTTTACTGTTGGATTTATTCATAATTTCAGAGTATAATATAATTAGACTAAAGACTAATGGTGAATGACTAATCATTTGACTAAAGATTCAAGGAGAATATTATGATTAAAAAAATAGTTAATATTAATAAAGATAAATGTATAGGTTGTGGGCTTTGTGTTTCTGCCTGTCACGAGGGTGCAATAGGAATTAAAGACAATAAAGCAACACTTTTAAGAGAAGATTATTGTGACGGTCTTGGAAATTGTCTGCCTGTATGTCCTATGGATGCAATATCTTTAAGTGAAAAAGAAGTTCCAAATATAGTAGACCACACTAAAAAAAGACAATGGCCTATACAAATAAAGTTAGTTCCTGTAAATGCTTCATTTTTTAATAAAGCTGATTTATTGATTGCGGCCGATTGTTCAGCCTTTGCATACCCTGATTTCCACAAAGAGTTTAAAGACAAGGTTATAGTCATTGGATGTCCTAAACTAGATGCTACCGATTTCAGCCAGAAATTATCCGAGATTATCAGTTTAAACAATGTTAAAAGTATTACAGTAGCTAGAATGGTTGTTCCCTGTTGTGGAGGACTTGAAGTAGCAACAAAAAAAGCTTTGCAGATAAGCCAAAAAGATATTCCGCTAAATATCAAAGTTATAAACACATAAAATTAAAGAATTTCAAATGCCGAGTTTACTATAATATCGGCATTTTCTTTTTTTAGTACATCTATATCACGAAAACCCCATGTAACTCCAATTGTGTAGACACCTACATTTTTTCCTGTTTGAATGTCTACCTCTGTGTCTCCAATAAAAATGCAGTCTTCTAGTATTATATTAAGCTTACTAGCTAAAGAGTACATGGCTTTGGGGTCTGGCTTTCTAGGGTTTCCATATATTTCCCCTTGAATTAGGTCGAAAATATCTGAACCGAATATGTTCTGAGTTGTTTCTACAGCCTGAACATGTGGTTTATTGCTAAGAACCGCTAGCGTGTGTCCTCTTTTTTTAAGCTCGTTTAATAATTCTTTTATTCCGTCGTAAGCTTCTACCTTGTAGTTGCAATATTTTGAAAACTCTTCTTGATAAATCTTAAAAGCTTCGTTCAATAATTTATCATCTAATTTTGGTAATACGGCTCGCAAAGATTTTTCTACTAAAACTTTAGCTCCATTTCCAATATATTCCCGGCACTGTGTTTTTGAAATATGGTTTAGAGATAATCTATCCATCATTTTATTTACAGACATAAGAAGTGAATTTAATGTGTCTATAAGTGTTCCATCTAAATCAAAAATATATGTACTCATGCTTTGTTCTCCTTTTGGAATAGTAAGTTTGCTCAATAAATTAAACCCCCGATAATAAATATCGGGGGTAAAATTATTTTGTTGATTATTTAACAGCTTCGTAAACTGAAACTGCGCAAGCAACTGTAGCACCAACCATTGGGTTGTTACCCATGCCTATTAAGCCCATCATCTCAACGTGTGCAGGAACTGAAGAAGAACCAGCAAATTGAGCATCTCCGTGCATACGACCCATTGAGTCTGTAAGTCCGTAAGAAGCAGGACCAGCTGCCATGTTGTCTGGGTGAAGTGTACGGCCTGTACCACCACCAGAAGCTACAGAGAAATACTTTTTGTCGTTCTCTAAAGCCCATTTCTTATAAGTACCAGCAACTAGATGTTGGAAACGTGTTGGGTTAGTTGAGTTACCTGTGATAGAAACGTCAACGCCCTCTGCTCTCATAATAGCAACGCCTTCTAGTACATCGTTAGCGCCATAGCACTTAACAGCAGCTCTCTCACCGTCTGAGTAAGCTGTCTCAGAAACAACTTTTAACTCACCTGTGTAGAAATCATAATCAGTCTTTACATATGTAAAGCCGTTAATTCTTGAAATGATAAATGCTGCGTCTTTACCTAAACCATTAAGAATGATTCTTAGTGGTTCTTTTCTAGCACGGTTTGCTTTTTTAGCAATACCGATAGCACCCTCGGCGGCTGCGAAACTTTCGTGACCTGCTAGGAAAGCGAAACACTTAGTTTCGTCACGAAGTAGCATAGCTCCTAGGTTACCATGGCCTAAACCAACTTTTCTTTGCTCTGCAACAGAACCAGGAATACAGAAAGCCTCAAGACCGATACCGATAGCCTCGGCAGCGTCAGCAGCAGTTGTAACACCTTTCTTAAGTGCAATAGCACTACCTAGTGTATAAGCCCAACCAGCATTCTCAAAAGCTATTGGTTGAACGTCTTTAACTATTTCAACAGGATCAAATCCCTTGCTAAGGCAAAGTTCATGAGCTTCCTCAAGACTTGCAATGCCATACTCAGCAAGACATTTTTCAATTTTAGCAAGTCGTCTTTCCTTGCCTTCAAATTTAACGTCATTAGCCATTATATTGTCCTCCTTATATGGTCATTATTCTTCACGTGGGTCAATATATTTAGCCGCTCCATCAAAACGACCATATTGCCCGATGTTGCTCTCGTATGCCTCGTTAGGTGATTTACCATGACGAATATCTTCAAGCATTTTTCCTAGTTTAACAAATTGATAACCTGTTACTTCGTTGTTCTCATCAAGAGCCATCTTAATAACATAACCTTCTGCCATCTCCATGTAGCGAACACCTTTGCCGCTTGTAGAGAACATTGTACCAACTTGTGATCTTAGACCTTTACCTAGATCCTCAAGACCTGCTCCTATTGGAAGACCGTCTTCTGAGAATGCAGTTTGGCTTCTACCATATGCTAATTGTTTGAAGATCTCTCTCATAGCAACGTTGATAGCATCACAAACTAAGTCTGTGTTTAGACACTCTAAAAGTGTTTTACCAGGAAGAATTTCAGCCGCCATAGCTGCTGAGTGAGTCATACCAGAACAACCTAGTGTTTCAACTAAAGCCTCTTGTACAATACCTTCTTTTACGTTTAAAGTCAACTTACATGTACCTTGTTGTGGTGCACACCAGCCTACACCATGTGATAGACCAGAAATATCACTAATTTGATATGCTTTTACCCATTTGCCCTCTTCGGGAATTGGAGCTGGTCCGTGGTTTGGACCCTTTGCAACAGTACACATTCTTTCCACTTCGTGGGAATAATTCATATAAAGTGCTCCTTTCGGTTTTAAATTCCTTTGTTGTATTTAGTTTCAACAATTGTATTATAAATTAAAATTATGAATTTTTCAAGTATTTCTAAAAGAAAAATCGTTAAAAATAAAATATTTCAGTAAATAAACATTGAAAAAATTGAAATCATGGTGTATAATTAGCAAGATAGGCATAAGTATAACGATTGCTATGCCCTAATTTTATTCAATTTGGAGGTGCTGTTTTGGTTTTACCAATAGTATTTTTATTTAATGCAGTTGTTTTTGCAGTTGTATTAGAAGAACGGTTTAAATTTTATGTGACAGGCGGGGCATATTTAGTGAGCTTTGTATTGTCGCTTGTGACAGATTCAATATTCTCTAGTATGTATGCAGACCCTATAATCCACATGACTTTTTCGGTGGCGGCTAACATGATAATCATTTTGATAGCCTCAGTGTTTGTTTCATCAAATAACCTTTTGCACAAAATGACTATCGCAGCTATAATAAATTACGCATTTGTTTATACGCTAACACTATTTTCAGACATAGCGACTCAAGATTTATCATGGGTATTTTTATTAGTATACGCTGTGTATCTGCTAATAATAATGTCTATATTCTCAGGACCTATGCGTTATTTCCACAGCAAGGGAGTGGACGTATCGTTCTTTTTGCTATTAATAATTGCAGTTTTTGGCAGTGTTTTAGTAAACGGATATGCAGATGCTCTGTTCGAGGGGCTTAATACTTCTGCTAAAAATTCGCTGTCATTAGTTCCATTTATTATATTAGTAATATGTACAAGACTAGCATATACAGTGGCAAGATCTAAAGCTAGAGACACAAGAAACGAGGACAACCTAGTTTTAAGAGAAGTTTTGGCAGATAATTTTAATAGCATGTACATAAACAGGGCTAATTTATTGGCGGTTAAAAATGCACATCCTAATTTAAGTTTGCCTAATGAAAATTTGCTTAAAAATTTCTGTGTAAATCAAAATATTAATTCGGTTCTTGCAACAAAAATTGCAATTGCGAACGATAATAAGATAAGAATTGACACAAACGTATCAATTTCAGATACACCAACAGGAGTTTTAGATATTTGTTCAGTGTTAAGTCATCTTATTGACATAGCAGTTACAGAGCAAAATCATAGCGAAAAACAAGTAGTTAAACTAAATGTTAGCCAAATAAACAATAAGCATAATTTTGATATTATCTTCAAGACAGCAAAAAAAGAAATAGGTAAAGTTCACGATAAAACTATTGATGACTTTATTAAATTCACATTAGATATGCTAATTGATAATGTGTTATTTAAGAAGATTAAGCCTGTAGATAAACTAAAACTAGAGCTTGTAAAAGAGATAGTTTCAAGAAAAAAAGGCGAGATGGAAATCGTAAATTACGAGGGATACACACAATTAAAGGTTACAATATAGAGAGGGCATTCATATGAAAGAAATAATTAAAACAGATAAAGCACCAGCAGCAATAGGGCCATATTCACAAGCAGTAAAGGCAAACGGCTTTCTATATATATCAGGACAAATTCCGCTAGACCCAAACACAGGTGAATTTGCAGGCGATGATATTGAAACACAAACTCATCAAGTTTTCAGCAATATCAAAGCGATTTTAGAAGAGGCAAAACTAGATTTTTCTAACGTGATTAAGGTGAATGTATTCTTAAAAGATATGAATGACTTTGCCAAAATGAACGAGATTTACGCAACTTATTTCGACACAGACTACCCAGCTAGAGCGGCTGTAGAAGTTGCAAGACTTCCACGAGACGCCAAAATAGAGATAGAAACTATTGCGGTGGTTTAATAATAGCTAATAAATGTAGGGGCGAACATACAACAGACGTGCCTTTTAGGAAGATTTAGCCGTGTAGGGGCGGATATGATCCGCCTAAAAGTCCGTAATTTCGTCTAAATTTTATAGGCGGATAATATCCGCCCCTACAGCAGTAATACTAATCAACACCAGTGGTCTTTGTGCCATCCAGACGTGCCTCTTGCGATTTTGGAATTAAATCTATTTCGTTAAAACGTACAAATTAATGTAGGGGACGGGTTTTCCGTCCCGTGGGAATTTAGCGAAAACCTCTAGTTTTTCGGGACGGAAAACCCGTCCCCTACATGGCTAAATTTGCCTAAGATGCACGTCTCCGTGCCATTCTCTACAAATAAGCAATATGTTTGCTTAAGTTCTATGGCTTGAGGTTCGCCCTAACATTAATTTGTGCATTGTAACAGTTTTATGACAGCTCCAATATTATAGTATTTTTTTCAAAAAAACTATTGACAAAACAGCTTTCAAACATTATAATTAATAGGTACGGCAAGAGGTATATTATGATAATAGATTTAAAAGGTTTCTTCAGAAACAAAGATTCTAAACTAAATATCGATTATAGTTTTTCACTAGAAAATGAAGTAATAGATGGTGTCAAGCCGTTTGTTTCCCCAATTTTGGTGAAAGGTGACATTCTAGGAAAGTCAGCGGCTCCAGAGCTAATGCTAGAGCTTAACTATGATTTTTTAGTGCCGTGTAACAGGTGTATGGAAGATAGTCTTGCCCATGTTAATTTAAAAGTGCATCACGCACTAGTTAAAGAGGACATGGACGATGACGACGATTTCTATGTCAAGGTGGGGGATACACTAGATTTAGATGAGCTTCTGTATCAAGAAATTATCTTGAATTTGCCTGTTAAAATAATATGTAATGATAATTGTAGAGGTATTTGTCCTACTTGTGGGGCAAACTTAAACCTAAAAAACTGCAATTGTGATATAGGTGAACCAGATTCTCGCTTTGCGAGTTTAAAGGATTTACTACAAAATAATTAAGGAGGTGCTATTAATATGGCAGTACCAAAGTCAAAACTATCAAGTGCAAGACAAAACAAAAGACGTTCAAATGTATGGAAACTTAGCGCACCGGCTCTAATGACTTGTCCACAATGTGGTGAGTTCAAAACACCTCATAGAGTTTGCGGAAGCTGTGGAACATATGCAGGTAGACAAGTAGTTAAGAAAGAAGACTAATTCTTTTTTGATTTAAGGGTTCGCCCTTAATTTTGTTGAATTGAATGGGGCGAACTGGTTTTAGTCTAAACCTTTTCGCCCCTGAAATTTTTTATTAGTAGGAGCTTAAAATGGCTGTTAAAATAAAATCTATTGAGAAAAATAGTATCGCTTATGCACTCGGAATTCTTTCGGGTGATATTTTGCTGTCTGTAAATAAAAATGAAATTAGAGATATTTTAGATTTTCGTTTTTTCGAGACAGAAAAAGAGCTTGAAATAACTGTTCTAAGAGACACTAAAACTTTAAATTTTCATTTTACTAAAACTGTATATGAGTCTATAGGTCTTCAGTTTGACAGCTATTTAATGGATAAAGAGAAGTCATGTAAAAATAAATGTATCTTCTGTTTTATTGATCAGCTCCCAAAAGGCATGAGAGACAGCCTATATTTTAAAGACGACGACGAGAGACTTTCTTTTTTGTTTGGCAACTACATCACTCTTACCAACATAGATTTAAAAGATGTTGATAGAATTATTAAAATGAGGATAAGTCCTATAAATGTATCAGTTCATACAATGAACAAAGCCTTAAGATGCGAGATGATGAACAATCGTTTTGCAGGCGAAAAGCTTGAATACATAAAAATTTTAGCAGATGCAGGAATTAAGATAAATGCTCAATTAGTCCTATGTCCAGATATTAACGATGGGAAAGAGCTAGAGCATTCACTTAATGAGCTTATGAAATTAGGCGATAATTTGCAAAGCCTTGCCTGTGTTCCTGTAGGACTTACAAAGCATAGAGATGGACTTTTTAAACTTAGTTCCTATACAAAAGAGAAAGCCCAAAAAGTAATAGATATAATAGAAAAAACAGGTGAAGAAAACCTTCAAAAATATGGTCAAAGAAAGGTTTATCCATCTGACGAGTTTTATATTATTGCAAAACGTGAACTACCAGATTTCGATTTTTATGAGGATTTTCCGCAAATTGAAAACGGTGTAGGCATGTTCAGAAGTTTAGAAGAAGAGCTTTTATTTGCCCTTGAAGAATTTGAGGGAGAAATAAAACCTCAAAAAATCACCACAATTTGCGGTGAGGCAATTTATGAGCTTATGAATAATCTGCTAAACGAGATTAGAAACAAGTGGAATAATATTGAAATAAATTTAATAGCTATTAAAAATGAGTTTTTTGGTGACAGTGTAGATGTTACAGGCCTTATTACAGGCGGTGATATCATAAATCAGCTTAAAGGAAAAAACTTGCATGATAAGCTTTTAATTCCAACTGTTTGCCTAAAGGCGGACAAGGATATATTTTTAGACGATGTAAGCATAGAAGACTTAGAAAAAGAACTTGATATCAAGGTGTGTATTCTTGGTAGCACAGGACAAGATCTAGTCGATGTTTTGAAAGGATAGTGAAATGGCGAAACCTGTAGTAGCGGTAGTAGGAAGACCAAATGTAGGAAAATCTACACTGTTTAATAAGTTAATAGGACAAAGAATGTCAATAGTAGAAGACACTCCAGGCGTAACAAGAGACAGAATTTTTGGCGAATGTACTTGGAGAGAGAGAAAGGTTACAATGATAGACACAGGCGGAATAGAGCCAGAGTCTAAGGATATAATCTTGTCTCAAATGAGAGAGCAGGCTCAACTAGCAATAGATTCAGCAGACGTTATTATATTTGTAACCGACGTTAGAACAGGCCTTGTTGCTACAGATATAGATGTAGCAAGCATGCTAATTAAAAGCCGTGTGCCAGTAGTTTTGGCTGTAAACAAATGTGACAGCATAGGAGAGCCACCGTTTGAGTATTATGAGTTTTATAATTTAGGACTAGGCGACCCTGTAGCGGTGTCTTCAGTTCATGGTCATGGAACTGGTGATTTACTAGATGAAGTTTTTGATTATCTTCCACCAGAAACAGAAGATGAAGAAGACGACGACAACATAAAGGTGGCTGTAATAGGCAAGCCAAATGTAGGTAAATCTTCACTTGTAAACAAAGTAGCAGGACAAAACAGATGTATAGTTTCTAACATTGCAGGAACAACAAGAGACGCTACAGACACAATTATAGAGAATAAGCATGGTCTGTTTACGTTTATTGACACGGCTGGACTTAGAAAAAAGAGCAAAGTTAGCGACAACATAGAGCATTACAGCAATCTAAGGGCACATATGGCAGTAGATAGGGCAGATGTATGCGTTATTATGATAGATGCCGAAATTGGCTTTACAGAGCAAGACTCTAAAGTTGCTGGAATAGCACACGAAGCTGGAAAAGGCTGTATAATAGCGGTTAATAAGTGGGATGCCATCGAAAAAGATGACAAGACAATGGATGAATTTAGAAAAAGACTAGAAGAAGACTTTGCCTTTATGTCTTATGCCCCAATTATATTTATCTCGGCTCATACAGGTCAAAGACTAGATAAAATGTTCGAGATGATTAAGCTAGTAGCAAACAACAATGCCATGAGAATTACAACAGGCATACTTAATGATATTCTAGCTCAAGCAGTAGCAAGGGTACAACCTCCAACCGATAAGGGCAAGAGACTAAAAATTTACTACATGACACAGGCAACTACAAAGCCGCCTACTTTTGTATGCTTTGTAAACAGTAAAGAACTATTCCACTTTTCATATCAAAGATATTTAGAGAACAGAATAAGAGAAATTTTCACCCTAGAGGGAACTCCAATTAGAATGATAGTTAGAGAAAGAGGCGACGACTAGCCGCTCGGAAGCCCCGGCGGGCAAGTTGCACAAATAGCTGTCGATAACTTATAGCTTTATTGCCTGCGTTATTAATTGATAATTGATAATTGATAATTGATAATTATTGTACTACAAAACAAATGTAGGGAACGGTCTTGACCGTTCAGAAAAGTTTAATTTAAAAACAAATTCGTTAAAACCTATACATGGCTAAATTTACCTAAGCGGCACGTCTGGGTCTTGACCGTTCCGTAAACTAGCATTTCAATAAAAGAGAGAGAGGAAAGTCACTTATCACACGTGAATATAGTGGCAATGACATAAGCATGAGTGAATTTATAATCCCATCGTTATCTGTTATAGTACTGGGCTACTTACTTGGAAGTATAAGCTTTTCAATAATATTTACAAAAGCATTTGCTAAAACAGATGTAAGACATCACGGTAGCGGTAATGCTGGCATGACAAACGTTCTAAGAACAGCAGGCAAACTACCTGCAATATTAACATTTGTCTTCGACTTTTTAAAGTGCGCTGTAGCCGTTTTGGTGGCATATTATGTTATTATGTGGGTAGGATCAGATAACCCACTAACAATACAATATGCAAACATTATAAAAGCTCTAGCAGGACTTTTCTGCATGATAGGGCACGTATTCCCTCTTTTCTTCGGGTTTAGAGGTGGCAAGGGTGTAGTAACCAGTGCCGCTCTAATTGCCTTTACAGACTGGCGAGTGTTTATATTTGTTATGCTAACATTTGCCTTGTTATTCGTAATAAAAAAGATGGTATCGTTAGCTTCTATAGCAGCAGCTGTAGCATATCCTGTATTCACATTTATAATTAATTATTCATACGACTTCACAATTGGATTAGTTAAACTAGATTATTTATTGATTATGACAGCTATTGCACTGCTTGTAGCAATAATAGTTATACTAAAACATAAGAGCAATATTAAAAGGCTACTGGATGGCACTGAAAAGGCAATAATAGGGTCAAAAAAATAGAAACGATTTAAGGCTAGAGATAATCTAGCCTTATTTTTTTTAGTGAATAGTGAAAAATGAAGAGTGAAAAGTACACGTGAAAATCCTTGCGGATTTTTTTGATTAAAAGTTTTTGTATGGATAAAAATAAATTAATAAAAACGCATAAACTATTGTAGGGGCGGTCCTGTGTGACCGCCCGAAAACTAGGAATATTGCTAAACCTGAGGACGACCACACAGGGTCGCCCCCTACCACAATAAATACTAATCACACGTTATAGAAAACACCTAAAAAACATAAGCATTTTTTGCAGAAATCCAAGAAAAAAGCTTGACATTTTGTGTCTGTTCGTGTATAATTAATCAGTAGTAATTCGGGCGCTTAGCTCAGCTGGCTAGAGCACCTGCTTGACGTGCAGGGGGTCAGCGGT
>CAYJER010000025.1:0-27421 GCA_964369225.1 uncultured Eubacteriales bacterium
GGTCTCTGTGCAGACGTGTTGATTAGCAAATTTAGCCATGTAGGGGACGGGTTTTCCGTCCCGAAAAACTAGAGGTTTTAGCTAAATTTCCACGGGACGGAAAACCCGTCCCCTACATTTATTTGTGCATTTTAACGAATTAATTTTTAATCAAAAAACGTAATCAACACGTCTGGTCTCTGTGCCCTCCCGAGAAGTATGGATAATCTCCCAGTTTCGGGAGGGCGCAGAGACCCTCCCCTACAATTAAGCATTAAGATTGATTATATTCACTACAATAATTTGTGCGTTTTAACGAATTTGTTTTAAATCATAACCAACACTTTCACCATTAGTCTAATTAGTCTTTCACCATTAACCTTTAGTCTTTAGTCTATAAAAAGGAGTGATATTTTGACAGAACAAAACCCAAACCTTAAATTTCTAAGGCAAAAAGCCATGAATTTACCTCTTAACAGTGGCGTTTATATTATGAAAGATAAAGACAACAATATAATATATATCGGCAAAGCAAAAATGCTTAAAAATAGGGTTAGTCAATATTTCGGCTCCGACAACAAGCACAGCCTTAAGGTAATTCAAATGGTTTTAAATGTTATCGATTTTGACTATATCGTTACAGATACCGAATTTGAGGCATTAGTGCTTGAAAATTCGCTTATAAAAAAACACCAACCTAAATACAACATCTTGCTAAAAGACGATAAAGGTTATTCTTATATTAGAATTAGCCGTGGCGATTGGCCCAACTTTTTTGCCGTTAAACAAAAACTTAACGACAACTGCATTTATATTGGCCCTTACATGAGTTCTGTGAGTGTAAAAAACTGTGTAGACGAGGCTAAAAAGATTTTTAAAATTCCAACTTGTTCAAAAAAATTCCCACAAGAGTTTAGAAGCAGCCGCCCTTGCCTTAACTTTTATATAAATCAGTGCGATGCTCCTTGTGGAGGAAAGATAAAACAAAAAGATTATTACCAAAATTTTAGCGACGCCATAGACTTTATTAAAAATGGTTCGTCTCAAAGTATTGAAGTTCTTACAGAGAAAATGTTTCAAGCATCTGAAGAGTTAAACTTTGAAAGAGCCGCTAAACTGCGAGACAAAATCAATTCTATTAATAGAATAAACGAAAAGCAAAAAATCGTCTCAAAAAACCAGACTTCTCACGATATTATTGCATGTGTCTCCTCTAAAAAAACTAGTGTTATTACCATTTTAAAGTATAGAGACGGTAGTTTAAGCGACAGACTAGACTTCAAATTTCATAACGAGGAATGGACAGGCGAATTAATAGAGGAATTTTTGGAAAGATATTATCAAGAAAATGATATCCCTAAAATTATTACACTCGAAGAAGCTCCCGAAAATAAAGAACTGCTTGAAAAATGGCTTAGCGACAATCTAGGTTCTAAGGTTGAATTTAACATTCCTTTAAAAGGAGACAACCTTAAACTACTCGAAATGTGCAAAAAAAATGCAGCCGAAAAACTCTCTGAAACCTCACATATGAGCGGTAAAGAATTATCTGCTGTAGAAGAACTAGCTAAATTGCTGGGCATGAAAAAACTGCCTGAATATATAGAAGCCTATGACATAAGCAACCTTTCAGGTGGCGAGACTGTCGGAGCTATGGTAGTGTTCAAAGATGGTCGACCATTAAAGGCACATTATAGGCGATTTAAGATACAAACAGTAGAGGGGCAAGACGATTACTCCTCTATGAAAGAAATGCTCACAAGGCGATTTACAGAGCTTAAAAGCTCACAAACAGATGAAGCATTTAAAACTTTACCATCAGTTATTTTACTTGATGGTGGCAAAGGCCATGTGTCTACAATAGAGCCTTTGCTCAAAACCTTTGAGCTGGAAATACCAATATTCGGAATGGTAAAAGATCATAAGCATAAAACAAGGGCAATCACTGCAACAGGAAGTGAAATCTCAATCAATTCTACAAGACGTGCCTTCACACTTGTATCAAACATTCAAGAAGAGGTTCACAGGTTTGCAATAAGTTATCATAGAACTTTAAGAAAGAAAAGCACTATCTCCCCTATCTTGCTTGAGATAGATTTAATCGGTGAAACAAGGGCTAAGGCACTCTATAAAAAGTTTAAAACTATATCGGCTATTTCTACTGCGACACTCGCCGAACTAGAAGAAACAGAGAAAATGACAAAAGAAAGTGCCTTGTCTGTGTACAAGTTCTTCAAAAATGATAAATAACTAAGATTTTTTAGTTTTTCCAGTTGACAAATCATAAAATAAATGTGATAATATTATAGTTAATAATGTAAAAAAAAATCGAACTAAGTCGATTGACTGAAAGATTAAATTTTACTACAAAAATACACAAAGGCAAACGGTCATATAATGAGAATTATTTCTGGTGAAAAAAAAGGCTTAAAGCTTTTAACACTTGAGGGTGATGCGGTTCGCCCTACAACCGATAGAGTTAAAGAGTCTTTATTTAGTATAATACAATTTTCTTTGGCAGGCAGTAATATTCTTGATTTATTCGCAGGAAGCGGACAAATTGGAATTGAGGCCTTAAGCCGAAACGCAAAATTTGTCACATTTGTTGATAGTTCACTAAAGTCTCTTAATGTTTGCAAGTCTAACTTACAGGCTAGTGGATACCAAGAAAAGGCTAAACTTGTTAATTCAAAAGCAGAAGCTTTTTTAAGCTCAACAAATGAACTTTTTGACATAGCATTTTTAGATCCACCGTACAACTTAGGGTTACTAGAAGAAGTTCTTCCTATTTTAGTGCCATGCATGAGCAACACAGGAACTATTATTTGCGAACACCCAAGCAATTTAGTACTTGATGAAAATTACGGTGACTTTCATAAAACAAAGAATTATCGCTATGGTAAGATTATGCTTACCGTATATAAAAAGGAGCATAGCCTATGAGTACAGCAATTTGTCCGGGTAGCTTTGATCCTATAACCTTAGGACATTTAGACATTCTCTCTAGGGCGTGTAAGATTTTTGATAAGGTGATTGTGGTTCTGCCATCTAACCCTAGCAAAGACTACAGCTTTACTATAGAAGAGAGAATACAGCTTTTAGATATAGCTACAAAAGATGCAGGTCTTGACGTAGAAATAGATGTTGTATCTGGTCTTTTAGCAGATTACGCAAGAGAAAAAGGCTGTGATGTCCTTATAAAAGGCTTAAGAGTGTTGTCAGACTTTGAGTATGAATTTCAGATGGCACTAACAAATAGCAAATTAAACCCCGAACTTGAGACAATGTTCTTAGCTACAAGGGCGGAAAACATGTTTTTAAGCTCTAGCATGGTAAAACAAGTCGCTGGTTTTTCGGGCGATATTTCACATTTTGTTCCTAAATGTATTTTAAACACTATAAAAGAAAGATTATGCAACGGAGGTATATATAATGGATGAACAAACAACAATAGAGGGTTTATTAGACGAAATACTTGACTTAATCGAAAAAGCATGGTCATTGCCACTCTCAGGAGGAAAGGTCTTTGTAGATGCCGACGAGCTAAGACAAGTAGTAGAAGAAATTAGAGAGTTTGTGCCTGAGGAAATTTCTAGAGCTAAAGACGTTTTGCTTGACAAAGAGCAAATCATTGAAAGAGCAAGAAAAGATGCAGCAGATATCGTAAGACTTGCAGAGGACAAAGCAAGAACTCTTGTTAATCAAGACACAATTGTTAAACAAGCACAGTCTAAGGCTAACGAGCTTATCTCGCAAAGCCAATCTCAATCAAAAGAGATTAAAAAGGCTTCAAATGAGTACGTTGACGACTTAATCAAGAGAGCAGACGCAAGCCTTTCAGACACATTAGCAGAACTTAGAAGAACTAGAGTAAGTCTTCAAGCGAAACAAAAAGAAATATAGTCGAGATGCCCCTACAGACAATCCGCACATTTAATTACGTGTAACTTATAGCTTTATCGCCTGCGACCTACAATATTATAAATTGATACTTTTCAAATGCGTCCTGCAAATTATTGTGGGGCGCATTTTTATCAGATGTGCTGATTAAAGGAATATTTTTGTAGTGGCGATCCTGTGTGACCGCCCGAAAACCAGAAACAATCGTTTAGCCCTAATGTTACCACACTAAGTATATATTAATTATTGAAAAATCAACTACATGTAATCATTTTGCTTGATTTATTGCAAGATTAATGTTATAATTAACTGTCAATATGTGCAATACTGACAAATTTTACTATTGCTTCTATAGAATCCTGGAGGAACATTTTATGAACAACAAAATAAGAATTAAACTTTTAGCCTTAACTGCTATCTTTTCAGTAGGTCTTCTAACCGCTTGTGCAAGCGAGCCAGAGACAACTCAAACTTCATCAGCTAACACCGAAAGTTCATCGGCTGATGAAACATTAAGCAGTGAAATAATAGAAGATGAAATAGCATTTGCTTCTGAAGAATTCCAGTTAGCTCTTAGAAATATATACCCTAGTCAAGCATTGACAGAAGAATTTTTATCTAGCATTACAGAGCTTGACTTAAGCGGTCTAGGTCTAACTAACATTAGCGATATATCATATATGCCGAACTTAACAACGTTAAATTTAAGTGAAAACAACCTAAGCTCTGCGACTGCCATTTCTACTTTAACTAAACTTACTACTCTCGATTTAAGTTCTAATGTTCTTGTCGAAGCAACTGGGGTTTCTTCACTTACAAACTTAATTTCACTAGATATAAGTGGAAACGAGCTTGAAATTCTTCCATCATTTGCAAACTTAACAAACCTTAAAACACTGAATTTCACTTCAAATGATGCGCCTATGGATGTATTTGACAGCTTTGACTTAAGTCCTTTAGCTGAACTTACAAGCATAGAAGAACTTGATTTTAACAATTCAAGCAACATAACAAGCATTCAAGCCTTGTCTAACTTAAATACACTCAAAAAGTTAAATATGAGCAACACTGTAAGATATGATCTTGAAATAGATGTGTTAGCAACTCTTACAAATCTAACTTCTTTGGACATAAGCGAAATTGAAGTAAGAGACATAAGCTTTTTAACAAGCCTTGTAAACCTAGAGTCATTGAACATGAGCGGTTGTGGTGCAATTGTAATTAATTCAACCTTAGATATGTCAGTGTTTGCTAATCTTGTAAATTTAAAAGAGCTAAATTTTGCTCAGTGCCTTATCTCAGACATTAGTTCTTTCACAAATCTTACAAACCTAACATATTTAAATTTGACTGATAATGAAATCACTGATATTAGTTCATTAGCAAATCTTACTAATCTTGAAGTTTTAAGTTTAACTAACAACGATATGACAGACATTAGTCCTATAGCTAATCTTACAAACTTAAACGAGTTAATCTTAAGTGAGTGTAAAGCCGAGGACTACACAGCAGTTTCTTCACTTGTTAATCTTGAAGTTTTAAATATTTCTCGTAGTGATTTACGTGATATCTCATTTGTATCAACACTTACAAATCTTGTTAGCTTAAATTTATCTAACAATGATATTATAGATATTTCGGCTTTATCTACACTTACTAACTTAAATTCATTAATACTATACAGTAATGATGTTAGTGATATCACGGCTTTAGCTAACCTAAAAAGTGATACAGAGCTTTACTTAAATGACAACAACTTTACTGATTGGACACCGGTTGAACATGTTGTAGAAGTTGACGGCAGACCTTTGCAATAACTATTGTTGGGGAGAACCTAGCCCCTTAGAACTTAGGCAAACTTACATGGTACTAGCGTCCTACAAAATTTGCAGGACGCTAGTTTTAATTTTATTGAGATGTATTTTTGAACGCATGAAATAAAGTTTTAAATTAATAATAAATTCAGTGTGCGACTTGCCCGTCGGGGCTTCCCGACCCAATTTACCATTTTAAAAAAATCGGACGCAGGAAATAAAGTATTAACTTTAGAAAATATTCGGTGTGCGACTTGCCTATCGGGGCTTCCCGACCCAATTTACCATTTTAAAAAAATCGGACGCAGGAAATAAAGTATTAACTTTAGAAAATATTCGGTGTGCGACTTGCCTGTCGGGGCTTCCCGACCGACTTGCGAGCCGAGGTTCTCGGTTAGCCTTTTACGGCGCCGGCTGTAATTCCTTTAACAATATATTTTTGTAGGAATATAAATAAAATTAGTATAGGAATAATTGTTACGAATACAGCTGGGAAAATAAGTTCCCACGGATTACCGAATTGACCTGATGTAAGTTTTGCAAAATACAATTCAAGAGTCAATGTCTTTGTGCCTGAGCTGTTACCTATTACTAAGAAAGGTAATAGATAGTCATTCCATATCCACATTGCATTTAAGATGATAACAGTAACTGTTGTGCTCTTAAGCAGTGGGAATATTACTATTGTAAACAATTTTATAGGTCCAGCACCATCTATTACAGCAGCTTCTTCAATCTCTTGAGGAACGCTTTTTAAGAAGCCATGGAATAAGAATACGCTCATGCTCATGCCGAAACCGCCGTACATTAATATAAGTCCGAATGTATTTTTTAATCCTACCGCTTCAAAAGTGTTAAGTAGCGGATACATTACCGCTTGGAAAGGTATAAGCATTGCAGAAGTAAAAGCTAAGAATAAAATTCCAGATGCTTTTTTCTTGTTTCTTACCATCATCCATGCAGCAAGTGAAGAAGCTGCAACTATAAGACCAATAGAAATGGCTGTTAAACCAAATGTTAAGGCAATTGAACTAAAAAAGTTTATTTCTTCTATAGCGGTTAAGATATAATCAAAAGTAAATGATGTAGGCAACGCTATAGGGTTTGTGACTATCTCACTTTGAGATTTAAAAGCATTTATTACAAGCAAGAATATAGGAGACAAAGTAACAATAGAGAATATTGCTAAAATCACATATCTGCTTACAGTTATAATTTTTTTACTAAGAGGTCTTTTATTTATTGTATCATTCATTACATTTCAACCTCCCTTTTCTTTGTTATTCTTACTTGAATTAGTGTAACAGTAGCTATAATTATAAAGAATATAACAGCCTGTGCCTGTGCTTGACCGTAATCTGGTGGATTATAGTCTCTTGTTACCCTTAGAATTTGGTAAGCCAAAAGTCTTGTGTTAAAGTCGCCCTCTGTTAAAGCAACGTTTATGTCTAGCATTTTAAAGCAGTTAGCTAAAGTCATGAATATAACAATTGTAAATGAAGGCATTAAAAGTGGAAGTGACACATTCTTAAATTTTTGGAATACGTTACAACCGTCTATGTCCGCCGCCTCATATAAATCACCAGGAATATTGTTTATTCCAGTAACAAATATAATCATCATATATCCAGCCATCTGCCAAGTAGCAACAATCGCCATAGCTATAATCGCCTTGTTATGGTCTTGAAGCATGTTCATAAGGAACGGAATATGAATTGGGCTTTCCTCATTAAATAACATTTGAGAGAAGATAATTTCAAAGACAAAGCTCCAAATATATCCTAGTGCTAGTCCGCCTAAAAGGTTAGGCAAGAAAAATGTTGAACGGAATAATCCTGAACCTCTTTTAATACTAGTTGTAAGAAGAGCTAATATTAAAGAAAGAATTAGAACCGATAGTATCATAACTGCTGTAAAATGCAGTGTATTTAAAAATGAAGATATGAAATTGCTGTTTTGGAACGCCTTTATGTAATTTTCAAATCCTACAAAAGATTCAAAAAACGAGCCTCCGCTAAAATATGTACCTCTCCACGAGGTAAAAGAATACACAATACCAATTACAAATGGTATGGCTACAACTCCTAGGAATAGAATTATTGCCGGTAATGTCAAAACTCTAAACCACTTTTTGTACAAGTTTTCCAATATATTTCACCAACTTTCAATTAATAAAAAGGGAAGCACCCTTAATTTTTTTATAAAGATGCTTCCACAATGAACTAAATTAGCTTAAACCTTTCATCTCTACCCATTTGTCAATTGCAAAATTAGCAATATCTGTGTAGTCTTGATCTGTCCACTCTGTTTTAGTTAGATAGTTCTCCATGATATTTCCGCCTAGAATATCAGTTGACCATGTTGTTGGTGCGCCTGCATATGGGTTAGAAATTGTGTCGCCTGATGCTAGATATTCGATTATTGAGTTACCTAGTGAGTTTCCTACTGTAGTAGTTGCAGGGTCAGCGTTGTAAGGAATGAAGTTCATTTCTTCTGTTACAAATTGTTGACCAGCTTCTGAAGTGTTAAGCCATACTAGGAATTGCTCTGCCCACTCTTGCTCTTGCTCGCTAACTTTATCATTGATTATATAATAGTTAGGTACAAATACAGGAATAGAAGAATTTAGGATTTCAACTGTTCTGCCCTCTGCTGTAACATCCTCAGCATTGTAAGGCATTTTTACAGGAACAAAAGTTAAAGTATCAACTATTTCAGGATTGCTTGTGTTAGCAAAGTTACCATATACCCAGTTACCTTGTTTTAGGAAAATAGCCTTACCTGAAGCTAGGTTTTCAACTGATTGATCGTAACCATTAGTTGTGCTGTTGATGAAGTCTGCGCCTCTTTCTGTAACTGCATTAGATGTCTTTAAGTCAAGAGCTTTAGCATATGCTAACATAGCTCCGTTAATGCTTTGAACATCTGATAATGTAGCGTTACTTGCATCGTAAGGAGTTCCAAAAGTAGCATTTAAAGCAACGTTTACAAAGTGATCACCATAAGTCCATTTTTCTGAACCAGCTGTAGAGAATACACCCTCAAGAGTTTCAGCCTTGCCTGTTTTTGTGCTTGCCATATCAAAAGTTTGACCACTTAACACTACAGAAGTAGCATTTCCATTGTCGATATAGTCTGTAAGAGCTAAAACTGTAGCTTCCCACTCTTCATAAGTAGCAGTCTTTATAGCGTCAGCAACACTCTTGCCGTCCACTCCAAAGATATCAGCTAACATATCTGTGTCAACAACATAACCATAACCTTCAATATTAAAAGGAATACCATAGTTTGCTGTTCCATCGATTGTAAGGTTTAAGTCACTAGGAATTGTGTCTACTAACGCATTGAAATCGTCTGTAATTCCCTCGCTTAGTGGTCTTGCGTATTCACTCTCGACCCACTCAACCAATGTTTCTGAGTTCATAACTGCAAAAATCGCTGGTTTGTCTTGTGAATTAATCTCTGTTCTCATAATTTCGGTACTGTCTGTACCAGAGCCTAGCGAGAAAACCTTTGTTTTAATTCCTGTTTCCTCTGTGAATGCGTCTGCTGCCGCCTGCATTGCATCTGCATTCTCACCCTTTGTGTTAAAGATGTACAATTCGTCGTCTTCTGCTGCTGATGAACATGCTGTTACGCTTGCTAACATTGTAATTGCAATAACTCCTAATGCTAGTCTTTTAAAAATCTTTTTCATAATAAATCCTCCGTTAATTTAATATTTTTAATGAGTATATACCCATTATTAACTTATAATTGTTTAACACTGTTACCCAGCATTAGCTCCGCCTCTAGCATTTTGTTGTATGCCCTAGGCTCATAATTAATTGACTCCATGAGTCTTCTGACTGCCATTTTGCACATTTCTTCTTGTGGTTGTTTTAAGGTAGTTATTTTAGGATTATAAAATCTAGCTAAATCTATTCCATCTATTCCAATAACGCTTATATCCTCAGGAACTTTAAGCCCGCTGTCTGTAATTGCAGATATTGCCCCTATTGCCATAACGTCACTCATTGCAAAAATTGCTGTTAGGTCACTAAACTTAAAAAGCAGTTCCTTCGTGGCATTGTATGCTGCTTGATAGCTAAATTTAGAGAACACTATGTTGTTTTCATCATATTCTATATTTGAATTATACAACGCTTCTTTCCAGCCTTCATATCTCATTTTAGAGGCAGAACTGGAACAAAATGCACCGCTAATAACTCCAATTTTTTTATGATTAAGAGAAAGCAAATAGTTTGTTGCATATTTTCCTGCATTGAAATCATCTATTGAAATACTCATAATATTTTCTTTATTAATATGCTCTGTAGATGATGTGATAAACATACATGGCAACTCAAAGTTTTTTAGTTCCTCTGTCATCTGATGAATGTTACCACCCAAAAAAATTATACCCTTTGGCTTTATATTCTTTAGCAAAGAATATGTCTCTTCTATAACATTTGCATCTTCTGACAAATACTCAACCACAGAATATGAATGATAAAAATTAACTTCTTTTTGAATAGACTCTACCATTTTAGCAAAAAGCATGTTGCTCATACCACAAACAATAATTAATATATTCTCTGTGTCTTGGCTCTTTAAGTTTCTTGCATTTGAGTTTGGTACAAAATTGTGAGTCTTAACCACTCTTAAAATATGCTCTTTAGTTTCTTGTTTTACGTCTAAGTGTCCATTAATTACCCTCGATACTGTGCTTACTGAATAACCGCATTCTCTAGCTATGTCTTTAATTGTCATAATTCACCTTGTCACAATCAAAAAAAGACTTATGACTTCCCTTTCTTACATATCTGGGCAAAATGTTCCTTATTTCTACGTGTTTTTTAAATCGTTTCCGAAATCGTTTCCATGACATTAGTATAGCAAGTTGTTTAGTATTTGTCAAGACTTTTTGTTTGTTTCTGTGTTATTTGTAGCTTTGAATAAAAAATTTCAAAAAATCTATTCAAAATCACAATAATAATTGCCACCACTTACAATTATATGAGTAGTAGTATTATAATATACCTGTCATATTAACTAATAATTAATAAAAATTATGTATTAAATTACAAATTTAATTTTCGTGTTAAAATATATTGACTAATTTTATATACAGTGTTAAAATTAAATTAGTTGAAAAACGTTACCGAAAACGTATGTCAAATTTTAAGGAAAAAGGTGAAATTATGAGATCAGCAGGAATATTAATGCCAATATCTTCGTTATCAAGCCCGTATGGAATAGGCAGTTTTGGAGAAAAGGCGTATGAGTTTATAGATTTTCTAGTAAAATCCAAACAAACATATTGGCAAATACTTCCATTAGGTCCTACAGGCTTTGGCGATAGCCCTTATCAAAGTTTTTCAAGCCTTGCAATAAACCACTATTTTATAGACTTAGATATTTTAGTTAAAGAAAATCTTCTGACTACAAACGAGTTAGGCTCTTATAACTATTCAAACGATGAAAGTCGTGTAGATTATCAAAACCTATTCGATAATAGAAAAGCAATTTTGAAGCTAGCCACAAATCGTTTTGACACTTTAAATGAAGATTATCAAAATTTCAAGGCGGATAACTCTTATTGGCTAGATAACTACTCCCTATTCATGGCTATAAAAACAAACAACAATATGAATTCCTATACTAATTGGGAAAAATCTATAAGGCTTAAAGAAGATTCCGCCATTAAAAAGGTAAAAGAAGAGTATAAAAACGAAATTAAATTTTGGGAAATCACACAATATCTAGCCTATAAACAATGGTTAGCTCTTAAAAAATATGCAAATGAACATTCTGTTTATATCATTGGTGATATACCTATTTATGTTTCCCCAGATTCATCCGATATCTGGGCAAATCCTGAACTTTTTCAAACAAATGAAAAACTAGAACTAACTGAGGTCGCTGGTTGTCCACCAGATGCTTTCTCGGCAGATGGTCAATTATGGGGTAATCCGCTTTACGATTGGGATTACCACGCTTCACAGAACTATAGTTGGTGGATTAACAGGGTAAAACACGCCTCAATTATATATGACGTTGTCAGAATAGACCATTTTAGAGGTTTTTCAGGTTATTACTCTATTCCGTTTGGTGATGACACTGCTATTAATGGAAGATGGCGTAAAGGACCAGGTTATGACATAATCAAGGCAATTAAATCTGCCCTACCTTCTGTTCAAATTATCGCAGAAGATTTAGGTTATTTAACCGAAGATGTAGTAGAATTATTGAATTTGAGCGGTTTCCCAGGTATGAAACTTATCCAATTTGCATTTGATTCTAGGGAGGGTGGTGACTATCTGCCTCACAACTATGAAAAAAACTCTGTTGTATACACTGGCACACACGATAACACCACTACACACGATTGGCAATTCACCGCATATCAAGAAGATGTTACACTGTGCAAAGAGTATATGAGCTTCACAGAGGGCGACAATTTTAGTCTATCTGTAATTAAGCTTGCATTTTCAAGTGTGTCTAACACTTGCATAATTCCAATGGCAGACTGGCTCTCTCTTGGCGCTTCTGCCAGAATAAATGCACCTTCAACACTGGGCGACAACTGGGTTTGGAGAATTGACAGCAATGCTTTAACTCCTGAGCTAGAGAACACCATAGCCAAAATTACAACATTATACGGCAGAAAAATATAAATTACTGTACATTTGTATAGGGTAGAAATTGATTTTTGATGCTATAATATGTTGATTATAAACACTTTATTAAACTCAAGAATTTTATGGGATGGTATCCCCCATAGATGGGAACTTAGTGAAAAGTGAAAAATGAATGGTGAAAAGTTGATGTGAAAATCCTTGCGGATTTTTTGATTTAAAACAAATTCGTTAAAACGTACAAATTAATGTAGGGGCGGATATTATCCGCCTATAAAATTTAGACGAAATTACGGACTTTTTAGGCGGATAATATCGCCCCTACATGGCTAAATCTTCCTAATCATCACGTCTGTGCAGAGCCCCTCCCCTACAATTAAGCACTAAGTTGGCTTAAGTTCCCATCTATGTTCTACTCTTGCTCTACATAGCTATTTATTTTGGAGGGTATAATATGTCTATCTCAAAAAAAGCTTGCCTACTTATCACAGAGATAAGCTTAATCATATTAATTTTTGTATACAAATTATTTGTAATTCCTTCCTACTATTTTTGGGAAGCATTTTTATTTAATCTTCAACTTATTATTTATGTAGGAATAATTACTCATTGGTCTATAATGATTAACAGGCGAGTAATGCACAAAAGATTAAAACTATACTTGCTATTATTTTCCTCGATGAGTATTTTCTGGTTTTTACTAAAATGCTTTAAATGGAGCGCATTTGTTTTTTTAGAAAGCTTTTCACGCTTCACATGGTATCTTTTCTATATACCAATTATTATAGTTCCATTATACGGCTTTTTCATTACACTTTATATGAACAAAGATGAAAACTACAGAATAAACAAAAAATGGAATTTACTTTATATTCCAGCTATTTTATTAATATTATTAGTTGCAAGCAATGATTTACACCAGTCAGTATTTAGATTTAATGAAAACTTTTTTAATTGGAATTTAGATTACTCTTACAAATTTGGTTATATAATTGTATTAGTTTTTACTGTTTCAACTGTTGCAGCTACAGTCTATGTTCTACTCAAAAAATGGCGAAAACTTTATATAGACAAAAAAAGTTATTATCCTTTAGCAGTAATACTGCTTGGAATTTTGTATCTATTTGTATATATTTTTAATCGACACATTATATCTGCCTCCATAGATATAACAACTTTTACCTGTTTTTGGTATCTTTTGTTTTGGGAATCATTTATCAAGGCAGATGTTATAAGATCAAACAAAAATCATGAGAATTTTTTTATTAATTCAAAAATATCCACTCAAATATTAGATAAATTTGGCAATGTGAAAATCAGTTCAAAAGATGCAGTTAATCTTAATACTCAACAAATCGAATATTTAAAAGAAAATCTCAGTCTAAAATTCAATGAAAAAACCATTTTAAACATAGCTACAATTAATTGTGGATATGTAATCTGGAAAAATGATATATCTAAAATTACCAAAATGAACAATCAGCTTACAAGCATCAATTCAAAGCTTTTAGGTGAAATTGAAATATTAACAAGAGAAAAAACTTTAAAAGAAAATCGAATTAGAGTTGAAAAGTTAAACCAAATTCACAGCCGAATTTCAAGCGAAACACTTAGTTCCGTTAAAAAAATTAAAGAGCTTATAAACATAGCTACATATAGTCAAAATAATGACAAAATACTCAAACAGGTAAATCTTATTTCATGCTATGTTAAAAGAAAAAGCAATCTACTTTTAATAGAAACCAATATCACCGACAACGACATGATAAGTTCATATTATGAAAGTTTTAGAGGCTTAGAGCTTATTGGAACACAGTGCAATTTAAATTACAAATTTAGTAAACCAATCGACTCAAATATACATCTTTTTTGCTATGATTTTTTTGAAGAAGTTATAGAGAAATCAGGCTTTAAACTAAACATCTTGTTTATTAATACCTCTTTAAGTGATGGTTTTATCTTTTTTAGAATAACTGTTTCAAAACAAAGTAATCTTTCACCAAATAGTTTAAATTGCTTTAAAAAAGATGAACTAAAAAACTTAAACGGTAACATAAAAATATACGACGATGAAGACTCTTGTGTTTTCGTATTAACATTTAAGGAGAAACCATAATGAGTATAACTTCGCTTTCAAACATAGAAATCAGCATATTATTAGTCTTAGGCTTTATTTTGGTAAGCCTTATTTCAATTTGTACTGTTGCAAATTTTCTTCACAAAAACAGGACTATACACCGTGTATTAAGTTTAAGCCTATTGATTATTTTAAGCATTTATTTTTCGGTAATAAGTGACCTTAACCAAAATCACTTAACTAATTTTAGTTATGTTTCTAAGATAATTAACGCTATTCCACATTATTTTTATTACATATTATTTGCCTGTATTCTATTGTTTGTTCTATATGAATTTTTAAGCTTAAGCTATCAAATAAAAAACAATTTTTCGGCAATCTCTATAAAAACTGCCTTAGAAAATCTGCCTTGTGGTCTTGCTTTTTACGATAATAACGGAGTTCTATTTTTAACTAATAGAATCATTCACAAAATAAGTGCAGATCTTACAGGCAAGGACTTACAAAACGGCATAGAGTTTCTAAAAGATTTAGAATTTAGTGACCGCTGCGTTATAAAAGACAGTGAACCTGTCTTCATTTTACCCGATAACAGTGTTTGGAAGTTTTCTAAATCAACAATTATATCTAACAATACAAGCTACACCAGGCTAAAAGCAGACAATATAACAGACATTTATAAGCTAACAAATGATATAAAAATTGCAAACGATAACCTTAATTCAGAACAAATTAGACTTAAAGAATATAGTAAGAATATTGAAAAACTGATAGCAGAAGAAGAAACACTCAAAGTAAAAATGGCTGTACACAACGACTTCGGCGAGTTAATAGCCATGACTGTTAGGGCATATGAGAACAACTCAAACCTAGAGCAAAAAAACAATATCATTAAAAAATGGACTAAACTAAGTGACCGAATGGCTAACTCTCTTACATTTAGCAGCACAAAAAAATATTCTTTAGAAGAGGTTCTTAACTTTTCAAACAGCTTAAATTGCAAAATAAATCTTACTGGTTCGCTGCCTATTGAACCTAAATTACATAATTTATTTATAGACATATTATTTGAATGGGTAAAAAACGCAGTATATCATGCTAAATGTGACTATGTTAATGTTTGTGTAGACACTCAAAAAATCATTTTAAGCAATAAAAACACAAACAACCTTACATATATCAAAGAGGGCGGTGGACTTAATTCCATTAGAAAGATGACCGAAAATTTGAGCGGAAAAATGAAAACCAAAATTGATGATAATATAACATTAATAATCACTTTTGAAACTTAGGAGGTAACAAATGATAAAGGTATTGATAGTAGACGACCAAAAAAGCTCAAGAGAACTAATGCAGTATATTATTTCAGAAAACGAAAATTATAGATTAGTCGGCACACTGGAAGACGCAGACAAAGCCACAGAGTTTTGTCATTACAATCAAGTAGACCTAATTCTTATGGACATTCATACATCCGGCAAAGAGAATGGACTATCCTCAGCAAGATCGGTTAAAAACGCTTGCCCTAAAACTAAAATTATTATAGTTACCTTTATGGTTCAACAAGAACATATTAGCAAGGCTAGAAACGCTGGTTGCGAAGGTTTTTGGTATAAAGACCACAGCAGCCAAAGGCTTATAGATGTCATTAATATAGTTATGAGCGGAAAAAGTTTTTACCCAGATAAAATTCCTGTTATTACTATAGGTCTAGCCAAGGCATCAGATTTTACAAAGCAAGAACTTGTTGTCCTAAAATTAAAAGTAAACGGATACTCTCACACTGAAATTTGTGAGCAATTAAATATTACAAGAAGTACATTAAACTATCATATCGCAAACCTTAAAAGCAAAACAGGTTATGACAATATACTAAAATTAGCTATTGACGTAAGCATGAAAAAATTTGTTCTTGCCGATAATATTGATGAAAACCTATACAAATATACGGTTTAAATTAGTTTGATATATGTTATACTTTAAGTACAAAGAAAAGTATACGTAAACGGAGGTGAGGCAATTGAATAAAACTGTTATGCTAAGTATTCGCAACGGTCTTATTGCAGATGCAGTAAGAGGTTTACTTGAAAAAAAGAATCCTAACTTAAACATTGTTGAACAACGCAGCACAAAATTATTTTGCAGTTCATTTGCGGTAAACAAACCAGAGATTGTAATTATCGAGGTAAAGGCTATGTATCCATTTTCAATGAATGAATGGATGCCCAGAATAAATAAATTAAAAAGCGCCTTGCCCAAATGTAAAATTTCATTGATTGTAGACGATGAAAATTTCCCTGAAACTGCAAATCTTGTAAAACAAGCAAAAATAAACGGCGAGATTGATGCTTTTTTCTATGCTAGTTCTAGCCTTAATTATCTTGTTGACTCTATTGAAAGTTTATAAAATTTATTTTTTAGTGGATTTTATTCCAAAAATCAGTTATAATTAACTTAGATTATACTTGGAGGAATATTATGCCCGGAACAATGATACACTTAATGCTAGCCAAACTAATTGAGCCTAACGGGAGCGATCTTTTCTACCTTGGAAACATAGCCCCCGACGCAGTACCCGATTGGAAGGTAAAAGAAAAAACCCATTTCAGAGATTTAACATCAAGAGAGGAACCGCTTATTAATCTTGCCAAAAACGCAAACGACGATTTTTCAAAAGGTATGCTTCTTCACTTATTTTTTGACTACAAGTGGGATACTCAAGTTTTAAGACCTTTCGCCAACAAAATAGGAGAAGAATGGTTTAAGCCTTACAGAAAAGAATTATCAGACGCAGGCAGTTATTTTTATCATAAACTTGACTGGGCTTCTGACATCTGGCAAAAAATAGACAATGTTAAAATTAGCGATTATGGAATAGTCCCTAGCGCAAGTGATGACGATCTAAAACACTTTGTGCATAAAAGCTATGTGTGGCACAGAGACACTATAATCCCTGAAAGCTACTGCTTTTCTGATAAATTTGTAAATGACTTTGTTGAAAAAACCGCAAATGAATATAAACAATGGCTAGAAACCATAAAAGACAATGACTAAACCGCCATTGTCTTTTATTATTTCTGTTATTCTGTAACTGGTTTTCTGTTTTCTTTAACTTCTTTTAAATCTTTAAGCGATTTACCATTTTCTTTCATCTGTGCTATTTGTGCCATAGCTTCCTGGGTTGTTATACCTTTTTCAGCAGCGAATTCTGCTACCATAGACTCAAAGTTACCCTTTGCCTCTTCTAGTGTCAAACCTTTTTCATCTAGGTTTTCTTTTTTGTTTTTTAGTTTTTCAAAACTCTTTCCATTCTCTTTCATCTGTGCTATTTGAGCCATAGCTTCCTCGGTTGTCAAGCCTTGTTCTGTAGCAAATCCTGCTACCTTAGATTCAAAGTTCCCCTTAGCCTCTTCTAGTGTCAAACCTTTTTCATCTAGGTTTGCTTTAATGTTTTCAAGACCCTCTAATGTTATGCCTTTTTCTTCCATTATCTCTTGCTTGTTTGGCTTATTCTCTGATGTTATCTCTGTTGCAAATGCTGCTGTGCCTCCACCTACTGCCATAATACCTACTAACGCCATTAATACAATTCTCTTTTTCATAATAATTATCTTCCTTTCATCAGAGAGATTATTTTTGTTCTCCCTGTGAATACAGTATACTACTTTTTGTATTGGAAAATCATCGGTTAATGCTAGGCAAGATTATGGCAAACAAGTATTTATTAGCCTTTTTTTTGTACAAGAACACAAAGTTTCTATTAGCGATAACTTTCTATTGAAAATATATAATACCTGTTGTATAATTAAGCTAGGGTTTTGTAAGAAATTATATAATGTAAAGGTGGACATATGAACAAAGAAAAGCTAATTGACCATAGATTCGGCATAGCAAGCTATGAACAATATTTAATAGATCTAAAAGAGAAAAAATTTAGTAAAATCTGTCTTACAGAAGTAATAAATGCAGATATGAACATAGCTACTTACGGTGAAGAATCATACTTTAGCACATGTAGTGAAATCTTTCAAATGGGAAATATGGCATATAAACAAATGGGCATCGACCATTTAATTCATACATATATTCACACCTATAAGTCATTTATTGCAGTTGCAAACGACGATATGAGTGATGAAGATTTCTATAATTTAATGAAAGCTAATCACGAACAATATGAACTTATCACCGACAGCCAAACAGGTATAGGAGGTGTTTCACGTTTTGTTTTAGCCTTTGGCGAAAACTTAATTAACCGTGCGAAATGTGCATTTTACTTAAACAAAGGCTCACAAACTAACTTTATCCTTGCAAGCAATGAAAATGAACAAATTGCAGAGCAAACTGAAAAAAATCAGAAGATTTTTGACTTACTTAATTACGCAATTCTTAATAATAAAGTAGTTCCATTTTACCAAGGAATATACGATAACAAAGAAGGAAAAATTAACAAATACGAAGCTTTGATGAGAATTTACGATAAAGAAGGAAAAGTAGTTCCTCCTGGATTATTCTTAGACGTAGCAAAAAAGTTCAAGCTGTATCTTCCTCTTAGCAAGATAATTATAGATAAATGTCTTACAGATTTTGAGGATAAAAAAAGCAAGCTAGGCTTTAATATTTCGTTGTTTGATATTCAGTCAACGTCATTTAGAGAGTGGTTGCTTGATAGGTTAAAGCGTCACCCTACCCCAAACAATGTAGTAATTGAGTTTGTCGAAACCGAAAATTACAACAAAGACAACCTACTCTATGAATTTTTGCAAGATGCACGTGAGATCGGTTGTGAAATAGCTGTTGATGACTTCGGAGTAGGTTATGCAACATATGTCTCGATAATGTCATTAAAGCCTGATGTCATAAAAATAGACGGTGAAATCATTAGCACTCTTCCAACAAATCATGATAACAGAATGATACTAAGATCCATAAAATATATGGCTGACTTAGTAGGAGCGAAAACAACCGCAGAATTTGTTGAAAATGCAGATGTGCAAAAAGTAGTTATTGAAAACAAAATCGACTTCTCTCAAGGTTACCACTTTGCAAAACCACAACCTATTGAAGAACTTAATATAATATAATTTTTCTATTAATAAAGGTGTTATAACAAATTTAAATCTGTTATAACACCTTATTTTTAATCTAACTGTAAAAAAACAATATTCCGTCAAAATAGATACACTAACATGACGAAATCAAGCCTTAGAATTTAATCGATCTTAATGTTTGATTGTAAGGGAGGGTCTGAGTGTCTCTTAGGATTTTATGATTAAATTAAATTCGTTAAAACGCACAAATTAATGTAGGGGACGGGTTTTCCGTCCCGTGGGAATTTAGCTAAAACCTCTAGTTTTTCGGGACGGAAAACCCGTCCCCTACATTGGCTTCTTTCCTAAGAGGCACGTCTGCACTCATACCCTCCCCTACAATAAAAATCATTATTTGTGTAATATTTTTTGAGGCATCTCTTTTTCGATAAGCTTCTTAATTTTTAATATCTTCTTTTTTAAATTTTGCTAAAGCTATAGTAATAAGTAAAACTGAAATTCCAACAAGAACAATAACTGCATTTAAAGGTGTAACATCTAAGCCATACTTAACTAAATATGATAATGTGGTGCTTTCAATAAATAAATCACTAATATTTATGTAAGGCAATGGTGTATATATCATCCAACTAATTGAGTCGATTATGTACGGTCTTGACATAAAAAATGTACTTAACACCATGCTTGAACCTATCAAAGTGAGTACAGGCAAAATTAGCGCAATAGCAGTAATTTTTGTAATTGCTGACAATGCAAAAGCAAATGAATATGCGAATATAACCGATACAAAACTTGCAAGCAATTTTATGATATGATCTGTTAAAAATTCTACTTCCCCATTTATTGTATAGTTAGGATTTTGGTAGTCTGAAAATCCACAAAATAATCCAACTACAACAAATAAAATACTAGCTATTATAAAATATACTATTAAAACCAATGAAAAACCTGCAAAATATTTTGTCATAAATATTTTTGTTCTACTTTTAGGTCTCATCATAAGCATTCTAATTGTTCCGGTTTGAAATTTATCTGAAATTATTCCAGCACCGACGAGTGCCGCAAAAATTGAAATTAGTATTGTAAAAAATATTGTATTACTTAACATATTTCGTGAGCCAGTGTAAACAAATTCCATGTCTGGTTTCCCATTCTCTAACGACATTTCAGCCTTAAAAATAGTGTTTTGTACTTTTTCAAGCTCAATATTTGAAACTTCAAGGTACTGCTGATAACTATAATCTGCATATTTATCCTCGGCAAACTCTTCTTCCGATTTTATAGCAAAATTTTCTACATAATTTTCAGCACTTGCAAGACTACTAAAAGCATCACTTTGCCACGCTGTATCCACATTTCTTATATTATTTTCAAGAAGATATTCTAAATATGGTATGCTACTTTCTTCTATCATATGAATACTATGAATTCTGTCATTTATCACTTTTTCTAATTCAATCTCATCTATAGGATTATCAATAAGTTCAGCCTCAAAACCGATAATTTCTAATTCATATTGCTGTTTTAATCTTAACTCCTCTGCAATATTAAGACTAATATATGTTTCAAAATCAGCATCTTTTATAACCTTTTCAACTTCTAACAGAAAACTATTTAAACTATTAATTTCAGCCTGTTTTTCATCATTAGACATATTTATAAATTCATTTATATACATTTTATCAAGACTTACTGGAAAATCAGCATCTGAAATTTCAAGTATAACACTGTTACTTTCAACATTCTCAAACATATACTGGTAAATCATTTTTGATGATGCTAAATAAATAATATTCTGCTGAAACTCTTCATAATCGTTATAGTTTTGCATGTGGCTTATAAAGTAATTTTCTGCCAAATCTAAAACATTATTAACCTCAATTTTTGTATCACTACTAGAAAATAAAATATCAATTTGATCTCTGTAGCTAGCAATTTTCCTAAAATCTCTGTAGAATGGGTCTTTAGTTTCAACGCTCACACCATCAACCACTAGCTCCCCCTTAGAGGCCCACGGGTCATAAGTTGTTGTGTTCAGGTATAAAAATATACTTGTCTCAAATCCAACGATAAATAATATTAATATTATTCCCGATATCACAATAGATTTTGACTTTAATAAAAATTTAAATTCGTGTAGCATTTGTTTTTGTATGTTCATAATTTCCTCCTAACTAACACATGTGTACTATCACAACTAATACACATAGTATACTTCATTTCAATTCAAATGTCAATAGTAAAATTTAATTTGTTCTAATATTGTAGTACATGTAAGGGATATAATCAAACTTAATGCTTATTTGTAGGGGACGGGTTTTCCGTCCCGAAAAACTAGAGGTTTTAGCTAAATTTCCACGGGGCGGAAAACCCGTCCCCTACATTTATTTGTGCGTTTTAACGAATTTAATTTAATCATAAAATCCTAAGAGGCACGTCTGGTCTCCGTGCCCTACAATATATTAACAAATTTATTTTTACACAAATAAAAAAGGAGAGCCTTAAGCTCTCCTAAAAATTATTATTCAACTATATCTTTATAATTATCGCCATACTTTTTAAATGCGTCTGACATTTTTCTCATATAATCGTTGCTTATACGTATAGCCTTTGGTTGTGGATATGTTTTAGACATAAATCCGCCATCTTTAGTGCAAAGCAGAGATATCATTTTTTTTGCCTGTGCGTCCATCTCTTCATCAGTATAGTTTAAAGAAGTTTGAATATCATAACAGCAGAAGAAACAAACCTTGCCTTTAAATCTCTCTGATAACACTTCAAGTCCCATATTATCTTGTTGATCCATTTGAATTACGTCTAGTCCTGACTCAATATACATGTCAAGAATATCCACAATATGTCCACAAGTATGTGAAATAGTATCAATGCCTAAGTCATGTGCAACTTTAAACATTTTTTTATATAATGGATAGAAAATCTCTTTCCAGTGTCTAGGACTAATCATCATTCTGTCTTGAAGTCCCATGTCTTCAATTAAAATCATGCCGTCTACACCACATTCAGCAAACTTTTTGATAGATTCAATAGCTAAGTCACAAAGTCTTGATGCAAATTTAGCAAATTCCTCTGTGTTTCCTGCAACTTGACACATAAAGTCTTCAAATCCAAACAAATGCAACATAATTTGGAATATGCCAGTAGGCATCATTGCAAGAACGTATTTTTCACCGTTGTTCTCTTTAACAACTTTTCTAATGCTATCATATCTATAGTCTAGCAGAAATCTTGGCAACTCATAATCGTCAAATGTTTCTAGTCCTTCTAGTGGAAATGTTGTAGGCTCTCCGAAAGTTTCACCCATAGTTTTCCATAGGCATCCCCATTCATCAATTCTATCACCATCAGGACTTCTATCCACATGATCTTTGTCCTTATCTAAAAAACACCAAACAAAATCGTCTCCATATGATTCTTCCCATGGTACAGGAGTTCTGTTTTGATCAAAGTTATATGGTAGCCTATCTGGGTTTTGAAAATGTATAGCTCTTTTTACTCTTTCTCTTGAGTTCATGTTATGACCTTGTCATTTTTACCGCACAAACTGCAATAAAAATTTGGGGATAATTCCCCGTGACTAACCTTTCTTTTTATATTACACACTTTACATCTAAAGCTCATAAATTAGACCCATTATACACCATTAATTTATAAAAATCAATACTAATTAACAACTTTTATACCAGATTTATTCAAGGCAACAATTATTAGCTTTGCAAAAGTGTAGGCAACAACAACGCATATTATATCTTTAACTAAATAAGGAACAGCCACCAACGCAAAAGATGCGATAAACTCTAAATCTGCTAACACTGCATATTGAATTGCTCCAAAAACATCGCAAACTAATAAGCCAACAATTGAAATTGGAATTGCAAGATATATTTTTCCTTGCTTTTTTGAAAGTCCGCAAATTCCTGCCATGAGTACAAATCCCCAAATAAATCCGCCTGTGTAGCCTAGCAATGCACCAAATCCGCTACCGAATCCCGAGAACACAGGAAGCCCTATAACCCCTAGTGCAATATATAACAATAATGAAACTATAGACTTTTTAAAACCTAATAAATAGCCTACTAAAGCCACTCCAAAGGTCTGCAATGTAATTGGAACTCCTGATGGCATAGGTATTGTAACCAACGCACATACCACTAAAATTGCGGTACAAATTGCAATTTGCACCATACTAAATATTTTGTTCTGCATAAAATCACTCCTTGTTTTTATTAATGAGTGCCTCACCTGCTGAAAAACTTTTAATCTCGCCTGTTTCAGTCTTAACTACTAAACGTGCTACGTCGTCAACATCTATAACTGTTCCTGAAACTGACTGATTACCAACCTGTAAAACTATATTTTTACCGTTAAGGTATGAACGTCTTCTATATTCAGCGATATAAGAATTATCTGGCAATACATTATAAATTTCAAAAAATTCATCAATTATTCTTGCAACAATTTTAGATTTAATATCTCTAGGTGCGTCAGACTTAAAAATACTGCCAGCAATCGACTTAATCTCGCTAGGAAATCCGCCATCAGGTTCAATAACATTTATTCCAATTCCAACTATGGCATATTCAAGACCATTTGTCTCGAAATTTATTGATGCCTCAGTAAGTATTCCGCATACCTTTTTATCACCTATAAAAAGGTCATTTACCCATTTTATTTTGACTTCTCTGCCAGATAAATCTTCAATCGCCTTAGCTGCCGCCACAGCAGTTACAGTAGTTATAAAAAGTGAGTTTTCAGCGCTAAACTTAGGTCTTAGAAGAATACTCATGTAAACTCCTGTATTCTTAGGGGACTCAAATTTTCTACCTAGTCTACCCTTTCCTGCTGTCTGCTCTTTTGCGATAACGACAGTTTTTTCTGGTTTGCCTTTTTGAGCCATCATCTTAAGAATAGAGTTTGTAGAGTCAAGACTTTCATACAAATGAATATTTACACCCTCTGTTTTTAGGTGAGAATAAATATTTTCTTTGGTTAAAGTATCTGGGTTTGCTATTAACTTATAGCCAGAATTTGTAAGACCATCGATTATATAGCCATCTTTTCTAAGGCTTTGTACTGCCTTCCACACAGAGTTTCGGCTAACTGACTTTTGTTTTGCGAAATCTTGCCCTGAAACAGTTATGCCACTTTGTAATTTCTTTAGTAAATCATATTTTACACTCATTTTATCCTCCTAATTATATATATGCTTGCCACAATTGTCAACCAGTAAAAAAATATAAGGTGACAATTATACTAAAATATTAGCCGGATAATATCCAGCTAAAAAACTTTTATTTTTTGTCTTTAAGATTGTTTTCGATAAGCTCAATTACAGTTTCTTCACTGTTCATAAACATTTCCTCAGTTACTTGTTCTGCTTGTTTCATTTTTTCTGTAATTGTAACTAATGCACCTGTGGTAGCTTCAAGGGCATCGATAGCAGTAGCCATTCTACCAGCTAAATAATAGTACATAGCCTTATAATCAGCCATAATAATCACCATTTACTTTCTGTTTATTTTGCTTAAAACTTGAGGTTTTAAACCATACTTCTCGGGAGGGGACGGAGACCAGATGTGTTGATTAGGAAAATATAGCTATGTAGGGGCGGATATTATCCGCCTAAAAAGTCAGTAATTTCGTCTAAATTTCATAGGCGGATAATATCCGCCCCTACAATATTTTAACAAATTTATTTTTTATCCAAACAAAAATTTTAATTTTAAAATTCTTTATGATTATCAATTAATAACGCAGTCACTAAAGCCATAAATTCACACAAAATTATCTGTGCGACTCGCCTGTCAGGGCTTCCTGACTGAATTGACTTTGGTGTTTTGAGAAGAAGTCTACTCTAGGCTCTAAGAATTTTAGAGATTTATTCTCTTCTTTAAAGAAAGATAAATCCTCAAAAATATATTCCCAGTTCCATACTTTTTCATCTAAACCTAAATACTCTCTTAACATTTCGCAGCCTGTTGGGGCAATTGAATGCAGTAGCACCATTGCGGTTTTTACGCCATAGAAGCAGTCAATTAAAGTTTGTTTTCTTAAATCTTCGTCATTTTCTGCATCTGCTTTTTTGATGTTTCCAGACCAAATTTTATTCATATATCTTATATATTCGTCTAAAACATAGGTTAATCTGTGGAAATCATGATTATACATATGTCTCTCAAACTCTAAAACTTGTCTCTTGCTCTCTTCTAGCACTTTTTCACTGACTATGCCTACAGGCAACTCACCATTTAAATATGTTTGAGTTGTGTAGAAACAAGATCTAGCTAATCTGTTAAACACATTTGTTAAAAGATTACCCTCTTTAAGTGCTGGGTCTTTTGGTTCTCTGTCTTCTTCACTTAAATATACATTAGGCTGAAAACTTGCATTTTTATTTGACAAACCTAAGCTTAAGAAATGTATTCTAAGCTGTTCGGCTGTGTAAAACTCAAGCAAATCTTTTGCCATTGGTGGCTTAATATCGCTTGATGAAGATGCTTTTTTATTCATAAATAATATGTGCTTGTTGGCTATAATGTGAGGTAAATTCACATTTTCCCACTTGTAAGCATCTTCTTTGTTGTCAGAATAGTATGACAAAAACATACCCATTTCAGCTATTCCATAGAAGTATATATTGTCTTCACCTATGAACTGATAAACCTTAGAGTCGTTTGACTTCCACCAGTTTTCCCACTCGTTGCCGTCAAAACCTCTGTCTTTTAGCACTTGTCTAGAGAAAGAAACAGGCGCCCATAAAGATTCAGGCCATACCCAGAAAGTTAAATCTTCTAAATTCTCGGTAGTCGGCACAGGCACACCCCACTCGCAGTTTCCTGAAAGACGGAACGGAACTAGAGTTTTACCTGTTCTAAATCTTATTGTTTCTGCTTCAAACACTTCTCTTGCCTTGTCTCTGTCTTGCAAATTCTCAAAAACAAATGTGTAAGAAGGCTTTTTCTCTTCGTTAATAAGCTCATGCTTAGGCATTTTGTTTACTATAGCCTCTAGGTCTTCAATCTGTGCTTTTTGCACATATATAACAGGCTTTTTAAGAAATTCATCTATAGCCTTTAGTACATATTTTCTAGTATTACTGTTTCTCTTAAGATCATTTAAACCCTCTGTCATCACATCTAGGTAAGAATCAAGTTTAAAATACCAGTTCGTTACTTCTTTAAGCTCTGGAGTGTTTCCGCTTAAAGTTGACTTAGGCTCTAAAAGTTCTGCTGGATTATATTGGTGACCTAGTGAACATTCATCGGCATATCCATGCTCTGAACCGCACCCCTCAAACGGACATTTACCAACTACTTGTCTACCGTTCAAGAACACATTTTTCTCTGCATCAAAAAACTGTGGAGTAGATTCTTTTACAAGGCTATCATTTTTATATAACTTTTGAAAAAGTTCTTTAGAAACTAGTTTGTGCATTTCTCCTGCGTCTGAAAGTGCAGAAGCTGCAAACAAATCTATATCAATTTCATAATCATTTAAAGTTTGCTTTTGTTTCTCGTGGTTTGAGCCAACATAGTCCTCTATAGTTCCGACAAAACCTTCTTCTTGTTTTTTTCTGAACCCTTCAAGAGCTGGTGAACCATAGCAGTCAGTTCCTGAAACAAAAATTACATTCTCTTTTCCTATTCTATCACGCAAAAATCTTGCATATGTGTCCGCATGGACAAAGACACCACCAATATGCCCAAAATGAAGCTCTTTGTTACCATAAGGCATGCCAGCTGTAACAATGGCTCTCTTTGGAAAAATTGGACGTTCTTTCTTAAAATTTCCCATATACTACATTCTCCTATTAATTTAAATATACAAATTACTTATTGTAGAAGATAAACATTCTTAATACTTGATTGTAGGGGATGGTCTGTATTCATACGTGCCTCTTAGGGAATTTAGCCATGTAGGGGACGGGTTTTCCGTCCCGAAAACTGTCTTATTGCTAAATTT
>CAYJER010000026.1:0-26499 GCA_964369225.1 uncultured Eubacteriales bacterium
GCCGCACATAATACGTTAAAAATTTCGGGCTTCTTCCCCGTGACTATCCTCTCGTCTTTATTCTTCAAAACTTTGACCTTGTCATTTTCGCCGCACATAATACGTTAAAAATTTCGGGCTTCTTCCCCGTGACTATCCTCTCGTCTTTATTCTTCAAAACTTTGACCTTGTCATTTTCGCCGCACATAATACGTTAAAAATTTCGGGCTTCTTCCCCGTGACTATCCTCTCGTCTTTATTCTTCAAAACTTTGACCTCATATTCTAATCAATCTGTTTGGTTACAATAAGCATGTCATCTTCATCTATGATATGCTCACTTGTTTCAAATTCGTAAATAAATTTTTCGTTTTTAGTAACAACTCCAAAGTAAGATCTTTTCATCTCTTTGTATATATCACACAATTTGTGTCCTACAAATTTTCTATCCATAGCATATCTATCAAAACTTATAACACTGCTACCAAACGACATGGTTTTTGTTTCATAAGGAGCTACAATGCTCCTTACTATAGAATGTGATGACATTTTTGTAGGGCACACCGTCTTTAACCCAAATTCCTCAAAAATTTCCTCACGTAAAGGGTCAGAAATTCTAGCAACAACATTTTCTACACCGAAAACCTGTTTTGCAATCTGACCCACCGTTATATTTAAATTATCATCAGAAGTAGTCACCGCAACTGCATCGCAGTTTGCAATTCCAGCTTCTCTTAGATTAGATATATCCATAGGAAAACTTTTAAAAACAGCACCCTCAAATTCAGCCTCTAAAATAGCTAATTTATCAGCACTTTGTTCAATTATTGCAACTCCATGCCCTAATTGATTTAATTCTTCTGCAACTGTTCTACCTAGGTGTCCCCCACCTACTATTAAAATATTCATAAGCCTTATGCTTCTCCGTCTTCTGTGTTTTGGCTACTTGTTGTGTTATCGGTTGAACTATCAGATGATGACTCACTTTCTTCTGGCTCTAACTTTTGTGTTGCTTCTTCTTTAGTGAAGTTTTCTACTACTGTATAATCGGCTGAAATATAAAGTTGCATACCATTATACTTAATTATATTCCACTCTTCACCCTCTTCAACAAGCTCAAGGTACTGCCCCTCTAAAGCGACCGCCACAATCTGTGAATCAAGTGATGCACTATTTCTTATGTTTACTACATCACCTGTAACTTTTACCAGCCTGACTTGCTCAATTCTTTCAGCGGTGATATAGTCTGGAACATAATTACTTGAAGTTTCTGCCTCTGACCCACAAGCCACAAAAACAGCCCCCATCAAAAATATCATAACACATAATATTAATTTTTTCATTTATAATCACCTCTTAATTGTTACTATACAACCATTAACCTTTCAAGTCATTTCGATAACTAATCCATTATACATATTTATTTTACCACAAATTTTCATTTTTTCAATAAAAATTTTAATCTTTTTTTAATTTTTGTCGAATTTTTTGTTTTTTTATGGGTTTTATTTTTTACTTTACTTACTTGACTAGCTTTTTAAAATATTATAAAATCTTCTAGTAAGATATTACATTTCAGTTTCGGCGGTCGCCCTCATTCTCTAGAGGGTATTTCTTTAATAAATATACCCTCAATCTTTTATAGAAAGAGGGTGATGTGTATGAGTGATTTTGAAATGCTTTCATTAGTATTAATGATTAACTCTCTAGTAACTTCTTTGTTACAGTACTCTGTGTCAGTTAAAAGTTTACAATAGATATCAAGGAATTTTTGTTTAAAACAAGGCGGAGGAACAAGTAATACTTCCGTATACGACTGACGACAACACAGTTTTAAGCAAAAATAACCGATAGATATGTAAAGTTTTAGCTGACACAGAGTACTTTACATAAATAAAAAGAAATAACCGCCCACCTGTCCAAAGTAGCGGTTATTTCTAAACCTGATTTTGGCAACCGTCAATCGGTAATGCCTTACACTTACATTATATGCTCAAAATATCAAAAGGTCAACAATAAATTATGAATTAACAATAGTTCTACATACATACGAGGCTATAATAAGCCCTACAACAGATGGAACAAATGCGTTGCTACCAGGAGCTGGTCTGCCACCTTTAAGCTCTGTATCTGTTTCAATAGGTTTAATTGCAATTTCTTTAGAGAAAACCACAGGAACATCCTTAATCTTCATTTCAGAAAGCTTTTTACGCATAACTCTGGCTAAAGGGCAGACCTCTGTCTTAGAAATATCTGCAATCATAAATCCTGTTGGGTCAAGTTTATTTCCAGCGCCCATAGAGCAAATTATTGGCACAGAATTTTCTTTAGCTTTTTTAATAAGGAGTAATTTTGAAGTCACTGTGTCAATGGCATCTACAATAAAATCATAAGAACTAAAGTCTATGTCGCTTTTTTCATCGAAAAAAATGTCATAGGCTGTTATATTTATATTAGGGTTAATGTCTAAAGCTCGCTCTTTCATGACATCAACCTTCTTTTTGCCAACTGTCGAGTGAAGCGCCACTATTTGCCGATTAATATTGGAGACACTGACATCATCATTATCAAAAATATCCATGCTACCTATGCCACTTCTTATTAAAGCCTCGGCACAGTGTCCACCAACACCGCCAATTCCAAACACAGCCACCTTAGCGTTTTGAAGTTTCTCCATGGATTCATCGCCAAAAAGTAGGCGAGTTCTAATAAATTCGTTCATCTTTGCTCCTTAAAATTTAAATATTATATGTAAGTTTATGCTTATTTGTAACGGAGAGTCTCATAGTTGGGAACCTAAACTAACTTAATGTTTCATTGTAGGGAAGGGTCTCCGTGCAGACGTGCCTCTTAGCAAAGAAACCAATGTAGGGGACGGGTTTTCCGTCCCGAAAAACTAGAAGTTTTAGCTAAATTCCCACGGGACGGAAAACCCGTCCCCTACATTAATTTGTGCGTTTTAACGAATTAATCTTTGCTTATATTTAGTTGTGAAATTCCTGCACAAACAAGAGCTATACCAAGCATAACAATAGCATCTTCTGTGTTTAATTCATCTATTATCGATAGTACAACAATAGCAACTCCCATAGCTAGAGGAATAGCACGAAGTATAATACCTAAAATTTTCTTAATATTTGTTTGAGCTTTACCGCTATCATCACTTTTGCACTGCATTAAATCATTAACAGATACACCTAAAAGCTCTGCAAGTTTTGGTAATGAGTTAATATCTGGGCAAGATAAATCTCTCTCCCATTTCGATACCGCTTTGTCTGTAACATTCATTAAGTTGGCAAGTTCTAATTGTGTCATGCTTTTCTCTTTGCGAAGTGAGGCAATCATCATCCCCAATGTTTTATCTTTCATAATTAAATTCCCCTTTTATTTTGATGATTTTATTATAATCACTTTCGTAAAATAATTCAACCAACCTAAAGTAGAACGAGGTAAACCGTTAGTTTATTTGCGGTTTATCTATAATTATTATACATTAGTTAATATGTTAATGCAATGATATTTTTGCATAATTGTAGGGGCGGTCCTGTGTGACCGCCCGAAAACTGTAAGTTATATGCAAAATTGTGCGTTATAATTAATTTATCGGAAATTTACAGCCGTATTCAAAATCAAACTACTGTAAAGCACTAAAACATCCGCATTCTCAAAGTCTATATATTGATCTAGCAATGAAATTGACATGTACCTTAAGTCAACTAAAGTCACCTTGCTGTATTCCTCTAAAAACAAAGGAGCAATGGCACTACCAAAAGAATCTCTAAAAATTATAAGTTCTTTATCGGTCTTAGCTAGCGGACTTTCTATCTCAACGAGTGAAGATGCACCAGACGAGAATATATTATAAGGGTCGCTAGAGTTAAAATTCTCAAGTTTATATACACTCTCATGACTGTTTATTTCGACATTGTAAAGCATTGAAGCATCTATAATATCATTTGTCATGTAAATTATTTCCTCACTGTTAAAACCTAGAGCAGATTGCCCATGATACACTCCATAAAAACCTTCTATAATGTTTTCAGTGTAATTCTCTTTAAGAGGAGCGTCAAATCCCATGCCATTTGCAAAAACTTCCATTGCAGGGAATAACTTATCCTGTGACCAGTGGGTGTCTGTCTTGTAGTATGAATCAAGCTCAAGAGAACCAAAAATATCTATATATTCCGCATCTGTTAAAGCGTTTATATACTCATCTGCAATTATTTTTGCGTCTGTATTAAGCGTTGTCATGTTGTCAAAATAAGACTTATCAGGAACTACTGAAACATAGTAATTATCTGCCTTGCCCTTGATGTACTCCTCGTATACCTCATTGGTTTTTTGTGCAAAGTACTGAATATTATTGCTGTTCATAGGGTAGTCAGACTTAAAAATATATTCACCATCGCTATAAAGTCCGCCTACATCAAGTTGCTTTAAAACTTGGGTTCTTACCACCGCATTAATTCCTCTAAAACTTTCTCTTAAAGGGAATTGGTCTGAACTGTAGTCTGTAAAAGTCTCGAACCATTCTCCATTCATCAAAGTTTCAACAGTCGGAGCCTCAAATTGTTGAAAGTTCCTCTTCTCGCTAAAAGACACTTCGGCATCTGCAATTATAAAATTAGCAATGAAAAAACCGAAAATCAGTGTTAGAAAGACTATGGCATTTATCTTTTTCATTAAAATCTAAAATACAGGAACGGATTAAAACTGCCTTCTATTAAGAACGCTGTTGACACTATTATCATTACAACCATTGCAACTGTAGACAGTAATTCCATTGCTGTATCTCCTCCTTTCTTAGAAGATATTTTAATACAAACATTTTTTACAAGAGGTGTCGCTGCCACAAATGCAATTAAAAATGTTACTGCATAACTTGTTAAATAATATATTGTTTCTTCGTTGATTATTTGAGTTGAAGAGGTTAAGTTCTGCAAATTTTCAAGGAATATAGGCATTGTTTCGCTGGCGAAAATCACAAAGCTTAGTAAAACTAAAAACAGTAGATAGATGTGAGAAAATACTCGTGGAATTTTTTTAAGCCATTTTTGCAAAACTATTTTCTCTAGTGACAAGAATATAGCAAAGAATATTCCCCAAATAATAAAGTTCCATGATGCACCGTGCCAAAATCCTGTTAAAAACCATACTACAACTATATTTATTACCCATCTAAAAGACTTCACCCTGTTTCCGCCCATTGGAATGTAAACATAGTCTCTAAACCATGTGCCTAAAGTCATGTGCCAACGTCGCCAAAAATCTGTGATACTTCTTGCTGTGAATGGATAATTAAAGTTTTCTGGGAAGTCAAAACCTAGCATTTTTCCAAGACCAATAGCCATGTCGCTGTATCCAGAAAAGTCAAAATATATTTGTAGCGAGAACGCAACCGCCCACATCCATGCAAACACGGCTGTTTTTTCGTCTGATGAATTATATTTTTCGCAAAATTCACCTAAAACATTGGCAATTAAAACCTTTTTACTTAAACCTACAGAAAACCTAAAAGCTCCTTGAGAGAATTTTTCAAGGCTGTGAGTTCTTGTTTTTAGTTGCTCTTCTACAAGGCTATAACGAACTATAGGACCTGCAATAAGTTGTGGAAACAGGCTGATATAACAAGCAAAGTCTATCAAGTTTTTTTGCAGTTTAGCGTTACCTCTGTAAAGGTCTATGCTGTAACTTATAGCCTGAAATGTGTAAAAACTTATTCCTATAGGCAACACAAGGTTTAAAAGTGGAATTTCAGTCCCAAACAACAAATTACCGTTTGATATAAAGAAATCTGTATACTTAAAAAACAAAAGTGAACTTAGCGAGAGTGCCACCGATATAAAAAGTGGTATTTTTTTATTTTTCGCCCTGTCTATAAAGAAGCCCATTGTGTAGGCAGAAACTATAGAAAAGAGCATTACGACTATGTAAATAGGTTCTCCAAAGAAATAGAAAAACAGACTACACAGCAATAAGATTAAATTTTTGCCTTTTCTGTGCATTAAATAATAAAGCAACAAGGTAATAGGCAGAAACCAATATAAAAAATCAATTCCTGAAAATAACATAATGATCCTTTCTTTTAGTGAATAGTGAATAGTGAATAGTGAATAGTGAATAGTGAATGTGAAAATCCTTGCGGATTTTTTGATTTAAAACAAATTCGTTAAAACGCACAATTCGTTAAAACGCACAAATTAATGTAGGGGACGGGTTTTCTGTCCCGTGGAAATTTAGCAATAACCGCCAGTTTTTTCGGGAGGGCACGGAGACCCTCCCCTACAAATAAGCATTAAGTTTGTTTTTAAAATCAAACAAAAAGCCGCCACTTTATGAAGTGGCAGCCTTTAATGATTTTATTCTGCTAAGGCTTCAAATGCCTCTATAAATTTTTCTGAATCTTCAGCCATTACTAAAAGAACAACGTCTCCTATAACTGCTGTTTTAACGTCTTCCTCTTCAACCCATACACAAACCCATTTCTTAGGGTCTACAGTTGTTGGAAGTTCTTCTGCTAGAGTTTGAGCAGCTTCTGCTGACTCTGCTCTAACTAGAACGAATGATATAGCTTGTGAAGACATCATAGGCTCACATGCAACTGCCTCAACGAACTCATAAGTATCTGCACCTAAGAAGCTTAGCTCTAAGTCTTCAGTGATTGGAACAACACCTGTTGAATTTTGTAGGAACTCTTTGAAATCAGCGTCTATGTCTGCTGCTGCAAAAATTTGGCTGAAGTATGAATCAAGTTGTCCATCAAGAGTAACAGCCTCTTCCTCTGAGCTTACAGGCTCTTCTGAGCTTACTGGTGTCTCTGAACTTGTGTCTGCGCTTGATGTGTCCTCGCCACTTGAACAAGCTACAACGCTTAATGCTAGAACTGCTGATAAGAATAATGTTATTAATTTTTTCATTTTTTGTTTCTCCTTGATTTTTGTTTTATACTAGCTACACGAGTAAGATAATATAAATGTTTCAAAAAAATATAAATTTTTCAAATTTTATTTTTTAAATGTAGGGGCGACCTGTGGTCGTCTGAGATTTTAGATATAATTACCAGTTTAGGACGACCACAGGTCGCCCCTACAACAATTTATTTAAATAAAAATGAGGGACTATAAAAGCCCCTCACTTGATTATTTTGCAAAGTCTACCGCACGACTTTCTCTAATCATATTAACCTTGATTTGTCCTGGATAGCTCATGTCAGATTCAATCTTTTTACAGATCTCACGAGCAAGTAATGTCATTTTTTCATCGTTTATAACTTCTGGTTTCACAAGAACACGAATTTCACGTCCTGCTTGTATAGCGTAGCAACGCTCAACACCATCAAAAGATGAAGTAATTTCTTCAAGTTTTTCAAGTCTCTTAATATAGTTTTCTAGACTTTCTTTTCTAGCGCCTGGTCTTGCAGCCGAGATTGCATCTGCTGCTTGAACTAGACATGCTATGACTGTCTTAGCCTCTATATCTCCATGGTGAGCGGCAATAGCATGTATAACAGCTTCGCTCTCTTTATATTTTCTTGCTACATCAACGCCTATTTCAACGTGTGAACCCTCTATTTCGTGGTCTAACGACTTTCCTATATCGTGTAATAAACCTGCACGTCTTGCAGTTGTTGGATCAAGCCCTAACTCAGATGCCATCATTCCTGCTAAGTATGAAACTTCTAATGAATGATTTAGCACGTTTTGTCCATAACTTGTTCTGTAGCGTAGTCTACCTAGCAATTTAACAAGTTCATGGTTAATTCCGTTTACCCCTGCTGCTATTACAGCTCTCTCGCCCTCTGACTTAATTATAGCTTCAACATCTCTTCTTGCTTTTTCTACAGTCTCTTCAATTCTTGTTGGATGAATACGACCATCTGAAATTAGTCTTTCAAGAGCAGTTCTTGCTATTTCACGCCTAACAGGCTCAAAGCTTGAAACTGTTATAGCCTCTGGTGTGTCATCAATTATTAAATCAACACCTGTCAATGTCTCGATTGCACGTATATTTCTACCTTCACGACCGATAATTCTGCCCTTCATCTCATCGTTTGGAAGTGGAACTACACTTATTACAGCTTCTGAAACATGATCTGCCGCACAACGCTGAATTGCCAATGAAATAACTTCTCTTGCAAGCTTATCACAATTTTCTTTCATGTCTTGCTCAAATTCCATGATCTTTACCGCTTTTTCATGGCTTAATTCACCGGAAACTGCATCTAACAGATAGTTTCTTGCTTGTTCTTGTGTAAAAGATGAAATCTTTTCAAGCACATCAAGCTGTGTCTTTTTTAGGCTCTCTGCCTCTTTGATTATTTCGTCTGCTTTTTTATTCTTGTTTTCTACTTGGTTTTCTTTGATCTCGATATGTTCAAGCTTTTTATCAAGATTTTCTTCTTTTTGCTGTAATCTTCTCTCAAGACGTTGAGTTTCTTTTCTTCTGTCATTAAGTTCTTTTTCTGTATTTTGTCTGAACTTATGAATTTCATCTTTACCCTCAAGAACGATTTCCTTGCGTTGAGTTTCTGCCTTTGTTTTAGCGTCTGACTTAATTCTTTCAGCCTCTTGCTCGGCTGAACCAATTGCAGACTCGGCAGTAGCTTTTCTGTGTGCAACACCGTCGTCAAAAGATTTTTGCTTTTGAGATTTAGCATAGAATACACTTGCAACCAAAGCGCCAACAAGCACGACAATAACCACTATCAATGCGATTGTTATTGGATCCATTTTGACCTCCTTTTCATAATTTTATTCAATAATCATACATAAATCAAATAGGTTTGTTCCTATTGCTAGTACATATCATTCTGATATACTATTGTACCTTATTTTAGTGTATTTTGTCAAGGTATTTAACGCCTTGTTTAAGCCTAGTTTAAAAATATTTTTAAAATACCCCTTTATTTTTGTCACAAAAAAAGTTATAATGTATTTACAAACAAAATTAAGGTAGGACAAAATCGTGAAGTACTATTCATATGATGAAGTGGATTTATTTCCATTTCACTCAAACAGATATAAAAGAATTACAAAAAAAAGCAATAAATTCGATATTGAAAGAAATTTAAAAAGAGTAGGCAAAATAAAAGCGATTCTAATTTTAAGTTTAGTTAGCATTATAGTTATTAGTGCATTAGTTTTGGTGTTCAGCGTGCTTGAAAGCCTTAGCAAACCTGACGTTGAGGATGCAATCAACGATGATATGGCGGTAGAAGCAGTACTCAAGGTAGAGGATAATTATATGCTAGATGTAAGCACCGACTCACCACTGCCAAGCGACTACACCCCTGCCATTGTTGACTTTGAAAATATAAAGATTAACGCCATAATTGAAGAACCACTAACTCAAATGCTAAAAGATGCAGCGGCTGACTCTATAGATTTAAGCTTTGATTTTGGCTTTGTTTCAGCAACACAGCAAGATTTAATGCACCAAAGTAAAATAGAACAGCTTATAAATCAAGATGGCTACACTAAAATAATGGCAAACGCAAAGGCAAGCGACTATGTCCCACCGGGTGGCAGTTCAGAAAACCAAATGGGTTTTACAATTACTTTAGATGCAGACCCTGAAACTTTTGAAGATAGCGAAACATATTTATGGCTTAAGAAAAACATGGCAGACTATGGTTTTATATTTAGATACCCACCAGACAAAGCCAAATATACAGAAAACGACGGAAATTTATTGGTAATTAGATATGTCGATAGCGATAATGCAATAGCTATGAGACAACTTAACATGTGTTTTGAAGAATATTTGTCGTACATCGACTAAATACACCACATAATACAACTTGTTTTTTGATAAATTTAAGTCACTATGACAAATTTAAAAAAATATTGATTTTTTTTAAAAAAACACTTGCAATTTCTGAAACCAAGTGATATAATACAATAGTGATGTGCGGATGTGGCGGAATTGGCAGACGCGCCAGATTTAGGTTCTGGTGGCAAAACCGTGCAGGTTCAAGTCCTGTCATCCGCACCACTTATAAAGACAGCTTTTAAAAGCTGTCTTTTTTTCATTTTATTTAATTTATCAAAATGATGATAGTAGATGTATCACCTTAGAATTAAATCAAAATAATTTCTTAATTGTAGGGGATGGTCTGTGCCAGACGTGCCTCTTAGGAGTGCTGATGTAGGGAACGGTCTTGACCGTTCCGAGGGAATTTGTCAAAACTCCTAGTTTTCGGAACGGTCAAGACCGTTCCCTACATCAGTTTGTGCATTTCAACGAATTTAGCTTTTAGTCATAAAAATACGGTAGCTGTCAAAAAACAGCTACCGTTTTAAATTTATGCTACTGATACATAATCAAATAAAATCATTGCGTCTTTATTGTCTACAAATCCGTCGTCATTTACGTCTGCTACTTTCATGTTAATAGCTGTGCTACTGTCTGAAATGTAGTTTAATAACCTTAATATGTCTTTGTTGTTTACAACGCCGTCGTCGTTGATGTCGCCATAAACATACTCTACAACCTCGACTGAACCGTTTACTTCTTCAAAAGATACTTTCTCTAGGTTTGAATTAATTGTATCATTTGGTGAGTAAGCAACTGTTATGTCTGTAACTCCTTTATTTGCTGTGTCTAGCACCTCAAACTCTAAAGTTGCAAATGTAAAGTCTTTAGTTGTGATATCTGTCGCTGTGTCGTTTACCCAGTTTAGTACTAGTGGAGATTCTAATGATGCTGGAGCAAATACCATTGACCCTAAATCTTTGTTGAATGTTACTGAAACAAGTTTTAGAGCTGTCTCGTCATACTCAATATTTAGTTTCATAGCCGCTAAAGCTGTGTTATCTTCAACTGTAATGTCAACCATAACTGTGTCTCCAACGCTTGCCTCTTCTTGCTCTACAACAATCTTACCCTCGCTAGGAGCTGTAGTTGTTGTTAGTGCGTTTACACTGTTTGTTAATTCTGCTAAAGAATTATCAATCTCTGTTTGGCTTGGGCTTTCAGTGTTTAGTAATTGTCTTGAAGCTGTTAAGCTTGCGTTAAGTGCTGATACGCTTTCAGCTGTATATCCGCTTAAGTCCATAGCCTCAACTTCTGTAATCTTTGTTTGTAGGCTTGTTTTGTCTGTGATTACTAGCGGAGCAAAAGTCGCCTTTAACTCAACGTTTGAATACATAATCTCTGTATAAACACTGCTTGTGCTTATAATTTGTCCGTTTGACTCCCAACCTGCGAATACAAAGCCTGCATCAGGAGTAGCAAACGCTGAAACTATACCAGTTTCCATTACAGGTTTTGTGCTTGAAACTCTTACAGAGCCATTCTCACCAGCTGTTGCTGATAATGTGTAGTAGTTTAGTGTTACATTTTCTACATTGTTTTTGTCGAATGTATCGTCTTTAATTTGTGCGTCTGCATCCGGTTGAACACCTCTTGTTGCAGTCTCGAATGCTGGAACGTTACCCTCTGTCACGTTGTCGATTATTCTGTTATATTTTGTTGATAACATGTCGTCAAACTCTGTTGTTACAAGGTGAGTATATTTCGCATATGGAGTGTTAGGGTCTGTTAAATCGTATGGTAATTCATTGTTGTCGAATGTGTTACCAAACAAGCCGTAACCATGTTTGTACCACGCTTGAACCTCGTTGTAAGGGCCATCACTTACAGATACTGCACGTTTAACCTCTGTGAATGTGTTGCCTATAATTGTGTGGTCACGACCACCGTTTACAAATATAGCACTTGTGTTTTCGTTGTTGTTGTCGAATGCGTTATCCATGATATATATACCGCCAACGTTACCATCTAGGTATATTAGTCTGTTTTCAGAGGCATTACCGCCCGCTGCTGGCATGTCGTGGATATATGAATTTCTGATTATTGTGTCTCTGTCTACAATGTTTGCACCTGTAAATATTGCACCTTGGTCAGAAGCCTCTTGAACAACTTGATAAATGTCTAAAAACTCCATTAAATGCTCATTACCATAGTAAAGGATACCGGCATGAGGTCCGTTCTTAATCTCGCAGAAACTTGCGATGTTACCTGTTCCTGTCATACCAACCGCTGGATTATAAGAGCGATTTAGTGTAGCGAAATTATCAAATACGCAACCAACTGCATAGTTTAAGCCTTTTTCTAAAGTAGCATCACTACCGCCGTTTAGTTGGATACCACCGTTTGTATCTGTTACATTTACATAGCTGAAACCGCACTCACGGCTCATTGGAGTTTCCTCACTAGCACCGCCACCGCTTGTTGCACCAATAAACGCTGAGTCTAAATAGTCAACAATAGCTGCCTTTTGTTGTGTTCCTGTAATGTCGCAGTTTCTTACGTCAATTTTGTATGCGCCGTTTGTAACAACTGCTGAACCTAACATAGTACTCATGTTTATTCCGTCTAATGTGATATATTGTGCCTCGTCAAATGTAAACATGTTGTCTTCTAGCACAGCGAATTGTACTAAAGAGTCGTCACTTTGCATGTCTGTACCCTCTGGTGGGTAGATGTATAATTTGTATGTGCCTTGATCAAAATACCACTCGCCAGGAATATCTAACTCTTGAATGATATTGTAGATGTAAAATCTTGCCCAAATGTCACTGCTTACACCGTATGTTGCAGGCTCGTCACCGATTAAGTTACCGTTTTCATATAAAGTGTTTACAGGCATTGTTTGTGTTGAGAAGTTCGCACCAAAGTAACCATTTAGCCATGGGTAGTTGCTAGGGTCTAAAGTTACATTGTCGTCTGTTAACTTCTCGTCGAATGGGAATAGCTCCCAAGACTGCATTCTTGTTGTTAAAGAAGATGCTTGAATTGTAAATAGTTCTCTTGTATCACGGTTTTCAGGAGAAATCCACTCTTTTCTACCGATAAGATCGTCTGCCCAGTAACGTGGCTTAGCACTTTGTGTTACTATTTTTGTAATGTCAGCCATTCCATAGAAGTCTTCATATGTATTAACTCCATCATTTGGCCAACGTGCAAGAGTTTGTCCAACTCCATCAATTGTAACTGAATAGTAGGCATCAACTAGGTTTCTGCCGTCTTCTGCTAACCAATCTTTCATGATATCAACGCCGTGTCCTGTGTGGATAAGTGGTTTAAATTCGTTTATCTTGTCTGACATGTCTATCTCATAGACTTTGCCCTCTGCCTCATTTGGTAGTTTTGTTAATGTGTCTGTGTCGTCAACTAGTTCCATTTCAGACACTAAGAAGTCTATAGAGCCTACAAAATTAACTTCTTCACCTGGGTAAGCCATGTATTTAATAGGGCTTTCCTCTGTTCCGCTGTCTTCTGCTGTAAATACAAAACCTTCTAAAACTTCATATTTACCTTCACGGATAAACACTAACACGCCGCCTGTTGGAAGTCCGCCGTTAGCTTTCATCTCTCTGATTGTTAATTGAGCTTTCTCAATGCTTCTGTATGGGTTTTCTAGTGAACCGTCGCCTGTTGCATCGTTGCCATCTAGGCTAACATAAAGAGTTTCACCATATACATGTGCATCTTTAGCAACTGTGACAACTATGCTATCTTGTTTGCTTCCGTCTGCTGTTGTAACTGTGATAGTTGCAGAACCCTCTTTTGTTCCTGCTGTTAATAGTCCGTCTTGAACTTTTACTATAGTTTCGTCGCTTGATTCCCAAACTGTGTCACGAACTGTTACACCCTCTGGGGCTAAAATAGCGTTTACTACTGCCTTAGTGTTTGGTAGCATGTTTAATGTTTCTACGAAATTCGGGTCGATAATTAGTGGACTGTCAGAAATTTGAACTGACTCAACTTTTCTATCTTCGCATAAAACATTTACACTTGCAGAAAGTCCGCTTGAAGAAACAACTGTTGCTATAGCTGTGCCAACTGAAGTATTCTCTATTGTACCTTTTGCAGTTACATGTGCAACATCATAATTAGATGAGCTGTAAGTAAATCTGTCTGTTGTTGGGTAGCTGTCGTCCTCTACCTCTATGATATAGTTGTTTATGTTTATGTCGTACATGTCATAGTAGCCTAGGCTTACATTCTCTTCTGGAAGAGCAAGACTTGTAACTCTGTTTGCATCGCAGATCATTAGGTTATCCATTGTTAAAGTAATGTCTGCTGATGATTTATGGTTTCTTCTTGTGATTTCTACTGTGTCAAAACTTGTGAAATCTTCACTCTCATAGATAAAACGCTCGTCAATAAATACTTGTCCTTTACCATAGTTTGTAAAGTTGTATTCCATTGCATGCCAGTCAGTGTTTCTCTTTGAGCCTGATGGAATTGCTGTGCCTAATTCACCTGCAACTATTGGGTAATATGTGTAGTTACCTCTTGAATTATTATAAAATCTAAATCCGTTGCCTGTTACAGAATTATAAACATCTACTGTAATTTCAACATCTTCTGAAACGTCTCTAAAATAGAAACCTAGAACCTTGTCTGAAAGAGGCTCTGCTACTGTGTATTTTACGCTTGCAACTAGGTCTCCGTTTTCATCCTCTGTAGCATCTAGGTGTATGCCTTTTCCGCTTGGAACTGAAAGGTTTGAATACTCGTGGTCGTTAAACTCACCAGCTATTAAAGTCATAGGGTTCTCGGCACTTACGCTACCGTCGTCAAACTCATACTTTTTATATGTTTCCATGTCAAGCTCAAGTGCGTCAACGCTTGCCTCGAACTCTTCAAATAAGCCGTCTTCAAAGTTATTTGTTTCAATAGCTGTAGTTACCTTGTCGTATGAAGTTTTAAAACTTGTCCATGAAGAAGCTGTGTAGTCGCCCTCAAAGAAACAAGAAGCAAACTCATATAGGTCTATAATGTCTGTTGGATAAGTGTAATTAACATTATTTCTTAGAACTTGTCCAGCTACTTCTGTGTCTGTAGCCTTAAGTCTTACCATAACGTCGCCTGCATTTAATAACTTGTCACTAACATATTGTGGGTTAGCGTCACAAGTTGTAAATGTTTTGCCTGAATCAATTGAATACTCATAAAGAGAAATATCCTCTTTGCCTGTTACATAGTCCCAACCGAAAGTGTTGTTCTCGTCGTCTACTACAGGGTTTGTAGGAGCCTCTGGAACCATAAGAATAGCGTCTCTTGTGTCAGTAATTGTGATATCGTCAACAAAGTGAACTGTGTCAACTACACCATTTTGGTGCGCCCATGTGTCTTGAACATAGAAAGCGTTAAAACCATCGGCTGCATATTCTCTAACCTTTACACCGTCAATATAAATTTCACAGATACCATCTTGTGTGAAATCCCATTGGAAACAGTGCCAGCCTTGAGTTCTCTCAACGCCTGTATCACCCCATGTGTTCCAGTCGTTGTCTGGTGTTCCAGATTTTGAACGTACTGTATAAGTGTCTTCATTTACAGCATTGTTAAATCCAACAAAACTCTCTTTAACTGTTGTAGGGTCTGTTGTGTCGATAACGTCTGCAATAAGTTTGTAGTAACCATCGGCATAATTTAGGTCATCATACATCCACATTGTAAGAACTTTATCTGTTACTAACTCATCATATGTCTTACCTATTTTAAATAGGTTAGGGCTTATAGGATAAGCGCCTGAATTATCAGAGGCTTGGCTTGGAATAATTTGCATGCTTGTTATGCCTGATCTTGATTGATTGTCGCTAATTGTCATTTCTGGAACAATTGTTATAGGGTCTCTTGTTCCAGGCACAGGAGTATTTACAAGCACATCAAAAAACTCAATGTCCTCTTCTCTATCCATATATAAGTTGATGTTTGCATCATACTCAATAGCTGTTTCGTTTTTAATTACAGGATAAGTGTAACCAGCACCCTCAGGAGCTTTTACTCTTACTTGAACTGCATTTTCTCCTATAGCTATGTTGCCTATAACTACAGGCTTTGCATCAACATTTGTCCATGTTACGCCGCCGTCAACGCTGTACTCATAGTCAGTTGGGTCTTGATGAGTAGGAGCGTATGTCCAATCTAAAGTGTCACGATCTTCATCAATAACTAATTTAGATGGTACAGGAGCGTCAGATGTTATGCTGATATCATCAATATAAACTGCCAATTCAGCTGGTCTTGAAGTCTCACTAGTATTAGAGTTTTCTAGTCTGATTTTATCAAAGCTTGCATATGTATCGGCTGTTATCGCTTGAGAACCGATAATATTTCCATTTACAGAAACTGTTAAATAACCAGGATTTGTCATGTCAATTTCAAATTGATTCCAAGCGTTATCAACTGCGATATCGCTTGAAAAATTTAGTTGTGGCAAAACAACCGCTGAATTACTCTTGTTTGAATAAGCCTTTACAAGACCTGCTTGAATACCAAAAGATAATAGATCTGTATTACCATTTTTAAGCTTAAATGTAATGTATCTTTTTGAGTCGCCATCGTTGTAGACCCAAACTGAAAAGTTTTTGCCAACCTGATTTTCTGACATATCCTTTTCAACACCAAAACGGCCATGAGATTCAGGGTCTATCTGCAGACACCATTCTCCATCGTGAACCATTCTGTTTGTAAGCTTAAGAACAGAAGTAGGAGTAGAACCGGCACCTATAAACCCACCTAGGTTTTCTTCTTCGTTTGCTTCAAATCCAATATCATAAGATATTTCGGTGATTACAGGGACTTGTGTTTCAGCCACTGTAGCTGGTGTATTTGTTGCCATTACAGACATTGACGATAGGGCAATCGCCCCTGCAAGTGCAACAGATACAAGTTTTTTTACTAATCTGTTCATAAATTTCCTCCTAATAATTCCATTAAATAAACCGTTAATAGAATTGTAACATATGCACAAACAAAATACAATTGTAATATCTTACAACTTATCAGGCGTATATTTGTAAGATATTACAAACTAACAGATTAATTTATACAATTACTGAGATAAACTCTTAATTCTTAGAGCTTAAAATCTTAATGCTTGTTTGTAGGGGAGGGGTCTGAGTGCAGACGTGCCTCTTACGTTTTTTGATTAAAAATTAATTCGTTAAAACGCACAAATTAATGTAGGGGCGGATATTATCCGCCCCTACATTAATTTGCTAAGAGGCACGTCTAGTCTCCGTGCCCTCCCCTACAATATATTAACAAATTTATTATTATACAGACAAAAATTTTATTCAAAAAGTCTTTAATCAAAAAATCCGCAAGGATTTTCACATGAACTTTTCACTATTCATTTTTCACTCTTCACTAAGTTCCCAAGTTATGCGTTCTAACTAATTTATTATAAACCAATTGACTTTATTCAAAAATTAATATAAAATGATATTATATTTTGAATTTTAGGAGGTTATTATGGGGATTTTCAATTTATTTTCACGGAATAAACCTAAGACAAATCTAGGCGTACAAGAGCTTATAAAAGGCACAAAGTTTGAAGACGAAGGAGATTATAAGAATGCTGTTGATTGTTACAATAAAGCATTAAATACTTTTCTTGAAACTTTAGGCGACAAGCATTTAAGCACGGCTACTGCATATTTTCATTTAGCTAAAATCAACAGGCTTATGGGCGATTATAAAACAGCACTTGAATTTATAAATAAAGATTTAGCCATATCAGACGACAACAAAGACTCTAGCAAAACTGATATTTATTGTAGCTATATGGAGCTAGCCCTTATTTATACAGAACTAAACAAAGCAAAAAAAGCTATTTCCACCTATAAAAAGGTTGTAGAAATTAAAGATTTAATCGAAGATATGACTGCGGAAAATTTAGTAAAACTCTATACATTGTTGGCTGATTTACAAATGCAAGTTCTTGATTTTGACGATGCTATAACAAACTATGAAGAATGCGTTAAAGTTTCTTCAAGCTCACAGGGCAATACCCACATTGATACGGTTAATGCATATGGAAGACTAGGGTCTGCGTATCAAACAATACACAAACACGAAAACGCACTAGAGTGTTATCTTAAGATTAAAGATATCTCAGAAAAAATTGTGGGTGTAGATCACCCTAGAATTGCAATTGTCTATGATAATTTAGCTTTAATTTATAGTAATTTGCAAGACTTTGAAAACGCTTTTTATTATAGCGATAAGGCTATTCGACTTTTTAAAAGCTTTGAAGACAGCAAAGATTTAGTGAACGCCTATAATATTCGTGGCAATATACTTCAATCACAAAACCAAACTGAGAAATCTTTAGAATATTATAATAAAGCATTAAACTTGTGTTCAGACGAAGACTTTATGGCAATAATTTGCGATAATTTATCTGCAGTTTATGGCGAAATCGGAAACTTTGAGAAAGCCTTAGCTTTATGTAAACAAGCCTTAGAGATATTTGAAAAACTTTACGGCAGATGCCATCCAACTACATCGGCAGCATACGACAATCTAGCCTCTATCTATTCAAAAATGGATGAAAAATCTCTAGCGCTAGAGTATTATTTTAAGGCGCTAGACATAACTATTATGATGTTCGGCGAAATTAACCCAGCGGTCGCCCAAAGATATAACAATATATCACAGCAATATTCTAAAATGGAAGAGTTTGAAAAAGCACAAGGCTACGCAAAACGATCTACAATGATATACGAAAAAACCATGCAAATGGCGAATGCTAGCGCATAATACTATAATTTTCACAAACCATGTAGGGGCTACCCTGTGTGGTCGTCCGAAAACTAGCAGTTATTACTAACCCCACGGGCGACCACACAGGGTAGCCCCTACATTAATTTGTGCGTTTTAACGAATTTGTTATAAACTAAAAGCACCTCAAATTGAGGTGCTTTTTAGATTTAAGTGTATTTAAATTACAATGAACCGCTTATATATGGCCACGGGTCAACTCTTGTTCCGTTTCTGTAAACTTCAAAATGCAAGTGATTACCAGAACTTGTGCCTGTGCTACCAACATAGCCTATGACTTGTCCTTTTTCAACATAGTCTCCAGGTGAAACCGCCATAGAAATTAGGTGGGCAGATCTTGTTGTGTATGTATCGTTATGATAAATTAAAACATTGTTGCCCCAATCCCATGCATAGTACGCTGAAATAACAGTGCCTGACTGTGTAGCCACAACAGGTTCCCAAGCGTGCGCTGCAATGTCAAAACCGTTATGTCCGTTACCGAAAGGTCTTGTAAACCAGTAGCTTGCTGTGTAGCCTGGCACTGGCCAACATGGAACATAGCCTGATTCCAATGTTTCTTCTTCCTCTTCTTCTTCTTCCTGTTCTTCTTCTGGCTGTGGAGTAGGTTTACTTGTTTCTTGAGTTGTTGAGTCAGGAGTATCAGACTCTGGGGTAGTTGTGCTAGGAGCAGTTGTCTCCTCTTCTGTCTCTGTCTCAGGCTGATTTTGAGCCTCTAACTCTTTTTGCTTTTGTATTAACTCTCTAATCTCTTGTGCAAAACCCATTTCTTCAACTACTAAAGTATTAATTTGCGACTCTATGGTTCCTTGAGTAGCCTGAATTTTACTTATCACCTCTTGGTTTTCTTTTACAAGATTTTCAAGATTTAGTATCTCGTCTTCTTGATTTTTTTTAAGATCACCAATTTTTGATTTTTGATCTTCAAGTAACAGTTTAGAAGCCTTTGTCTCTTCTGAATACTTTTTGATTTGATCCATTAACTTTCTGTCATGCTCGGCAATAGTCTCAAGAGTTTGGGTTCTCATTGAATATTCATGCAGGCTTTGAGCATTAAAAAGTATTTCTAAATTGCTTACTGTACCCGATGTATAAAGTGCAACTATTCTCTCTTTAAGTATTTCAAGGGTGTACTCATACTCAAGTTCAGCAACTTCAATGTCTTCTTGCAGTGTAATAATGCTTTCATCTAGTTGTCTAATGCTTGTTTCTAGAAGATTAATATTCTCTTCTGCAACATCAATACGCTCTTGCAATGATTCCTGATATTCTAATGCGCTAGCCTCGCTAGCTCTAAGTTTAGCTAGTTCAGTATCTAGTGTAAGCATTAGGTCTTGGTTTTCGCCTATTTTTTCTTCATTCTTTTCTATTTGAGCCTGTAGATCGCTTATATCTTCACCGAAAACAGCGAACGCTGTAACAGCAACCACCAAACACATTATAGCTGAAATGAATTTTATTGATTTTCTTTTCATTTAAAGCTCCATTTTTTTAGTTTAAATTTAATTTGTATCAAAATTGTAACATATTTGTAACCGTTTGTCAAGGTTAAATAATTATTTTTATTGGTTATAATATCTTAATATAGATATATTCTTCAACTTAATTTTTCAAAAACACTTTATTTTTGCGTTAATATATGTTATAATTCAGAAAAACGGAAATAAATTTTCATAATGAAAAGAGAAAGGACAGTCACGGGGAATACTCCCTAATTTTTATCGCATTTTATGCGGAAATTGACAAGGTCATTAAAATGAAAAAATGTAAACTTGCCGTTATCGGATACGGTGGAATGGGAAACTGGCACTGCAACGGCATTAGAGAAAAGGTAAGCGAGATAGAAATTCAAGGAATTTTCGACATTAGAGAAGAGGCTAAACAACAAGCTATTAAAGATGGTCTTAACGTTTATGAAAGTTTTGAAGAACTTTTAGCAGACAAAGAGATAGATTTTGTTACAATTGCAACTCCTAACGACTACCACAAAGACTATGCTATTAAATGTATGAGGGCAGGACTTAACGTAGTTTCCGAAAAACCTGTTACATTAAACGCTGGTGAACTTGAAGATATTATTGCGGTTTCTAAAGAAACAGGTAAACTTTTCACTATTCACCAAAACAGACGCTGGGATAAAGATTATAAGATTATAAAGAAACTTTATGATGAAGACACTTTAGGCAAACCATATTTTATAGAAAGCAGAGTTCAAGGCTCAAGACAAGTTCTTCACGGTTGGAGAGGCAAGTTTAAACACGGTGGCGGAATGCTTCTTGATTGGGGTGTACACTTAATCGACCAATTAATGATGATGATAGACAGCCCTGTAGTAGGTGTTTCGGCTCATTTAGTTGGAATTTTTTCAGAAGAGGTAGACGATAACTTAAAGGTTGTATTGTCTTTCGAGAATAATATTTCTGCTGTGGTAGAAATTAGCACAAATTGCCTTATTAATCACCCAAGATGGCATATGTCTTGCACCGATGGAACTGTAGTTGTAGACAACTTTAAGTGCGAGGGCAAGATGGTTCAAGTTAAGAAAGACGGCTCTGAGATGGATTGGGAAGATGTTATAGTCTACACAGAGGCAGGGCCTACAAGAACCATGGCGCCTAGACCTAAGTATACTACTAAAGAGGTGGACTTACCAACAGTAAAAAGCGATTGGGCAGATTTCTATAAAAATATAGTTGCCACAATAGCAGGCACAGAAGAACTTATTGTAAAACCTGAAGAAGCCTTAAGAGTTATGAAAGTTATAGACCTAGCATTTAAGGCAAGCGAGCAAAAATGTGGAATTAGCTGTAGAATTTAATTCATAATTTGTAATTCATAATTCATAATTTTGGGGGCGGATAATATCCAGATGTGTTGATTAGAGAAATTTAGCAATGTAGGGGACGGGTTTTCCGTCCCCTACATTATTTTGTGTGTTTTAACGATTTAAATTTAATCAAAAAATCCGCAAGGATTTTCACATATACTTTTTACTCTTCACTATATTTAAAATATATTTCCAAAGTTTGGCTTTTCAGAGTCGAGAAGATGTTTCACACAGACTTTTACTTCTTCGCACATTATTAAAGCAGATACATTATCTCCAACATATAAATATTTCACTATAGAATTAATTGCAATTTCACTTCTTTCTAAAGATTCATGACTAATATAAGTGCTTAAAACTGTGTATTGTCGTTCCCAAGTGCTTATTAAGTTCTCAGAAATTGTTATTGCTGAATCTATATCTTCGTTTAAAATTGATGTCTCTATTTCGTTTACTCTTTTTGTAACGGAATCAGAGACATTATTTGTAAGTGCAAGAGATAATAGGCACAACACTAAAGCCGTGTACAAAGATATAACAGCTATAAAAAGTCGTTTACTCATTTGTTTGTTTCCTTATTATGTTGTAGTTTCGGTTTTTATCGCTTGTCATTATATAGACATCATTTAAACAGATGTTTTCAGTTTGTAAGGTTTCGTTAATGAATTTCTTGTCTAGTCCACAAAACTGCATGGAGCTTTGGCAGACTGTTCCGTCGCTTATTACAACTAAAATTAGTTCAGATTTTTCAACAGGTAGATTAAGTGTTCGATTTTGTACTGTGTCATATTCTGTTTTTTTAAGAATGCTTAATGTTCCATTTGTCTCGACTATTGCATATTGGACTTCTTGTAAATCAAAAACATTTTGTTGTCTTAAATTCACATAAAGATCTTCGGTACTCATTCTAAGTTCTGTCATCACATCTTGCAAGACTACGCCATTATCTATAAGTATTAGAGGATTTCCGCAAATAAGTTTTCTGAATTTACTGCTTTTTAGCATGAATACAGATATAAAAAGTTCAAGAGCTATTAAAACTAGTATTGGTATAATTCCGCTGGTTAAAGGTTGCGAGCTGTCTTCCATTGGGATCACTGCTAGGTCTGAAATTATAAGCGTAACTACAAGTTCTGTTGTTTGTAGTTCGCTTATTTGTCTTTTGCCCATAATTCTAATTGATATTACTATTAGGCTGTAGACGGCTATTGTTCTTATAAAAGATATTATCATGTTTACCTCCGTTGTCGTAGGGGCGACCTGTGGTCGTCCAAGGATTTAGCTAAAACCCTAGTTTTCGAAACGGTCAAGACCGTTCCCTACATTAAATTATGCGTTTTAGTGAATTAGTTATTAATCAAAAAATCCGCAAGGATTTTCACATGAACTTTTCACTCTTTACTATTACCTCTTCACTTAATATTAGTCTTGACTATTTTGAATAAAATTATGAATTTTTGGAAAAATAAAACAGCCTAATAGATTAATGTAAAAACTAATAATTAAACTGAAAGGGATGTGTATATTGAAAATATCGAACAACTTGCAACATAATATAACGGCACTTGAAAAGTCATATAAAAACGCAGCAGATTTTACAAAAGTGATGATGAAAACAGGTGGAACAGAAATTGCACTTTTAAGCCTTGACGGACAAATAGATAAGCAATATCTTTCAATAGGTGTTGCTACTCCTATTGTTAACTCCGATATCCAAAATATTAACGGATTAGAATTAATGGATTATATCAAGACTAACATTTTAGCGGTTGTAGAGCAGGTAGATCTTTACACTCTTGAAGAGATATCTGAAAAAATCATGCTAGGTTTTGCAGCAATTTTAATTGATGGCTGTGATTTTGCAGTAAGTTTTGGTGTTCAAGGTTATAAGGTTAGGAGCGTTAGCGACCCTATAGACGAAACAATGTTAAGGGGAGCAAAAGAGGGATTTATAGAATCTTCGCAGATAAATATGTCTCTTATTAGAAGAAGACTTAGAACAGACAAACTTAAATTTGAAAGAATAAGTGTAGGGTTAGAGTCCAATACTCCTATAATAGTGAGCTATCTTGAAGAGAAGGTTTCTAAACCGATGCTCAATAAGCTAAAAAAGGAACTGAATAATGTTGAAATTGAGGGGCTTTTATCTTCGACTTATCTTTCTGGCTTGCTTAACAAGGGTGGAATTTTTGGCACAGTTGGCGTAACTGAAAGGCCAGACACTGTAAGTTCTAAACTGCAAGAGGGAAAAATAGCTTTAATTGTGGATGGTAGCCCCTTTGTGTTAGTTGTTCCGTTCCTTTTTATGGAGAACTTTGAAAGTTTTGACGACTACGCAACAAAGCCAGCTTATGCAAGTTACATGAGGTATATAAAATATATCTGTTTTTTCATAGCTGCCTATCTTCCAGGGGCGTATATGGGGATTATCACAGGTAGACCAGAGCTTATTCCGACTAATCTATTAATAAATATTGCTACAAATGAGAGTAAAACTCCTTTTAATGTGTTTTGGGAACTGATTTTAGCGAATTTATTCTATGAAATTATGCGTGAGGCAGGACTTAGAGCGCCAAAGGTATTTTCACAGTCAATAAGCATTGTCGGAGCTTTGGTTATAGGCGACATGGCAGTTTCGGCGGGGCTGATGGGTTCGCCTTCTTTAATAGTTATTGCAACCTCGGCAATTGCTGGTTACGCAATTCCAAAACTATATGAGCAACTATCATTAATACGAATTTCTGTGTTGATTATTAGCGGTGTTTTTGGATTTTGGGGAACTGTCTTAAGCTTTATGTTTATACTTTATAATATTTGTTGTGAAGAAAGCTTTAATATTCCGCTGACTAGTCCGATTGCTCCGTTCAAGCCTAAATATATATCTGATATTCTAATGCGTAAATCATGGAAAAAATTACAGAAAGGGGCAAATGATGACAAATAAAATAAGTAATGCACAAATATTTATAACTCTTATGTTATGCTCTAACCTATTTATAACAAGCCTTAGCAGTAATGCTTTAAACGATAATATTTGGGATAGTATGCTTTCTATTATAATAGTTTTCGCTATTAACCTGATAATTAGCATACCAATTATTTTGATGTACAAAAAGGGAATAAGCCTACAGCAGATTTTTAAAGACAATGTTTCCTATAAAATTTTTGCTATTATTTTTCTTGCATATTTTATAGTTGTCGATGTGCTAAGCCTTTTAAGGTTTCAAACTTTTCAGATTAACACAAATAATCAAGACTCGCCTACAATTGTATTGGTGTTTTTAGTTTTGTTGACGGCTTTTTATGGAGCGTATAAGGGTATAGACTGCATTGGAAGAAGTTCTATTATAGTTTTTCTTTTCTTTATAATTGGAATAATTCTTTGCGTGATAGGTCTTTTTGATAATATAAGGCTAGATTATTCAGAAAAATTTTTAGCCGACGGTAATTCAGAGCTTTTTTCTAACTCATTACTAATATTTAGTCGTTCAAATATATTACCTCAACTATTTATTTTAAGCCACTTTTCAAACAAAAAAATAGCCCCGTTTTATCTTTTTCAAATTCTGTCGGTGCTGATTTTAATTCTAATATTTTTCTTGACAGTTGTTTGCTTAGGTAGATTTGCTGGAACTCAAAATTATCCTATATTTAGCCTGTTTACAGTCTCAAAACTGATGCCACTAGAAAGGTTTGACGCTATCTACACAATTATTTCTTTTATGTTAATCAGCTTGAAAATATCGGTTGACATAGTAGCGGTGAAATCTTTATTTAAAAATGGAACTAGGGCAATAATATTTTTCAGCGGTTTAGTGCTGATATTATCCCTAATTCCAAATATGTCAAGTTTTATATCTATGTTTGATTTATATTTAATTCCGGTAATTATCCTACTTTCTGTGCCGTTGCCTACAATCTGTTATATTAAAGGAGTGAGAAGATGAAAAAAATCATAGTTTTTATTTTAACTCTACTCATTAGCGTAAGTTTAACCGCCTGTAAACCTCAACTTAGTGAGTATATGATAATTGAAGGCATGGGAATTGACAAAAATTTTGATAGCTATACAGTTAGCATAAGGTTTGCAAGCCTTGACAACCTAAACCCCGAAAGCCTAATTACAGTAACTGCCGACTCTGTGACAGAGGCTATAGGCAATATTTCGCTTGAAAGCGGACAAAAACCTCTTTTTTCTTCTACTTCTTATATAGTTATCGGAAAATCTTTAGCGGAAGAAGGCTTAGACATTGGTTTAGATTTTTTTGTGAGATATTTTGAGATTAAGCCGACGGTATCCCTTTTTGTGGCAAGCGATAAGGCAGAAGATATTTTATCTGCTAAAAAAGACGATAAACTTATTCCGTCAAAACTTATTACAGGTTCTGTTGACAATGAAGAATCAGAAGCCGAGACAGTTAAAAGCACAGTTTTAAACTTTATATCCGATAATATGAGCGAGTCAAATTCTGCACTTGTGCCAATTATTGAACTATCAGACGAGAAATACAGTAGCCGTGACGCTGCAGTTTTTGCAGATTATAAAATGATAGACAGCCTTGACTATGAAGAGACTCAAGGTTATCTTGCGTTTAGCGGAAAATTAAAGCATACAATTATAAGTCTTGACACAGATATCAGTTTTGATATCAGAGAAATAAGCGCCGATTTAAGCCATAATATACACTCTGATAGCGTTGGATTTAATTTAAAAGTAGATGTAAAGGCATCACCATTAGCCTATCCGTTATCAGAAAAGATACAAGATTTTTCAGCCTATAAAGATTTAATATCGCAAGAAATTAAAAGACTTTTAGAAAAATGTTTTGAAAAAGCAAAAAAAGCAGACTTTTTAGGGCTAGAAAATAATTTGTACCTAAGTGACAGCGAGTATTTAAAGTATCACGAGTTTGATGTAGCAGAAGTTGAGATTAAAACAACAGTTAATACGGAATTAGTTTTAACGCCTGAAGAGAAATAAAAATAAATATATTAAAACATTGTCGGAGAGAGTCTGAGTGCAGACGTGCCTCTTAGTAAATTTAACCATGTAGGGGACGGGTTTTCCGTCCCGAAAACTAGCGGTTATAGCTAACTTCCCACGGGACG
>CAYJER010000027.1:0-26476 GCA_964369225.1 uncultured Eubacteriales bacterium
TAGTCGCCTTGATTGTCATAAACAGATGCTATATTATTATAGCTTGTAGCAGTATATTGATGTTCTTTTCCTAATACTTTTTCTATAATTTCAAGAGACTTTTCAAAATACTCCAATGCCTTTTTATAGTCGCCTTGATTGTCATAAACAGATGCTATATTATTATAGCTTGTAGCAGTATCAGGATGTTCTTTTCCTAATACTTTTTCATTAATTTCAAGAGACTTTTCATAATACTCCAATGCCTTTTTATAGTCGCTTTGGATTTCATAAACAGTTGCTATATTATTATAGCTTGTAGCAGTAGAAGGATGTTCTTTTCCTAATACTTTTTCGCTAATTTCAAGAGACTTTTCATAATACTCCAATGCCTTTTTATAGTTGCTTTGGGTATAATAAACTTGTCCTATATTATTATAGCTTGTAGAAGTATCAGGATGTTCTTTTCCTAATACTTTTTCTTTTATTTCAAGAGACTTTTCTAAATACTCCAATGCTTTTTCATAGTCGCCTTGGGTTTCATAAACTAGTCCTATATTATTATAGCATGTAGAAGTATCAGGATGTTCATTTCCTAATACTTTTTCTCTAATTTCAAGAGACTTTTCTAAATACTCCAATACCTTTTTATAATCGCCTTGGGTTTCATAAACAGTTGCTATATTATTATAGCTTGTAGCAATATCAGGATGTTCTTTTCCTAATACATTTTCATGAATTTCAAGAGACTTTTCTAAATACTCCAATGCCTTTTTATAGTCGCCTTGGGTTCTATAAACAGATGCTATATTATTATAGCTTGTAGCAGTATCAGGATGCTCTTTTCCTAATACTTTTTCTCTAATTTCAAGAGACTTTTTATAATACTCCAATGCCTTTTTATAGTCGCCTTGAGAATTAAAGAAAAAACTAATTGCATTGTACACAGCACCAAACAACTCATTTTTTTCTTTTTTAATATGATACAAAAAAGTTTCTAAAATTTGAAGTTTGACCTTGACTTTTTCATGTGTTTCAAAATCTTTATCATACTTAAAGTAATTCCCACTAGCAACACATTCAAGAAGCTCTATGCCAATATTTTCAGCTATTCCATTTAGTCTAATACTCTCTTTAACTATCGGGTGCATATCAAAGGTTCTCTCGTGTTTATCATAACTAATCCATGAAAGTTTCTTAAGCTTGGCGGAGTCTTTCTCGTTCATGTTTATCCATTCTTTTAACTCTCTAGGCAGTGGAATATTAGGCATACAGGCGAAATTCTGCAAAATTCGCACTTCTTCCTCATTTAAACTAGATAAATCGAAAAGTTTCCTCACGTGTTCTGCAAGCTTTTCATTGTTTTTATTGTGTCCGCATTCAATCTCTATTCCCGAGCAGTCAAAGCCGTTTCTTACTAACTCTTGGTGAAATTCTTCCACGTCATAATCAGAATTTTCAATAAGACTAGCAATCAACTCAATACAAAGTGTGTGCCTGCCTGAAAGTGCTATTATCTTTTTTACCCACTCTAGCTCGTCGGTTTCTCCGTGATAAGCCTTAAACAATTCTATACAAGCCTCTTCATCTAGTGGAGGCACTTGAAATCTATTATAGCCCACAATTTTTTCAAGCCTAGAGGTCAAAATAACCTTGTCCGCCATGCTAGAAAGTGCTGAAATATCGATATTTTCTGGCACATTGTCAACAAAAATAATTCGATTTTTTTCACCCATAAGATAATTGCAAATAGCATTATACCTTATATTTTCATCCTGAATTTCACTAAATCCTGACACGGACAGAATGCTATCCTTAAGCGAATTACGGAAATTTATCCAAATAGATATATCATATTCACTTTTAATATCATGAAAAAGCCTTTTTGCGATAGTTGACTTGCCAATTCCGCCCAAACCGTTTACAAGCATTAAATTGTTGTTGTTTTGGAGCTTGCCTTTTAAGTCTTTCATCAGTTCAGCTCTGCCAACAAAATATTTATCCTCTACTTGTCCAGGTGCGGAGTGTAGCTTTACTTTTTCTTGCTGTGGGGCAGATATTTTATCGATTTTAGCCTCTAACCAAGACAACTTATCATCAATAATACCAAGTTGTACTTTTTCACCCTCTGATAATTTAGCATATAAATTATCTTTTATGTTTTGCATTAGTTCAAGAGTTAAACTAATCAACGCTTTTTTCTCATCCTCTTGTGATGAAAATTTAACCACTTCATAAAGAATATTCTGCAAATATTTATCCTTATGCGGCATATCTAGTATCATATCTTTTATACTTTTTAACCCAGTGTCATTTAAGTATTCAACAAAACCACCTATGTCTACATTTAGAGTAGGTTTGTTTTTTAGTTGCTGATTTAATTTATCTTTTACAATACCGATTACCTTATTACGGTCTTTTATGTTGCCGTGTATGCATTTTATTCTGCCTACAACGCCCCAAAATAACTTTTCCTCCAGTATTCCTTGCACAACATTCTCGCCTATACTTTTCATTAACTCGTCCATCCCCTGCACCACCTTCCATATTATGTAAATATTATACGACAATTAATTTATTTAGTCAACAATATTCATACAGTTTTGTATTTTGGAATGTGGTTGTGATTAATTTGTAAAGGGTTTATTTTAGGCGAGGAACTATGCACCCTCCCGAAACTTGGAGCTTAACCCTACTTCTCGGGAGGGCACGGAGACCCTCCCCTACAATGTAACATTAAGTTTGTTTAAGTTCTAAAGATATGAGCCCCTCCCCTACAAATAAGCACTTAGATTCCTTAAGTTCAATACATCAAATTTGTCTTTAATAACTATCAACTTTCAACTATCAATTGTCAACTTTCAACTATCAATTGTCAACTATCAATTGTCAACTTTCAACTATCAATTGTCAACTTTCAACTATCCATTCTCTATAACCTCCGCTATTACATTTCCCAGTAGTTGCCCTGAATATTTAGCCTCTGAAAATGTGTTCGCCTCTGTTCCCACTTCTATAAGTAGTGATGCGTTTGTTAAATCCATGTTGTACCTCTGCTCTCTAAATAGCATTGGTCGCATTAAATCTGGGTACATTTCACTTGCTGTCTCTTGTAATTTAAGGGCGAAAACTAAATTTTCCTCCCATGTATCGAACCCCATTGAGCCTGTTGTGTCGCTTCCTGCTAAAATCATCATTTGTGCGGCTTTTCTTCCGTCTACTACTGCTGTAGGTTTATACTTTGTTCCCTCGCTTGTTGTCATCGAGTCTCTGTGAATATCTATAGTTATTTTTATTGACGGATACTCCTCTAAATACTGTTCTACTGTCATTCTGGATCTATCGTATGCCCCATTATAATTAGGATAATCATGATATGTAGTGTCGTGAATAGTCACAATGCCATAACTTTCAAGGGTTTTCTTTATTTCCTCACCTACCGCCGCTACGTTCCTGTCATGGTCAATATTTCTGTAATCGTCTGGATCAGGATAATAAAATCCGTTAAAAGCTGTCATATAACTCTCGCAACTATGTGTGTGATATATTAAAACCATAGGTTCATCGGTCTTAGTAGTGTCAAAAGCTAATGCCTTTTGAGCTTCACTGGCTAAATCTAAATTTGTTCCGCTTGTGTCGCTTACAAAAAAGTTACCAAACTGCTCACCGCCACGGCTTATTATTTCTATTACATCGTACCACTCAGAATTTTGGTCTGGGGTTGCCATAGGTAGTATTTCGTCTAAAAACTCTACGGGAGTTTCAGGAAACGCCATAAAAGTTTCTATGTATTCGGTTGTAAAATATGGCTCAGTGTGATCGGGACTAGGGTCTATCTCTTCATAATTAGAGCTAAGGTTTACGCTAACGCTGGGTTCTATATCCTCTGCATCAGCCTTTACGAGTATTCCTGAATTTGACACAGCGTATACAAATATACCAGTCATAAAGGAAAATACCACTGCAAATACGAACAAGTTTACCAATTCTTTTTTAATTTTTTTATTCATTACAATTTCACCTCAATAATTCATACTATATTAACAAATTAATTTAAAAAAAGTTGTATAATGTATGTAATACTATATTTATATGCAGACATGAGGAGGAAATTGCTATGAGTTACAGAAAATATTCAGAATTACGTCCGGAAATAGCCGGGCTAGCAAACAAATGCCGTGAGAACAGTAATATTGACCCTGATTTATACACAAAATATGATGTTAAAAGAGGTCTACGTGATATTGACGGAAATGGTGTCCTTGCAGGACTAACAAATGTCTCTAAGATAGTTTCACATAAAATAATTGATGGTGAAAAACATTCATGTAGCGGTGAACTTTATTACAGAGGCTATAATATTGAAGATATTATTGCTCATCAACGTGAGGGCGAGAATTTCGGTTTTGAAAAAGCTTCTTATTTATTATTATTCGGTGAGCTACCAAATGCGGAAGAAATGAAAGAATTTAAAACTTTGCTTTCTCATTATCGTAAATTGCCATCAAATTTTGTTAGAGACGAAATTATGAACTCTCCTAGCCGTGACATGATGAACGGTTTGGCTAGATCAGTTCTTACCCTATATTCATATGATGACAAGGCAGACGATATTTCTATTGAGAACGTTCTAAGACAATCAATTCAGTTGATTGCTACATTCCCGATGATATCTGTTTATGGTTATCACGCTTATATGCACTATCATCACAACAAAAGTTTCTTTATTCATAATCCTGATCCTAAGCTTTCAACCGCTGAAAATATTCTAAGACTTTTAAGACCTGACTGTAAATACACAGAACTAGAGGCAAGAGTTTTAGACATGGCTTTAATGCTTCACGCAGAGCATGGCGGAGGAAACAACTCAACATTTACAGCACGTGTTGTATCTTCATCTGGAACAGACACATATTCAGCAATAGCAGCTGCACTAGGTTCACTTAAAGGGCCTAAACATGGTGGAGCTAACATCAAAGTTACTGGAATGTTTGAAGACATTAAGAAACATGTTAAAAATTGGAATGACAAAGAGGCTATTGAGTCTTATTTAAGAGATATACTAGAAAAGAAAGCATTTGATAAGAGTGGTCTTATTTATGGTATGGGGCATGCTGTCTACTCACTTTCAGATCCTCGTGCTATAATGATGCAATCATTTGTTGAAAGACTAGCAAAAGAAAAGGGTAATCATAAAGAATATGAGCTTTACAGCAATGTATGCGAGTTAGCGCCAAAAGTCATTTGTGAAAAAAGGAAAATCTATAAAGGCGTAAGTGCGAATGTAGACTTTTTCAGTGGATTTATCTATGACATGCTTGGTTTGCCAAAAGAGCTATATACCCCTATTTTTGCAATTGCAAGAATTTGCGGTTGGAGCGCTCACAGAATTGAAGAGCTAATAAACAGCAACAAGATTATTAGACCTGCTTACAGAGCGATTAAAGATTCAAGAAAAATAGCCGAATAATTTTAGAAAGGTGAACCTATGTATCAAGAAGAAACAACCCTAAAAGAAGAAGTTAAGTTTGAGGGCAAAGTTTTCACAGTTCAAAGAGACGAGATAGAACTTAGTGGAGGCATGAAGTCCTTTAGAGAAATCGTTCTGCATAATGGCGGAGTTTGCGTGTTAACCCTAGATAAAGACGATAATGCCTATTTTGTGCAACAATTTAGATACCCTTATAAAAAGGTTATTATAGAAGTCCCTGCTGGTAAGCTTGAAATCGGTGAAGAGCCATTTGATGCTATGAAACGTGAGCAACGTGAGGAGACAGGAACATACAGTGATAACTATGTTAGTCTGGGAACTATGTATCCTACACCGGGTTATTGCACTGAAATTATACACATGTGGGCATCGAGAGTAAGCGGTGAATGCGACATGAATCTTGACGAGGGTGAGTTTTTATCCGTGACAAAAATTCACATAGATAAAGCTGTAGAAATGGTGTTACGAGGTGAAATATCCGACGCAAAAACCCAAATTTGCATACTTAAAACTAATCACCTTTTAAAAGAAGGAAAAATATAAATTTAAAAGCTTTGACTAAATTAAATGGTCAAAGCTTTTTTTGTTATTTAATAATGCTGTTGTTAGTTAGAATTTTGATATATATATTAAATTCGATTAATTACAAACCATTGTAGTGACGGATATTATCCAGACGTGCCTCTTACGATTTTTGATTTAAAATTAATTCGTTAAAACGCACAAATTGATGTAGGGGCGACCCTGTGTGGTCGCCCGTGGGTTTAGTAATAACTGCTAGTTTTCGGGCGAGCACTCAGGGTCTCCCCTACAATTAATATAATAACCACAGGTCACACATACAATCAACATTTCAACCAAAATATTTCTCTGAACTAAATAATGCAAAAAAATAGCCTAGGGTTTATATTACCCTAGGCTAAATTTTTGCATATATTATTCTGTATCTTGGTTAAATTCTAGGTTATCAAAACGTGTAGCAGTTATAACCCCAACACTAGAGTCATAATATTCTACCTCTACCTCATCGCCTACTATAGATATTGCAAGTTCTGCACTTTCTTCTGAGTTAATTGTGAATAACTTATCTTCTAAGCCCTCAACTATAAACTTATAGTTTACTCCGTTGTCGGTGTTTTCGGCTGCAATTCTAATGAGTTTGCCTGTTGTCGTTGTTAACTCACCCTCTTCAAACTCGAATGAAGTTGAAGAACTAATTACATTGTCATAGTCTCTTAGCGCTGTTGCAATTGTATCTCCAACGCCTACAGATGTAACATCCGAAACAGATACAAATGAATATTGCTTGATTAATCCGCTGTTGTCTTTTAGTGTAATGAAATAAGTTGGTATTCCATTATGGTTAATTATTATAGGTGAAGTCGGAATATATCCATATTGTTGAACTGAACCCATGGCTGACATCATAGCAGCGTACTCTGTAGCACCACTGATTTGATACAATTTAGGTTGTTTAGTAACCATGTCTACCATCATAAATGCAATTGCAGACTCATCCGCACCAACTGATGTTAAACCAGTAAACAGATAACAGTTGCCCTCGTTATAGATAATAGCAGAGTCGCCACTGCTCATAAACTTATCTTTGTTAGAGAAGTTAAACACACCGTGAACGTACTGACCTTGGTTATCAATTTGATTGATAATAAAGCTTTCAGGTTGAACTCTATCTACCCATTCAGGAGTATTGTCAACCGTGTATTTATCAGTTTCACCTGTAGTCGCATTAAGAACTATAACGCCTGTAGCCTCTGGAAGATCAAACAACCACTCATTACTATAAGTAGTGATAATCCAATGAGGAACTCCATTATCGTCAAGCTCAAATGAGTAGTCTGTAATTCCGTCGAACATATAACCCTTAGATACTCTTAGGTATCTTGTGATATCGTCAAAGAAATACGAGTTAGGTTGATACTTAATAGGCGCTTCCACAAACTCGATGTCTTGTAAGTTTGTAGCAGAAACCACAATATAACCCGGTGTTCCGTCTGTATTGCTTATCCATTTAAAGAAGCCAGAGTGATGAAGTGGAACTACCCAAACTAATTCACCATTTACTTGCTGAATTACAGGCTCTCCCACAAACACTTGTGAACCCATTCCAGGGTTTTCACCTAGCTTTTTGTCGGCTAAAGTTTTGGCTAAATCTTTATCAACTATAGGTATTTGGTTTAAATCCATAAGTTGAATGTCGTCTGAAAACTCTGTGATTTGTGCGTCGCCTAATTGATCTCTATACACATTAGAGTTAAAAAGTGGCATTGATATAAAATATACACCTATAAACACAATCCAAAATGGAATAACTATACCCAAAGCGATTTTTGTGCCTTTTGCAAGTTCTGCTTGAGTTTTTTTGTTATTTTTTTCAATTACAAACGGTGACGGACTTTTATGTTGAAAAGATTTTGCGATTTCGTCCACAGAAAACGAAACAAAATTCACGGCTATAAGTATAGAAAATACTACCAACCATGTGAATGCACCGTCTGGATAAAGTGGGTTTAGATTTGTTGGATTAAATATATATACTCCTATAAAAGCAATAATTAATCCTATATTTATTAATATTCTCGATTTCTTTTTCAAAATGCTCACATCTCCTAAATATTTTTTAGACTGATAATGTAGTGTTGTTATTGTAGGGGCGACCTGTGGTCGTCCGAGGGTTTAGCACTAATTACTAGGTATTATGACGACCACAGGTCGCCCCTACAATCAGTTTTTTGCCTAAGAGACCCTTCCCTACAATGTTTATACAGTATAATAAATTTAATTTATTATACTTATTTTCTAAAACGATTTCCTGTATTTAAATATATAACCGCAAATAAAGAAAGAATAACAACTAACCCAGTGTATGCTCCGCTAATCCAAGCAAAATCAATGGCAACAGATGGCATTAAGATGCCAATAGGTAATAGAATTTTACCTATAAAACGGCAAAGAGCTTTTGAGTCATACTTTTTCTTTTCACTTTCAGACATTGTGTTAAAACCAGCAATCAAAAATGCCCCTTTTCCCAAAAGCAATGCTATCGCCATAATAACGAAAATTAACCCTAATGATCCTGTGATAATCAAAGCAATTATATCATTAATTGTTATTTGGAAGACCTCTTTTCCTGCAATATTTGTGTAGTTAAATGAATTAAATCAGTCTTTATTATTTTCTACTGTTAATGTCTGTAAAATCGCTTCTTTGCTTTGAAACTACCTTAGCTTGTCTTCTTTTCATTTGCGCTCTGCGTTTTTTCTTTATGTTATTAGCTCTAATTCCTAAAAGCAATGTTAAAGTAAACAACAGAATGATGATAACTAAAATAGTTATTAAGATAACCTTAAACACTGCCCAAAAACTTTCAAAAAAGCTACCTTCAGTATCAACATTAGATTCAGGTGCTGTTGTTGAAGTAGGTGCAATACTTGAAACTGTTCCAACTGCTGTATCAGAAGACTCTACATCACTAGAATTTGAACTATTCTCAATATCGGTACTTTCTGCACTAGAATTATCCGCCTGTGAACTTGTGCTAGGAATTGTGCTTATACCCTTAACCTCATTGCTAACATTTAAAATAAATTCAGATATGGCATTTGAATAATTACCTGGGATAAATTCAGGCTCTACATTTTCATCTAATATGTCTCTTAATTCTGCTTGAGTTACCTTGTCTTTAACATCTGCCCCAACTATAGAGAAATAGGTAGGCGTATCAGTGTCAACTAAAAGCAATATAGAGTTTCTAACATTGCTGTTCCACTCTTCATAAAGGCTGCTGGCAAACTCCTCTGCTGTTAAATCCCCAGTGCTTTTAACAGTTACGATATAAATGCTGGCTGTATTGCCTAGTTCAGCATTTACAGCATCTAGCTGTGCGATGGTGGTAGGGGCGATAATCTCGGCTAAATCTAAATAGCTTTCATCGCTTGGTTTTTCAGGGATTGTTGTATTAGCAAATACAGAAAAACTACAGTAAAGCATTACCATTAGCGCTAATACAAAACTATTTAAAATTCTGTGTTTTTTCATATCAATAATCTTCATAGTCATCAATTAAACCTTAGGCTTCTGATACTACGCCTTTCCTAGTATTATCACTTACACTAAGAAGCTTATTTTTAAGTTCATCCTCAATTAGTCTAAGCTCTTTTTCTGCCTGAGCACGTTTTTGCTTGCCCTCGTCGCTTATTTTAATGACTTCATCTAGTGTAGATATAAGTGATTGATTTGTATATTTTAAAGTTTCAATATCTATAATTCCACGCTCTGCTTCTCTTGCTGTTTCAATTGTACCCATTTTTAAAGTCTCGGCATTTCTCTTTAAAAGCTCATTTGTCATGTTAGAAACTTCTCTTTGAGCCTTTAACGCCTCGTTAGAATGAGAAATACCCATCGCTAGAACCATTTGGCTCTTCCAAAGTGGAATAGTATTAACTAATGTAGATTGAATTTTTTCTGCCATTATTCTATCATTGTTTTGAACCATTCTAATTTGTGGTGACATTTGAATGCAGACCATTCTTGTAAGGTCTAGGTCGTGTAATTTTTTCTCAAAATTATCACAAAGAGTTGCATAGTCGTTTGCAGCTTGAACCACTGTAGGCAATTTAGAGTGTTTAGCCTTAATTTGTAATTCTTTAAGTGTTATGTCACGCTCTTTTTCAAGCTTTATCTTTCCAGCAATTATATACATAGAAAGCTCTTTATAGTAATCTAAATTCATTTGATAAAGTTTATCTAGTAAAACTATGTCTTTCATTAACTGAATTTGATGATTTTCTAAAGATTCACATATTACGCCTACATTTTGTTCGGCGCTGTTGTATTTCGCCTTAATGCTAGTTAATTTATTGCTTTGCTTTTTAAAGAAAGAGAAAAAGCCTTTGTTCTCCTCTTCTTCAATTTCAAAGCCTTTAAGCTCTGTGATAAGTGATGTTAATTTTTCACCTACTTCACCTAAATCTTTAGTTCTAACATTCTCAAGTGCAGAGTCAGAAAAACTAGCTATCTTTTTTTGTGAAGCAGCACCGTATTTCATAATCATAGTGCTGTTAGTAAAATCAATTCTATTTGAAAAATCTTCTAGTTGAGCCTTTTCTTCGTCTGTTAGCTCTACTTGATTTTTAACATCGTTTGCAATAGATTGTTTAATCTCCTCTTCATTTTGAACAGTGCTAAGAGCCTTTGCCTCGTCTGCACCAAGACCCTCTAATTCTAAATTGTTCATGTTGTTTACCCTCCTATATTATCTTTATCTTTTTTAAGTCCTTCTTGCTCAAGAATGCTATCAAAAACCGAAATATCCACACCTATATCTATGGTTTCTTGACTAAACAATAAATCAAGTTGTTTTTCAAAGGCATTTGCTATTGTGTACATCATTCTTTCAATTTCACTTAAGGCATTTTTTATATTTTCACCCTTTACAGACTGCGCCTGCATTGTTTGGTATTTCTCCAAAAGTTCTAGGGTTGTTGGCAAATAATAATTCATAAACCGCTTTATTTGCGGAATTTTCTCTGGGTTATCGCTTACATATGCAAATATATCAAAGCTAGCATTTTCCATTCTGTCGATATACTCTGTTAGTGTCTCGTTTGGAATTGCATCATTTGCTTTTTTAAGCTTAATTATATAATCGTGTCCGTCATTTACTACTTTGTCAAGTTCTTTATTTCCTGTGCTTGACTTTACAGCCTGTTCTATAACAGGAGCTTCTTTAGGTTTTGGTAATTCTTTTTTCTCTCTTATCTTAAATGCCCACGCTGTTAAATAACACGAGGACACACCTATACCTATAGATGAAAAAATTACTAACAATGCCGATAAATTGGTATAAGAGAAAAGCATCTCGGCAGGCACTAAAAAAGATGCTACAATAATCAAAGCCATAAGGCCTTTATATTTATACTTCTTTTTCTTCTTTGTTTTTTCTTTCTTTTTTGGTGCAGGAGCTGAATAATTCTGACTAGTTTCATAATTATTCACATTCGATTTTGGCTGAGTATTAGGTTTTTGACCGTTTTCGTAAGGGTGATTTGTTCTTTTAGTAGAACTGTATGGATTTTTATTTTTTCGTTCATCAATTGTTTCAGTAACATCGCTAACAAGGTTTACAACGTCGTCTAATATTTTTTTACCATTTTTACCCATGCTGTTGTATGTCTTAGATTTATGAAGCTCATCAAAATAGTCTTTTTTGTTATTCAAATAATTCACATCACTTTTGTAGTTTGTGTGTATTTAAAGCTTCACTTGAACACACCACAAACAAATATATTATTCTACTCTTATTATACTTTTTTATATAATATGTGTCAAGGAAATATATATTAATTTTTATTATTTTTTTCATGTGAACATTGTAGAAAATAGCTGAAATATTAATATTCAAGTCAAATAGGCTCTTAACTTAATAAGAACTATTTTTTTGCTTAATTTCAAGTTCCACTATTTCTATTAATTCATGCGGAAAAATATCCAGTGCGTTCGCTAATTTCCATACTGTTTCAAGATTAGCTTTTTTTGTTCCGTTTTCTATCATTGAAAGATGACTTCTTGCAATCACTGCAAAACCGCTTAATACTTCTTGAGATAATCCTTTCTCTCTCCGCAGTCTTTTTATCACTGTGGCTAACGCCTCATTATTATACTCTATCATAATACACCTCTGTTTTTAGTTTAATTTTAGCTATTCTAGAATAATTTTTGTCTATTATAGTAGACAAACAGTGTCGAAATATGATACAATCAAGTAAATCAATTAAAATGGAGGATTTAACGATGAACATGTTTGAAAAAAATTTATCAACTAAACTTAGAAGTTTAAGAGTCGATAGAGATTTAACCCAAGAAGACGTTGCGGTAGTTCTTAAAATAACCAGGTCTGCCTACTGTTATTATGAAACAGGAAAAACTCAACCTAGCATTGAAAGCGTGGTTAAGTTATGTTCCTTTTATCAAATAGAATTAGATGAATTATTTTTCACATAACAGTTTTAAGCGTAGTATCTTTATAATACCATTCTAAAATTTCAGTGTAACTAGCACCCTCTGACGCCATATAAACGGCACCGCTCTGGCTCATCCCGACCAGACTTCCTTGACCCATGCTTTCAAATTCAAAGTATTCACCATTATAAGTTACAGAAAAATTAGGGCTAGCTAGCGAAAAACACTGCCTTAATTCTTCTCCTGTCACAGTAAATCCACATATATTCACAGACACAACAGTATTACCTAAAGTCCTTTTAATATTACTGAACCACTCATCATATTCTAACTCAAAGTTAAATTTATCTTCACCCCAGGCAGTGCTAAGTCTTAAAATAATTTCTTCTGGGCTATAGTGGTAGCTTTTTTGTGTTGTGCTTGCAAGATTGTCATAAGGGCTTGCTACACTTATAAGATACGGCAAATCTTTGCCCCACACGTCTAAGGCGCTTTCAGTCCTTCCGTTTGAATTATTAAAAAAAGAAGCATAAGCAATTTCATTTTGATACATTAGAATTTCTCCGTATACGCTCTCAACAGCATTTTGATAAACCTCAATTTCAGATGGATCAATATTTTGAGTGTAAACACTGTTAATTTCTGAATTAAAAGTGAAATGATAATCATTATCGGCATTTTCATTTCTAAGACAAGAATAATAGGAGTAGGCAGCCACTGTCTGTGCTTTCATCGCCTCTAGTCCTACCGAGCTGTCCATCTCGCTAACTAAAGAGCCAATAAGAAAATCTTTTTCAGAAACTTCAATAATATTTTTAGTGGCTACATCATAAAGTAAGAAATTCTCACCTAGCTTGTCTTGATAATTTTTAACTAGCGGTTCATGCTCTACACCAATATTTTGTGGAATAGTATCAAATTCTAACTGTGTAGCAAAAGGAATAAGTATTGTAAGCAAATAAATCCCCACAAAAAAAGCACCAAAACATTTTAAATAAATTTTCATTTTACACCTCTTTTATTTCTTTGAAAACATTAAATACATGTTATTTGCAAGAATATTCATGTATTTTGCAAAAAAACATTGACAAGTCCCCTGTTTTATAATAAACTAAGGGGTAATATCCAGTTAATTATATGATATAAAAAGGTGGTTTAGTATGAAAAAACTATTAAGCGAAAAAGAATATGGTGGAATAATTGAAAATTTATGTAAAGATTACATAGCTGACAACCAAATTTCTAAAGAGACATATTCTTCACACAGTGTAAAAAGAGGACTACGCAACGACGATGGAACTGGCGTTATGGCAGGACTTACAAGAATTTGCAGAGTTCATGGCTATATGATGGAAGACGGCGAAAAGGTTGCCGATGAAGGCAGACTAATTTACCGTGGAATAGATGTAGACGAAATTGTAGAGGGTAGCATTGAGTCAGGCACATACTCATTCGAGGAAACTATCTGGCTTTTACTATTCGGAAAACTTCCAAACAAAGAAGAATATGACATGCTTATCGACATGTTAAATGCAGACAGAGAGTTACCAAAATATTTTGTTGAAGATGTATTAATGAGAAATTCTTCAACAAATATAATGAATAAACTAGCTAGTGCAGTTTTAGCTTTATACTCTTATGACGATGATCCAGAGGACTTAAGCCTTGAGAATAACATAAGAGAAAGTCTTTCTATAATTGCAAGACTTCCTGTAATTATGGCATATGCTTTCCAAGTAATCAAGCGTTCTCACTATAACGAGAGCATGTCATTCCATCCGCTTAAAAAGGGTGACTCAACCGCTCAAGCTATATTAAGAGCTGTCAGAAAAGACGAAGACTTCACAGAGGAAGAAGCTAGACTTTTAGACCTTTGTCTTACTCTACACGCTGAACATGGCGGCGGAAACAACTCTACATTTACAACAAGAGTTCTATCATCATCAGACACAGATATCTACTCTGCAATTGCTGGCGCTATAGGCTCACTAAAAGGCTTTAAGCATGGCGGAGCTAACATAAAAGTAGATGAAATGATGAAATGTATAATGGATGGTCTAAATGATTGGGAGAACGAAGAAGAAATTTCAGAGTTCCTAACTAAGATTTTAGAGAAAAAAGAGGGCGACGGTAGCGGACTTATCTATGGTATGGGCCATGCTATCTACACACTTTCTGACCCTCGTGCAATTATTCTTAAGAGCTATGCAAAAAGTTTAGCCGAGAAAAAGGGTTATGAAAAAAGATTTGCTCTTTACGAGAGAATTGAGCAAATTTCTAAAGAAGTATATGCAAAGGTTAAAGGTAACGGAAAAGTTATCAGCGCTAATGTTGACTTCTATTCAGGTTTAGTTTATGAAATGCTTGGAATTCCACATGATGTATACACATCACTTTTTGCAGTGGCAAGAATTCCTGGTTGGTGTGCTCATAGAATTGAAGAAATGACAACAGGTAAGAGAATTATCAGACCTGCCTATAGAGCATTGCCTACTAACCTTAAGTATAAAAAAATAAGCGAAAGATAATAAATATATATTGAAAGAACTTAAATCTTGTGTTACAATGGGTTTAAGTTCTTAAATTTTGGAGGGGTCTATGCAAATAGGAAAATACACTTTACTAACACTTATAACAATATTTTTGTCAGCAACATTAAACTTTATACAATACTCACTGTACTTTGACGGAGAATACTTTTCATTGGGCGGAGTTTTCTCTTTTGCAGCCATAGCCATATGCTTTATCCCGTTAATTTACGCATTAATTTGTAATATTAAAAATAAAAACAGTTATTTAGTCTTAAAATCACACGAAAACAACAATGTGTTTAACGCAATAGCGACAGTTTTTACAGGATATGTAGGCTACAATTTACTAATAGACTACTTAAATAACCCAGGTGGAAACACCGCCTCTGGCTTTTCAGTAGAATTACCTTTGTTAATAATGGTAGAATTCTTATTTTTGTACTTTTTATTATACAGTATATTTGGGTTTATGAACAAGCTATTTATACTTGAAAATAGTAAGTTTATTGAACTAATTCCTGTTTTAGTGGGAATAGTATTAATGCTATATGGGTTTATTCATTACACAATGTCAATACTTATAAGCGAAAACCTTTATATCATTTTAACAGTTTGTAGCCTATCGCTCTCATTGCTTGCAAGATCAAAGGTTGTTACAGGTTTTGATGAACAGAAAAATAGCCTTAATAAATTCTTTTTATATTCTGGTCTTAGCATTTCACTTTCCATGTCATACTCATTATCATATATAGTAGCGTCATTCTTTTCTGGGCATGAAATCAATTTAATGAGCGTTTCAATTCAATTAATTGTGCTTCTACTCACATCTTTCATGCTGATGTTTATGTTTAATTCAGAGATAATCAGCGTAGAAAAAGAGGATACTCAAGTTAAAATAGGAAAAAGATATAAAAAATAAGCAATAATTTCCATGAAACAGTAGTTATTTTTAATGATTTTATCAAATTTTTTGAAAAGATTGTTAATTATCTAACTAGCACTTGTAAAATGCTTAAAAATGTATTAAAATATAAAGGTAAATAAAATACAAAATTTTTGGAGGTTCACTATTATGTCAATTAAAGTAGCTATTAATGGTTTCGGACGTATCGGACGTCTAGCATTCAGACAAATGTTTGGTGCAGAAGGTTATGAGATTGTTGCAATCAACGATCTAACAAGCCCAAAAATGCTTGCTCATCTTTTAAAGTATGATACAGCACAAGGTAGATATGACGGTCACACAGTTGAGGCTGGCGAGACTTCTATCACAGTAGACGGCAAAAAAGTTGAAATCTACAGCCAAAGAAACGCAGCTGATCTTCCTTGGGGAGAAATCGGTGTAGACGTAGTACTAGAGTGTACAGGTTTCTATGTATCACAAGAGAAATCACAAGCTCATATAGATGCAGGTGCTAAGAAAGTTGTTATTTCAGCTCCAGCAGATGCAAAAACAAAAACAGTTGTTTTCAGCGTTAATGAGGACATCCTAACAGCTGATGATACAATCATCTCAGCAGCTTCTTGCACAACAAACTGCCTAGCTCCAATGGCTAAGGCTCTTAATGATTACGCTACAATCCAAAGCGGTATCATGTCAACAATCCATGCTTACACAGGCGATCAAATGACTCTTGACGGCCCTCATCCAAAGGGTGACCTAAGAAGAGCTAGAGCTGGTGCAGCTAACATCGTTCCTAACTCAACAGGTGCTGCTAAAGCTATCGGACTAGTTATTCCAGAGCTTAACGGCAAACTAATCGGTTCTGCACAACGTGTTCCAGTTCCAACAGGTTCAACAACTATTCTTGTAGCAGTTGTTAAGGGTAAAGACGTAACAAAAGAAGGCATCAATGCAGCTATGAAAGCAGCTTCTTCAGCATCTTTCGGTTACACAGAGGAAGAGCTAGTATCTTCTGATATCATCGGTATCACTTATGGTTCATTATTTGATGCAACTCAAACAATGGTAACACCAATTGGCGATGACCTATATCAAGTACAAACTGTTTCTTGGTATGACAACGAGAACTCATACACAAGCCAAATGGTTAGAACAATTAAATACTTTGCTGAAATCTAATTTCACAATAAATATAGGCTACGACTTTTGTCGTAGCCTTATTTTTTTTGAATGAAGAGTGAAAAATGAATAGTGAAAAGTTCATGTGAAAATCCTTGCGGATTTTTTGATTAAAGACTTTTTAAATAAAATTTTTGTTTGTATAATAATAAATTTATTAATATATTGTAGGGGAGGGTCTCTGTGCCCAGACGTGTTGATTAGCAAATTTAACCATGTAGGGGACGGGTTTTCCGTCCCGAAAACTAGCGACTATATCTAAATTCCCACGGGACGGAAAACCCGTCCCCTACATTAATTTGTGCGTTTTAACGAATTAATTTTTAATCAAAAAACGTAGCAATACATAACAATAAAATTTAATCCCCTAACATAATTGTTAAGGGATTAATAGTTTATGATTTTTAATTATTTACGCAATTTATTTTTATTAAAATAAGCGTTTGTTTCTTTAGCAATTAGTCCTGATAAGAACAATAGCGCTATAATATTAGGTATCGCCATTAGTCCATTAAAGATATCTGCAATTGTCCAAACTGCTGAAACTGTTAGGTATGGACCTACAAAAATTGCTAAAATATAGATATAACGATAAATTTTAACAAATTTCATGTTTGAATTTGTTAGGTACTCAATGCTACGCTCAGCGTAATAATCCCAACCTAGAATTGTTGTAAACGCAAAGAATATTAAGCATATCATAAGCATAAATGAGCTTACGCCCTCTGCAAACGGCAAAGCCTCGGTAAAGGCATACATTGTTATCTCTGCTCCCTCAAGCCCTAGAGCTGGCTTCCATGCGCCTGTCATTACTATTGCTAGTCCTGTGATTGTGCATATTACTATTGTATCAATGAATGTTCCTGTCATAGTTACTAGACCTTGTCTTACAGGGTCTTTTGTTTTTGCAGCCGCTGCCGCAATTGGAGCAGAACCTAAACCAGCCTCATTTGAGAATATTCCACGGGCAACACCTTTTTGAATTGCTGTTTTAATTGTAATACCAATTACACCACCTGCTACAGCTGTAGGGTCAAACGCACCAACAAAAATTTCGTTTAATGCTGCTGGAATTTCAGTAAAGTTAAATCCGATAATAAGTAGACCTAAAGCAAAATAAACAACTGCCATAAACGGAACTACTATTGATGCCACTTTTGAAATACGTTTAATTCCGCCAATAATAACTAATGCAGCACATAGAGTAACTAAAGCTCCTGCAATGATTATTGTTAAAGTAATAGGTGTTGAACCTATGTGGAAAACTACATTTGACTTTTCAGGGTCAAAAAAGTTTTGAACTGATGAAGTAATACCATTAATTTGTGTAATTGTACCAATTCCTAAAAGTCCTGCAAGAGCTGCAAAAAGCGCAAAACATTTAGCTAGCCATTTAAAGTTTTTACCCATTCCTTTTTCTATGTAATAGAATGGACCACCTATTGCGTGTCCGTTTTCATCAAGTTTACGGAACTTAATCGCTAAAAATCCTTCTGCATACTTTGTAGCCATACCAAAGAAAGCTGCAACTTCCATCCAAAGAAGCGCTCCAGGTCCGCCTGCTGCTATAGCAGATGCTACACCAACAATATTACCTGTACCTATTGTTGCAGAAAGCGCTGTACATAGGGCTGCAAACGAAGAAACCTCTCCCTCACCGTCTTTTTCATTCTTAACCATAAATTTTAAAGCTTTGCCTAGCCTTGATATTTGCAAAACCTTAAGTTTAAGTGTAAGCCACACACCACAGGCAAGAATAAGCACTATCATTGGTATGCCCCATACCAAATCATTTACACTTGCCAAAAAACTGTTAAATTCTTCCATATTTTTCCTCTTTTCTTTTGTTATACTAAATTTATTGTTATTATTTTAACATACTTTTTTAATAAATTCAATACAAATAATTAACAAATTGTAAACTGAAGTATATTTCTGATTGTTGTATAAAAAAAATTATCATTTATATATATATTTTGTTATATTAACAAGTGAAACAAACACTAAAAAAAATATTTGACAATATGTATTTTATATTATATAATAAAATTTATAAGAAAAAAAGGAGCAACGTTTTTTTATGAAAAGAATAACAAGTATAGTAGAAAGCAAATGCTTTACTAACCTGATTTTAGTTATTATTTTACTTAATTCATTAATTCTAGGGCTTCAAACTTCACCAGAGATAGTAGCTTCAATAGGAACATATCTTGCAGTAATAGACAATATATTTCTAGGAATTTTCGTCATAGAACTAATACTTAAAATTATAGTACATAAGTTAAACTTTTTTAAGAGCGGATTTAATATTTTCGACTTTTTAATAGTCATTGTTTCAGTATTATCAGAACTTTCATTCTTGTCAGTGTTCAGAATTTTACGTGTATTCAGAGTGTTGCGTTCACTCAGAAACCTAAGAGCACTTAGAATGATTTCGGGTGTATCAAAACTTAACGTGATAATTACAGCAATTGGAAAATCTATTCCAAGCATTGCATGGACAGGGTTACTTTTAATAATTATCTATTATGTTTTTGCTGTTATGGGAACTGTTTGCTTTGGAGAAGCTTTCCCTGAATGGTTTGGGAATATAGGATCAAGTTTTTACACTCTATTCCAAGTAATGACACTTGAGAGTTGGTCAATGGGAATTTCAAGACCTGTTATGGAAACTTTTAGTTGGGCATGGCTTTATTTTGTGCCATTCGTACTAATCAGCGCATTTATAATGATGAACGTAGTTGTAGGTATTGTAGTAAATACAATTAGTGAGTCTGCTGAATCAAACCAGAAAGATGAGCTAAAAGAAGGCGAGAAGCATTCTGGTGATGCCTTAAGAAAAGAGCTTGAAATACTTAAATCACAAGTCAAAAAAGTTGAATTGCTTTTAGATGATTATGAGCAAATTTAAAACTTAGTGAAGAGTGAAAAATGAATAGTGAAAAGTTAATGTGAAAATCCTTACGGATTTTTTGATTAAAGTTTTTTTATAAAAATTTTGTGTTGATTAGCAAAAAAACAAATGTAGGGGACGGGTTTTCCGTCCCGAAAAGCTAGAAGTTTTAGCTAAATTCCCACGGGACGGAAAACCCGTCCCCTACATTAATTTGTGCGTTTTAACGAATTTATTTTTAACTCAAAATCCTAAGATTGATTATGTTCCCTATATATACATAAATCACGATAATATCGCAATTACTAGAGGGAGTTGTGATATAAATATATTTTTTGAAAGGAAATTAATTATGAAAAAAACTAGAGACATGGAGAAAATCATCGAGATATTTATTGTGGTAATGTTAGGTCTTACTGCATTGCTTATGGCATGGGCAAGCTGGATAGGCTCACTTCACGCAGGCAATCAAGCTACAAGCTACACAGTAAGTAACAACTTAGCCTCAGAGGGTAACTCTGAGTACAATGCGGCTATTCAATCACAAATGCAAGACACAATTCTTTGGAATGAGATTTCTGCAATGCAAACTGAATTAATGTTCGAGCTTAACGCAACAGAGCAAAACCAAGATAATATCGACCTACTAGCATATAAAATGTATTATATGTTAAACGAGAACCTAGGCGAGAGCATGGCGGCAGAACTAGCATGGCCAGCACCCACAGACAACGACGATCCAACAGAGGTTGTATTAGCATGGCTAGAGACAGACACAGCTACCACTTCACCTTTCTATAACGAAGAATTTGTTAATTCATATTTTGCTACTGCATTAGATTTATTAGATCAATCAGCTACTGAACTTGAATCAGGACAAAAATCAAATCAAGTAGGCGACGCTTTCGGACTAGTAACAGTTATCTACAGTGTAGTATTGTTCCTATTAGGTATCGCAAGTAGTCTAAAGAGCAAGATTAATAAAAACATCATAGTAATATTTTCGCTAATAGGCTTTGTAATATCAACAGTGTATATGTTCACATTGAATTTACCAGAAGGCTTTACAATAATGAGCTTCTTTGGCGGATAAAATAAAATTTAAGGAGAAATATTCATGGCATTAGGATTCAAAATTAAAAGAATTAAGACGCAAAAAACTTACACAATCGAGTCATTTTACGAGGCGATAAAGGACGCTAAGTTCTCAGCTGGAGAGCCTAGACTTCAAAAACACGGAGCTGTAATGTTAATTGTTTTTCCAGCACTTGACTCACAAAACCAAGTTCAAATTACAAGAGCTAGTTTTAAAAGCGAGTCAAACTCTTTCCAAATTCAAAAAATGGAAGAAGCTGGCGTTAATAACTTAGTAAAAAACCAAGTAAAAGACAGCCTTACAAGCGGATTTTTCGGAATGAAAAAAGTTTTCGGAGCTAACTCAAAAGAGTGTGAAAGACTAGTTGAAGAAACAGAAAAAGAGCTAAATGCGCTTAATCTTTAATCAAACAAAAAAGAGACAAGTAACTTTTTAGTAACTTGTCTCTTATATTTATTCATCTTTACTTTCGTCCTTTACAATGTATATAGGGCGTTTTTTTGTCTCCATGTACATCTTCGCAATGTATTGCCCCAAAATTCCAACAGTGAAAAGTTGGACACCACCTATAAAAGTAACCATACAAATAAGTGTTGGGAATCCGTCTACAGGGTCGCCATAAACCAAAGTTTTAATTATAATAAATGTTATGTAAACAAATGAAAGAATACAAAGCAACACTCCTAAAAGCGATGATATGTTAAGTGGAGCTGTCGAGAACGACATTATTCCCTCTAAAGAATATTTAAATAAATTCCAAAACGACCAAGAACTTCTGCCTGCTACTCTTTCTACATTTTCATACTCGATCCATCTTGTATCAAAGCCAACAAAGCTGAATATACCTTTTGAAAATCTATTATACTCTCTCATTTCGATAATTGAGTTAAGCATTTGTCTTGTCATAAGTCTAAAGTCTCTAGCACCATTTACAATTTCAGTCTTAGAGATTTTATTTATTATTGTATAAAATGAATTTGCAAAAAATGATCTTATAGGAGGTTCGCCTTTTCTTGTAATTCTTCTTGTGCCTACACAGTCTGCGCCATCCTCTATTATCATTCTATACATTTCTATAATTAATTCAGGAGGATCTTGTAAATCTGCATCCAAAATCGCAATATAATCACCCTTACATTTTTCAAAACCTGCATACATAGCAGCTTCTTTTCCAAAATTTCTTGAAAAATTTATATATTTAACTCTACTATCTTCTTTAGATAGTTCAAGCATTTTAGGGAAAGTCTTGTCTTTAGAGCCATCATTTACTAATATAACTTCAAAATCAACCTGATTTTCCATTTTTTTAGCCAATTCAACAAAGGCATTATAAAAAAATGGCAATGATTCCTCTTCATTATAGCAAGGCACTACCAAAGATATAAGTTCCATATTTGTTTTCCTTTCAAAATTCATAATCACTCTTATATTGTATCACAAAAAAAACAAAATGTCTATATAAATGAGTAAAAATATGGACTGTTGCACTTTATTTGTGCTACAGTCCATATATATTATCATGGTTTAATCTTAAAAAATGCTTTAATCTTTTCAAACTTTTTAGGTTTTTTACTGGTTGACTTTAGTGTGTGCCTATCCATAATATCATTATATATTACAATAACTTCTGAGCCATCTAAAACTGCCGCATTAACCTCTTTTTTCTTTAGAAGTTCATGACTTTTTTGTCTTAACAAAATATAAATTACCGCAGCAGTTGGAGGTCCTACAAGAACTCCTATTATTCCAAAGAACGAACCCATTACTGTTACCGCTGTTAATGTCCACACGCCTGGCAGACCTATTGACGCTCCTACAACCTTTGGGTAAATTACATTTCCCTCAAACTGTTGTAACACTATAAAGAATATTAAAAACCATACTGCATCCATTGGATTTACAATCAACAGTAATAATGCTCCTACAATCGCACCAATGAACGCTCCAACCATAGGCACAAGTGCAAATAACGCCACGATAAACGAGGTAAGCAACGCATAATCAAGGCCTATTATAGTCATTCCTATAAAGCAAAGTACACCTAAAATCATACACTCGGTAACTTGCCCTCTTACATAATTTGAAAAAACTTTATTGCTTACAGATAATAGCATTGAAAGTTTATTTGCAAATCGTCTAGGAAAATAAGCGTAAAGTAATTTCTTAAATGTTCTTATCATCATCTCTTTTTTAAGCAAGAAGTAAATCGAGAATATAAAGCTAACTACAAAAACAAAAATTCCACTTGCAACACTAAAAGTTGCAGACATCAAAGAAGAAAAAATATCTGTAGTAGCCTTGGAAACATTTTCTAGTATTGCCGTTACATTAAAATTAGCAAGTACGGTGCTTTGCAAACTCTCAAAATCAAAATCAATACCATTTTGAGTAGCAAAGTCATTAACAAATACCATCAACTCATCAATATAAACAGGCAAAGTCTTAGATGCCGTGTCCATAAAGGCTCTACCTGATCTACCCAATTCAGGAATTAATATTAGCAAGAATAACGCAATAATTGCTAGAACAAATAAAAGAGCAAAAAAGACAGATATCGGTCTTTTTATTGCCTTCCACCATTTTTTATCATCATAGCGCTTGTTTATGGGAATAAACAAAAAACATTCAAATAATTTTACAGCTACATTTAAAACGAATGCTATAAACATTCCTGCTATAAAGGGTGCAATTGCAGAAAAAAACATTTGTATTGCTGATAAAAAGCTTTGATACTGAAAACACACAAATACCAAAATTACTGTAAAAGATATAATGCCTAATGCGTACAACGCAATTCTCTTTTCTCTATTTTTATCCATACTAATTCCTTTCAAGCCCTAACTTATACTTTTTTTTCAAAATCCTTATGGCATTTTTGGCAGGTAACCCTTATCTTGCCTCTTCCTCTTGGAGCTCTCAATTGCTGTTTACAGTTAGGACAAGTAAAATATTTATATGTCTTTCTGTTGCTAAAGACTGTTATTTTGAACTTCATCCAATTCTCGATTGGAGTATAAAACTTTAAAAACGAATAAAGCTCTTTTCTTCTAGCAGTGATGTTCCTAGAAAGTGTTCTAAAAACAACATAAACTAAAAACGCTGTGTTTACAAGATTCAAAAAAAATAGGTTTCCCGGAATTAAAGAAAATATCAACGATAATATCACGGTTATAATACACAACACTATATTTAGTTTATCTGTTCCGTAACGACCCATCATAAATCTTGCAAGTTTATTTAACATACTACGACCACCTTTCAGTATACTACTCATTATATATTGAATTAATTAGTTTTTCAATAAGATAAAAATTCTTTTACAGCTTGTTTACAAATCGCTCATAAGTCTTGACAAATCGACAAAAATAAAATATGCTTATCTTATGCAAAGTAAGAAAGGACTAAGATTTATGGCTGAAAAATTTTTAGAAGCTGGCAGAATAGTCGGCACACATGGAATACAAGGCGAACTTAAAGTAGAAAACTACACAGATTCACCACAATGGCTTAAAAAAATTAAAACACTTTATTTTAATAAAGGCGAGACAGATGCAAAACTTATATCCTCAAGAGTACACAAAAACCATCTGTTAATTAAACTAGAGGGCATAGATAGCATTGAAAGCGGTACTAAACTTTATGGAACTATCCTATACATGAATAGAGACGACATTAAATTGCCTAAGAATAGATTTTTTATTGTAGATTTAATCGGTCTTAAAGTATATGATGGCAACAACGAAAAATATTACGGCACAATTACAGATGTATTCGCAACAGGTGCTAATAATGTGTATAAAATCGAGAATAATGGTAAAGAGTATCTTTTTCCAGCTGTTGACCATATGATAAAGAGAACAGACATTCAAGGCGGTATAATTGAAGTATACCCAATTCCGGGCATTTTTGACGACGAGGTGATCTTAGATGCGAATTGATTTTGTTAGTCTTTTTCCTGAAATGTGCGAAAACATACTAACCGAGAGCATTGTAGGCAGGGCAAGAAAAAAAGGTTTTCTGCAAATTTGTTTTCATCAATTAAGAGATTTTGCATATGATAAACACAAGAAAGTAGATGACTGTCTTTTTGGTGGTGGTAAAGGGATGCTTTTAAAGCCAGAACCTATATCAGAGTGTTTTGACAAACTAGTAGAGCATATAGGTGAAAAACCTCATATAATATATATGTCGCCTAAAGGCAGAGTTCTTAATCAGTCTGTTGTAAAAGAATTGTCTCAAAAAAAAAACATCTGTTTTTTGTGTGGACATTATGAGGGTGTAGACCAAAGAATAATAGATGAATATGTAAACGAAGAAATTTCTATAGGTGATTATGTTTTGACAGGCGGTGAAATGCCTGCGGTAATAGTAGCCGATGCTGTATCAAGAATGATAAAAGGAGTCTTAAGCGACGATGAATGTTTTGAAAACGAGAGCCATTATAACGGACTTTTAGAGCATCCTCAATACACAAGACCAGCTGTTTGGAGAAATATACATGTACCAAAAGTTTTAATTAATGGTGATCATGCTAAAATTGAAAATTGGAAAAGAGAACAGTCTATTAAAAATACAGCAACATTTCGTCGAGATATGCTAGATTTAGCAATAAAAAATAATTTATTAAGCGCAAAGGAAGTTCAACATGCTAAATCAACAAATTGAATTTTGAACTATTTTTATGATATTTCAAAAAGATTTTGTTTTAATATGTTGAAAAATTTCTAACGTTTTGTAGCAACTTGCACAAATGAGCTATTTGTAAAATATATTAAGTAGTTCATCAAGCTGAAATTGTATCAGAAGCATTGACTAATCCATATTTTCAATATATAATGTAGACATAAGGAATAAAACTATTAGTTTTTATATTTTTAATTATTACAGGAGAGTGAATCTATTATGTATGATAAAGAAGTTTTGGTGCAAAACCAAGTAGGATTACACGCACGTCCAGCTACATTCTTTATACAAAAGGCAAATGAGTTTAAGTCATCTATCTGGGTTGAAAAAGAAGAAAGAAGAGTAAATGCTAAAAGTCTTCTAGGTGTTCTTTCACTAGGTATCGTAGGTGGAACAAGCATCCGTATTATAGCAGATGGATCTGATGATGAAGAAGCAGTTCAAAATCTAGTATCTTTAGTTGAGTCTGGTTTCACAGAGTAATCACACACGAATAAGTTATAAACACACTTTAAATGCCTTATATTATGTAAGGCATTTTTCATTTTTATACAAATATATTTACTAAAATATTGTAGCGGACGGGTCTTATACTTAGTGAAGAGTGAAAAGTTCAGGTGAAAATCCTCACGGATTTTTTGATTAAAAGCTTTTTAAAGATAAATTTGATAATATATTGTAGGGGAGGGTCTCTGTGCAGACGTGTTGATTAGCAAATTTAGCCATGTAGGGGACGGGTTTT
>CAYJER010000028.1:0-24828 GCA_964369225.1 uncultured Eubacteriales bacterium
TTTGATTTAAAACAAATTCGTTAAAACGCACAAATCCATGTAGGGGACGGGTTTTCCGTCCCGAAAAAACTAGCTATTTTAGCTAACTACCCACGGGACGGAAAACCCGTCCCCTACATGATTAAATATAAAGTTTTAATTGGCACAGAGTACTACAATGTTTTATCAAATTTATTATTATACATACAAATTTTTATTTAAAAAACTTTAATCAAAAAATCCGCAAGGATTTTCACATAAACTTTTCACTCTTCATTTTTCACTCTTCACTAAGCCCTAAAGCCTACAATATTTTATCAATTTAATCTTTAGACTTAAATGCAAATTCCTCTAATTTTTCTAAAGCTTTTCCACTATCAATAATTTTCTCAATTTCAATTATAGCAGACTCTAAACTTAAATCATCCCTTGTTATATAAAGCGCAGCAGCCGAGTTTAGTACCACCGCATCTCTCTTAGCACCTTTTTCACCGCTTAGAATTTTACGTGTAATTTCAGCATTTTCTATGGCTGTTCCACCTAGCAAATCTTCTTTTTTATAGTCTTTAAAGTTAAAATCTTTAGGGTTTATCTCGTATGTCTTAAACCAACCATTGCGAATTTCACAAACCTTTGTAGGTGCTGAAATTGATATCTCGTCAAGTCCGTCTGTGCCATAGACCACCATTCCACGCTTAACACCAAGCCTTGTTAAAACCTCTGCCAAAGGCTCAACTAAACTCTCGTCATACACACCCATAACCTGCATACTAGCACCAAGCGGATTAGATAAAGGCCCTAATATATTAAAAATCGTCCTTATTCCAAGCTCTTTTCTTACTGGGGCAACATTTTTCATTGCCGAATGATAAATAGGAGCAAACAAAAAGCAAATTCCAATCTCGTCTAACAACTTCATGCTTTTTTCAGGCGGAACATCAATTTTCACACCTAAAGCCTCTAAAACATCCGCCGAACCAGACTTACTAGACGCCGCCCTATTTCCATGTTTTGCAACAGGAACACCGGCACTAGCTAGAACAATGGCAGAGGTTGTAGAAATATTAAACGAATTAGACTTGTCACCGCCTGTGCCAACAATTTCAAGCACATCTTTGTCGTTTAAAAGTTTTGTAGCATGTGTCCTCATACTTTTAGCAGAGGCAACAATCTCTTCTATAGTCTCACCTTTCATCGCAAGAGCTGTTAAATAAGAACCAATTTGAACATGAGAAACTTCTCCGCTCATAATTTTATCCATTACTTCATAAGCCATTTCGGCAGATAAATTCTCTTTGTTCATAAGTTTAATTATTGCTTCTTTAATCATTTTTTGCCTCCTTTAAAAAATTAGAAATCATAACTTTTCCGTCTGGTGTAAGAATTGATTCAGGATGAAACTGAACACCGAAAACAGGGTATTTTTCATGTTTTACTGCCATAATTTCACCATCATCAGTAGTAGCAGTAATCTTTAAATCTTTAGGCATAGTTAAATTTTCCGCCGCCAAAGAATGATATCTAGCCACCTTAAATCTATTGTCAAGACCTTTAAATATGCCATCATTAATTACATTTATCTCTGATTGCTTGCCGTGCATTATTTGTTTAGCGTAACCTATTGTAGCACCAAAAGCCTCACAAATTGACTGATGCCCTAGGCAAACGCCAAGCATAGGGTACTTTTTATGCAGTTTTTTAATAACTTCAAGGCACACACCAGCATCTTGAGGTCTTTTAGGTCCTGGAGAAAGTATAATATGTGTAGGATTTAAGCTATCAATTTCCTCCACAGTCATTTCATCGTTTTTAATAACTTTAACATCTGAATTAATCTCGCCTATGAGTTGATATAAATTATACGAAAAACTATCGTAATTATCAATAATTAAAATCACTCGTCTCCCTCCAATACATTTAAAACTGATTTAGCCTTGTTTATACATTCTTGATACTCTTTTTCTGGAACAGAGTCTATAACTATTCCAGCGCCTGATCTAACAAAAATCTTGTCATTTTTCTTAAACGCTAACCTAATAGCTATACAAGTGTCAATGTTTCCGCTAAAGTCTAGGTATCCAACAGCACCGCCATAAATTCCACGTTTTTCGTTTTCAAGTTCATCAATTATCTCCATTGCACGAACTTTAGGTGCGCCCGAAAGTGTGCCAGCTGGAAGTATAGCATCTACTGCATCCAGTGCATCTTTATCATCTTGAACCTCACCTGTAACTGTTGAACCTATGTGCATTACAGTCGAAAACCTTAGAATTTTCATATAGTCTTCTACCTTTACAGAACCGAACTTACTAATTTTCCCAATATCGTTTCTACCTAAATCCACAAGCATATTATGCTCTGCTCTCTCTTTTTCATCCGCTAGTAAATCTTTTTCAAGTCTTAAGTCTTCTTCATTTGTCTTGCCACGAGGTTTAGTCCCAGCTAGTGGATATGTCATAACTTTTTTATCTATCACTTTTACAAGCGTTTCAGGTGATGCACCTGTCATCTCTATATCGTTACTTGAAAAATAAAACATATAAGGAGATGGATTTTTCTTTCTTAATTTTTCGTACAACCCGATCATGCTTCCCTTATAGTCTGCACTTAATCTATTAGATAACACCACTTGGAATATATCGCCCTCAAATATATATTTTTTAGCCTTTTCTACCATTTCGCAGTATTTTTCTTTGCTAAAAGTTTCATTTATCGGAGAAAGCAATCTACCATTTTCCTCTTTAACCTTCTCCCCCATAATTATTATGTCTTTCATCTTATTAAGCTCTAAAACCGCATTATTATAGTTAGCTTCAAGCTCGTCTGTCTTAATATTTACAATAAAAATTATCTTTTTCTCTAAATTGTCTACAGCAATAACTTTGTCAAAAAGCATTAAGTCAACGTCATTAAAGTTTTCATCATCGTTTGCCTCTATCTTAAGTTTTGGAACACTGTACTTAATAAAGTCATATGAAAAATAGCCTACAAGTCCACCGGTAAACGGAGGCAAATTCTCAAATTTAGGACTCTTATGCTCATCTAATATTTGTCTAATATATTTGTGAGGTGTCTCGTCCTTACTATCTATAGAAATACTTGTTTTAATCTTAATTTGTTTGTCTTTTGCGACAATCTCAAGGCTTGGATCATACCCAAAAAAACTGTATCTACCGAATTTACTTGCATCCTCACAAGACTCAAGTATAAATACATTTCGGCTTACATTCTTAAGTTTTTTGTAGATATCAATGCTGTCTGTCATTAAATCTAATGACATTGTTACAGGAACACAACGAAAACCTTTAGCTTTTTGTTCTGCATTTTCTAAACTTGGATAATAATTCATAATAAATTCCTTCTTTCTTTATCTGACAAAAACAAAAAAGTCCTTGACAGAAATTAATCTGTCAAGGACGAGAATATACAATATACCCGTGGTACCACCTTGATTTACAGGCAAAAAACCTGTACACTTAGCGAAATACTAACATATTTCCGACTACTCACGTAAGCCAACACGTCATAGAATACTAAGAGTAAAACTCCTTTGACTATGCCCTCGGCGGTCCATTTAATAAGCAGTAACTTATCGGTTCACAGCAACTCCGACTCTCTGAAAGTTCTTTTCCTATTTTTATCTCCGCTTCAACGGTTTGTTTATTAAGTTTTCACCATTATAGCACAGTAAATTGCGCTTGTCAAGCAGTTATATAAAACTTTATCTGTTAATTTCTTCTCTTACTACTTCACACCATTTAGTAATTCTATCGCTCTCACCTCTAACAGTTGTGATATCTTTTAATATCATCATAAGCGGAGTGTTAGTGTCTTTGCATATGTCTATTGTGTTTCTAATGTCTGCCCTTACAGAGTCATAATCAGCAGTGCTAGACGCTAAAAATGCTGGATTTGGCTTTCTAGCCATTACATATTTGTTTTCCATTTGCTCGGCAGCTTTTCTAACATCTGCCCATGGGCTAATAGAAATCGCCCTTACATTTTTTATCTTTTTAATTATGTCAATCTTGTTGTGAAGAGGCTCACAGCAACCATAATTAACTAAGCCAAAACGCTCATATATTGGCTTAACATACTCAATCTCGAACTCGTCGTGCATTGCAGGAGACACTTCTGAAAAAATCTGTGCAGCACCAGACACCCAACAGTCTATGGCTCTAGTGTTGTTAGGGTCATAACCAGGCTTTGGCAATTCGTCGCAATAAGTCTCTACACAGTGGCACATGGCGTCCTCTGCCCTGAATAAGTTTTGTGCCTCGTATTGATCTATAACCTTATGCTCAATCTCTACAACTTTAGCCATTATTTCATGTAGGTATTCTGGTCTGTCCATTAAATCGTAAAGAACAGGAGACGCACCACGCCAGAAAACTATTCTATCCCAAAAAGCTTCCCAGAAAATATCTCCAACTAATTTTACAGGAAGTATATCACCAAAATATTCCTCTGCAATTTCTTTTCTTTTTTCGCTAATTTCTTTTTCATATCTAATAGTCGGAACATGCAGTTTTTGCAATGCCTCTTCATCTTCAAGTAAATCCTCATAAAGATGGCTTTCAGCATGTGGGTCATCATCAGTTGGTGCAGAAACAACACCAATTCCACTGTTGTACACAGTTTTTGGCAGTTCTAAATAAGGCTTTACAACCATGTCACTAGGGAAGAATTTCCACTTATATATAGTCTTTTTAAGTAGGTCTTCAAGCTCTTTTGCAAACTCATCTTCACACTCTGTTTGTAAAAATTCGCTGTTAGGTGTTAGCTCTTCCCAACAAATTTGGTCTATTAAAAATAGAGGTTTGTTTGGGGCTAGCCCGTGTAACGCTCTCCAATTATCCTTTGATTTGTTTTGTATATCTAGGTTTGCAATCTCTGCATACTCTGTTGCTAATCTTCTAAGAATTATTCTATCTTTTGTGTTTGACATAAAATCTCTCCCAATAATTTTTCTTTATTATAGCATTTTATCACCAAAAATGTAAATACAAATAATAGCACAATAGTTCACAAAAATTGACATTTTGCTTTTTTTAGTTTATAATAAAATTAAATTTATCTTTATCTATACAAAATTTTTATTTAAAGAGCCTTAATCAAAAAATCCGCAAGGATTTTCACATCAACTTTTCACTGTTCATTTTTCACTCTTCACTAAGTTCCCGACTAAGTGTGTCTCCCCTACACATCTGAAATTTTTACATTAATTTAACGAGGTGATATTTTGCTATTACAATACGGAAAAACCAAAGTTCATAAAACATGGCAAGTCACAGAAGAAACCGCAACCGGCTTTAGCAGAATGTACTATGTAGCAGATGGTCTAGCCTACTATAAAGATAAAACTACAAACTGCAAACTAAAAAAAGGCTACCTATATTTCTTCCCAACAACTAAATCATACACTGTAGATCAAGACAAAATTCTAGGTTTTGACTGCATGTATGTCCACTTTATGTTGACTCCATATGTAGTAAACAATCTTATTGAAATTAATATAGAGCAAGACCCATTTTTAATGTATTGCGTGAAAACAATCACAGAGCTTGCATTAAAAACAAACGGTGAAACCGGTTTTGACATTTTATCTTCACTTATGGAGGCATTAAAGCTTTATTTAGGCGAACTTAATAGCTTTAACAAGATATCCTCAAACATTCAACTAGCCTTAGATAGAATTACAGGCGACTACAACAAAGACTACAGTGTAGAAGATTTAAGCCTAATATCAGGCTACAGCAAAGAACATTTTATAAGGCTTTTCAAAAAGCAAATAGGCATAACACCCAACCAATTTACAATAAAACACAAGATGAAACTAGCACAAAAACTACTGCTTGGCGGAAAAACTGTAACAGAAGTTTCTTACAATTTAGGCTTTAACGAGCTAAGGTCTTTCTCGAGAAGTTTTAAGTTAATATATGGAATTTCACCTAAACAGTTCTTGGATAACAACAGAAACACGCCATAATTATGTATAATTTGTTATAATACGGTTTAAAATGAAACAAAAATTGTTTAATTCAAAGAAATTTAATTATTTCTTGCTTTTTGCAGTAATTTATATTAAAATAGTATGTGTATATTTTCATATTTTACGAGAATATACATATGTATTATTCAATATAATTTAGAACGGAGTAACTATATGTCTGAGATAAAAACAATGTATGACGCAGCAAAAAAAGAGTACGATCTATTTGTTGCTCAAAAGCTTAAGCTAAACATGGCTAGAGGTAAGCCGGGTTCAGATCAACTAGACCTAACAGTTGATGCCCTAAACACAGTTACATCAACAAGCAATTTCCTTCACTCTTCTGGTGAGGATTTCCGTAACTATGGTATGTGGGATGGTCTACCAGAAATGAAAGATATTTTTGCTAGTATGATGGATGTACCAGCTAAAAATATTATTATCGGTAACAACTCAAGCCTATCACTTATGTTTGAAGTTATCTCAAGAGGCTATTCACATGGATATAACGGCTGTAAAGCTTGGGGTAAACAAGAGAATGTTAAGTTCTTATGTCCTGTACCAGGCTACGACAGACACTTTGCTATTACAGAGTATTTCGGAATTGAAATGATTAACATTCCAATGGACGAAAACGGCCCTGACATGGCAATGGTAGCAGATTTAGTAAGCAAAGACGAGAGCATCAAAGGTATTTGGTGTGTTCCTAAATATTCTAATCCAGCTGGTTTAACTTATTCTGCCGACGTTGTAAAGGCGTTCGCTAAGCTAAAACCTATGGCTAAAGATTTTAAGATTATGTGGGATAACGCTTATTGTGTTCATGATTTAAGCGACACTCCTGACACACTTTTAAGCCTATTTGACGAGTGCGTAAAAGAGAGTTCAGAGGATATGGTATTCATTTTCTCTTCAACTTCAAAAATTACTTTCCCAGGCGCTGGAGTTGCAGCAATGGCAGGAAGTGAGTCAGCAATTAAAGAGTTAGAAGGACACTTCACAATTAAGAGCATAGGTCCTGATAAACTAAACGAATTACGTCACCTATTATTCTTAAAAGATTTTGGTGGAGTTTTAACAGTTATGCAAGGGCATAAAGAGATATTACAACCTAAATTTAATACAGTTTGCTCAATTTTAAATGAAGAGCTAGGCGGAACAGGTCTTGCTTCATGGAACGAGCCAAACGGCGGATACTTTGTATGTGTAGACGTTATGGAAGGTTGTGCTAAAAGAGTAGTTCAACTTTGCAAAGAGGCTGGCGTTGTTCTAACAGGTGCTGGAGCTACCTACCCATATGGCAAAGACCCTAAAGACAGCAACATTAGAATTGCCCCAACTTTCCCACCGGTTGCAGAGCTTAAAATTGCTATGAAATTATTCTGCATCTGCGTTAAATTAGCAGCAGCTGAAAAACAACTAGGCAATTAAATCATGTAGGGGCGACCTTTGGTCGTCCTTCAAACAAAAACAAATTTGCTAAAATATTGTAGGGGCGGGTCTCCGCCGACGTGCCTCTTAGGAAAATTTAGCCATGTAGGGGCGGATATTATCCACCAAAAAGTATGCAATTTCGTCTAAATTTCATAGGCGGATAATATCCGCCCCTACACGGTTTGTGAAATTTTACAAATTAAATTTAATCAAAAAAACGTAATCAACACGTCTGGTCTCTGCACTCTCCCCTACTATCAAGCATCTAATTTGTTTAAATCCCCTACATTTTGACAAAAAAACATAAATTTAAGCTATGTGATTTTCTCGCATAGCTTTATTTTTAATTATATACAAGGTCGTGATAAAATGAATTACTGTAAAATTGACGATATGTCCGCTATAATCGAAAAAATGTCTCTAAAGATACACGCAACAGGTCACCAAAAAAATAATATTGATGCCGTCTGTGACACAAGAACTATTGATGATTACGAGCTGATATATAACATCGGTGGAACATCAATAATCACAATTAATTCCACCAAACACATTCTTACAAAAGGCGATATCATTATTATTCCGCCATTTGTGAGCCACAAAATAGACACCGAAAAAAACAGTCTTCACGATAACTACTGGCTACATTTTAACATGAATTTCGGCGGTGATGAGCTTGTTAATTCCCTTATAAAAAAATGGAACGGCTACAGCAATCATATTGGTACAGATACTGAACTTTTATCACTTTATAATTCTCTTGAAAAAGAAAACACCCAAAATTCCCCTTGCAGTTACAGCGTCATGAACAGTGTTCTCACACAGCTTATCGCCTATATCATTAGAAAATACGAGATTAACTCTGCCGATTTCACAAGGCAAATCAAGTCAGAGTTTTTTATGAAAACGTACGATTTTATCAACTTAAACATAAATTCAATCAAAACGGTTTCAGATGTCTGTGACAAAATGAATATAAGCATTTCTTACTGCAACAAGCTTTTCAGAGAAAACTTAAACTGCAGTCCTGCTAAATATATTGTGCAGTTAAAGCTTAAAGAAGCCACAAACCAGCTTAAATACAGCGAAAAAAGCGTACTAGAGATATCAGATACACTAAATTTTGCTAATCCGTTCCATTTTTCTAACACCTTTAAAAAATATTACGGCGAAAGCCCAAGCCAATACCGAAAGAACAATTTCAATTGTTAGTGTCAGAATTGGTATGTTTTTTATTTGATTTAGTATTGCAAAAAAATAAATATTGCTATATAATTAAATCAACAAATTAAAGGGAGCGATATTATGTCAATACATTTCGATGCAAAAAGATGGGACACAGTAAAAGAAACATATAAAAAATGGTGGAGCGGTGAGCTTGAAAGACCACTTTACAAACTTACAATAGATAATTTTTATGAGCCTACAAGACCAGCGCCTAAAAACGCATTATTAACTCAAGAAAATGTCAACGATTTTTCAATAACAGCCGAGGAAATCATAGACGCAATGGACTATGACCTAAGCAAAAAAGAATTTTTAGGAGACTCTTTCCCATTCATTAACTTTGATAGCTTTGGCCCTGGTGTATTGTCTGCATTCTGTGGAGCAAACCTTGATAACAGTTCAGGCAGAGTTTGGTTCTTCCCAGATGAAGAGCTAGAAATTACAGATATCAGCATTAAATACGACCCAGAAAACAAATGGGTTAAGCGTATTAAAGATGTTTACCGTGCTGGCATTGAAAAATGGGGCGACACAGTTTTAATGGGAATGCCCGATTTAGGCGGTAGCCTTGATTTAATTGCAGTTCTAAGAGGCACAGAGAACCTACTTATGGATCTTTACGACGAACCAGAGGAAGTTCTAAGACTAGTTAAAGAAGCTGATAAGGCATGGTTTGAAGCTTATAACGACTTAGCCTCTGTGTTATATCCACAAGATGGCGTAAAATGTGTAGGCTACAGCGATTGGGACGGAATTTACAGCGAGAGCCCATCTTACATTCTTCAATCTGACTTTAGCTTTAACATAAGCACAGACATGTTCCTAGAGTTCGCCCTTGACTCAATAAAAGAGCAAACAAGAGTTCTTGATAACACCATATATCACCTAGACGGTTTCAACCAAGTTAAAAATCTTGATTACCTACTAGCAGATGAAAACCTAAATGCTATTCAATGGGTATTTGGCGACGGAATGCCTCCTGCACCACATTGGATAGACATCTACAAAAAAATTGAGGATGCTAAAAAAGGTAGCCATATCATAGGCTCTATCGAGGACTTTGACTATGTAGCACAAAGAATTAACTTTGGACTTTACTACAATGTAGTTACTAGCCTTGAAGACTACAACTCTAAAAAAGAGCTTTATAACAAATACCTATAAATTTATTTCAACTTGCCGAAAAAGAGCAACCTTTAAAAATATTACACAAATAATGATTTTGTTTATAGATGTGTCTTAAACTTTAGAACTTAAGCTAACTTATTGTTACATTGTAGGGGAGGGTCTCCGTGCAGACGTGTTGATTAGGATTTTTGATTCAAAACAAATTCGTTAAAACGCACAAATTAATGTAGGGGACGGGTTTTCCGTCCCGTGGAAATTTAGCTAAAACCTCTACTTTTTCGGGACGGAAAACCCGTCCCCTACATTGGTTTCGTTGCTAATCAACACGTCTGGTCTCCGTGCCCTACAATATTTTATCAAATTTATTTTTATACATACAAAAGGGAAAACCATAACGGTTTTCCCTTAATTTTATATATACAATTCTATAGCAGAAATATTGCTGTTTCTAGCAAATATATCATAACTTAAGTTAGCATCTATTGTAAACACATCTTGAGTTATAGTTGTATCATCATTAAGTTTTATGATCATCTGTTTTTTATCTGACTTCACATACTTCACAGGAATTGAGCAAACAGTAAAAGTAATGTCGCTATCACCGAACTCATCTTCCCTTACAAACTCAGGCTCGAAAGATATTTCACCATTCTTAACTTTAATTCCTAATTCGCCTCTTCTCATTAGCACAGATTCTTTAACCTGACCTGTCATTCCAGGTTGCTCACTTTTACCAGAGAAAGAAGTGTGTGAGTATGGCTCAATTGGAATTGCAGAGCATTCTTCAGGGCTTTTTCTGTATATAAACCCTTGTAACAAATCATTATATAATTTGTATATCTCTGTGATGTCTTCGCCTTTTTCCTTTGCCTTTTGAGCAGTTTCAAGAATAGCCAACAAGAATTTTGCATTCTGGTGCCAATATACACAGCCGATTCCCTCGAATTTATACATTACTTCACTTCTACCATTAAACTTTTTATGTGAGAATTGATTTTCATATTCTTCAAGCAAAGCAGACTTAATTGGTTCAGAAACATTTTCTAGTCTGTTTTTAAGCTCTTGTTCACAGTTAATTTCAGGACTAAAATGCAGTTTACCGTCAACATCTTTTATAACAACATTCTCTATAGGCTCTATATCAAGACTTAAGATATTCTTTTCATAGAATTTCTTGGTCTTTTTTAATGGATACAATGTGTGACACCTTAAAGTTTCGCTGTATAAATCTTTCTTAATTGAGTCAGCTAAGGCAATTACCTCATTAGAACTTAGCATCCCACTGCCTATTACAGCAGATTGCCCCTCTAGCATAACTCTCATTTTCTCTATAGTGAAGTCATCTTTTAGCAGATTATAACTTGAATACGCATCGCCCTTGTTCATGTCAACTGTATAAGAAACAAGCTTTTTAGCTAGTGTAATCCACTCTAAAATCTTCTCTTTTGAAATAGATTTTTTATCACCCAAACCAGTTTCTAAAACAGTTTTTCTATAATCAGAGAAACTATATCCCATTTTATCAAGCAAAGCCTTTTCGTTGCCCTTGTAGTTATCTTCAAAAGTTTTTAAAGCAGATAGATTTTCTAAAAGCCACGCAACAACAGTTTCGCTGATATTTAAACTGTCTTCAGAATTACTTAATGTTTCAAGCAAGAAGTCAAGGTATGCCGCAACATGGTACACAGTAACCATAGAAAGCCCAATGCCTACAATTGCATTGTTAGCGTCATTCCATTCAGGTCTTTGGGTGTTCATCCAAATTCCGCCACCAGCTAATAGGTTAGAAATTTTAGAAAGCACAGGAACTAACAATTTTTCAGTTAAAGTTACAGTTAGAACTTTTTCATCTTTTAAGATAAGTCTTGCATCGCTTCCGATTTCGGCTACTAACTCTTCAATTTTTTGGTCTTTTTCAAAATCGAAACAGATAGTATTCTTGCTGTCTTTTAGAATATCTTCATAGCTTGTTATTACATAAGGAACATTAGCATAACTGAAAACTTCCATCGACAACATCTCATTTAACTTGCTAGGGAAGTGATTTTTCAAGCCTTGTAAAAGTCTTAGTAAATAGATTATTTGGTGATCGCCCCAATAACCTAGTCCACCAAATGGATTTTCAGGTTCTGGCTTTTCCCAATCTATGCCGGCTGTGCTAATTCTATAAGGGTTATAGCCATCAAAAGTAGAGGCATTAACGAATTTAGCAAGCATATTCTCATAGTAAGATGGGTAAGAAGTGCCTAGCGCTTCCCAGTTTTGGAAAATATCTCTCCAGTTGCCTTCATAGTTTATGGTCTTTTCTCCGTTTTCATCCTTTAACTGAATATTGAACTTATTCCACGGACGAGACGGGTCACCGTGTCTTCTTGAGAATGAAAGTGGCATATATTCTAAGGCTAGTCTATACATTAACTCGTCTTGTTTGCTTGTCTCTTTTAGCTCATGAATATTTTTGCATTCTTTCAGTTTGTCTAGTAAGTCTTTATCGGCTGACTTATTTCGTGAATTAACAAATTTCACAAAATCATTGTAGTCAAATTCATATCCTTGCTCAAAAATTCCGCCACGCATACAGTTGTATAATGTGTTTAGGTAATGAGTAGCACAGGCAATTTCATCGGCTGTGTTTTGTATGCCGTCTGCCTTTTTAACTATCTCTATAATGTCATTTATGCCTTTTCCTATATCTTTGTAAAGTTCACTGAAATCTGCCTTGTCTACTATTTTTTTAATTTCAGCTATTTTTGAATGATCATAACCATTGTCTAGCACGAATGAATAAGTAAAATCTTTTGAAACTTCAAGCACTTTCTTATAAACAACAAAATATCCACACTTAGAGCCATAGCTATCTCTTTCACAAGTGATTTCTTGATTGTTTAAAAATTCTTTTATAGCAACAGGGCTAAGGTACACATTATTGCAGTTAAGAGTATTGTAAGCGATATTAGCCTTAAGCATTTCTAGTGGATGCGGAGTGTCATTTATTTCGCTTGTAAGGGTGAAAAGTGCAAGATTATTCTCAACCATTTCCGCCGCCTTATAAGCATCAACAAGTGTAGAACCTGTAGATTGTAGCTGTTGATTTACTCCATAAGGCATAATGTTCATCAGTCCGTCAAGCACTTCAATTTCTTGATTATCGGCAGAGTTATTAGTAAACTTAGAAGTTTTGACAAAACCAAACTTCTCACTGCTCTCATACTTATATGAATATGTAAGCTTTAGGTCATGGTTTACTTCCTCAATTATAACGCTGTTCGCATAACATGATTTATATATATTTCTTGTAATGTTATACTTTTGAACACCATTAACTTCAAACGGTTGCCAGATTTTGCCCGAAACCTTAATTAATGTCTTAGAGCCTGTCTCATAATCAAGAGTAAGCTTGTCATCTGTTTCATACGGAAATAAATTTCCAAGTGAATTTCTTCTTCCTGCTGTAACGCCACCATTAGAAGACATAAAAATCCAAATGTCGCTTGAAGAAGGAACTTGTATAAAAAACGGATTAATTTTTTCACTATTACTTACTTTATAGTATTTAACTGAATCAATCACAACAAAATTATTTTTCATATAATTATAAAGCCAAAAGTTACAAAAATATGAGGAGACAAATTAAGTAACTTTCGGCTTTCCTTTCTAAATATTATAAAATTTTACTTACATTAAAGTTGTTAATAAACATGCCAGACTCACCGAAAAACAATTCAACATAGACATTTATGCTTGCGTACATATCAAATTCTACATGATAAGTGTTGCTTGTCTGTCCTTTTAGCGAGATTGTTCCAAGGCAGGCACTGTTTACAGTTACAGTCATAGGAATTTGCGCCAATTCTACCGCATCCGCAAACAACTCAAAGTCAAGTGCGTATCTGCCATTCTCTTTCATTGAAAGGTTAAACCTGTTAGAATTACCCCTTTGAGTTTTAAAGATTGAAGTATCAATAACTGTAGAATTTTCAACATTAAAAGTACCTAGCTCAATAATAGCTCTATTTGTATTAACTGGCTCGTTTTGCACTTCTATCTCTTTCTTTTCTTTACTACAATTAAACCTTAGTATGGCATTTAATATATTTTCCGCAGATCTCAAAAGTTCAAAACGCGTAATTTCTCCACTTGCTAACTTTTCCTCTGTGTCATCTTCTAAAGAATTTTCTTCAGCATTTGATGTAACCATATATAAATCATTTTGTGAATTAATCATGTCGGCGGTGTTCTTAATGCTGGCTTCTTCGCCCTCTTTATTCATTGTCGCCCACCAGTCAGTCATGACAATTCCATTAAAACCCCAGTCTTCTCTTAATATATAAGTGTTAAGATCAATATTACTAGCAGCTTGTGTTCCATTAATTGGGTTATATGCAGTCATAATAGAATAGGCTTCACCCTCTTTAACAGCAATTTCAAAACCTCTTAGATAAATTTCTCTAATTGCCCTTTCAGAAACTACCGCATCAACTGTTTTTCTTGCAAACTCTTGATTATTAAGTGCAAAATGCTTGATAGTTCCAGTGACACCATATTTATTCATGGCTCTTAATTGAGCCGCTGCCATTTTACCTGATAACACTGGGTCTTCTGAAAAATATTCAAAGTTTCTTCCACAAAGTGGAGTTCTGTGTATGTTCATTCCAGGACCTAGAAGTGTGTCAACATTATTTTTAACCATTTCTAATGCTACAAACTCAAATAATTCCTCGTTTAGCTCTTCATTGAATGTAGATGCTAGTGCGGTTCCGTTTGGAACACTCACAGCCATAGTTCCGCAGTCCATTCTTATTCCAGATGGTCCATCGGCACAACAAGCAATTGGAATTTTTCTTAAGTTGTGTAGACTGTCAGTCACACCTCCGAACGCTGAGGCAGTACCGGCTGTAACCTTAGGTGAACACATGCCCTCGCCTCTTGTTAGGCAAATTAATTCAAAGTCAGATAAATCATTCACAAATTCCTTTACAGAAATTTCAGAATTTTTCACCATGTCAAATGTGTAATTCTTGTCAGTTTTTAAAACAAAGTCTTTTCTTTGTTCTAAAATTCTATCTGCCATTTTGTATTTTCTAGTTGGAACTTTGCCTTTAATGCTTGTAAATTCCTTTATTGGAGCTAAAGCTGAATTAACTTTTTCTACAATTTTTTCTTCATCAAGAATAAATTCACCAGCAACGCTAGTCTCCACGCAGTTAAAACCAACATGGAAAACATATTTACCTTTTTCAAGTACAAAGGCAGTCTTTTCATCTGAAAAACTTGTAAAATATCTGTTATCAATTGTAAGACTAATCTTTTGGCTCTCGTTTGGAGCTAGTTCCTTTGTTTTAGCAAAAGAGCAAAGTGATCTTTCTTCTTTATAAAGTTTGTCGCTAGGCGAACTACAATACACTTGTGCTGTCTTTTTGCCTGCAACTTTTCCAATATTTGTTATAGTAAATTCAAGTTTCACACTCTTATCATAGCTAAAGCTATTGATTTCAAGCTTAAAGTCAGTGTATGAAAGCGAATATCCAAACGGATACATCATCTTATCTTTTGCAAAACTTGTAAAATATCTATAACCTACATAAATGTCTTTTTCATATATATTCTGTGTCTCGCTGCCAAAATTAGAGCTTGATGGATAATCCTCTAAATTGTAGGCAATACTGTCTGGCATTGCACCAGACGGATTTACCGTGCCACAAAGAACATCTGCATAGCCGTTACCGCTTTCTATTCCGCCGTGCCATGCAATCATAACCGCACCAGGGTTATAAACATCAACAAAAGACATATCCATTACACCGCCAACATTTAAAATTACAACAGTCTTTTCAAAATGCTTGCAGATTAAATCCATATTATTTTTTTCTGTCTTTGTTAGGTAATAACTACCCTCTTCGGCTTTGCAGTCTTTGTCTTCACCTGCTGAACGACCGATTACTATAAGAGCCATATCAGATTTTACTCTAGCTTGCTTTACTAATTCTTCGCTAAGCTCAAGCTCTTTTTGAGAAAACGGCTCACAAGCCCAGCCTTGCCCCTTATCAAAAGGATTTTCGTTGATAAATTCCTTATAAATCTCCGTTAATTCTTCGTTTATTCTACACTGATCTCTTAAACCATCCACTACATTTACAAGGTATGGGATATTAACCATTCCGCCTGAACCAGTTCCACAGTAGTAGGTGTCTATTTGTGTTCTGCCAAATACAGAAACTATTTCATTTTTTATAGGAAGCACATTGTCATTTTTAAGTAAAACACAAGACTCTGCACTTGCCTGCCTAATTTTTTTTGCATATTCTTTATAATCTAGTATAAACAAAATATTTCATTCCTTTTTATGATATAGGGTTGTGACATCTAATGAACTGCCCCTCTGACACCTCGGTCTCTTTAGGCATCACTTTATGGCAAATATCAGTTGCATATAGACATCTATGTTTAAACGGACAACCTGTACTCTCTGGTGTCCACATCGAAATTTCGCTTTCTTGGTTTGACTTTACAGGCAAATCTACATCGCCTTCTCTTTCAGGGTCTGGAGCTGCCGCTACTAATAGTCTTGTATACGGATGTTGTGGATTAATTATAACCTTGTTTACCTCGCCGTGCTCAACAATATGTCCAGCGTAAAGAACAATTATTCTATCGGCAAAATATCTAGCAGTAGCAATATCATGAGTAATATAGATAAATGATTTCTTATGTTCTCTTTTCAAGTCGTTCATAAGGTTTAAAACACCTAAACGAATTGAAACATCAAGCATAGATGTAGGCTCGTCGGCAAATATTACCTCTGCACCAGCTGCTAAAACTCTAGCTATATAAGCTCTTTGCTTTTGTCCGCCTGATAATTGGTGTGGATATTTTTTGCCTTGCTCTTCAGGAGGCGTTAAACCTACCATCTCCAACGCATCGTCTACCCTTTTTTGCATCTCTTTAGCAGTGCCTTTGTGATACAGTTTTACTGGTCTAAACAAATGATAATAAATACTGTGCAAAGGATTAAGTGCAGAGAATGGATCTTGGAATATCATCTGTGACTTTTGTCTGTATTGCTTGAGCTCATCTCCTTTAAGCTTATGAACATCTTGATCATTGAATGTCATAGTCCCGCTACTAGGATTATGGAAACGCATAGCAATTCTACAAATTGTAGATTTTCCACAGCCTGACTCACCTACAACCGCCAGTGACTCACCCTCGTACAAATCAAAGGAAACATCATTTAAGGCTCTTAAGGTCTTTGCCTTTGCGAACATTGACTTTCCACTAACTGAAAAGTCCATTGTTAAATTCTTGGCACTAAAGACTACTTTTCTATCTTCCATAGTAATTTATTTCCTTTCATTAGTTATTAGTTCGTAATTTTTTGTATATTCTAATGGTTTATGACAATAGAAGAAATTGCCATCACTCTCTGTTCTAGCAGGTGGAGTTTTTGCACATTCAGCACATCTATTAAAGCATCTAGCCTCAAATCTACAACCAGCTGGAATTTTTTTAAGGTCTAACGGTGAACCAGCAATACCCTCCATGTACTCAATCTTACCTTGAAGAGATGGAAATGAGTTTTTAAGTCCGAAAGTATAAGGATGGCTAGGGCATTTAAGAATTTTCATAGTATTAGCTTTTTCTACAATTTTGCCTGCATACATTATAGCTACATTATCGCAGAACTCCATCATAAGGCTGATATCATGAGTTATAAACAAAATTGAGAAACCGAATTTTGCCTTAAGCTCATATATTCTTTTTAAAATGTCTCTTTGAACAACAGTGTCTAGGGCAGTGGTTGGCTCATCTAAAATCAATAGTTTTGGTTTTAAAGCTAGTGCCATTGCTATAACTGCACGTTGTCTCATACCGCCTGAAAACTGATGAGGGTAATCCTGTAGTCTCTCTTTTGGAATACCAACTAAGGCTAAAAGTTCTTCTGCCATGGCTCTTGCTTTGGCTTTATCTTTAGTTATTCCATGATATTTATATATCTCATAGAACTGAACTTCTAGGGTTGAAACAGGGTTTAAGCAGTTCATAGCAGACTGAAAAACCATGCTTGTGTCTTCCCAACGGAATTTTTGTAGTTTTTTACTGTCATACTTAAGTATGTCTTCACCTTGGAATAAAATTTCTCCGCTTGATATAATAGCCGGAGGCTTATGTAGTCTCATTAATGAGTAGGCAATTGTACTTTTACCACAGCCAGATTCACCAGCAAGGCCTAAACTTTGCCCCTCTTCTATTTTAAAACTTACATTATCGACAGCACGAACATAAGAGCCTGCACCTGTAATATAATCAACACATAAATCTTTTACTTCAATTACTGTAGCCATTATTTCGCCCCCTCGCTTAATTTTAGAGTGTTTTTAGTTTTTCTTAGTTCTATTCTTTTCGCTTTATAATAATTTTTCATTATTCTTTGAGCCTTTAGTTTAGGGTTAGATACTTCATCAATAGCAAAGTTAAGTAGAGTTAGTCCCATACCTATCATAACTAGTCCTGCAATTGCGCCGGCAACTTCAAAGAAGTATCCACTAGCAAATGCGCCTGAATTTCTAGCGTTTAATAAAATTGTTCCCCATGTAACAGAGTGAGGATCGCCTAAGCCTATAAATTCAAGAGTAGCGTGAGCCATAATTGAATAAATTAGAGTTCCAACAAAGGCAGAAGAAATAATAGAAAGCATGTTAGGCATTATTTCAAAAAACAGAATTCTGAATTTATTTTCGCCTAAAGTCTCGGCAGATCTTACAAAGTCTCTGTTTCTAATACTCATAGTTTGCGCCCTTAGAACTCTTGAGTTCCACGGCCAAGAAGTAAAACCTATTATTAAACTGATTACTACAGGAGACACTCCGTCTACCATAGAGGCAATAATAAGCAACAATACGATAGTAGGAATAACCATAATTACATTAGTTAGCATACTTACAATAGCGTCAAATTTGCCGCCTAAGTAGCCTGCGCTTATTCCTATAACCATGCTCAAAACAGTAGTGATAATAGCAGCTAAAAGGCCTACTATAATTGATTGTCTACCGCCGTAAAGGGTTTGTGCAAATACGTCACGACCAAGACTGGTAGTTCCTAAAATATGTTCTGAAGATGGTGGATTATGATATACATCAAATCTAAAGTTTGGGTCATACGAGGTAAAAAGTCCTGCAAACATTGTCATAACAAGTACAATTAAAAGTAAAATTACGCCTGCTGTGAACTTTGGGCTTTCCTTACAAAACTTTAAAAAACCTTTTATTTTGTTCGTCATTTAAGCTTCATTCCTTTCTCTTACTTGCTTCCCTGTCTTCTTGTTCTAGGGTCTAAATACAATATTGCAAAGTCTGCTAGGATATTTGCAGACAACATTAAAATAGTTGTCATTAATAGTATGCCTTGCATTAGTGGGTAGTCTCTGTTGTTTATGGCAGAAACCATTATGTTTCCAAGGCCTGGGTAGTTAAATAATTGCTCAATTATCAATGAACCACCAAGCAAGAAACCAATTTGCATTGCAAGAGTAGTAATAACTGGCAATAATGAGTTACGAGCAGCGTATGAGAACATAATCTTTTTATCAGGTAGACCTTTAGCCACACCCATAGTTATGTAATCATCGCCTAATTGGTTTATCATGTTACCTCTCATACCCATAATACCGCCAAGTCCAGTTAAAACTATAGCAGTGACAGGCACAAAGGCATGGTATAAAACGTCTCCCATATATTCAAACCAGTTTGCTGGCTCAAAAAGTGGAGTAACAGCATAGCCTAACGGGAAAAGACCTGTATAAGACAATGCAAATAAAAGAACTATAGCAGTTACAACAGACGGAACATTTGCTAAGAATTGGCCACCTACTGTAAAAATGGTATCAAACTTTGTGCCTCTTCTCCAAGCCACAAGTATACCAATTAAGTTGTTGATTACAAAACCAATAATCAATGCCATACCCATTAAGAATACAGTCCAACCTAAGGCATCTGAAATTGCGCCTGTAACTGTTTCAGGGTAATAGAAGAACGAGACACCCCAGTCTCCCTGTAAAATATTGAGTATGTAATTAAAATAAGAAACTATAAGAGGTTCGGTTGAGCTATAGCCTAGCATTTCCTCAACAGAGGCTATAACGGCTGGGTCTATCTTAGAGCCACTTTGGGCTAATTCAGAAAGATACATCTGAACTGGATTTCCCGGCATTAAACGTGGTAAAAAGAAGTTCAGGGTAACTGCTCCCCATAACGCAAGAGCGTAGAAACCGAGTCTTTTTAATATAAACTTAAGCAAATTCACCATTCCTTTACTATTTTTTGAAAAAGAGCCTTAAAATACAATATACATAAACCTAAGCGATTTTAATAAATAATTGCAGGGGAAGGTCTATAATTGGAACTTAGTGACAAGTTCGTAATAATACTGTAGCGGACGGCGTCCTCGACGTCCATTTTGAATTTTATTTTTTATTTTTTTGGACGTCGGGGACACAGTCCCCTACAACGGTATTTATTAATAAAGAGGTTTATAAATAACTTTTAGTTTTTGTTGTTTTATCTAAAACTTGACATGTTAATCATGTATGGAATTTAAGCAATCTTAATGCTTATTTGTAGGAGATGGTCTGAGTGCAGACGTGCCTTTTAAAAAATTTAGCCATGTAGGGGATGGGTTTTCCGTCCCGAAAAACTAGAGGTTTTAGCTAATTTTCCACGGGACGGAAAACCCGTCCCCTACAATATTTTAACAAATTTTTTTATCCATACAAGAATTTTCACTAAGTTCCCAAGTATTGGGATTACCCCTATACTTGAGACCTTAAGTAATAGCTAATAGTGAATACGTACCTAAAAAGTCTCTAATCAAAAAATCCGAAAGGATTTTAACTCTTCACTATTACCTTTTCACTCTTCACTAAAATCCTGTCTTATTCGACTGGTTCTAGTTTTAGAAGTTGTAGAACTTTTGAGTCGTGCATTGATAAAGCTGGGTTACCAGTGTTATTCTCGGCAGTTGACCAACCAGTGAATCTTGCATCACTGTAAACAAACCAGTTACCGTTGTAAAGAATAGGAATGTTGATCATATTCTCAGCAAAGAAATCTTCAACTTGTTTTGTTATAGCTAGTACTTCTTCATCTGACTCAGCTGTTGGAAGTTGGTTGATTAGGTCTGTCATGTCTTGGTTGACGTAGTTTGTTTGGCAAACTGACCACCATGTATCTGTTAAAGCTCTTGAAGTATCGCCAATTGTGTCATAGTAGTATTTATAGATATCACCAGCTTGACCATTAGCTGTGTAAAGCATATCCCAGTCGCCTTTTGCCCAGTGTTGAGTTACAAGTGAAAGATCTTTAGCTTGTGCAGTTGCGTCAATTCCTATAAGTCTCATACCCTCGGCTGCAATTGTAGCGCCGTCGTTCCAGTCTGTCCAACCTGATGGAGAGATGATATCGAACTTAATTTCTTTACCAGTCGGTGTCTCTACAAATCCATCACCGTTAATGTCTACAAAGCCAGCATCTGCTAACATTTGTTTTGCAGCATCTAAATCATAAGTTGTGTATTTATCCATCTCTGCTTGTGCATCTTCTGACGCATAGTTAAGAAGAGCAGTAGGTAAACCTGTGTTTGGTGGTACATCGTCAGATAAATATCCGTAAACCGCTGAATCGATAATACCTTTTCTATCTACAGCCATTGATACTGCACGTTTAAAGTCTACGTCGTTAAATGCCTCTAGGTTGCCCTCGTTTGGTGACATGTAGTTCATTGATAAACGAACGCCGTCGTTTGTTCCGTACCAATATTTTTTGTTTTCATCGCCTTGAACATATGTTGTGTCTATGTTAGGAATAAAGATATGCGCCCAGTCAACAGAACCAGTTTGAAGTAATGTTAAAGCAGCATCGTTTGAGTTGTATTGAGGAGCTCTTAACTCATCAACTTTTAGCTCGTCGCCTTTCCAGAAATTCTCGTTACGAGTTAAAACAACCATTTCAGAAGTAAATGATTTAACCTCTGAGAATGCACCTGTTACAACAGGAGAATCTACATCATAGATAAATGTTGCTGGATCTTCTACCTCGCTCCAAACATGCTCAGGAAGCATCCATCTATTTGTAAACACTGTGTTTCTGTGGAATCTATTCTCTGTACTCATAACTAGTTCAACTGTGTAGTCATCAATCTTTGTGACTGACTCAATTTTACCCTCTACACCTTCTCTGTCCCAGTCGCCTGACTTGTCTATCTCAGGTTTATCTTTTGAATACTCGAAAGTGAACACTACATCGTCTGCGTTGAAGTCTTCTCCGTCACTCCACTTAATTCCCTCTCTCAACTTTATCGTTAAAGTTTTATTATCAGATTCAGAGATGATGTCCTCAGCCAACCACATATGCTCTTCATTGTTGTTGTAAGCATCAAAAATTATTAGAGGCTCATACATAAATCCTTGAACAAAACCGTAAACGCCTTGGCTCATTGGGTTAAAGTTTTTGTTCCAACCGTCTGTTGTGTCAGACATAATTGTAAGTGCATGTACTTCATCTTGTGTCTCTGGTGCAGGTGTTCCACAAGCTGTTAGAACACCAGTTGCCAATGTTGCTGCCAATAGGAACGCAAATAATCTCTTTTTTAGTTTTTTCATAATAAATCCTCTCACTTTAAATTAAATTTTTTACAGAATTTCCCTCAAATAATTCACCATCAACCTCAATGATTCTTGGTAAATAAGTTCTTGGGCTTTCTACTGCTTCTATTAGTAAATCGGCAGCTCTTCTGCCAATTTCTGACGTGTTTTGCTTCCATGTCATAAGATTAGGCTTAATAACCCTTGATATAACAAATCCGTCATATCCTGCAACGCTTATGTCATCAGGAACAGTAAGCCCCCTCTGGTCTATTGCATTTCTTCCGCCTATAAAGGCAAAATCATCTTGATAAAAAATAAATGTCGGTGGGTTTTCAAGGTCTAAAAGCTTATATGTATTTTGCTCAGATGAATCAACATCATGGAAACGGCCCTCAATTACATACTCATCAGGTATGTCAAGACCTAATTCTTTGCAAGCCCCATAAAATGAAGCTAGTCTTACACGGCTAACCACTGTGTCTTCACCGTGAATAAAGGCAATTTTTCTATGCCCCTTGTCATAGGCATGTTTAACCATCTCTTTCATGCCCTTAGCATTATCAGACATTATGGCGCTAGTATTATTAAAAACATAGTCAACAGTTACAACTGGTATATCACTTTGTACAAGTTCAACTATTTCTTTGTCTTCAAATGCACCTGTTAAAACGAATACTCCGTCACAACCATGTGCCTTAGCGAACTCTTTACAGCTTACATCTTGCTTACCTATTTTGTTTGTAACAAACATAACGGAATATCCAAAACTTTTAACTCTTTTGATAAAAGGATTTAGAATAGTTGCGAAAAACTCATGTTCTACTCCGCTGTCTGTGTCGTCTTTTAACAGAACTCCAAACATATAAGAAATATTAGTTTTTAGTCTGACAGCGGCAACATTTGGAAAATATCCCATTTCGCTCGCTACCTTTTCCACTCTAAGTTTTGTATTTTTGCTTATGTCTGCTTCGTCTCTTAATGCCTTGCTGACTGCTGTTGCTGAAAGACCGCAAGCCTTAGCAATTTCTTTTATAGTTACCATAATACCTCACTTCGACTTTACTTTATCGTAAAAGTATATTTAAATAATTTTCATATTTTGAATTGTTTTTACATAAAAAAGTCGTTTTATAACACGTGTTTGCTTGTTTGATCAAAAGTTACTTTATCGATAAACCTATCTTAACACAGTATTCATACTTTGTCAATAACCCAAATCAACTTCTATTTTTCTTACAAACTGTTGTTCCTTTTTCTAGGCAATTTGCCAATAAATTTAAAGCATTAACCAAATTAAACGCCAATAAATGATGTGTTCTGCTTTTTTACACCTGTTTTTACTTACTTTACTACTAATTAATGCTACTAAGACCTACTATTGTTCCCAAAGTAAAACCTACTGTTACTAGTAGACATATTATCCAAATAAATCTGTTAAAACCAATTTTTGAAATCATTTTTTCTACATCTTTTCCATCAAATTATTTTACAAATAGATAATATAAAACAACTGAAAATGAACCTAAAATTACACCAGCCATAAAAACATATGGAAGTACTTTTTTAAGCATTCCTTTCACCCTTTCTTAGTTTAATAAATAATAAAGCCATGTGCCGATATCTTTGCCAATGCCAATAAGCGAATTAATAGTTGTAATTCCTAAAGCTATAATTATAAGAGCAAGAATTCTTTTATCTAAACTCTTAAATATCTTTGATAATTCTGCTAACATAACAAGCCCTTTTACTTAAATCAAGTCAAATGCAATAATAACACCAACTACTAAACCCAAAATAGCTCCTGCAACTATACATTTTTTATAAACCTTTATCCAATTGATTTTCATAACTGCCACTCCTCATTTTTACTCTGTGAAAATATTATATCAATAAAATATAAATATTTCAATATTTTTTTAAAGTTTTTATTATATTTTAAAATTAGTTTTAGTAGTACCTTTTCAACACTAAAACTTTACAACTGAATGTAGGGGCGACCTGTGGTCGTCATAAAACTAGTAATTAGTGCTAAATCCTCGGACGACCACAGGTCGCCCCTACAAAAATTTGATCAATTTGTTTTTATCCATACAAGATTTTTATTCAAAAAACCTTTAATCAAAAAATCTGCAAGGATTTTCACATTAACTTTTCACTCTTCACTATTACCTCTTCACTAAGTATAAGACCCTCCCCTACAAATTAACATTTAAATTATATATTCTCTACATAAAAAAGACCCATAAACCACTAAATAAGTGATTTATGAGTTATATTGGCTGGGCTGGAAGGATTTGAACCTTCGGAATGACGGAGTCAAAGTCCGTTGCCTTACCGCTTGGCGACAGCCCATTATTATTAAAATGTGGGGTGGAAGATGGGATTCGAACCCACGATCTCCAGTGCCACAAACTGGCGCTTTAACCGACTA
>CAYJER010000029.1:0-24128 GCA_964369225.1 uncultured Eubacteriales bacterium
TTTTTCTTACCCCCTTTGTTAGTTTTTTAGGTCTAACTTTTGGGGGGCGGGTCATAACCATGTAGGGGCGGATATTATCCGCCTTAAAATCCCATAATTTCATCTGAATTTCACAGGCGGATAATATCCGCCCCTACAATAGTTTGTGAATTTTAATGAATTTAATTTATGATGTCATTAAAACAACTAAATGTGCTATGCACCAAATCAAATTCTTCCCATTTTATATCCTTTAATATATTATGCCTTTGAGAAAAAGCATTATTTGCAGTAGCTATGCAAAAAAAGGTATTAAACTTTGCTTTTATTATCTCTCTTCTATGCTTTAGATAATATTTTTCTTTTACAGAATCAAGCTCTGCCATTTCATCAATAAAGTTTTCACACTTAAGTATTATCTCGCCTAAAGTATCTGGTTCACTCTCTTTTAAACAATCAAGTAAAAACGTTTCAAGTGCGCCCTCTCTGTTTTGTGGCAAAACAATTATCCACAAATTCAAATCAATATCCTCTTCAAACGAGTTCTGAGTTTTAATTATATTCCAGCAGTTTGTTTTTAATTCTTCAAACTCGGCAAGGTTTTCCTCTAAAACTTCTTCTAATATCTTAATACTTTCTACTAGCTCCTCATTTGAATCATTGTCTAAAACAATTATTACATCTGAGTTTCCGTCTTCATTCTTGATTGCTTCAAAAAAGAGTGAAAATCTATCATTTAGCCTTGTTATTCCACCAATATTATCAATTACTATTTCAATGTCGTTATTTTTAAGTCCTACAGTAGTCTTTTCTCTGTAATTATAGCTGAACCCATACATATTCTCAAAAATGTATTGAACTAGAGTAGTATCTGTATCGCCCTCACAAAAAACTCTTTTCATCTTAACTCTAGCCCCATTTCTGTTTTAAGTAACTTAGCCTTATCGCCATTTAACACCCTAGCTAGCGATTTATCAGACTTCTTTTTAAGTGTAATTACTTTCATGTTTTCTAGCTGATTTTGTGGGCATGAGAGCAGATGATTTACAGCTTCTTCACTATGGGTTGTTAAAAACAGTTGAACATTAAGCTTTTTGCATGTGTTTATTATCCACGAGAAAATTTCTTTCATTGCAGAAGTATGAAGTGCTGTCTCAAATTCATCAATTAACAACACACCATTTTTAGCCTTTACAACTGCGCTCATAAGCAGTATTGCTTTTTTCATTCCGTCTCCATAAACAGAGAGTGGCATTGCCTCACTAAAATTCTCTGATAAAATTTTATAAACAGGAAACATTGCAAATTCGTTTGAACTTCTGTCTGCATTTATGCTTATAATCTTGCTATCAAACGATTTTAATATATTTAATATTTCAATATACAGCTCTGGATTATCTAATATATTACTCAAATAAAATCTATTGTCTGAATGTTGAGTTGGATTAATCGACACAACATTTATAGCCTTATGCCCTATCTTGTTGCTGTTTTTAAGTCCTCTTTGAAAGTTCCAAATTTCTTGCACTGTAACAAAATCATCGCCTACAGAACTTTTGCAGTCTATACTAAATATTAACTTTTCGACAGACTTTGTTTCTTCTATTTCATCCTCATCATAATGATCATTTTCAACACTCACACGTTTTAGATTAATGCTGTTAATTTCATTTTGTGTTAGCTCAAAACTTTCTGTTTCTGCCTTAACATTAATCTTAATTTCTTTTCCTGCTATGTTCACTGAATAGTTAAGATTTTTTTTGGTATTATTATTAAAAAGCAGTTTAAAAGCGTCATAGTACATTAAATCAAGACTGCTTTTTCTCCTTAATACTGATGACCAATTAAGCAAATCATCTATACCATTTAAGATTTTAATAGTTTCTAAAACTGTAGTTTTACCACAGTTATTATCCCCTAATAATATATTGACCTCACCTAAATCGTTTAATTCTAAATTTTGTATGCCCCTAAAAGAATCAATATTTATACTTCTAATATGTTTTGACATAAAACTGCCTCACTTCTCTGTTTTACTGTTATTATACACTATTTTTTCTAAAAAGTAAACAAAAAAATTAGGCAAGGGTTAAACCCTCGCCTAAAATTTGTTGTATTATTATGTTTTTGAAACTATATCAAATAGCATCATTACGTCTCTGTTGTCGATTACGCCATCATCATTTATGTCACTTGCCATCATATCGATATCAGCTCCCATGTTTGATGTGTATTGTAGTAGTGCCATAACGTCTTTATTGTTGATAAACCCGTCTGAGTTTGTGTCGCCCATAACTACTTCTACTACTTCAACTTTACCGTCTGTAATGTCGAACGCTACGTTTTCTCCATTCAAGTTAAATACATTTACTTGGTCATAAGTAGCAGTAATGCTTAAATCGCCCGCTGTAGCTGTGTCTTTAACCTTGAACTTAAGTGTTGCGTATGTCATGTCAGCTGTGTCGAAATCTTTTGTTCCGTCAACCCAGTTTAGAATTAAAACTGAATTTGCATCTGCTGTCTCGAAAGCGCTTGTCATTTCGCCGAACTCTTTATTAAATGTTACACCTACTAGCTCTAACATGTCCTCGTCATAATCAACTACTAATTTCATTGATGTGATACCAGGGTTGTTCTCTAGTGTGATGTCAACCATAACCTCGTCGCCTGCTTGAGCTTTTTCTGTCTCGATAATGATTGTAGAATCTGTATCAACTGGAGGAAGCTCTTTAGCTTTATAAGTTGCTGTGATTGAAACTTCTTCTGCTGGCATTTCAAAGCTTGTTGTCATGCTTGTTTCGTCTGCAAATGTTACATTACCTACCCATTTGTCAAACTCCATGCCTGTTTCTGCTGTGTCAGCTGTGATGTTTACAATTGTTCCCTCTTCATAAGAGCCTGAACCAGTACCATCAGTTACTGTTACTTCATATGTTGGCTCTACTACTGATTCTTCAGCAAAGTTTGCTTTGAATACTTCGTTTGAGTCTACTGTGAAGATATAGATTGGGTTTGTGCTTACAACGTTTCCGCTTGCATCTACCCAGTTTACAAACTCATAACCCTTTGCAGGTGTAGCTGTAATCTTTTGTGTTACGTCTTTAATCATTCCTGATTTTGTTCCGAATACTTCACCCTCACCGCTGTTTACTGAAACAGTTGTGCTGTAGTATATTTCATAAGAAGAATCAAATACAGATGGGTTAGCTGCTAGTCCGTCTTCAGGTCTGTCTAGTCCGTTGTTGTTCTTTGTGAATGTTTCGCCATAGATATACTCTTCCATCATGTACTCGAATGGAGCTTGTTGATCATAAACACCCCAAATGTCAACACCATAGATATAGTCAGTTGCTCTTGGGTCTTCATCACGGATAACATTGATAAATTGGTTATCAATAATTACTTTGTGTTTGTTTGTGTTTAGAGGCTCGTCATCAAAATAGAAGTATAGAGTATCAAATCTACCATAAGCTGAATCCGGATCATCCCATGGCTCAAGTGTCATATCTTCATAGTCACCAGGTGAGCAAATAGCGTTATAACCATGTTGCCATGTGTAACCTGTTGAGATCATTCCGCCTGGATCAACTGTGATACCTGATTCTTGGTTTACTATTAGGTTGCCGATAATTACGTTTGCTTGTCCACCACTCTTAATACCTAGAGTACTGTTCTCTAATACGTTGTCAAGAATGTATTGGCCAGCCTTGTTATCGTCAAGGTAAATTGAGTTGTTTTTGTCTACGCCTTCGCCTGCAATACCATGGATATAGCAGTTTCTAACTATAGAACCACGTCCAATAATGTCACGACCTGTATAGATAGCACCTTGGTCGTCTGCCTCTTGGATAACATCATAAATCTCGCAGAATTCCATTAGAGACTCTACGCCATTGTAGTAGATAGCATAGTGAGGAGCCTCCCACAAGTTACAGTTACTTACAATGTTACCAACTCCGCCTAAGTTTACAGCAGGGTTGTAAGATCTATTTTGCATAGCAAAATCATAGATATTTGTGTTCTTTACATAGTTGTATCCACGCTCAAGGTTCATTGTGTCTCCACCTAGTAGCTCGATACCACCGTCAATATGTTTGATGTCACACATATTGAAACCATTGAAAGTAGCAAGTGTTCCATCGTCTGCATTTTTGATTGTTGAAAGGGTTCCGCCAACGCCTGAAATTTCAGCGTTCTCTACTGAGTTGTAGCTACCACCAGTGATGTTGATGATACCTGAGTTAGCATTTTTCATGTCAATTCCGTCAAATGTGATGTAGTTAGCACCGTTGATATCGATCATAACTTCATCTAGTGTTGGAATGCTGAACATTTGGCTTGAATCTGACATGTCTGTACCCTCTGGTGGGTAAACATAAAGTGTGATTTCATTCACGTCAGAGATTTGGTCTATATACCACTCGCCAGGAATGTCTAACTCTTCTAGTAGGTTGTATACATAGAATAGCATTACACTTGTTGATGGGTTGTAGTAGCTGATTAAGCCTGAAACGATGTCGTTTCCGCTGATTGCTTGGATTGGAACGTTTTGTGTTGAGAAGTCAGCACCCCAGTAACCATTCATCCATGCACCTTGTCCACCAAAGTCAGTGTGGTCTAGGTCTGGGTCTAAAGCCTCTGCCCATGTTGCTAGTTTGTCGGCTGTTAATAGTCCTTGTGACTCAATTGTAAATGTGTCGAACTCATCGCCAGGGTTGTACTCATAACCCCATCCGCCTAGGATACCGTCTGTCTCCCAGTTACGTCCTGAAACGCCACCATCAACAACTCTTGTACCTTTTAGCATACCTGTATGTCCGTTAGGATCAGGCTTTGTGCCATCATTAGGGAATCTAGCTAGTGTTAGAGGAGCTCCGTCGAAGCTAACTGAATAGTAGCTCTCGTCAAAGTTCATGTGTGGATATTTTTCAGAAGCTGCCATTGAAGTTCCGCTGTGTCCTACAACTTGTAGGTTTTTGTTTGTTATGCCTAGGTCTGAAACGTTTACACTGTAAACTTCTCCAACGCCATCAGCATGTAGTCTGCTGTAGATTTCATCTGTTGCAGTTACTAATTCCATGTCTGTTACAGGAACATTTACAGCACCGTCAAATGAAACTTCTTCGCCTGGATATGCTGCATACTCGATTGGTTTGCCAGCCTCACCACTGTTTTCAGCTGTGAACTCAATTGTCTCAGAAATTGTGTAGATACCTTCTCTGAAGTATACTACTACACCACCCTCAGGTAGTTCCATCTCTGCTACAACGTCTCTTGCTTTTTGTACTGTAGCATAAGGGTTAGCCATGCTACCGTCGCCGTTCACGTCGTCACCATCTGTTGCAACGTAAATTTCTTTACCAAATACATGGTCGTCTTCTTTAACTGTGATTGTGCAAGAAGTTGAAACGCCTGTTCCGTCTTGTGCTGTTGCTGTAACTGTTGCTGTACCATAGTTTACAGCTGTTACTAAGCCGTCTGTTACGTTTACAACATTTTCGTCACTTGATTTCCAGTTAAATAGACGTGTTGTTGTGCCTGTAGGAGTTGTTACACCGTTAAGTACTACTCCCTCACCTAGATTTAACTCTATGTTAGTAGCTGGTACTACTGGTAGTGAATTGTTTAGTAATTGTGATGGTTCATCCATTGCGTGGATATCAAATAGAGGAGAAGTTGTAATCATAAGTGATTCTGTCTTACGATCAACATAGTTTACTGTGATTGTGTCTTTAGCTCCGCTTGTAGCTTTAGCTTCTACAACACCAGTACCGAATACAAATGGCTCAATGTTACCATCTGGTGTTACATCGATGTACTCGTCACCCTCTATAACAGAATATGAAATTATATCTGTTGATGGGTAGCTAGTATCTTCTGCTGTGATATCAAGAAGAACGTCAGGCATTACATATGTCTCATAGTAGCCTAGCTCGATCTCTTCGTCAGCTATTTCAACTGAAACTGCTGGGTTATGTTTTGCTAAGAAAACATTGTCAAATACAAAGTCTTCTTCAACATCATTTACACTTGTGAATACGATTTGTTGGAAGTTGTCTAAATCGAAATGATTTTGGAATACTTCTACACCGTTAACCATTGATAATACAGGTCTTCCATCAATTGTGAATAGTCCGCCTGTCTCTACATTAGCAAAGTCAAATCGCATTGCGTTAATGCAGTTTGTTGACATACGGATATTTGCATTGATTGTAGTAACTTTGCCGTCTTCCATTGTTAGGAATTCAAACCATGCAGTACTTTTTCTTGATCTGATACCAACACCATTCTCACCCTCTTTATCTAGTAACCATAACTCTGTAGTTCCTACAGGAGAATATGTTACTTCCCATGGAATATCTACAATGTAGTCTTCCATTGGAGCTGCAAATGTGTAGATAGCTTTTGCTTGGTGTGAGCCATTAACATACTCTGTTGAAAGCTCTGCACCCATTTTATCGCCATAGTACTCTTTTAAATAATCACCGTGTGGGCTTAAAGCTTCACCAGATGTTAAAGTACCAACTGTTGCAACGAATGGATATAACTCCTCGTCGCCCTCTACTAGCTCATAGTTATATAGCTCGTATTTAATGTCTTGAATTGTTGCTAGATCTGCAATAGCGTTATCTAGGTTTGTCTTAGCCTCTGTTAGAACTTCCTTAGAGCTATCACCTGCTATTGTCTTAGCAACTTCTAATGCAGCAGTGAAAGTATTCCACTTAGCCTCGTCTGGATAATCATTTTTAAAGAAACCTTGAGCAAACTCAATAGTTGCTTGCATCTCATCGTAATGCTCAAAATATGTGCTTATAAAGCCTTGGCTATTTCTTAAAACTACACCAGCTAATGCGCCTGTGTTGCCCTCTGCGTCAGCCTTAACTCTTACTATAACCTCGCCAGCTTCAAATGTAAAGTCGCCTACTGGAATTGGCTTAACTGTTACATCTTGGAAAGAAACTCCGCCGTCTGTGCTATACTCATAGTCTTCTACAGCGTCATAACCTTCTGCAAATGTGAAATCAAATGTATCATTTGTATCATCATTTACTGGGTTTGTAGGAGCATTTGGATATACTGGAACCTCTGCCATTGAATCTACTAAAGATATATCATCAATATAGAACTCAAAAGCTGCTTTGTCTGTTCCATGTGACCATGTATCTTGCATGTAATAGTTGTTAAAACCGTTTGACGCATATGTTCTAACAGCTTGTCCATCTATGTATACTGTACACTCACCAGGAACTGTAGCGTAATCCCATTGGAATTGGTGCCAACCAGTAGTTCTTTGAACACCAGTTTTACCCCATGTAGACCAATCAGTAGTCTCACCAGGCATACTTCTTACAACATACTCAGTTTTTGATGCTGCATTGTTAAATCCAACCATGCTGTCAGATATTTTTGTACCCTCATCATCAAAACCTGTTGTAATTCCTAAGAATTTATAGTTACTTGATGTAACGCTTAGGTCATCATACACCCACATTGTAAGAACTTTGTTCTCTATCATTGTATCGCTAGAGCTACCTACTCTAAACAAACCTTGTTTTGTTGTGATGTGACCAGAGTCAGGAGCGTTATTCACAGGATCAGGAATCATAAGCATACTTGATAAGCCTGAATGTGATTGCTCTGTTGTAATTGACATATCAGGAGATACTGTTGCAGGATCTTTACTTACTGTAGCATCAACAATGTTTTCTGTAACATTAAAGTTTAATATGTCGTATTCTCTTTCCATTGTTAGGTTGATGTTTTCTTCAAAACCTTGTGTTGAAGAGTTTGTGATGCTTGGAGCCACATAACCATCTTCTACAGGAATTTTAACACGAACCTTAATATCGCCTAGCTCATATGCGTTGTTTCCAACATATAAAGGCTTTTGAACTACGTCTGACCATGTTTCACCGCCGTCTAGGCTGTACTCATAGTCTGTAGGGCTTTCTTTACCAGTAGCATATGTCCAATCAAATGTATCAGCTTCTGTATCTAGTACAGGATTTGATGGAACTGGAACTGGCTCTGATATTACTAATTCATCTACATATGTTTTGCTCTCGGCTGTTGATAGCCATGAGTTCAATAATGACACTTTCTTAAAATCACCATAAACGCCATCAGGAAGATCAACAGTTCTAACTAAAGTATTATCTATGTAATATTTTACCTCGCCAGCTTTTGTCATATCAATTGTTAATTGATACCAACCATTTGCAGTTACCATAGTAGCAGTTGGTTCTGGATTAAGGTATTCAAGTTTAGAACCATTCCAACCTTGAGCCAAGGCTCTAATTCTTGATTGACTTGAGCTTGAACCTGAGAACAAACCAAACAGCATTGTGTCAGAGTAGTCTATTTCACCTTGAGGATCTGTGTCCCTTACACCACTGTCTAAACGCATAACGTTTACAGAATCCCAATCTGCTCTATAAATCCACATGCTAACTTTTTTACCTGAAAGAGGTTCAGCGAACATCTTTTCAACTCCAAACCTACCGTTTGCTGCTCCTGTTGTATCAATAAGCAGAGACCCTTCTCCCACTTTCTTGATAGCTGAATTGCTAGAAACTAAAACAGTAGGATCAGTTGTTGTAAAACCTTCTGTATCCTCATCAAAACTATAGACATCTACTATCTCAGATTTTTCAGGTAACGCTTGTGCTTCTTCTGACACTGTTTGCGGAGTATATTCATTCAATGTCACTAGGTTTGTTTCTTGTGCAGCAGTTCCAATAGTCATAGCTGAAGTTAGCATTGCTGTAGCCATGATGAACGACAACACTTTTTGAATTCTTTTTGCCTTCATTAATTTGCCTCCTAAATTTTACTTTTCATTTGTAATTATCATGCTATAATCTACAACCCTCCATTAAAACTTAGCACAATAATCAGCAAGCTAAATATATATTTTAAGCTTACGTTATACTAATATATTATAACATATCATCACAAAAAAAGATATAGAAAATTGTCTTCAAATTGTATAAATTTGTGTGCCATCTTTGTGTAACCTTATAACAAACACATAATTTATTTATGCATATTTACTAAATCATTATTTTCGTATTTTTTCTGTTAAAATAAAGAAAAAACGCTATTTTATATACAAATTAAGGACATGCTTATAGCATGCCCTGTTAAAAAATAATTCAATTTTGTACAAATAGATAATATAAAACTACTACAAAAGACAAAAAACAAGTTACCTTAGCAACTTGTTTTTTCATCAAAACTTTTAATATTATCCAAAGCATATCTGCAACATTGAGCTATTAGTGAATTAAGAGAAATATCATTATTTGATGCACATTCTGCAAGTTCGTCAACCAAAGCTTTCTCTAGACGGAATGTTTTATTTACAAATTCAGGTTTCTTGACTTCAAACATATTATCACCAACTTTCTTATGTAGGGAATATAATCTATCTTAATGCTTAATTGCAGGGAGGGGCTCTGCGCTGACGTGCCTCTTAGCAAATTTAGCCATGTAGGGGATGGCGTCCAGACGTGCCTCTTAGGATTTTGAATTTAAAATTAATTCGTTAAATTTCACAAACCCATGTAGGGGCGGATATTATCCGCCTATCAAACTTAGGAAAAATCACCAAATTTTTAGGCGGATAATATCCGCCCCTACATGGCTAAACTTGCTAAGAGGCACGTCTGGATGGCGTCCTCGACATCCCGAAATATAAAAAAATACAATCAAAACGGGACGCACCGTCCCCTACTACTCTGTGTCAATTAATACTTTAAAACTGATTGCAGGAGAAGATTTAGTTCAGCGTTAATGTAAAAATCCGCAAGGATTTTCACATCAACTTTTCACTCTTCACTATTACCTCTTCACTAAGTATAAAACCCTCCCCTACAATGTTTAAGCACAATAAATTTAAAGCAGTTTTTTTAAATACTGCCCAGTATACGATTTTTCTACCTTAGCAATTTGTTCTGGTGTTCCAGTAGCAACTATCTCTCCGCCGCCACTGCCACCCTCAGGGCCTAAGTCTATACAGTAATCAGCAGTCTTAATTAAATCTAGGTTATGCTCAATTACCAAAACCGTGTTCCCTGTATCAACGAGAGTTTGCAACACCTCTATAAGCTTGTGGACATCAGCTATATGCAGACCTGTTGTAGGCTCGTCCAAAATATAAATCGTCTTACCTGTCGCCCTTTTTGATAATTCTGTTGCCAATTTAACCCTTTGAGCCTCACCGCCTGAAAGAGTAGTCGCTGGCTGTCCGATTTTAATATAATTAAGTCCTACATCATAAAGGGTTTGTAGTTTTCTAGCTATCTTTGGAATATCAGCAAAAAACTCTAGGCCCTCTTCAACTGTCATTTCAAGGACATCATGAATAGTCTTACCCTTAAACTTAACCTCAAGAGTTTCTCTGTTATATCTTTTACCCTTGCACACATCACAGCTTACATAAACGTCTGGCAAAAAGTGCATTTCTATCTTGATTATACCATCACCTTGACAAGCCTCACATCTTCCGCCTTTAACATTAAACGAAAATCTACCAACGTTAAAACCACGCACTTTAGCCTCTTTAGTCGATGCAAAAATATCTCTGATATCTGTAAAAAGACCTGTATAAGTAGCTGGGTTAGATCTAGGAGTTCTACCAATTGGTGACTGATTTATCTGAATAACTTTATCTAGGTTTTCTATACCCTTAATGCTCTTGTGTTTTCCACAAACTGCCTTAGCTTTGTTAAGTTCCACTGCCAACTTTTTGTAAAGAATTTCATTAATAAGTGAAGATTTACCCGAACCTGAAACACCTGTTACAGCAACAAAACATCCCAAAGGAATTTCAGCCTTAACATTTTTAAGGTTATTGTGTGTAGCACCTACTATTGTAAGCTTGTTGCCATTGCCTTTTCTTCTGCTTGTAGGAACTTCAACTTTTTTCTTCCCACTTAGGTACTGACCCGTGAGCGAAGTTTCATTCTCTAGTATACCCTTTACGTCTCCGCTGTAAATGACATTTCCACCATGCACACCAGCACCAGGGCCAATGTCTATAATATGATCGGCTTCAAGCATTGTATCCTCGTCATGCTCAACCACAATTACAGTGTTGCCTAAATCTCTAAGCCTTTTTAAAGTCGCCAAAAGCTTATGGTTATCCCTTTGGTGCAGACCAATGCTAGGCTCATCAAGTATATAAAGAACACCCATAAGAGACGAACCAATGTTAGTAGCAAGCCTAATTCTTTGGCTCTCACCGCCAGATAAAGTACCAGATGACCTTGAAAGTGTAAGATATTCTAGTCCAACACTCTGCAAAAATCCCAAACGTTCTTTAATCTCTTTTATAATTGGAGTAGCAATCACAGTGTTACGCTCGCTAAACTCTAGGCTATCAATAAATTTATAACATTCATTAATTGATAATTCACAAAGATCACTAATATTTTTATCGCCAACAGTTACTGCCAAAGCCTCTTTTGAAAGACGTTTTCCGCCACAATCATCACAAGGGATTGCACTCATATAACTTTCAATTTCTTCCTTTATCCAGTTACTTTGAGTGTCTCTAAATCTTCTTTCAAGGTTATTTATAATTCCCTCAAATGGAGCCATATAAGTGCCACTACCATATTCATTTTCTCTGTACATTTTAATTTTTTCGCCCTTAGTTCCATAAAGAAGAATATCCACTATTTCGTCAGGCAATTCTTCTATAGGAGTTTCAAGCGAGAAATTATAATGCTCTGCAAGGCCTTTCATATACATTAAAGCAATGGTGCTTCCCTCCATTGCCCAACCGCTTCCCTTTAGTCCACCCTTTAAAACAGATAAAGACGGATTTGGAATTATAAGGTTTGGGTCTACTCGCATAAACACACCAAGACCAGTACACTTTGAACATGCACCGAATGGATTGTTAAAAGAGAACATTCTAGGGCTTAAGTCGTCAATGCCTACTCCATGTTCGGGACAAGCATAATTTTGTGAGAATGTAATGTCCTCGCCGTCGATTACATTCACGATAACAATTCCACCTGTTAAACCTGTGGCTGTCTCAATAGAATCAGCTAGCCTCGAGGCGATATCTTCCTTAATCACAAGCCTGTCCACAATGATTTCTATGCTATGTTTTTTATTTTTTTCAAGTTTAGGAACTTCACTTAAATCATAAGTCAAGCCATCCACTCTAACTCTTACAAAACCGCTCTTTTTAGCAGAGTCAAACTCTTTTTGATGTTCACCTTTTCTCCCTTTTACTACAGGAGCTAAAATTTGAATTTTAGCTCTTTGTGGCAGTTCCATAACTTTATCTGTTATTTGGTCAATTGTCTGCATTGTGATTTCTCTGCCACAAATTGGGCAATGCGGAACTCCAACCCTTGCGTACATAAGTCTTAAGTAATCATAAATTTCTGTAACTGTGCCAACTGTAGAGCGTGGATTTTTTGAAGTTGTTTTTTGATCTATTGAAATAGCAGGTGAAAGCCCCTCGATGTAATCCACATCAGGTTTTTCCATCTGCCCTAAAAATTGTCTTGCATATGCAGAGAGGGACTCTACATATCTGCGTTGTCCCTCTGCGTATATTGTATCAAATGCAAGCGATGATTTACCAGAGCCTGAAAGCCCTGTCAAGACTACAAGTTTATCCCTTGGAATACTTACGTCAATATTCTTAAGGTTATGTTCCCTTGCGCCTTTTACAATTATATCTTTTGATGCCATTTTGCCTCCGCTTAAGTTAGCATTTTTCAAGTGCTTGTTTGATATCTTCTAAAATATCGTCAATATTTTCTATTCCAACTGAAAGTCTTAGTAAATCAGGACTTACTCCGGCTTCCTCTAGTTGTTTGTCGTTAAGTTGTCTGTGAGTAGTTCCAGCAGGGTGAAGAATACAAGTTCTAAGGTCTGCAACATGAGTTACAATGCAAGCTAATTTAAGTGAATTCATAAATTTAGTTGCAGTCTCTTTGTCTCCCTTAATTCCAAAAGAAATAACTCCGCAAGTGCCATTAGGCATATATTTTTGAGCTAGTTCGTATTGAGAATTAGATTTTAAACCAGGATAATTTACCCATGCTATTCTGTTATCACTCTCTAAAAATTCTGCAACTTTTTGAGCATTATAACAGTGTCTCTCCATTCTAAGAGCTAGAGTTTCAAGACCAATATTTAGGTAAAAAGCATTCATTGGAGCTGCCTGTGCGCCTAAATCTCTCATTAAATGAACTCTTGCCTTAACTATATATGCAGCTTTTCCGAAACTCTCTGTATAAACAATTCCATGATAACTGCTGTCAGGCTCTGTAAAAGCTGGATATTTTCCATTGGCGAAATTAAAATTACCGCTATCAACAATTACGCCACCAACTTGAAGTGCATGTCCATCTAAATATTTAGAAGTTGAATGAACTACAATATCTGCACCAAACTCAAACGGTCTACAGTTTATAGGAGTTGGGAAAGTGTTATCAACTATTAAAGGAATATTGTTTTTGTGAGCAGCACTTGCAAATTTCTCTATATCCAAAACAACAAGAGATGGATTAGTCAAAGTTTCCGCAAACACGCATTTAGTGTTTTCTTTAATTTGTGCAGAAATTTCTTCCTCACTGCTTTCAGGAGCCACAAAAGTAACATCAATTCCCATTTCTTTAAGAGTTTTAAAGAAAAGATTGAAAGTTCCTCCATAGATTGCACTACAGCTAACTACATGGTCACCGCTATGGCAAATATTAATAATTGACATTAAAGTAGCAGATTGCCCTGATGCTGTAAGCATGGCCGCTACACCGCCCTCAAGGTCGGCTATTTTTTTCTCAACTGCGTCAAGAGTTGGGTTTGCAAGTCTAGTGTAGAAAAAACCTTCAGCTTTAAGGTCGAATAAATCGCCCATTGCGTCAGAATTTTCATATGTGAATGTTGTACTTTGCACTACTGGTAGAACTCTAGGTTCACCATTTTTAGGTGAGTATCCGCTATGGATACATTTTGTATCATTTCTCATTTTTTCAAATCCTTTCTTAAATATATTGTTTCGTGAAAAGTGAAGAGTTGATGTGAAAATCCTTGCGGATTTTTTGATTAAAAATTTGTTTGGATTAAAACTAAACTTGATAAACCATTGTAGGGGACGGGTTTTCCGTCCCGTGAAAATTTAGCTATAACTGCCAGTTTTTCGGGACGGAAAACCCGTCCCCTACATGGCTAAATTTTCTAAGAGGCACGTCTGACACCCAGACCCTCACCTACAATCAAACATTAATTGTGTATTAATAATCAGTTAAACAAACCAGCAATAAAATTCGCTAAAAACACCATCAAAAACACAAAGGCAATAAATCCGCCTACCATTACAACCTGTTTTAAAACTTTATCTACTGTAAGTTTTGGCTCTTCTAAAAGTTCGTCTTCATTGTCTTGCATGACAAGTTCATTTGCCTTTTCTAAATTGCCGTAACCTATATATATCTCTTTAGTTGTCATGAAAACTTCATTGTCGTAAGGACTGTACACTCTTCTAGCCGTAACATCTATAATCTCACAACCAATATTGTGTTCTCTGAAAATCTCTTCAAGCTCTAACGCCTCAAAATCGCTAGTCTTCATAAAGAAAACCTTATCAGCGTTTCTAGCTTCTCTTAAAGTTCTTTTTCTCTTGCAAGATGGACAAACCGTAATCTTATCATCACAGACTTTTTTACATTTAACACAATACTGCATAATCAGTTCTCTAAGCCTATCTTAACAGCTTTTTGATTTACCTCTACTAAATGAGCCTTTGAAGACGGAATACATTTAGCCATAGCTTTATCTAAAATCTCTTCACTGCAAAATTTTAACTCTTTTAAAAGCTTGCCTAACATAATAATGTTTGCAAAACCTTTAATATCGTTGTCTTCTGCAAGTTTAGTAGCTGGGATGTAATGAACATTTACATCTTCACGCTCAATTTTTTTGTTGGCAAGTGAACTATCAACAATAATAGTTCCGCCAGCTTCGACCTCTGGCAAGAATTTATCTAGCGATGGCAAATTCATTACAAGAAGCACATTAGGGCTTGTTATAAGCGGAGAACCTATCTCTGTGTCAGAGATGCATACTGAACAGTTTGCAGTTCCGCCACGCATTTCAGGTCCATAAGATGGAAGCCACGAAATTTTCTTACCTGAAAGCATTCCAGCATATGCAATAATTTTAGCAGCAAAAAGTATTCCTTGTCCGCCAAACCCTGCAAAAACTAAATTAATCTTATCCATGACTTTCTTCCCCCTTGTCTTTATACACTCCTAAAGGATAGTAAGGTATCATATTCTCTCTTAGCCAATCGAGAGATTTAACAGGAGAAAGTCCCCAGTTGGTAGGACATGTTGAAAGTACTTCTACTATAGAATACCCTTTTTTGTCTCTTTGATACTCAAAAGCCTTTTTAATTGCTTTTTTAGTCTCTTTAACATTTTTTACAGTATCAACGCTTACCCTTTGGGCTAGTGCAACGCCGTCAAGTGTAGACAACATCTCACATACTCTTATAGGATAACCCTCTCTATTTACGTCTCTTCCGTAAGGGCTAGTTTGAGTAATTTGGTTTGGTAGAGTAGTAGGAGCCATTTGTCCGCCTGTCATTCCATAAATTGCATTATTTACAAATATAACAGTTAGGTTCTCGCCTCTTGCAGCTGCGTGAACTGTCTCCGCTGTACCAATAGCTGCTAAATCTCCATCGCCTTGATAAGTAAAGACTATTCCATCTTCTGGAATACTTCTTTTAATACCAGTTGCAACCGCTTGCGCTCTTCCGTGAGGAGACTGCACCATGTCACAGTTAAAATAATTATAGCTTGTAACAGAACAACCAACAGAGGCAATACCAACAGCCTTACCTAAAAGACCTAATTCCTCCATGACCTCGCCTACTAATCTATGAATTATTCCATGTGTACATCCAGGGCAGTAGCTAAGAATATTTTCTGTAAGACCTTTTGTCTTTGTAAAAATCTTATCCATATTAAAGCCCTCCTTTTAGAATTTCTTTTACTTTATCGGTAATTTCCTTTGGAGTTGGAATTATACCACCAGTTCTTCCGTAAAAATCAACCTTTGTACCTGATTTTACCGAAAGTTTAACGTCTTCTATCATTTGTCCCATGCTCATTTCAACAACAAGCATTTTGTCTACTTTTTCACTTAAATTATATATTGCATCGCTTGGGAACGGCCAAAGAGTAATAGGTCTTATCATTCCTAACTTTATGCCCTCTGCCCTTGCGTTATCAACAGCAGTTCTCACAACTCTTGAAGATGCACCATAAGACACAATAACAATCTCTGCATCCTCTGTCATATATTCGCTTGACATTTGGTGTTTAGCCTTAATCTCGTCATATCTTTTATATCTATCAACTACAGTTTTTTCAAGTCCGTAAGGGTCTAAGTGTAGTGAATTAACAATGTTTCTCTCTCTTTTGTCTCTGTGACCATTAGTAGCCCATGGTTTCTCTGTATTTTTCATTTCTGGCTCATTTATGGTTACAGGTTCCATCATTTGCCCTAACATACCGTCGGCTAAAATCATGGCAGGCATTCTGTATGTATCCGCTGTATCGAATGCAACAGATACTAAGTCTACCATTTCTTGAACTGTTGATGGCGCATATACTAAAACATGGAAGTCTCCATGTCCTACAGCCTTTGTAGCTTGGAAATAGTCAGCTTGTGACGGCTGAATGCCACCTAAACCAGGACCACCTCTTTGAACATTTATTATAAGCACAGGTAAGTCTGACGCCGCCATATAAGAAATAGCCTCACTTTTTAGGCTTATTCCAGGTGAAGAAGATGAAGTCATCGCCCTTACACCGGCTGCCGCTGAACCTAAAAGCATGTTCGCCGCCGCTACCTCTGATTCTGCTTGTAAATATACTCCGCCTACTTTAGGCATTTTTTTTGACATGTAAGCCGCTAATTCAGTTTGTGGAGTTATAGGGTATCCAAAGAAATGTCTACAACCTGCAACTATAGCAGCCTCTGCTAAGGCTTCATTGCCTTTCATTAATACTAAATCTGACATAATACTCCCCCTTATTTATACACTGTAATTGCACTGTCAGGACACATTGTCGCACAAAAAGCACAGGCAATACACTTGTCTTCATCTATTAAAACCGCTGGATGATAGCCTTTTTCGTTGATTATGTCTTTTGATAGTTCGATTATTTTTTTGGGACATGCCTGCACACACATGGCACAACCCTTACATAGCTTGTCATTTACAATTATTTTACCCATGAGGGCCTCCTTAATTTACCACGGAAAAGTAACATAAACCTTTATACTCTTAGCATTTTCACAAGACACAAAATCTGGTGCAGTAGAATATAAAAGTGGCAAATTAGCTATTTCCGAGAATTTTTCTGCATAGTCAAATGATTTAATCACTGTTTCTTTAGTGGTTTTTTGCCCTAAATGACTGTTGTTTATAACAGCAGTTGCCTTAAGATGTGATTTCTCCTCTATCTCTTTTAGGATATGTAGGGCATTAATAGGCTCTTTAATCTCTGGTCTATTTTGATTAATCACGTAAATCATGCTATAGTCCTCAATTTTTTCACTAAAAGAACCCAACGCAGTTGCACCAACATCGTCACCGCCCACATCAATAATAACAGTCCTGTCGCTATCGACAAAAGCACTGTAAACTTTAGCTGAAATTGATGGCGTGTCAAGTGTAGTTCCTAAAGATCTAGGAGCTATAAGCTCTATATCATGAAGATCTAAAAGCTCTTTATAGTCGCCAGACCTAAAATAAGGATTAACAGTATCCATGTCTACTATCATGGTTTTTTTACCCTGTTTAGTTTTTTCAACAGCAATATTCAAGGCAAGGTTAGTCTTACCACAACCATAATGGCCACAAATAATAATTAATTCATTTTTCATATTCTAAATATACCATACTAAAGTTATAAATTCAAGTCGATTATAAAAATTTAAAGTTTATTTCGCAATCTATCCTTTAGGCCTTTCATTATTATATTTTTGGCATTCTCCGCCTCTTTTTGTGTTGCATCTTTTACGCTTAAAAGCGGAATTTCCATCCCTAATTCTGTATATTTTTCATTGCCCATGCTATGATATGGCAAAATATCCAACGCCTTAATATTTTTTAGTTCCGCCAAAAAATAACCTAATTTATATAAATAATCATCATTTAGCGTGATACCAGGCACTACTACATGCCTTATCCACACATCTTTCTTAATTTCTCTAAGATACAAAGCAAAGTCAATTATTCTCTTATTTGACTGCCCTGTAAGTTTTATATGTTCTTGATCGTCAATATGCTTAATGTCAAGCATTACAAGGTCTGTGTATTTCATGAGTTCATCAAATTTTGACGTATCATTTTTATTAAATGTAATTCCAGATGTATCTATACATGTATGAATGTCTTTTTCTTTACATTTTTTAAAGAAATCTATAACAAAATCTATCTGTGACAGTGGCTCTCCACCGGTGACAGTAATACCACCGTTTTTAAGAAAGGCTCTGCAAGATAGATACTTTTTTATCAGCTCTTCTGAACTCATTTTATTCGATTTTGAAAATTCCCATGTGTCTGGGTTGTGGCAATATTGACATCTGAGCGGACAGCCTTGCAAGAATACTACCATTCTAATTCCTGGTCCATCAACTGTTCCAAACGTATCAATTGAATGAATAAACGCTTCCATGCTTACTCCTTTAGTAATAATGGTTATATGTTAATTTTTTTAAATATTGTAGGGGCGGATTCCATACAGACGTGCCTCTTAGCAAATTTAGCCATGTAGGGGCGGATATTCTCCGCCTAAAAATTTGGTAATTTTGCCTAAGTTTCATAGGCGGATAATATCCGCCCCTACATGGATTTGTGCGTTTTAACGAATTAATTTTTAATCAAAAAACGTAAGAGGCACGTCTGGATTCCATATCCGCCCGTACAAAAATAACTTGTGTTTTAAGTTAAATCAAATTTTTTCATGGAATGTTCTTGAAATAACGTCGTCTTGTTGCTCTTTAGTAAGCTTAACAAAGTTTACAGCATAGCCTGAAACACGAACTGTTAATTGTGGATATTTTTCAGGATGCTTTTGTGCATCAAGTAAAGTCTCTTTTGAAAACACATTAACATTAAGGTGATGTCCACCTTTTTCAACATAGCCATCTAATAAATCAACTAGATTATCAATTTGTTTATCATTGTTTTTTTCTTTACTCATCTTCATCGTTCTCCTCTTCTAGTTCAGTCGGTTGAGAGCAAGCACCTAAGCCACAGTCATTAGATTTTGAGGTTTCAACTTTAATTCTTTCCTCATTTTCATCTACTATAACATTTATATGCCCGTTGCCCTCCCCCATTAATTTATCTATCATTTCTACTAGTTCATCAACATTATTATTCTTCATCTTCATATGACTTCGTCATTTTTGCCGCACTTTACTACGATAAAAATTCAGGGTTGTTCCCCGTGACTATCCTTTGTCTTTTATTCTTCGTCTTGGCTCATCGCCTTTGCAATGCTCTCAATGTCTAAATCGCCTACAAAAACTCTGTCGTTTTTACCTAGTGCATCTGGAACTACAGAGAATGTGTCTGAAATTCCGTCTTGTGCATGTCTAAACGGTAGTTTTGCAACCGATGCCAAAGACGCTGTTGCACCATGAGTATCACGACCGTGCATTGGGTTAGCTCCAGGAGCGAAAGGTATTCCTTTCTTTCTTCCATCAGGTGTGCTACCAGTCTTCTTTCCGTATACAACATTAGATGTAATAGTAAGAATTGACATTGTTGGTACACCTTTTCTGTAAACATGGTGTTTCTTTATCTTATCCATAAAGCCTCTAACTAAGTCTACTGCTATATCGTCAACTCTGTCATCGTCATTTCCGTATTTAGGGAATTCACCTTCTACCACATAGTCTGTAATTATTCCATCATCGTCACGAATAACTTTAACTTTTGCATATTTAATTGCACTTAATGAGTCAGCCACAACAGAAAGACCTGCTATACCTGTAGCAAAATATCTCTTTACTTCTCTATCGTGAAGAGCCATTTGTATTCTTTCATATGAGTATTTATCGTGCATGTAATGTATAACATTAAGTGTGTTTACATATAAATTAGCAAGCCACTCTGTCATCTCTTCATACTTTTGCATTACATCATCATAGTCAAGATACTCACCCTCACAAGGTCTGTATCTAGGACCTACTTGGATCTTAAGAACTTCGTCCACACCGCCGTTTATTGCGTATAGTAAGCATTTTGCAAGGTTTGCTCTAGCTCCAAAGAACTGCATTTCTTTTCCTAATCTCATTGAAGATACACAGCAAGCAATTGCGTAGTCGTCACCGTGGATAACTCTCATAATATCATCATTCTCATATTGAATAGATGAAGTTTGAATAGACATCTTAGCACAATATCTTTTAAAGTTTGAAGGCAATCCTGTAGACCATAAAACTGTAAGGTTTGGCTCTGGAGCTGGTCCTAAATTCTCTAGTGTATGCAAGTATCTATAAGAAGTTTTAGTAACCATGTGCTTACCATTACTTGAAATACCAGCAATAGACTCTGTTACCCAAGTAGGGTCTCCAGAAAACAGTGTATTATACTCAGGAGTTCTTGCAAATTTAACAAGACGTAATTTCATTATAAAATGATCAATATACTCTTGAGCCTCTGTCTCTGTAATTAATCCGTTTTTAATATCTCTTTCGATATATATATCTATAAATGTTGAAGTTCTTCCAAGACTCATAGCCGCACCGTTTTGCTCTTTAACAGAAGCTAGGTATCCAAAGTAAAGCCATTGAATAGCTTCTTTTGCATTTTCAGCTGGTCTTGCAATATCATATCCATATATTTTACCTAGCTGATTTAACTCTGCTAAGGCTCTAATTTGCTCTGATATCTCTTCTCTTAATCTCATGTTTTCTGATGTCATACGGGCAAAAGAAGTAGCTAACTGGTGCTTTTTATCTTCAATAAGTCTGTCAACACCATAAAGTGCAACTCTTCTATAGTCGCCTATAATTCTACCTCTGCCATAAGCATCTGGTAATCCTGTGATAATAGCTGATTTTCTAGCTAATTTCATTTCAGGTGTATAAACATCAAATACTCCATCATTGTGAGTCTTTCTGTATTTTCTGAAAATATCTGAAATCTCTGGTGCTACCTCATACCCATAAGATTTGCAAGATGTTTCTGCCATTCTGATACCGCCAAATGGTTGCAACGATCTTTTAAAAGGTTTGTCTGTTTGGAAACCTACTATCGTCTCCAATTCCTGATTAAGATAACCTGCCTCATGTGAAGTTATTGACGATACAATCTGCGTGTCCATGTCAAGAACTCCGCCAGCTTCAGTTTCTGCCTTTGTAAGTAAACAAACTTGTTCCCATAGCTTTTCAGTAGCTTCTGTAGGACCTACTAAAAAGTCCTCATTGCCGTCATAGGCATCATAATTGCAAACAATAAAATCTCTAACATTTATTGCTACTCCATTACTCCAACGCCCTTCTTTATAACCTTCCCATGCTTTTGGTAATTCTTTAATCATTTTGTGACCTTGTCATGTTTACCGTAATACGTGAATACACTTAATATACGGTTAGTGACTTTCCTTTCTTTTTTATATGAATGGCGAACTTGAAAATTAGGTATAATTCTTATTTACAACTTAATTCTAACAAAATAAAAATGCATTGTCAAGGAATATTCTTATCTTTTATGGCAAGTTTAACCACATTTATAAATAGGCATCCCACTGCATTTCCCACAGTAACAATTAATAATGAAATAAATGTGTCAAAACTCCAAACACCTGCAATGCTAAAGTAAAACATATTTGCAATACTGTGTTCAAAGCCTAGAATTAAAAACAAAATCACGCATAAAAACAAGCCTATATATCCACCAATATTATTATTTTTTGTTTTAGTCGCTTTATAATTTTCTACTGCAATAAACATCATTATTCCACAGAAAAAAGCTAGTATAAACGAACTTAAGTTATTGTCTCCTAACTTTACGGTAGAGTAATATTGTGCGTGTTCAACAATATGGTAGCTATTGTCTATCCTAGTTTGTAAGATAAGCCATGAAGCGACTAAAGTTCCTAACAAATTCCCTATCCAAACTAACACTATATCTCTAATGTCTTTTAGTTTGGTAATATACCCGGCTTTTCCTGTGTAAAGGTAAAAACCTAGCGAGTAGATAGAAAAAAGTCCGAATGTGAATAAAAACGTAGCTAAGATTTTGTCCTCAACTGCTAAATAAGCTGTGGCACCTATGCTAATCATTATTCCCGCTAAAAACGATTTTATTAACGTGTCTGTGTGTTTTCTCAAAAGTTGTCAAATCCTTTCGTATAACTAATTTTCACGATTAATTATATCACATCTTACAAAAAAACGCAAGCAATTTTATGCAATTCCAATAGAAAATATTTGTATTAATATTGATTTAACATCCGCTACATTTTCACCTACTAATTTTACAAATTGTTCAAATATGTTTCATATTTTTTTAAGCAAAATCGACTTATTTTTTAATATCTTTATGTTATCATATATACATCGAAATAAAGAACCTCAAAAATTAAAACTCTTTATTTTTAAATATAAAAACTGCCCATTTTATTACTTTTGAAAAATCACTGGCAATAAAGGCGGCAGACCACAAATTACACCACTTGAATTATTCAAGTGGTTTTATTAATTCAAAGTGTTTTAAATTGGCAAAATAAAGCCCACACTTAGTGGAAAAGTATAAATACAAAAGTTTTGAGGTGAAAAATGAAAAAAAATAAAATTGGAAAATCCATACTAAAATTCGTGTTCAACACTACTGTAAGTTTATTCTCTTTGTTTTTGTGTTTATTCGCAACTTATTTTGCACTGGATAATATTGAATTATTCACAAAAGAGGCAGAAGCATCGTTATTTAATTCAGTAAATATAGAACATGAAGAAACCATAGTAGCAAATACTGAAGAAGAAAAATATTTAGTTCCACTAGGCTCTGTATTCGGTGTAAAGCTTTATACCGACGGAGTAATAGTAAGTTCCATGCAAAATATAAATGTAGACGGCGAGAATATTTGCCCTGCTAAACTAGCCGGAATAATGGAAGGCGACTTTATTCTTAGCATTGAAGGCGAAAAAATAAAGAACAACGAACATTTTACAGAACTTTTATCAAAGTATGTAACAGAAGAAATCACCCTAGAGATTAAAAGAGACAGCCAAACCTTTACAACAAGCCTAAAAGCTGTGTATGATGGAGAATATTATAGGCTTGGAATGTGGATAAAAGACAGCGCCGCCGGAATAGGAACACTTACATTCTATGACCCAGCCACTGATACATTCGGTGGATTAGGACACGGAATATACGATATTGACTCCGGCAACCTAATGTCACTTAAAGGCGGCGAGCCGGTGAACATTGAAATTAGCCACATAGAAAAAGCAACCGAGACAGAGCCTGGAAAAATATGCGGGTATTTTAGCTCTGACGACAGTTTAGGAGAACTTTATATAAACAATGACACAGGAGTTTTCGGTAGTTTTTATGATGAACCTCAAGGTGTAGCCTTGCCTGTTGCAAGTGCATCAGAGATTAAAATAGGCAAAGCTACAATTATCTCAACAATAGAAAACGGTGAAACAAAAGAATATGAAATTGAAATTGAAAAAATCTCAACAGAAGACAAGCAAATTAAAAACATGACCATAAAAATAACAGATGAAGATCTTCTAGCACAAACAGGCGGAATACTTCAAGGAATGAGCGGCTCACCAATAATTCAAGACGGCAAAATAGTAGGTGCTGTAACCCATGTCTTTGTCAATGACCCCACCCGTGGATATGGGATTTTTATTGAAAATATGCTCGAGAGTGCTGAGAGTATAGGCGAATAGGCGAAAACGCTGATAGATAAAGGGTTTTGCTTGTTATAAGTTCTTAGGAAATCTTATAAATTATTAAATGAATGGCGTAAATTTGGCGTAAAACAAGATTAGAATTGGCGTAAACAGAAAAATTAAATGGTGTGACTAAGCAAAAAGAGAACCTTCAGCAGTAGAGCTGAGGGTTCTCT
>CAYJER010000030.1:0-23755 GCA_964369225.1 uncultured Eubacteriales bacterium
TTTTTCTTACCCCCTTTGTTAGTTTTTTAGGTCTAACTTTTGGGGGGCGGGTCAAACCGCTAGTTTTCGGGCGACCACACAGGGTCGCCCCTACATGGTTAAATTTTATATTCAACACGTTTAAACTTACAGTCCACCGTTTATTGATATGTTTTGTGCTGTGATGTATGTGTTTTTCTCCGCTAGGAATTTAACTAATTCCGCTACCTCTTCTGCCTTGCCTTGTCTTCCAAGTGGAATTTCATCTACAAAGGCTTTAATTTCTTCGTCGCTTAAATGTGAGTTCATTGGGCTTTCAATAAGCCCAGGCGAAACACAATTAACCAATATACCACTAGGAGCTAACTCTTTAGCAAGCGCCTTTGTAGCCGTTATTAAGGCTCCTTTTGAGGCCGAATAACAAACTTCACATGAAGCTCCAATCTCACCCCAAATTGATGATATATTAATTATACTGCCACTCTTGTTGTAAAGCATGAGTGGCACTGCGTATTTTGCACACAAAAATGCAGAAGTCATATTGACCGCAAAAACGTTATTCCAGTCATCAAGGCTTATGTCTTGAAACATTGAAAAATGTGAAATTCCACAGTTATTAATCAGGCAATCTAGTCTTCCTATTTTAGAAACTTCTTCAAACATTGCCTTTATTTCAAACTCATTTTTTAAATCACACTTAATTGCAAGGCTATTCTCGCTTGCAAATTCGGGTTTATTGTTGTTGTACTGTAAAATGGTTGTATGCTCTGACAACGCCCTAGCAATGGCATTGCCTATAGCTCCTGAAGCACCTGTAATTAAAATCACTTTTTTCATAATATTCATCTCCTTTAATCATTAGTACCACGTAATATTTAAAACTTGATATTGTAATCACTTATTTGTAGAGGATGTTCTCATAGATGGGAATTTAAGCAAACTTAAATGTATATTTAAAAAGCCTTTAATCAAAAAATTCGCAAGGATTTTCACATAAACTTTTCACTCTTCACTATTACCTATTCACTTCACTATTTAATCTAGTTCATACATTATTATAGATAAAGCGCTAAGTCCGGCTGTCTCTGTTCTAAGTATTCTTTTGCCAAGGCTTGCACAGGTAAATCCGTTCTCGCTTGCTAATTTAGCCTCTTCCTCGCTAAATCCACCCTCACTACCAATCAAGATAGACACCTCTTTTATGTCTTCATTAAGAATATTCTTAAAATGTTCGCCGCCGTTTTCATAACAGAAAATTTTTGTACCTTTTGCAGTTTTCACTGCTTCCTCAAATTTAATAGGCATTGCAACGTTAGGAATTATTCCTCTGCCACATTGTTTTGCTGCCTCAAGACTGATTTTATTAAATCTGCCTACCTTCTTATCTTCTTTTCCACTGTAGTTTGCAATACATCTTGAAGACACCACTGGTACTATTTCAGTTACGCCAAGTTCTACAGCCTTTTGCACAATTAACTCCATTTTGTCAGCCTTTGGAAGGCATTGATAAAGCGTTACCTTAACATTTGCCTCTGCCTTGTTTTGGACAGCTTCAATTAAACTTAACATAAGGCTGTCTGTATACACATCTTTAACTTCGCATATAAAATCTTGCTTCTTTCCGTCACATAAAACTAACGTCTCCCCTTTTCTTATTCTTAGGGATTTAACTGCATGTCTTGCGTTTTCGTCCTCTAATAAAAAATCTCCCGAAATATGTTCTTTAATAAAAAATCTTGCCATAAATTGCCCTTTCACTATATAATTATAATTAATTTTAACTTAAAATCATCATATTGTCAAATAGGTATTGCAATTTTTTTCATTTAATTATATAATTTAATATAATTATATATAGGAGGGCATTATGCTTGATATTAGATTTGTAAGGGAAAACCCTGAAATAGTAAAAGAAAACATTAAAAAGAAGTTCCAAGACTATAAACTACCTATGGTAGACGAGGCTTTAGAGATTGATAGCCAAAAAAGAGAAAATCAAAAAAACGCTGACGACTTACGTGCCTCAAGAAATAAGCTTTCAAAGCAAATTGGTGCTTTAATGGCTAAAGGCGAAAAAGAAGAAGCCGCTAAAATTAAAGAGCAAGTAGGTAATCAATCAAAGGCTTTAGCAGATGCTGAAGTTCTTGAAAAAGAATATGACGAAAAACTAACTAAAATCATGATGACTTTACCAAACATCATAGATGACACTGTACCTATTGGTAAAGATGACAGCGAAAACGTAGAAGTTTGCCGTTATGGTGATGCTTTTACTACTGACTTTGAAGTTCCTTACCACACAGAGATAATGGAGAAGCTAGCCGGCATAGACCTTGACAGTGCAAGAAAAGTTGCTGGAAATGGTTTTTATTACCTAATGGGAGATATTGCAAGGCTTCATTCAGCTATTATTTCATACGCTAGAGATTTCATGATAGACAGAGGTTTTACCTACTGTATTCCTCCTTACATGATTAGAAGCGAGGTTGTTACAGGCGTTATGTCATTTGCAGAGATGGAAGCTATGATGTATAAAATTGAGGGCGAAGATCTTTACCTTATCGGAACAAGCGAACACTCAATGATTGGTAAATTTATAGACACTATAATTCCAGAAGAGACATTGCCTCACACACTAACTAGTTATTCACCATGCTTTAGAAAAGAAAAAGGCGCACATGGAATTGAAGAACGTGGAGTTTATAGAATACATCAGTTTGAAAAACAAGAGATGGTAGTTGTATGTAAACCCGAGGAGAGCCCAATTTGGTTTGAAAAAATGTGGCAATACACAGTAGACCTATTTAAGAGCCTAGATATTTCTGTTAGAACTTTAGAGTGCTGTTCTGGAGACTTAGCAGACCTAAAAGTTAAATCAATTGACGTTGAGGCATGGTCACCTAGACAACAAAAATACTTTGAGGTTGGAAGCTGTTCAAACCTAGGAGATGCACAAGCTAGAAGACTAAAAATTAGAGTAAATGCTAAAGATGGTAAGTACCTAGCTCACACACTTAATAACACTGTTGTAGCTCCGCCTAGAATGTTAATCGCATTTTTAGAAAACAACCTAAACGCAGATGGTTCAGTTAATATTCCTGTTGCATTAAGACCTTATATGGGCAACAAAGAAAAACTTGAAACAAAAAATTAATTGATATTTGACTGCTAAAATTATCTAAACATTCTATTTTTAACCATTCATGCAGTTAAAGTGTTAATTCGTGCATAGTGTATTGACTTTTTTAGAATTTTAGATATAATAATGACATAGAAAAAAACAACGCTTATGAATGAACTGGACTTAGCTTTTCACTCTCTTTTAACGCTAAAGACATTTATTCAATTGTTTTTTCCGAGGCTATGTTACTTGAGATTGTACACAATTCTTATTCTGTGCAAAATTAAGCAACATAGTTTTTTTCATTTTATAGATTAATGTAGGGGCGACCTGTGGTCGTCCGAGGATTTAGCAAAAACCTCTAGTTTTTCGGGACGGAAAACCCGTCCCCTACATTTCTTGTTTGCTATTCCTTTTGCCATAGAAAAACTGCACCCCTTTCGTTGTCCATATAGTTATTATACCATATGTCTAACAAATTGGGTGCAGGTCATTGCAATACGTGCCTTTTAAAATTTTATTCGTTATCTGCAAAAATCATTAAGATATCTTTCCATGCAATCTTCAATAATCATTTTAGCTTCTTCGGCATTTTTTACCATTTGAATGTTAGGATTAGCTCCACCCTCTAGCTCTTTATAGACAGAAAAGAAATGTACCATTTCATCAAATCTATGTTTAGGTAACTCGCTAATATCTCTATAACTATTGTATGTTGGATCACCAAAAGGAATTGCAATTATTTTTTCATCTGATTTTCCATCGTCGTCCATAATAATTACACCTATAGGGAAACACTTTACTAGCGATCTAGGTTGGATTTGTTCAGAGCAAAGAACAAGTACATCTAATGGGTCACCATCGTTTGCGTATGTTCGTGGAATAAAGCCATAGTTAGCAGGGTAGTGAGTGGATGTATAAAGTATTCTATCAAGCTCTAAAAGACCTGTTTCTTTGTCAAGCTCATACTTAGCCTTTCCACCTTTCGGGATTTCGATTACTGCAATAAAATCATCCTTTGTTATCCTCTTTGGGGATATGTCGTGCCAAATATTATTCATAATTCAAGCTCCTTTCATAATATATATATATGATAACATAAAAAGCAGTTTTAATCAAGAGGAGGGAGTAATTTGTTGTGCAGAATTGAAGATTTAAGAAATAAGGAAGTAATTTGTGTGAGTGATGGAAGCAAACTAGGGCTAGTTGGAGATGTTGAGGTAGATTGTAACACTGCAAGGCTTGAGTCTTTGGTGGTGTTTGGTAGAACTCATTTTTTTGGCCTTTTGGGAAAAGAGGAAGACAGCGTTATACCTTGGGAGAAGATAAACGTTATAGGCTCTGACACCATTTTAGTAAATGTTAAACCGCTTAGCCGAAAAAAAAGCAGTTCTAGTTTTTTATCGAAATTTTTCGAGATTAAGTAACAAAGACAAGCACATATTAATTTAGTATACATAGAATAGTACAGATAAACTTAAAAGGAGGTCAATTAAATGCCTGATCTTTCAAACGCAAACAACTGTTTTAAAGAGGCAGTTTGCATAGATGCAATGCGAATTTATGACAGCTGTCAAGACAAAGACTGCATTGAAGATACAAGAGTTCTGTTTACACGTTCAGCACAGAACCTGGTTGACGCTGCAACAAATGTAAGGATTAAAGATGTTAAAGTAATAACTGTCTTTCTTGACTTACAGCCTATTCCGTTTAACCGAGGTTTCTATTCAGTAGACATGACATTCTTCTTTGATGTATGCCTAGAGTTGTTCTCTTCCCCAATTTGCCCGTCGCAAACAGTAAACGGAGTATCTGTATTTAACAAAAAGGTGATACTCTATGGTAGCGAGGGAAACATTAAATCCTTTACATCTGACAACTGCGACGAATGTTGCACCGAAAACATAAGTACACCTAAGGCAGTCGTTCAAGTAGCAGAACCAATACCACTTTCGGCTAAACTTTGCCCAGGAACTAGATACGGTTGCTGTGACAATTGTTGTTCAATTCCTGAGAAAATCTGTATGCAGTACGGCGGTGAGTTTGAACACTCAGAGTGCAAAAATTCAGTATTTGTAACCCTAGGAATCTTCATGGTGGTACAAATAGTAAGAAGCACTCAAATGCTAATTCCAGCATATGATTTCTGTATTCCACAAAAAGAATGCTCACCTAACAGTGACAACCCTTGCGACTTGTTTAGTAAGATAGATTTCCCAACAAACGAGTTTTTCCCACCTAGCGCCACAGACTATAACGATAGTTGCGGATAAAATTTAGCGGCGCCCCTGTGTGGTCGCCGCTTTACTTGATATCTTAGTGAACAATGAAGAGGTAATAGTGAAAAGTTTATGTGAAAATCCTTGCGGATTTTTTGATTAAAGACTTTTGAAATAAATAATATTGTAGGTATGGTTCTGAATGCAGACGTGTCTATTCAATTTTATGATTAAATTAAATTTGTTGAAACGCACAAAATCCATGTAGGGGCGACCCTGTGTGGTCACCCGTGAGTTTATTAATAACTGCTAGTTTTCGGGCGACCACACAGGGTCGCCCCTACTACCATGTTAAATTTAAAACTTGATATTTAAACCATGTAAGGGATATAATCAAACTTAATGCTTATTTGTAGGGGAGGGTCTCCATGCCTTACAATATTTAAGCAAGTTTAGTTTATATTACACTAGATTAATTTATTAATAAGGCAAATCTATTTTATCTAGTATGCCTGCATTATTTGCTAAGAAAATTCCATAATTTGTTATTGCTACTTTCTTTTTTGAAAGGGCGTTAATTCTTGTCATCATAAGTTTTCTTGTTATCATACATCCGCCACAGTGAATTACAAGGTTATAACAGCTTAAATCTTCTGGAAAATCGTGTCCGCTAACTATTTCTATCTCTACCCTATCGCCGTATTTTTTCTTAAGCATGTTAGGTATTTTTACTCTGCCTATATCCTCTGTTTGTGGTGCATGTGTACAAGCCTCGGCAATTAAGACTTTAAGTTTAGCTTCTTTCGGTTCTGCATTAAATTGTCTCATTCCCTCTAAGAAAACTTTTATATCGCCTTTATAGGCGGCGTAAAGCACCGAAAAAGAGGTAAGCCTTGATTTTTCCGGCTTTCTTTCATACACATATGGGAACACTTGTGAATCTGTAATTATTAAATGTGGTGGCTCTTTTAACGTGCTTATTGCCTTTTCCATTTTATCATGTGTTACAGATAAGACTATGCAGTGGTTATCTAGTAAATCTCTTGTAGTTTGAACCTGTGGCAAAATTAGTCTACCCTTTGGCGCTCCGATGTCTTGAGGCATTACAAGCATTACCACGTCGTCTTCTTTTACAAGGCTTTTTGTTATGCTCTCTTCCTCAAATTTAGTTGGCATGTCTTTTAAAATTGCTTCAATTAGACTGTCTCTGCCTGTTCTTTTTTTTGCATTTACAAGAATAGGCTCTTTGTTAAATTCTGTCTTACATAGATTAATTAAATCCTCTACCTTAGAATTTTCAAAATCGTTAACAACCCAAATTATTGGAATTTCTCTTGAAGTTATATCTTCTGCCCATTTTTTTTCATAGTCAAGATTTTCATCTGCAATAATAATTATTGCTATGTCTGTTTTGTCTAGCACTTTTTTTGTTTTGGCTACTCTTAAGTCGCCTAAAGTTCCAAAATCATCAAAGCCAGCCGTATCTATCATCATACATGGGCCTACTTTTGCTATCTCCATAGCCTTGTAGACAGGGTCTGTAGTAGCTCCCTTTTGCTCAGATACGATTGCTATGTCTTGGTTTGTTACCGCATTTAAAAGTGTGGATTTACCACTGTTTTGCTTACCGAAAATTGCAATGTGAAGTCTGTTTGCGCTGGGTGTGTTGTTTAAACTCATAATATGACGACCTTTCTTTTATTTAAATACTTGTTTGTAGGGGACGGCGTCCTCGACGTCCCGTTTTAATTGTATTTTTTATATTTCGGGATGTCGAGGACGCCATCCCCTACAATTAAACCTTTAGTTTGCTTAAGTTCCCGACTATGAGGGTCGCCCCTACATTTATTTGTGCGTTTTAACGAATTAATTTTAAATCAAAAATCCTAAGAAGCACAAAGTAAATTTTCAATAGTCATTCACCCTTCACCTTTAGTCCTTAGTTAAATAAGACCCTCCCCTACAATTAAGCATAAAGTTATCTTAAATTCACAAGTATGTGACTTCCCTGATTAAAAGCGGAAATCTCTTTCACCTAATTTTATTAGGTTTAGGTATTCTTGTGTTTTACTTCTTGCCTTTTCGTTAGGAACTTTAGTAATCTCTGTTTCTATCATTTTATCTATTAACTCTTTGGTTTCAGCAGTTGCGTAATCCTCTGCATACTCTTTTAAAGTCATAATTGCGTTTGGCTGACATACATTTTTAATCTGTCCGCTTTTAACAAGGCTCATAAATCTATCGCCTGTTCTGCCCAGTTTATAACAGGCTGTGCAGAAACTTGGAATATGATTAGTTCTAACTAGCCAGTTTACAACTTCATCTAGGCTTCTTGTGTCTGACAATTCAAATTGAGCTGAATTTTCTTCCTCTAAATCGTCTGCATATCCACCAACTGTAGTCTTAGATCCACCGCTGATTTGAGATGCACCGATGTCAATTGCCCTAGCTCTAACTTTTTCGCTCTCTCTTGTTGAAACAATTATTCCTGTGTAAGGAACTGTAACTCTTAAGACTGCAACTATTTTCTCGAACATATCATTTGAGATTGAGTTATCAAATTCGTTAAGATCTACGCTGTCTGCTGGGCAAATTCTTGGAACACTGATAGTGTGAGGCCCTACACCAAATTTTGCTTCAAGATGTTCAGCGTGCATAAGTATTCCCACAAAATCGTATTTGTATAAGTTAAGTCCGAAAAGAACTCCAACACCAACATCATCAATTCCGCCTTCCATAGCTCTATCCATTGCCTCTGTGTGATATTTATAGTTGTGCTTAGGACCAGTTGGGTGTAATTGCTCGTATGTTTCTTTGTGGTATGTCTCTTGGAACAATATATATGTGCCAATTTCAGCTTCTTTAAGCTTTCTGTAATTTTCTATAGTGGTTGCGGCAATGTTTACATTTACACGTCTTATAGCTCCATTTTTGTGCTTAACTGAATATATGGTTTTAATAGAGTCAAGAATATATTCAATTGGCAGATTAACTGGGTCTTCTCCGCTTTCAATTGCTAGTCTTTTGTGTCCTAGGTCTTGCAAGGCTATCACTTCACGCTCTATATCTTCTTGGCTCAATTTTTTTCTTACTATATTCTTGTTGCCAAAATGATAAGGGCAATATACGCAACCATTTACACAGTAGTTAGATAGATACAGCGGAGCAAACAAGACTATTCTGTTACCGTAAAACTCTTGCTTAATTTCTTTTGCTAAAGAGAAAATCTCTTTCTTTACGTTTTCGTCCTCATTTAATAGAAGCATTATAGCGTCCTTATGACATAGACCTTTTTTAAGTCTTGCCTTTTGCAAAATATCGGCTATTAGCTCTTTGTTATTTTTGTTTTTTTCTGCATAGTCTAAGCTTTCTAAAATTTCCTCGTGGTTAATAAATTCGCTTGCTATGCTTGATTTTGGATTATACATATTATACAGGCACACAGGATAATTCCCTTATTTGTGCCTCTAGCTCCTTTCTATCTTTTAATATATCTGTCTTTGTTAGTTTGGATGGATAAATCTCGTAAAGAGATTTATACGGCTCTGGAGTAACCTTTTTCATAATTACGTTTGCGCCACAAGAGAAAATATCATTTTTCTCATTATTATTAAGCACTCCGAGTGAAGTAGTTGCAGGAAGATTTATTTCACCAAATAAAATTCTTGCAAGTGCCACCGCTCTTTTTGTAAGCTCTGTGCTACCGCTTTTTTGGTCTTTAAGCTGAGTTTGTGGATGTGGAATAAATGGACCTATGCCAGCCATGTCGCATTTTAATTCTTTTAACAGTAATATATCGTCTGCAATTGTTGAAATGCTTTGATTTGGCAAGCCTATCATAAACCCGCTACCGAGTTCATAGCCTAATTTTTTGATGTTTCTAAGACATTCTATTCTGTTTTCAAACTTGCTTATTCCGTGAAGGTCTGCGTATATAGCTGGATCTGAACATTCATGTTTTAATAAATATCTGTCTGCTCCACAGTCTTTTAGATGTTTATATTCTTCATACTTTAATTCTCCACAACTTAAAGTGACGGCAATTCCTGTCTTTTTAATCTCTTTTACTACATCGCCTAATATTTTCGCTGTGTAAAATTTATCCTCACCCGACTGCAAAACTATTGTCTTGTATCCAGCCTCGTGTGCCTTGTTTGCTATGCTTATCATTTCATCAAGAGAAACTCTATACCTCTCAATATTTTTGTTATTGCAATTTAACCCGCAGTATTTACAGTCTAACTTACAATGATTTGAGAACTCAAGAATAGCCCTAATGTAAATGTTGTCGCCGTATATTTGCCTTTTTATGGTGTCTGCCTTTTTATAGACTTCACTAAAATCATCTAGTGAAAGAAGTCTTTCAATTTCTTGTTTATTCATCATTATGACCTTTTCTTTTTTCCTCTTTTTTTGTGCCCTCCCGAAACTTGGTGCTTAAACCTACTTTCTCGGGAGGGTACGGAGACCAGACGTGTTGATTATACGATACCAATGTAGGGGACGGGTTTTCCGTCCCGTGGGAAGTTAGTTAAAACCACTAGTTTTTTCGGGACGGAAAACCCGTCCCCTACATTAATTTGTGCGTTTTAACGAATTAATTTTAAACTAAAATTCGTAATCAACACGTCTGCACGGAGACCCTCCCCTACAATATTTTATCAAATTTATTATTATACATACAAAATTTTTATTTATCACTAAGTTCTAAAACTCCTTAGAGTACACAGTTTTAGCACTTACTCCCTCTATAGAACCTAGTTTGCCTGAAAATGCACTGATTACCGAATTAGGGGCATCTAGAACCACACTTATTATATTTATGGCTCTTGTTCTGTACGGTATGCCCATTCTGCCAACAATATACTCACCATACTGGTGGAGGATGTTGTTTATTATGGTGCTTTTGGTTTTATCATCTACAATTATGCTTGTGACAGCTATTCTGTTCATATAAATCACCTCTTTCAAAAAATTTTTAGGTTTATAACCGCAAAACTATTGTGTTTTTAGAATTTTTGCGGTTAAAATATGTAATTTATTTTTATCCATACAAAAAAATTCCGTACACCTAAAAAAGCGTACGGAAATTAAGACCTTATCGGTTTTAAAATTTTCTTGCTTTCAGGTGTTATCCTTGTTATCAGAAAACTACTATATTACATCTATAGTATACACCTAAAAATTTTAAAAGTCAAGTTATTCATCCATGTAATAAACTTGCACAGGGTAATAGAAAATGTCTTCATCTGGATACATTGTCGCTATAACAACTATGGAGTTACCCTTAGAATTTGGGTAGGCTTGCACATCGTCTAGTATCTGGTTTATTTCGTCTATATCTGTTACTAGTCTGCTGTTTTGTATATTTTCATCAGAGTGGAAACCATAATAGTGATATGTAAGCTTATCAGCTATAGCGTAATAGCTGTAATAATTATCACTTATATCTATAGGTTCTGAAACATAAAGTGCTAAACCCTCTGGAATTTGCCTTTGTGTAAACTCGCTAAATCCAAATTGATTTAAAGCTTCAATTGTATTGGTTGCTTTTTTAGTTATTTCTACCTCAAAATATATATACTCAGAATCCTCAGCAGTTGTAAACTCAATTACACATAATGTCTCTGGATTGTCTTCCCTTTGTGTTAAGTCGTCAGATTTAAGGGCATTTAATAATTGAATTTTTTCTTCACTGCTTAAATTCATAGACTGAAGTTCATCATCAAAGGCACCTCTTATTATTATTGAAGATATATCTTCTTCTGAAACGTGATACCAAACAGATGTGTTCTCTATAAATTCTTGACTTGTTACAACCGATTGAACCTTATTAAAAATATCATCATTCATAATACTTATACTATAATCTCTTGACACCTCTTGACCATTATCTAAAGTATATTCAACTGTAAAACTGTCATCAAATGAATAGTTATCATTTAAGCTTAGATTGTCTTTATCCTCTAATAAAGTTTCGTGAATATCAACTATTATCTCTATATTCTGGTCGCTTTCAAGTTCAATAGTATTTAGCATTTCTCCTTTTTCTAGCCATGAAGAATAATAGTTTGTCGAGAAACTTAGCTTAGTAACTTCTGATGCCTTAGGTATGTAATTTTCGTACCCAAACCAGCCTGTCAAAACAAACGCAAAATAAATTAACGGAATTATAACCGATATACTAATTGTAATTATGCTGTGCTTATTTTGGCAAAATCCTTTTCTGAATATAGCACAAAGACAAAACGCAACACATACTGCATATATTAATGTAAATATTAATACTGAAAAAATTTCAAAATCTTTATATGTTGATACCCACACGCTAAAAACTGACAAAACAAATGTTACTGTTATGACTGCCACTTTAGACAAAATAGCAGATAAATTATTGTTCTCTGCAAATTCGCTTTTTCTTTTATTATAGGCTACTAAAGCGAGTGCAAACAAGAGTATCGCTAAAATCGAATAACTTAAATACACTAAGGCTAAATCGTATTCAACATAAAATAATCTTAAATAGCCTATTGTTGCTGGTGAAAACATTAATATGTCTAAAAAGTCCGAACTATATCCAATTATAGCTCCATTCATTACATTGCTGTGTACCATGTAAAGTGCTGGAATGCACACTGTAAAAAACAATGAAAAAATACTTGCGTCTAGTTTTGATGCGGAAAGCGTTGAACAAAGATAAGTTATAGCCATTATTAGTAGTCCGTTTATAATTGAGCTAAATATCTCGTTATAGATATCAACCACACCAAAGTCATTCGGATTTACGCCACTTAGTGAAAGAGAACAAATTCCACAAAATAAAATAGGTATAACATACAAAGTAACACTAGCGAGTAGATGTGAAAAATAAATGCTATTTCTTGAAATTGGTAAGCTGTGCATTAGTGTCACAGACTTTTTTTTATGCAGAAACGAAAGCGTAGAAATAGATATAATTATTGCCATTATAGATAAAAATGCAGGATACAATATAGCAGTTGCCAACGGGATAGCATCGTATGCAGTATTGGTTATTCTGTTAGGCACTAGATACTGCATTGGAAAAGCAATAAATGACAACACTAAATAAATTACTGCCAAGCCTTTAAGCCTGAATAATACAGTTTTATAAAGGTTAAAGAATGATTTGGTTGTAGTCATAACCTATCGCCTCCATTTCACTAATAAATACTTCCTCTAAAGAAAGTGGTATTATCTGCATAAAATCAGGTTTAAATTTAGAAACTAGATCTTCCATTTCATCCATCTTCAATTTTGCAGAAACATCTACAAAATTACCACTATATTTAATGGAAAGCACAGTTTTTTCTATTTCTTTTAAATCTGGCAAACTTTTAAATGCAAGTTTAGCCTTGCAATAATCACAAAATATTGTGTCAAGACCTTGCTCTAATATAAGCTTTCCAGAATGAATTAAACCTATAGTGTCGCAAAAATCTTCAAGTTCTCTAAGGTTATGGCTTGCAATTATTACTGTCATTTTTCGCTCGAACACTATATCAGATATAATTTTACGCACAGCCATTCTTATGACAGCGTCTAATCCGTCAAATGCTTCATCAATTAATAAAATTTCTGGCTGGCAAGCAAGCGCTAAAATAATCATGGCTTGCTTTTTCATTCCTTTTGAAAAAGACTTAAATTTAAGTTTAGGTTCTATTGGAAATCTCTGTGTTAGCTTTTTGTAAAGCTCTTCATTCCATGTTTTATGATAAATCCCTTTATAAAAATTTGCCATTTGATTAACGCTAAAGTTGTGGAAATAATAAGCTTCATCAGGCAAATAAAATATTTTTTCTTTTGCGTTTAAATTACCTTTTATGTTTTCTCCGTTTAGGCTTAACTCCCCTAAATCTTGTGAGTAAACTCCACTTGCAAGGTTTAAAAATGTGGTTTTTCCGCCGCCATTTGTTCCCACAAGACCATAAATAGACCCTTTTTTTATATGTATGCTAAAGTCTTCTAAGGCTATTTTTTTATCAAATTTTTTTGTTATATTATCAGCTTTCATTGCTTATCCCCCTCTCATAGACATGCTTAACAACAGCAATTGCCGTCTCTTCTTCAACACCGTAAAGCCTAGCCTGATATATTGCTGTTCTTAATTTTTCTATGCTGTCATTAAGAAGCATAGGGTTAGATTTTATTTTGTCAGATACAAAGCTACCTTTTCCAGGTAAAGAATAGATTATACCCTCTCGCTCCATCTCTTGATACGCCTTTTGTATTGTGTTTGGGTTGACACCTAACTGTGATGCTAGACTTCTAACAGATGGAACAGGGTCGTCAACCTTTAGTACTCCGTGCATTATTAATTCTAATGCGGAATTTTTTAGTTGTTCATAAATAGGGGTTCTGCTTTTTAAGTCGACTGAAAACATTTATACCTCCCTTTTACCTGTATATGTTTGACTAGTACAGTTATTTTATCATAAAAACAAATTTATGTCAAGTGGATAAATATTGTAGTGAAGAGGTAATAGTGAAAAGTTGATGTGAAAATCCTTGCGGATTTTTTGATTAAAGGTTTTTTTAATAAATTTTTGTTTTGTATGGATAAATATAAATTTGATTAAATATTGTAGGGGCATCCCGACTGATTTTTTTTATAATTTTGTTCATAAGGAGTTCATGGTTTTAGGGTATAGTAAAATGGCAAAGGAGGCGATTTTTTGTTGGATACTACAGAACAAACTCAAAGATTTTATTCAAATTCACAAGTAGGTCTTACATCAGATCAAGTTAAATCTCGGTTTGACAACGAGCTATACAATAAAGATGTATCAATAAAAAGTAAGTCAGAAAAGCAAATTTTAAAAGAACACACATTTACTTTTTTTAATATAATGAATTTTATTTTTGCTATTCTAATAATTACGGTAGGTTTTTTCACCAATGTTGAACTAATTGACATAGGTAAAAACATTCTGTTTATGGGTGTTATTTTTTCTAATATAATTATAGGAACTTTTCAAGAAATACGCTCAAAGAGAATAATCGACAAACTCTCATTGCTAACACAGCAAAAAGTTACAGTAATAAGAGACAGTAAAAAACAAAAAATATCTGTAAATGACATAGTTTTAGACGATGTTATATATTTAAATTCAGGAAATCAAATTCCAACCGATAGCATTATTCTTGATGGAGAAATAGAAGTCAATGAATCACTTCTTACTGGCGAGTCTGACCCTATCAACAAAAAACAAGGAGACGAGATTTTATCTGGTAGCTTTGTAGTTAGCGGTGCTTGTCATGCAAGAGTTGAGCATATTTCAGAGGAGAACTACGCTCAAAAAATCACAAGTGGTGCAAAATATACTAAAAAGAAAAATTCTCAAATCCTGAACACTTTGAGCAAAATTGTTCAAGTCGTTGGTTTTTCAATAATACCTGTTGGTCTACTTCTTTTTGCTAAGCAATACTTCATAACAGGCGACGACCTTTATAAGTCAACAACAAATGTTGTAGCAGCCTTAATTGGAATGATTCCTGAAGGTCTAGTGCTTTTAACAAGCGTTGTTTTTGCCGTGACAGTCATTAGACTTGCATTTCATAAAGCATTGGTTCAAGAGCTTTATTGCACCGAAAATTTAGCAAGGGTAGATGTACTTTGCCTTGACAAAACAGGAACTCTAACAGAGGGTGTTATGCAGGTAGAAGAGATTATCCCTTTTGAAAATTTCAGTGAAAAAGATATAAAAGAGGCTCTAGCCAACCTTTGCGCTAACCTACAAGATGAAAACCCAACCTTTAATGCGGTTTCAATGTTATCAAAAGAATACAGCGGAAGCACTCAAACAGCAGAAAAAATAATTGCATTCTCATCCCAAAGAAAATGGAGTGGTGCTAACTTTAAGGATTACTCACTTGTTATGGGCGCTACAGAGTTTATTCTTGGCGAAAAATGGCGAAAAATAAGAGATTTAGCAACAAAATACAGCCTAGAGGGCAACAGAGTATTATTAGTTGCAAAATCTAGTGAAAAAATAGTTTTAAAGACCTTGTCTGAGAATATTGAGCCTATAGGTCTTGTGTTAATTAGTGATAAAATTAGAAAAGAAGCTCCAGCTACACTAAAATATTTTAAAGAGCAAGGTGTAGACATTAAAATTATTTCAGGCGATAACGCAGTGACTGTCTCAAAAATCGCCTCAAAAGCAGGGCTTGAAAACGCAGATAAATATATAGATGCCTCTACTCTTAAAACAGATGCCGAAACCAAAAAAGCGGTTTTAGAAAACTCTGTATTCGGTAGAGTTACACCAGAACAAAAACTTCAATTTGTTAAAATACTAAAAGAAAACAAGCATATCGTTGCAATGACAGGTGACGGAGTAAACGACGTATTGGCACTTAAAGAGTGTGACTGTTCTATTGCTATGGCTAGCGGAAGTGATGCCGCTAGAACTGTTTCAAATTTGGTTTTGACAGACTCAAACTTTGCCTCTATTCCTCTAGCTTTTAAAGAGGGCAGAAGAGCCATAAACAACCTACAGCGTTCAGCCTCATTATTCTTAGCAAAAACAATTTATTCTATACTGATGTCTATATTTTTTGTTTTCTTTACAGTGTCGTATCCGTTCGAGCCAATACAAATGACACTAATAAGCACTATAATGATAGGCATACCTTCGTTTATGTTAGCCCTTGAAACAAACAAAAAACGAGTAGAGGGTACTTTCTTTGTAAATATAATCGATAAAGCACTTCCTACAGGACTTTCGGTATTTATTGGAATAATGCTGTTATCAATAAGCACATTGATATTTGATTTAAGCTATGTAGAGTTTTCAACAGTAGCGGTGGTATTCACCATGATTACAAGCGGAATGTTACTAGTTAGACTGTCTTTCCCTTTCACAGCTTACAGATTAGCACTGACAATATTATTATTTGCAGGCTTTGCAGTATGTATAATTTATTTTAAAGATCTATTCTCTTTAACCACAAGTATGACCCCAACTATGTTAATTATATTAGCAGCACTGACTGCTCTTTCATTGATATTAACAATAATATTTAGAAAACTGCTTCATAAAGGCAATTTAGAAAAGCATATGTTTAATATAGGACACAAACTTGGAATTAGTAAAAAAAGGAGGCACTAATGAATAATTCTTTTAAAGATGTTTCTAGCTTTAAATCAGAGCAAGAATATAAAAAAAGCAAAAAGAAACCAAAATCAAAATTCAAATGGCTTAAAGTTCTTCTTAGCATTATAAGTATAGTGTTAATTTTGTTTGCTTCTGCCTGCCTTTGGGCTGTGAGTGTAGTCGGCTCAAATTCTTCAGGAGATATTTTCAAAGATTTGAGAACTGCGTTTTCTACAGTAATTAAAGGTTTTGCAATTGGAGCTATTGAAGACATAGTAATACCAAACCTAAACCATAATGAAATAACAAAAGATCCTACTGAATTAGGTATTGGAGCTACTGCCCCAGAGCAAAGCGACGAAATAATTAATATAGCATTTTACGGAGTAGATGCAAGAGACGACAGTTTTACAGGTAGATCCGACTCAATAATAATTTTAACAGTTGACAAACAGAACAATAAAATTAAAATGTCTTCTGTTTTAAGAGACTCAAGACTTTATTTAGGCGAGGACTATAACCTAACCTATAATGGATGGGATAAAATAACACATGCCTATAACTATGGACCAGAACTTGCAATAACTGCCTTAAACGTAAACTTTAACCTTAATATCACAGACTATGTGACAGTTAATTTCTATTACTTAGAGCAAATTATTGACTCTTTAGGTGGTGTAGACATCTACCTTACCGACGATGAAATTGCATATATTAATGAAAAGACTTACGGTGTAGACCCGATTACAGCCTCTGAAGGAATGGTTCATTTAAACGGCGCACAGGCAGTAAATTACTCAAGAGACAGAACAAACGGCAATGACCAAGCAAGAGCAGACAGACAACAAAATGTACTAGAGGCACTTTTTGATATAGCACTTAATTTAAGTCCGCTTGATTATCCATCTGTAATTCAAAACATTTTACCACTTTGTGAGACTTCACTAGACTCTGACACTATCTTAGAACTAGCAGAGATAGCACTTGACGGTTTCACAATAGAAAAACACCAAATACCTGACATTTATGAAGCAGACAGTGGATTTTATGAAAATGGTAGCTGGATGTGGAGCTATGATATAGAAAAAGAAACAGAAATCTTACACGATTTTATATATGAAAATGAAGGAGAATAACAATGAAAAAATTAGTAGTAATCACAGGAGCTAGTTCTGGTTTTGGCAAAGCGCTTGCAATAGAATTTAATAAGGCAGGTTATCCACTGCTTTTAATTGCAAGAAGAATCGAGAAACTAGAAGAAATGAACCTAGAGAATGCAATCTGTGCAAAGGTAGACGTAACAAATAGGCAAGCATTTGAAAATGCTGTTAGAAATGCAGAAGAAAAATATGGCAAGACAGATTTAATCGTAAACAACGCTGGAATTATGCTTCTAGGAAACCTAGAAACACAAGACTCAAACGAGTGGCAACAAATGCTAAACGTAAATGTTATGGGCGTAATGCACGGAATGCAAATAGTTATGAATGACATGAAAGAAAGACAATGCGGAACTATTGTAAATATTTCGTCACTAGCTGGCGTAAAACCTTTCGGAAATCATGCAGCCTACTGCGCTACAAAATATGGAGTAGTTGGAATGTCAGAAGTTGCACGTGAAGAATTATCACCTTATAATGTAAGAGTTATGAGAATTTGCCCTGGTGCTGTTGAAACAGAGCTATTAAGCCACACAACAAATGAGGACATAAAATCAGGATACATCGCTTGGAGAGAGCGTTTAGATGTTCATGGAATTACATCAGAAGATGTAGCGAAAACAATTAAATTCGCCTATGAACTACCACAAGGCGTAAATTTAAGAGAGATACAAATTGCTGATACAAGACAGGATGGGTAAATCTCTATAATTATATTTAAAAAAATATGCACATCCTTTATTCATGAGGATGTGCATTAATTCTAATTATTCTATTTTCTAAATACAAATAAATATTCATGAGCAAGTAACAAAAAATTATATTTAACACTATTTGTTTTCCAATACCCAGTTGCTCGACAGTTGTGTTGTTCTTTTATAATTATTTCTTTTAATTTAAACCCTTGGGCTTCAAAAATTTTCATTACTTCAAAACTCATTGTTTGAACATGACCTTTAATTCTTGTATCACCCATTAAAATAGCACAAAATTTATCTTTTTTTAGAACTCTATAGCTTTCGGAAGCTACTTTTTTCATTTCTATAAGAAAATCTTTGATTTTCAAGTGCGATAAATCTTCTGCAATATCTTCACTATACTGAATAATATTTGCATAAGGTGGATGCGTACATACAAGGTCTATACTTTCGGTCGGTATAAAATCCAAATCTCTTGCATCACCTTTATGTATATAAATTTTCCCAGCATTTTCCCATTCAAAATCGGTCTTTTCTTTGCATCTATCAAGGGCTACATCATTTACATCTACACCGATTATATTACGATTTAATAATTTTGCTTCGACTAAAGTAGTTCCACCACCAGCGAATTGATCAAGCACTAAATCGCCTTCCCTAGAATACCTAAGTAAAATATTTCTCGGAATATATGGCGACCAATTTCCACGCCATTTAGCATCATGTGTTGCCCAATCACCACGCTTAGGAAATGTCCAATGTGTTGTCATTTCAAGCTCAAAGTCATCAGGTTCCCATTTTTTTATTTTTTTAGCCATATCAATATCCACCATCATTAGGAGGAACTGGTAATCCTAATTTTGCTAAAGGAATATACTCAAAAAAATAATGACAATGAACACTTATAATATAATCTAACACATCTTTATATTTTGAATCTCTAAACCAGTCACTTAGCAAATAAATATATTCTACTTCTATATTAGCACCAGAAAGTAATTTCTGATACTGTTTTCTTTTAAAATCACATGTTTGCAATTTTTCGTCTACTGAACCTGCAACTTGTTGAAATTTGCATTCAATAATAAACATAGTGTTATTTATAATTACATAGATACTATCATCAGGCAATAACCTTTTTGAAATAATCTTTTTCCAATCTATTCCTATTTCTTCTAAAAATAAATAAAATCCATGTTTTTTAAATAATCTTGCTACTTCTTCATTTTTATAATAAACAAATCCATTTTCAACTGTATATCCATCTTGTGAAGAAAGAAATGTTCCTAAATCGGTTTTACCTTCAAATACTAGACCTGTACGAGTATTTCCGCCACCTTTTCCATTTTTAATCATATTTAATCCTTTCATTAATTATTAAATCATATAGTATCTATAAATTTTGAAATCTCTGCTAAGTAAGGCAAAGCTGCAACAGCAACCACAACACTTTTGTCAGTAATATATTTTAACACACTGCCTATTTTATCCATAAGTTTCTTTTTATCTTTTGATTTCTTCGCAATTTCTATAGCATTTAACTTATCTTCTAAATCAGACTTATCTGTATCTGATAAAATTTCCGTCGGAAGATTTTTGATTTTATCTAACACTTGTTCAATAGTAATAGTTACATTAGCAGTTGATGATGATATAGCTTCACTATGATTTTGATTATTATTAGTATTATTTACTGTAACTGAATTTCTTGAAATTTCTGCTTGCAAACGTAGTTTTTCTAATTCCTTTTCTTCTTTCAGTTGATTTTCTTCTAAATCTGATTTATAATTTTCTAATATAAGTATCAAAGTATTAATATCTTTTAAGCCATTCTCTAAGGTCGAAACATTGTAAAATACTCTCAGCCTAGTTGTTATAGTAGGAATTTCTTTTTCAAAAACTGCAACTATATCATCGATTAAATCACCTGCTTCTTTTTGATTCGTATTTGATGTATATAATGCTGTGCATTTATCAATATAGCTTTGTATAAGTTCAACTTTATTCATTTTTATACCTCCTCAATAATTAGTTATTAATAGTTCTTTTACATCTCCACGTCTACTAGCATTGCAATTAATCATTCGCTTTGCACTAACTCTTGCTATATCATAATTTGAATATAAATCATCAAAGAAATGGTCGTTTTCATTAATATTTTTCGGATCTGAATTGCTTATAACAACCTTAGCACCTTTAGTATGTACCACATCGACAAACCTACCTAAAGCAATTTGCTCATTATCATCAAATTCGTTTTCAGAATATGACGTAAAACTTGCTGTTTCACTAATCGGACGATAAGGTGGGTCGATATAAACGAAAGTATTTTCGTCTATAAAATCAAGTGTGGCTTTATAATCACCAGTAGTTATTTTTACATTTTGAAGCACTTTGTTTATCTCTGTCAAATTTTCTTTATCACAAATAACAGGCTTTTTATATGCACCCATTGGAACATTAAAAAGACCTTTCTTATTAACTCTAAATAGACCATTAAAGCAAGTTTTATTCAAAAATATAAATAATGATGCTTTTTCAAAGTTTATTTTTTCATCACCATTTACTTTAAGATAATTAAATCGTTCACGCTTTTCATAGTAATAACTTTTACGTTCTTCGGTATTCATATCCCAAAATAAATTTTGCATTTTAGAAAGCTCATCAACTAGATAAATAAGGTTGCTTTTTATTTGAGTATAAGTGTTTGTAAGCTCTTGGTTTATATCATTTATTAGAATTTCTTCTAAATTATATCTTGAAAGTATATCAAAAAGAACTGCTCCACCTCCTATAAAAGGTTCGCAGTATTTAGTTATCGTCTGCCCAAGTTCTATTGGATATTTTTTTCTAATATCAGGTAACAACTGAGTTTTACCGCCCGCCCATTTTATAAAAGGTTTCATTTATTCTCTCCATAGTAAAAGTTATATCTTCATAATTTTCATTTGTTTTACAATACCATTATACAGGATGTTATATCGATTTTCAAGCATTTAGACGGATTTTGCACTGAAAAATAAAGTTTTGGGTATTTCAATATCACAGCCACCCAAATTTTCTATACTTACTAGGTGTCATGCCTGTTTCTTTTTTAAAGCATTTACTAAAATAAAACATATCGCTAAAGCCACATTCACTAGATATAAATTCTATTGAATGTTTTTTTTCGTCTCGTAATAAGTTTTTTGCCTTATTTATTCGTCTTAGCGTAATGTATCTCATTGGGGTTTGTCCCATGTTTTCTTTAAATAAATTGGTGAGGTATGATTTTTCTATTTTTGCGTGTTCGGTTAAAATTTTTAAATTCAATTCTTTATCAAGGTTTTCTTCAATAAATTTAACAAGCATTTCCATTCTCTTTTTATTTGTTGGGCTGTCTTTTTTTAAGCTTGTTTCTATAAGCTCAAAAATTATTTGTTGTAGCAACAAATTAAGTTTCCACTTATGAATTGGGCTTATTTCATCCTGAAAATAATATGTTTCAAGCAGTTTTAATTGTTCGCTGATTTTATAGAAATTTGGCACATGCAGTAAATTATTAAGAGGTAGCTTTTCTAAGCTATTTTCTAATGTAAAATGTACTGCAAAAAATTCCATAAATGGAGCTTCTGTTGCCCTTAAGCTATGTTTAATTTTTGGAGTTATATAAAATACATCTCCTTGTTTTACCTTGTATTTTTCTTCGCCCATAACAACTTCACCAGTTCCATCTATTATAAATACCAATTCATTGTTATATATATATCTGCTTGGAATAGACCAATCTTTATAGCTTAATCTTTTTACAAAATGCTCTATATTTACAGGACAATTCTCTATCATGACTACCTCTTTTTTAGTGGAATATTTTCCATATTTTTAGTTTTATTTCATTGAAAATCTTATTAATTTATTATACAATACAGTTACTATAAAATCAACTATTTGGAGGCATAATATGATTTGGGATAGAGAGCGTTATTTAGCACACTGTAATTTTGAGTTTACAGGAAGAGAAATGTTTTGTGAGTTGTTCGGTCCATTGGTAGGATTACCTGAAGAGTGGCTTAAACAAGGTGCAACACAAGATGAAATTGACATGATAGGCTTTGATTTTGACTATGTTTTAAAAACAGACCTTAAAGTAAACTGTGGATATATGTCAGATGTTAAACCATATGTTTTAGAGGATACAGACGAATACACAATTTCAGTAGACGAGTACGGCAGAAAAGTTAAACTTTGCAAAGGAAGTGCAACAATTCCACTACCACTTGAACATCCTGTTAAAAGTTTTGAAGACTGGCTAAAAGTCAAAAAATATTATGAGTTTAGTGAAGATAGAATAGATAAAGAGGAACTTTTAAGACAAAAGCAATTGCGTGACAAAGGTTATATGACAATTCTTTTTATCCCAGGTGGATTTGACGAGCCACGTCAGTTAATGGGCGAAGAGGAGTTATGCGTTGCTTGTTATGATGAGCCTGAATTAATTGAAGACATTCTAAACACAATTAAAGATACAACGATTAAGGTTATTGAGCGTATAGCCGAGATAGTTCCTATAGATTATGTTAGTGTTCATGAAGACATGGCTGGAAAGTCTGGCCCATTGTTTGGTCCTACACAGGTTAAAGAGTTTATGAATCCTTACTATAACGGAGTTTGGAAAGCTGCTAAACAGGCTGGTGCTGTAGTTTTCTCACAAGACAGTGACGGAAATATGAACATGATTCTTGACGATTTATTAGACTGCGGATTAAACTGTGTGTATCCATCTGAACCAGCAGCTGGCATGGATATTTTACAAGTTAGAAGAAAATACGGTAAACAATTCATCTTAAAAGGTGGACTAGATAAACACGCTTTAAGACACGGCAAAGAGGCTATTCTTAAAGAATTAGAGTATAAAATTGCCCCTGAATTATTAGGTGGAGGAACAATTTTTGCACTAGACCACAGAATACCAAACGGTGTTCATATCGATGATTACAGATATTACGTAAACACCGCTCGTGAAATGCTCGGCATAGAACCTATCAGCGGAAAAGGCTGGCTAAGAATGGCATTCTAGTCGGGATGCCCCGACAGGCAATTCGGTCGGGTAGCCCCGACAGGCAATTCGGTCGGGTAGCCCCGACAGGCAAGTCGCACACCGAATTATAATTAATTTTTAGTTTTTTTGCCTGCGTCCTACAATTTTTTTGTGGGGCGTTTTTTGTTATAATTATCAATATATATTATACAGTCATGTCCTCCAAAAACTAGGACTACAATGTTTTATCAAATTTAGTTTTGGTCATACAAAATTATTAATTAAAAAATCTTTAATCAAAAAATCCGCAAGGATTTTCACATTCACTTTTCACTATTCACTATTACCTCTTCACTAAATATACATTTTACTTGTTAATTTTTTGTCACTTGTTATGATACAATTGATAGGTGACAAATAAAAAAGAAAATAGGCTCCAAATAT
>CAYJER010000031.1:0-11946 GCA_964369225.1 uncultured Eubacteriales bacterium
AATTAATTTGTTAAAACGCACAAACTGAAGTAGGGGACGGGTTTTCCGTCCCGTGGAAATTTAGCTAAAACCTCTAGTTTTTCGGGACGGAAAACCCGTCCCCTACATGGCTAAATTTGCTAATCAACACGTCTGGTCTGTGTGCCCTCCCCTACAATGTTTTATCAAATTCGGTCGCAGGCAATGAAACTATAATCTAGCCTTATTTAGGTGTGCGACTTGCCCGTCGAGGCACTCGACCGACTTAACAAATCTATCTGTTTTCATTCCTCTTGAGCCTTTTACTAGTATTAAATCTTCCTCTTTTATTAAAGATAGAAAAAACTTTTCAGCCTGTTCATAATCTGTGAAATGTGAAGATTTTTCTTTGTCATTAAAAGCTTTGTAGGTTTCGATGCTCTCATTGCCAAAACAAATTAGAAAATCAATTCCTTTTGCATATTCACCAATTTCTCTGTGTGCTTTTTGTGAGTAATCACCTAATTCTAGCATGTCGCCCAAAACTGCAATCTTTCTTTTAGATTTAAGTGATTTAAGTACATTTAGTGAGGCTATCACACTGTCGGGACTAGAATTATAGCTGTCATCGATAACGGTAATTCCATTAAAATGCTTAATCTCCTGACGCATATTTGCACTCTTATATTCTTTAACTTCATTCACAGCGTTTAGAGTGCTTACTCCTAGGCTTTCTGCAACCGCTAAGGCAGCTAAGGCATTTCTTACGTTGTGAACTCCTACTGCTGGAACAAACATTTTGATTTTTTCGTTATTTCTAATACAAAAAAATTCACAGCCATTTTCATTCTGCATAATTTCAACAGCCTTATAATCACAATTTTTTGAAAGACCAAAACTAATTATTTTATAATCTGCCTTTATGTTTTTTAATAAATCGTCATCACCGTTAATAAATAAAATGCTGTCTTTATCAAAATGATCTGTAATATGCAGTTTTTCTTCCATTATTTTTTCACGAGAACCTAGGTTTTCAATATGAGATATTCCAATATTGCTGATAACTGCCATATTTGGCATTGCGGTGTAAGCTATTTTAGCCATTTCATCTGGCATACTCATTCCAAGCTCTACAACTGCAATTTCGTCACTTTCTTCAAGCCTTAGCAATGTCAAAGGTACACCTACTTGACTGTTGGCATTACCTAAGGTTTTCATAGTCTTTTTTTCGCTTTCGATAGCTAGAGATATAATTTCTTTGCTAGTTGTTTTTCCAACACTGCCAGTTATGCCAACTATTGGAATATTAAATTTTAATCTATAGTTTCTGCCAATGTCTTGCAATGCCTTTAAAGTGTCTTTCACTAGAATATAATTACCTTTATCTAGTTTATTTTGACTTAAAGTCGCACTGCCAGCCCAAAAAACTTGATCAATAAATTTATGTGCATCTACCTTTTCACCTATTATCGGAACAAACAGACTTTCAGTTTCTGCCTGTCTGCTATCTGTGAAAAGTTTTGTAATTTGCATATGTTCGTCTCCATAAACTGTGCCACCGCACATTAAAGAGAGTTCCTTAAGACTTATTCTCACTTAGTGATTATCCTTTCTTATTCATTGTAGGGGAGGGTCTCTGTGCAGATGTGCCTCTTATGCAGTACCAATGTAGGGGCGACCCTGTATGGTAGCCCGAAAACTATTAGTTATTACTAAACCCACGGGCGACCACATAGGGTCTCCCCTACATTAGTTTGTGCGTTTAAGCGAATTAATTTTAAATCCAACATCCTAATCAATACGGACGACCACAGGTCGCCCCTACAGCTTGTGAGTCATTATATCAGCAATAACCACACGTTCATCAAACGGAGATTTTTTACCCATTACATCTTGATAATCTTCATGACCTTTTCCTGCAAGCACAATAATGTCACCCTTTTGGGCATTCTCTATTACATACTTAATCGCTTCTTTTCTGTCTGGTATAACAATATACTCACCCTTAGTTTTGTGCATGCCTATTTTTATGTCTTCAATAATGTCAAGCACATTTTCAAACCTAGAGTTATCCGCTGTAATTACAGATAAATCAGCTAAATTTCCGCTAGTCTCACCCATCTCGTAACGTCTAACCTTTGGTCTGTTTCCACCAGCGCCAAAAAGACAAACAAGCCTATTAGGGTTATACTCTCGCAATGTGTTAAGTATATTCTGCATGCTTATAGCATTGTGGGCATAGTCAAGCAAAAGTGTAAAGTCGTCACTTATTTTAACAGGCTCTACCCTACCCTTTACCTTTACTGTTGCTAAACCTTGCTTTATGTTTTCTAAAGAAATTCCAAAATGATTTGCCACAGCTATTGCAGAGAGTGCATTGTAGGCATTAAATTTACCTGGAATTGCAATATCAAAACTTTCTTCTACTTTTCCTGTGGTTTTAAGGAATGAACCTATTTTACCTTGCCCGTTTTGCAGATGATTTTCTGTAGCTATAATATCGGCTTTATTAAAACCAAAGCTTGTATAACTTGATTTAGTAGCGCCTATTATCTCTTGTGCCTTTGCATCGTCTGTGTTAATAACCGCATGTTTGCACATGGAAAAAAGCATCGCCTTACAATTAAAGTATTCCTCCATGCTCTCATGCTCTACACCACCTATATGGTCTTGAGAAAAATTAGTAAACACTGCACAGTCAAAATCAAAGCCATGTACTCTATAATCTCTAAGACCTATGGAGCTTACTTCCATTACTAAGTACTGGCAATTTTTTTCAAGCATTTCTGCCATATATTTTTGAACTAAATAACTTTCGGGAGTTGTGTTGGCAATTTGTGTAAGCTCATCGCCAATAAGCACTCCAATTGTGCCTATAACTCCTACCTTTTGCCCAGCACTCTCTAGTATAGACTTAATCATAAACGCTGTGGTAGTCTTACCCTTTGTGCCAGTTATTCCAATAGTTTTTAGTTTGTTATATGGTCTGCCGAAAAATTCCGCTGACAATATTGCCAACGCTTTTTTTGTATCTTTCACCACTGCTACAGGAACACTTAAATCTAAGTTTTCTTCTGCAATAACAAATTTAGCACCCTTTTCACAGGCTGATACTGCATAGTCGTGTCCGTCTACTCCTGAACCTCTTAAGCAAACAAATATGTCGTTTTCTAAGACTTTCCTTGAATCATAGGCTATATCATTCACTTCAAAGTCAAGCTCTGTTTCTATATTAATGGAGTTTAATAAGCTTTTAATATTCAATATTATCACCCTTTATCTTTAAGTATTTCCATATAATAATTATATGCCATGTCTGCAACTGTCTTTGCATCATAGCTTTTCGCAATTTCTTTAATTCTTTTTGAGTTAAATGTATCTAGGTTTTCATACATTTTCTTTATTGCTAATGCTAGGTCGTCTGAGTCGTTGACACTGCATAAATAGCCTGTTTCCTTTGTTAAATAAACTTCTGGACCTTGACACCTTGTTGAAACTACTGGAAGACCTGCCGACATAGCCTCAACCACTGGAATGGCAAAAAGCTCTATGTCAGAGGCAATTACAAAGGCATCTTGAGTTCTGAAAATTTCTGCAATTTCCTTGTGGGTTTTTCTTCCTACAAAGCTTACAAAGTCATTCATGCCAGCCTTTTCACAGTGAGATTTATAAAACTGCTCTTCTTCACCGTCTCCAACTATTGTGAAATGTATAAACGGGATTTCATCTTTAAGCTTTTTAATGGCATCAATTGTAAAGTGGAAGTTCTTGCCTTGTCTTAACGCCGCCACACTCACTAAATTAAACCTAGGCTTATCCGCTTTTATAGGTTCTAGCCCAAAATCATTACATTTAATAGTGTTTGGCAATAGTTTTGCATTAATGTTTTGCTTTTGATAATCTTTTATCATGAATTCGCCTACACAAGTTATCATTGCCTGATCCATGACTACTTGATTATATTTTGACTCCCAACCTGTGAAATATCTCATGAAATAAGAAGAATGTTCTGTGTTGATAACAGGGACATTTATCTTTTTAGCTAACACACAGGCGGCGTATCCGCCTGGAACGGCAACCTGTCCATGAATTACGTCTGGTTTGCCATGTTCTTTTTCGTATATCTTATATGCTTTTAAGAGAGCCTTAACATAGGCTCTCATCTGCAAGCTGTGTCCGAATTTAGAAAGGTCTAGCATTTTTCTTCCGTAAAGCTTGAAGTTTCCAAAATCATCGACGAAGTTTTTCTTCATTTTTACATACTTTTTTGCAAGAGACAAGCCTTGTCTGTCTACATAAATCAAATTCGCCTTCATACGTTTATCGTCACAAAGTGCCTCGCAAAAGTCTATATGGTATCTTCCAAGCAGTTTATCTCTGCCGTTTGGATACCATGTAGGAACTATCAATACATGTATCTTTTTCATTAATTTCCTCTTTTTCTCACAAAAGCCGCCTTAGGCATTTTACACACAGGGCATTTCCATGCTTCTCCTAATTCTTCAAAGCTAAAGTCAGGATCATTGTAGGTATAACCACACACTGAACACACAAAACTTTCACCGCTACTCTTATCAAAAGTGCTTAGCCTAGGAAAATAAATAGGTGCATCTTTAGGTGATGTGCCGTTAAGTTCGGTTTGATAATATTCATATGTCATAGGAACACCAACCGATATATCGCTACCGGCTACTATTTCGCCTATAATTATGGCATGATTTTCAAAATGCACATACTTTTTAACCTCGCACAAGAACCAACAACAGGTGTTTTCCTTAATTACAGGAACTCCCTCTACTAAAATCTTGTGGCGTACATTTTTAAGTTTATCAACATTTTTGCCACTTACAAGCCCCAATACACCTATAACAGATGCTGGAGTCTCTTGTGATAACACAGACACAGAAAAGCAATTGCTACTTTTTATACATTTTGCTGAATGTGTGTTATGCCCTATAGATATGGCAACATGAATTTTATCACCCATAGATATTTGTGTTACAGAGTTGATAATACAAGCAGAGGCTTTGTCGTTATCCTTTACTCCAACCGCATACATTCCGTAACTTATGTTCTTTAGTATTTCTGCTTTCATTAGTTATACCCCTATTTTCTAATATTTTTCCAATACTCTTCAAAACTTTTTTCAGTTTTATTTTCTGCCGGAACATAATATTTTTTGCCTAATAATGTGTCTGGCATATATTGTTGTTCTACCCATCTATTTTTGTAGTCATGTGGATATTTATAAAACTGTCCCTTTTGTTTAACTTCCTCACCGTCAAAATGTTTGTTCTGTAGGCTTCTAGGCACAGAACCCGATTTTCCTTTTTTTACGTCTTCAATAGCCTCTAAAATAGCATTATGTGCCGAGTTTGACTTAGGCGCCTGAGCTACCAACACTACAGCATCCGCTAAAGGAAGAGCAGCCTCTGGAAAGCCTACCATCACGGCGATATCTACACATGCCTTAACCGTTGGAATGATTTGAGGCCATGCTAGCCCCACATCCTCACAGGCACATATCATAAGTCTACGGCAAATAATCGGTAAATCGCCCGCTACTATTAGCCTTGCTAAATAATGCAGTGCAGCGTCTACATCTGAACCTCTCATAGACTTTTGAAATGCAGATATAATATCATAATGTTCATCGCCGTCTTTATCGTATCTCATAGCTGATTTTTGGCTGATCTCTTTTACAGTTTCAGCAGATATAATAACAGTGTCATTTTCAAAATCACCTGCTATCACGCTAAGTTCTACAGCATTCATAGCCTTTCTAACGTCTCCGCCACAAGAATTAGCTATGTATTCTATAGTTTCATCGTCTACCTTTATATGTATATGCTTATCGTCTGCCAAAATATTATATGCACGTCTTATAGATTTACTAATTTCTATATTGGATACAGGCTTAAACTCAAACACTGTTGAACGGCTAAGTATAGCATTATATACATAAAAATAAGGGTTTTCAGTAGTAGAGGCAATGAGCGTGACACTCCCGTTTTCTATAAACTCAAGGAGTGTCTGTTGCTGTTTCTTTGTGAAATATTGAATTTCGTCAAGATACAGCAACACTCCATTCATCCCCTCAAATGTTTTAGTGCTGTTTACTACATCACGAATATCAGCGGTAGAAGCATTTGTTCCATTTAGTTTAACAAGATGTTTTTTAGTGTTTTTAGCTATAATAGAGGCAACTGTTGTCTTGCCTACTCCTGATGGTCCGTAAAAAATCAAGTTAGGAATTTCACCCGAATCTATTATTTTTCTAAGGGCTGAATTTTTTGATAATATATGCTCTTGCCCTACAACATCGTCTAATGAAATAGGCCTAATTCTATCCGCTAATGGTGATGACATAAATTAATTACTCCAATTATTCATATAGAGGATATTTAGCGCAAATTTCGGTTACCATTCCTCTAATTTTTTCAATATTATTCTCAAAGTCTGTTACTGCTAAGTAAATGCACTCTGCAATTACATCCATATCCTCTTCTTTTAGACCTCTTGTAGTTACAGCTGGAGTTCCTAGTCTAACACCGCTTGTAACAAATGGACTTCTTTGCTCGTTAGGGATAGTGTTTTTATTAGCTGTAATATAAACTTCATCTAGTCTATGCTCTAACTCTTTACCTGTAACCTCTGTGCCTGATAAGTCTAAAAGCATTAAGTGGTTGTCAGTTCCGCCAGAAACTAACTTTAATCCTCTTGAAGTTAAACCATTTGCAAGTGCTGCTGCGTTTGCCACAACTTGTTTGCCGTACTCTTTGAACTCGTCTTTTAATGCTTCTCCGAAACAAACTGCCTTAGATGCAATAGTGTGCATTAAAGGTCCGCCTTGTGTTCCTGGGAATATAGCCTTATCTACTGCCTTTGCATACTCTTCTTTGCAAAGAATAAGTCCACCTCTAGGTCCTCTTAATGTTTTATGAGTTGTAGAAGTAACAATGTCTGCATATGGAACTGGGTTCATGTGAACTCCAGCTGCAACTAATCCAGCAATATGAGCCATGTCAACCATCATCATTGCACCGCAAGCATCACATATCTCACGCATTTTAGCAAAATCAATCGCACGTGGATATGCACTAGCACCTATAACCATCATTTTAGGTTTTACTTCCATTGCTTGTGTCATTAGCTTGTCATAGTCAATTTTATGTGTAACAGAATCAACACCGTATGCCACAAAATTATAGTAAGTACCAGACATATTAACAGGTGAACCATGTGTTAAGTGTCCGCCCTCGCTTAAGTTCATTCCAAGAACTGTATCGCCAGGCTGTAAAAACGCAAAGTATACAGCCAAGTTAGCTTGAGCGCCTGAGTGTGGTTGTACATTTGCATGGTCTGCACCAAAAAGCTCGCAGGCTCTTTTTCTTGCAATTTCTTCTGCAATGTCAACACATTCGCATCCACCATAATAACGCTTTGTTGGGTAACCTTCAGCATATTTATTAGTTAAAACTGAACCCATTGCAGCCATGACAGCCGGTGAAACTATGTTCTCAGAAGCAATAAGCTCTAGGTTTCTTTGTTGTCTTTTTAGCTCTTTTCCCATAGCTTGTGCTACTTCACTGTCGTATTGTGATACGAACTCGATACTGTTTTGTAAATCGTTATACATTATTAGTCCTCCAAATTATTAAGTTAAATTTATTCCTATTTTATTATTATACTATTTTTTTCTACATATATCAAGAAATAAATTATAAAAATTCGTCGGTAGCCCGACAGGCAATTCGCACACTTAAATAAAGCTAATTTATAGTTTTATTGCCTGCATCCAACAAATAATTTACCGAAATTACTCAGTCGGTAGCCCGACAGGCAATTCGCACACTTAAATAAAGCTAATTTATAGTTTTATTGCCTGCATCCAACAAATAATTTACCGAAATTACTCAGTCGGTAGCCCGACAGGCAATTCGCACACCTAATTATTAATAATGGATAATTGAAAATTGAGAATGGAGAATTATTAAACGCATAAAGTAATGTGGGAATTTATGCCAACTTAATGCTTATTTGCAAGGGAGAGTCTCCGTGCCCTACAATTTATTAATAAATTTATCTTTATCCATACAAATTTTTATTCAAAAAGCCTTTAATCAAAAAATCCGCAAGGATTTTCACATCAACTTTTCACTTTTCACTGTTACCTCTTCACAAGTATAAGACCCTCCCCTACATAAATTTTAATTTTTTAAGAATAATTCTTATTACTCTTGTTTTTTTGACAAATTAATAGTATAATTGTTGTCGAGGAGTGAATTGTGAACAATGAATAGCCTAAAAACTTTTCAGTATTCTCTTTTCACTGCAACAAATTTATAGGAGAGTTTTACATGACTACTATTGAACGTGCCTCTAAATGTGTAGAGACGTTAGAAAGGGAATATCCAGATGCGATTTGCTCACTAGAGTACAAAGATCCGCTTCAGTTGCTTATTGCTACAAGGCTAGCAGCACAATGTACAGACGCCAGAGTAAACATTATAGCACCTAAACTGTTTGAACGGTTTCCTTCATTAGATGCTTTTTGCGAGGGTTCAGTTGAAGAAATTCAAGAGCTAATAAAAACCTGCGGTTTGTATAAGGCAAAATCTAAAGATATTTTTGCGATGTGCCATATGTTGCGTGATGAATTTGGCGGTGTTATGCCCGACACACTAGAAAAACTTATTAAACTTCCAGGAATTGGAAGAAAAACCGCTAACCTAATAATGGGAGATATATTCGGAAAACCTGCCATCGTTGTAGACACCCACTGCATTAGGCTTTCAGGAAGAATAGGTTTATCAAAAAATGAAGACCCTTACAAAGTTGAAATGGACTTAAAAAAGCTAATTCCACCCGAAAAAAGCAGCGATTTCTGTCACAGAATTGTGCTTCACGGAAGAGCAGTATGTTCGGCAAGATATAAGAAATGCGACATTTGTTGTCTTGCGGAATTTTGCAAAACATTCTTAATGGAATCCAAAAACAACCTTAGAAAACTAAAATAAACTAATCCCCTTTGATTTTCATAAATCAAAGGGGATTTTTAACTTAATGTTACATTATAGGGGAGGGTCTCCGTGCCCGAAAGCTAGCGAATATCCATACTTCTCGGGAGGGCACGGAGACCAGACGTGTTGATTAGAGAAATTTAGCAATGTAGGGGACGGGTTTTCCGTCCCGAAAACTGTCGGTTATTGCTAAATTTCCACGGGACGGAAAACCCGTCCCCTACATTAATTTGTGAAATTTAACGAATTAATTTTAAACTCAAAATCCTATTCAACACGTCTGCACTCAGACCCTCCCCTACAATATTTTAATAAGTTTATTTTTATAGATACAAAATTTTATTCTAAAAGTCTTTAATCAAAAAATCCGCAAGGATTTTCACATGAACTTTTCACTCTTCATTTTTCACTAAATTCCCAAGTCTGAAGTTGACTCCTACACAGTTTTGTGAAATTTAACTGTGATTGTTGTTCCTTTGCCTAGCTCACTTTCAATATCAATCTCTGCTTTATGCAGTGATGCGCCATGTTTAACAATTGAAAGCCCCAGACCTGTTCCACCAGAAATTTTATTTGAATGGCTTTTATCTGCCCTGTAAAATCTCTCAAAAACACGTGGGAGATCCTCTTGCGATATTCCAATTCCGTTGTCTTTAACCCTTAAAATAATTAGGTTGTCTTCTTTACTTATGCTTATCTCTACACAGCCATGTTCTTTGTTATAACTTACCGCATTGTCACAAAGATTATATACCATCTCGTAAAGAACTGGTTCAAAACCTTGTATTTCAGTTTGCTGATATTCGCCTGTGATTGATACATTTTTTGCCCCTGCTTTATGGGCTAAAGCCTTCTTGACTTCATCACAAATCATATCAAGTCGAACTTTTTTAAATTCATAGCTAAGTCCGCCCTCATCCATTCTCGAAATTTTAATAATATCTTGAATAAGCTCTAAAAGTCTTGCGGATTCATCGTGAATTTTTTTCGCAAAATAACCTACATCACTAGGTTTAACAATTCCATTAGAAATAATCTCGGCAGTTCCCATAATTGACGCTAATGGAGTTTTTAGTTCATGTGATACATTAGCCGTAAATTGCCTACGCATTTCTAAGGCTCTTTCATCCTCTGTTATGTCTGTTATAAATATAAACACAAAGCTTTTTTTCTTGTTGCTAGCTACAGCACTTGCAGAAAAACGATATATTTTATCGCCAAATTTAATATTGCAACTTGAATTAACATTTCCTAGTGCAAGTTTTACCATGTTTAAGTATTCAACATTTCTAAAGGAATCAATATAGTATTCGCCAACTTCGCAAGTTAATAGCTGGCAAGATTTTTTGTTAGCCGTAATTATCTTACCATATTTATCTATAACTAAAATTCCGTCGCTTACATTCTCTGTAACATAAGATATTTCTTGGTTTTTCTCGTTTAATTTTCTTATATTGGCCGAAATGCTTCTATTTTGATTGTCTATTCTAATTAATAAAGGGTATAACTCATCATAGACTACATTATTTAAAGGTTTGTCCAGATTTATTGAGTTTATAGGTTTAACAATTCTACCCGAAATAATTTTTGCTACTATGTATGACGCTAAAATAATTATAAAACCTATTAACAACAACGACGGAACAAACAAATATAAATATGACGTTATTGTCTCTTGGTCTGTAGAAATTCTTAAAACTAAGTCGTCTGCTATCTTTTTAGCGTTATAATATGTCTGAACAGACAAAGTTTGCGACTGTCTGTCTGCCTCACCATAGCCTGTTTCAAACGCTTCTTTTATCTCTTCACGGTCTCCATGGTTTTCCATTGTCTGTTCATCTGCTATAGAATCCCAAACAACTGCTCCAGTTTCATCAATTATTGTTACCCTGTACTCTGAAAAGTTTTCCCCCTCAAAATACTCTATTCCTCCCAAACTGTATACGTCTGAGAGGAATTCTAATTGACTTTTTTGTGAGTTCACACTTGTATTGATAAAGTGTGAATTTAATGAAACCAATATAAGAGAAAAACATAAACTTAAGATAGCTAGAGACAATATAATTATCCATCTTCTTATAGCTCTTGTCATTTTATTGCACCAATCTTATATCCTACACCTCTTACAGTCTCGATATATTCTCCACATTCTAAAAGTTTTGAACGCAAGGTTCTTATATGTACATCGACAGTTCTTGTCTCGCCGTCAAAGTCATATCCCCAAACTTTTTGAAGTAACATATCTCTGTTCATTACATTGCCTAGGTTTTTAAGCAAAGTAATTAGTATGCTATATTCTTTTAAAGTTAGCTCAACCTTTTCGCCATTTACAAAGACTGTGTGTGCATTGTCATCTACCTCTAAATCTTTATAAACTAATGTAGGTTCTGCTGACTTTTGTTTTACACTGCTTCTTCTAAGCACTGCCTTAATTCTTGAAACAAGCTCCATCATTCCAAAAGGCTTAGTTACATAGTCGTCTGCACCATTGTCAAGACCTACTATTTTATCGTACTCTGTATCTCTTGCAGTTAGCATGATTACAGGTACATTTTTAGTTCTTGGGTTGTTTCTAATCTTATTTAATATAGAAATACCATCTTCGCCCGGCAACATTACATCAAGTAAAACAAGCTCTGGTATTTCATCTTTTAAGGCATTATAAAATGAACTCGCATCTTCAAAACCTTTAGAAACAAACCCTGTATTATTAAGTGTATAACTCAATAATTCACGTATGTTATTATCGTCTTCAACTACAGCTATCACTATATGACCCTGTCATTTTTGCCGCACATACTGCGATAAAATTTCGGAGTAAATTCCCCGTGACTATCCTTTCTTTTTTATTTATAAAAATCGGACCCTGTCATTTTTGCCGCACATACTGCGATAAAAACTCGGAGATAGTTCCCCGTGACTATCCTTTCTTTTTTATTTATAAAAATCTGACCCTGTCATTTTT
>CAYJER010000031.1:12046-23744 GCA_964369225.1 uncultured Eubacteriales bacterium
GACCCTGTCATTTTTGCCGCACATACTGCGATAAAATTTCGGAGTAAATTCCCCGTGACTATCCTTTCTTTTTTATTTATAAAAGCTTATTCCTCTTCGTGTTTTCCAGTAACCGAGAAGACAACCCATTCTGCTATATTGGTAGCATGATCTCCTATTCTTTCAAGATATTTTGCAATCATTATTAAATCTATACTGCCAAGAGGGTCGTTTACTCCCTGCTTAATTTCTTCTATAATATCGTTCTTAACTGTGTCAAACAGTTGGTCTACTATATCATCATACTCAACTACTTTGTTAGCTAGCTCTAGGTCTCTCTTAACATAGGCATCAATCGATAATGTAACCATTCTTACAGCCTCAACAGCCATTTTCTTAATGTCTACAAGGGCTAAACCGCCTGAAGCATACTCATAAAGCTCTGCAATGTCTACAGCGTGATCGCCTATTCTCTCAAGGTCTGTAATCATTTTTAAAGCGGCAGATATAAATCTTAAATCACTTGCAACCGGTTGTTGTTGTAGCAATAGTTTTATACACTTTGCCTCTATCTCTTTTTCTTTTTCATTGATTTCTTTTTCGATCTCGAATGCCTTTGTTGCCATAGCTGCATCTACATCAATAAAACCTTTTACAGCAGAAGATATTGCACTCTCGCACAATGCGCCCATTGTGATTAAATCCTCATTAAGTTGAAGTAATTGCTTTTGATATCTTTCTCTCATTATTCTTCCTCCATTAACCAAATCTACCGGTAATATAGTCTTCTGTTCTCTTATCTTTAGGCGCCGAGAATAATTGCTCTGTTGGAGCCATCTCCGCTACTTCACCTAATAGGAAGAAAGCAGTTTTGTCTGAGATACGTGTTGCTTGTTGCATGTTATGAGTAACTATTACTATTGTGTATTTCTCTTTTAGCTCATCTATTAAATCCTCAATCTTTGAAGTTGAGATAGGGTCAAGAGCCGATGTTGGCTCATCCATTAATAGAATTTCAGGCTCTACAGCCAATGCCCTTGCAATACATAAACGTTGTTGTTGTCCGCCAGAAAGACCTAGTGCTGACTTTTTAAGTCTATCTTTAAGTTCATCCCAAATAGCTGCACTTTGTAGTGATTTTTCTACTATTTCATCTAATTGTGCCTTGTTCTTTATTCCGTGGATACGAGGTCCATACGCAATATTATCGTAAACACTCATAGGGAACGGATTAGGCTTTTGGAAAACCATACCAATTTGCTTTCTAAGCACGTTTACATCTATATTTCCTAAAATATTTTGATCTTTATATATTATTTCGCCAGTGATTTTACAACCCTCTACTAGGTCGTTCATACGGTTAATTGACTTTAAAAGTGTAGATTTACCACAACCTGATGGTCCGATAAATGCTGTAACTTCTTTATTCATTATTTCCATGTTTATGTTCTTTAGTGCTTGAAAATCACTATAGTATAAATCTAAATTATTAATTTTTAATTGTGCGTTACTCATTATTTTCCTCCTTGAGCCTTTTTATCTATTCTACTACTAATTAATCTTGCTAATAAACTAAATGATAATACCAAAATAACCAAAACTGCTGACGCTACATTTGCAATTTCATCTTTATCGTCACGAATTGCCTCTGTTTTCATCGCCCAAATTTGCAATGATAAAGTCTCTGCTGGTCTGAATATGTTAAGCGGACACATTTCAGATGATAGATCCCACTGAGTCCATCTAATAAGTGAAGATTGTCCTGATGTGTAAAGCAATACAGCTGCCTCACCAAAACCACGACCTGCCGCTAATATAACTCCTGTGATTATACGTGGAATACATGTAGGTAGCAAAACTTTAACTATTGTTTGCCAGTGAGTTGCACCTAAACCCATACTACCTTGTTTATACTCAGGTGGCAATGCACGTAAAGCATCTTCTGTAGTTGTTGTAATTAATGGAATACTTAATATAGATACACAAATAGCACCTACTAATAAGCTTCTGTCCATTCCAAAAGCTAATATGAATATAGCCAAACCAAAAAGACCTACTACCAATGATGGAAGTGAAGACAATGCCTGAATTGATACTCTTATGAACTCTGTAACCTTGTTCTTTTTTGCATATTCAGCCATGTATACACCAGAGGCAATACCTACAGGCACACTAACTATTAATGAAAGAAAAACTAAGTAAACTGTGTCAAATAATTGGTTGCCTATGCCGTGTCTGTCAAACGCTAGGTATTCTGGCTTAAAAGATACTGCCCCATTAAATATTATATACCCTGCTAATACAAAAAGCAATGCTAAAAAAAATCCTCCAACACAATAAAATAGAACTGTCATAAATCTATCGACATATTTTGCTGTGTTTAAACTGCTACCACTCTTCATCATTTATTTTTAGCCGCCTTTCTTGATATGCTGTTAATTGCAAAAATACAAATAATTGAAACTACAAATAATATAAGTGCCATAGACCAAAGAGCTGAGTTAAGCTCACTGCCGTCTGCTGAGTTACCCATGTCTGCAGAAATAGCAGTTGTTAAATTATATGTAGGAGCTAATAAGCTGTCTGCAAAGTTTCTTGTTTTACCTATAACCATACCAACGGCTAAAGCCTCGCCGAACGCTCTTGCTAAACCTAGAATAATTCCTGTTAAAATATTAGACTTTGCAGCCGGTAAAACTACTAATCTAATTACTTGCCATCTTGTAGAACCTAAACCATATGCGCCACTTCTAAAATCTACTGGAACGCTCTTCATGGCATCTGCCGCAACTGTTGTAATAGTTGGGAAAATCATTATGGCTAATACTATACCAGCCGCTAAAACAGAGTCTCCTGATCTTGTTGGGTCTATCATACGAATTAATGGAACTAATGCTGAGTAGCCTACCCAACCATATATAACAGATGGAATACCAACAAAAATTTCTACAGCTGGTCTTACTATTTTTACACCTTGCTTAGGTGAAATCTCTGATAAAAATATTGCTGCCGCTAATGAAAAAGGTGTTGCAATTAAAAGTGCAATACCACAAGTTACTAAAGAACCAACTATGTAAATAGCTGCTCCAACTTGTCCTCCACCAGATTGAGTTGGTGAGTCGCTAGGTGCCCACTCTGATGAAAAAATAAACTCAAATATGCTGTGTCCGTGAACTGTAAAAGTTGTAGAACCCTTATAGATTAAAAATGCACCTATAAGTAATGTTAAAATAATTATAAAAATACCACAAATACTAACTACTGATTTACCTAAGCCTTCTTTTCTGAAAGCTGCAAAATTAAAGCCTTTCGCTCTAGCATTCATTCCCTTATGTCTCCTTCCAAACTTGCAAATACTGGCTGAACAGTATATTACTGCCCAGCCATATTTAGAACATTATTTACTTAATTACTCGTGAGAAGCTATAGCCTCTTCTGATAATTTTGAAGTAACTCCATATCCGTTCTCTTCGATGTTAGCTGCGAAATCATCACTCATAACATACTCGATGAAAGCTTTTGCGATGCCTTCAGCCTCACCCTTTGTATACATATGCTCATAACCCCATACTGTGTATGAACCGTTGTATGTGTTCTCAAGTGTTGGCTCTGCGCCATCAATTGCTAGAGGTTGGATATCATCTGAGAAGTAAGACATTGCTACATAGCCGATAGCACCTTGGTTTGATGTAACTTTTGTGATTAGCTCACCTGAGTTATCTGTCTCTTGTGAAGAGTTTGAAGTCTCTTTGTTACCGTCTAGTGCGTATGTCTCGAATAGAGCTCTTGTGCCTGATGACTCAGGACGTGTGATTAGCATGATCTCTAGGTCAGGACCGCCAACCTCGCTCCAGTTTGTAACTTCACCTGTGAAGATGTCGATTAATTGCTCTTGAGTTACATTGTCAATGCCTAGGTCTTTGTTTACTACAGCTGCAATTGTGATTGTGCAAACCTTGTGGTCTACTAGCTCTGCTGCTTGCTCTGCATCTAGTTTCTCTTCTGCGAAAACGTCTGAGTTACCGATATCAACTGTGCCAGCTGATACATCGTTAAGACCTGTTCCTGAACCGCCTGCTGCAACTGAAATTGCAACGTCTTGGTGTAGATCCATGAAAGCTTCTGCTGCAACGTCTGCTAGTGGTTTTAAAGCAGATGCGCCTGAAGCTGAGATTGAACCTGAAAGTGTCTCTGTTTGTGAAGCAACGTCACCGCCTGTTGAGCTTGTGCCCTCTTCTGCTGGAGCTGTACATGCTACAAATGCTGTACACATAAGAGCTGTTGCTAGAAATAAAGAAAGAATTTTTTTCATATTAGTATCTCCTGTTTTTTTATAATTTTATGTACGTTTCTTTAGTACAAGAGGAATTATACCCTCTGAATGTAAAATCCACAATCAAATTAATGTTAAATCTATGTAAAAAAAGCCATTTTATATAAAATAAAATGACTTTTCTCTGTATTTAAGATAAATTAAATTTTACATTTAGGCTTTTGTAAAGTTTTAGAAGATAAAATTAATCAAACTTAATGATTATATCCCTTACATGGTACTACATGGATTTGTGAGTTTAAACGAATTTAATCAAAAAATCCGCAAGGATTTTCACATTAACTTTTCACTGTTCATTTTTCACTCTTCACTAATTTAATTTTATCCATACAATAAAATCAACCTAATACTTCTCCCTCTTCTGGGGCAAACTCAATTGTTCCTGCTTCTTCATATACTTTATTCATTAAATCGGCTGCTCTGTCTCTGTAATGAATCATAATATCATGTGCTATATACACCTTGCTCATTGGGTCTTCACCGCTATATTCATTTTGAATAGATTGGATTACTAACTGAATATCGTTAAACCACGCAGATTGCTCTGCCTCTATACTATTTATTGCATCGTCTGCTACCAAACCTAACAATTTAGTATAAGCATAGTTAATCTCTCGTTCCCAATTCGATGTTGCAGCCACTTCTATGTCAACCATTTGTGTTATTGAAGCCGCAAAAAGTATATCCTTTGAATATGTGCTGTCAATCTCGTTCGCCATAAACAAAGAATTAAATTCTTCATTGTCTGTTGGGGCTGGCAAGTTGTTTTCTTCACTTGTGTTAGGAGTTTCAACCTCTGATGAAGTTTCGGCTTCTGAACTTGCAGTTTCAGAGCTTTCAGTAGTAGAACTCTCTAATTCTTCTTGTGACTCCTCAGAGCTTTCAGGCGTTTCACTGCTAACTATAGTACTTTCACTTGAAGTGTTTGTTAAATTATTGCTGGATACACAAGATACTAGCGAAAGACTTAGTGACATAATAATTAAGCTTAAAATAATTTTTTTCATATTTATGACCGTGCCATTTTTGCCGCACAAAATGCGAAAAAATTTGAAGGGTTATTCCCCTATGACTGTCCTTTCTCTTTTTTTGGAATATTTTAATTCATTTATCTATAATTTGAACTATTACGTGATTATAACATAAATCGATAAAAAAAACAATCCCTAATTAAAATTAAGAATTGTTTTTATATTTTTGTAGGGGAGGATAATATCCAGACGTGTTGATTACGTTTTTTGATTTAAAATTAATCCGTTAAAACGCACAAATAAATGTAGGGGACGGGTTTTCCGTCCCGTGGAAATTTAGCTAAAACCTCTAGTTTTTCGGGACGGAAAACCCGTCCCCTACATTGGTTTCTTTGCTAATCAACACGTTTGGATATGTCCGCCCCTATATTTTGATTTGATTATTTATTAATTGTCCATGGTTTAAGGTCTTTTAAGTCAAACGGTGTTTGCTGATACACATAATAATTAAGCCAATTTGAAATTAACAAATGCGCATTACTTCTCCATGTGAACGGAGGTGTTTTTGTATCATCATCATTAGGAAAATAATTATAAGGCACTTTTGGGTCTAACCCCTTGTTTAAATCACGGAAATATTCTTTAGAAAGAGTTTCTCTGTCATATTCTGCATGTCCTGTTGCAAAAAAATGTCTTCCGTTTTTAGCCGCTACCAAATGTATTCCTGCTATATCTGATACCGAAAGAGGTATTAAGTCATGGTTATTCTTAACTTCTTTATAGTCTACCCCTGTGTATCTTGAATGAGGTGTAAAATAGTCATCGTCAAACCCTCTCATTAATGGGTGATAAGGATTAAGCACTGTGTGGTGATACACTCCGCTTAATTTCTGTTCAAGCATATGTTTTTTTATTCCATAATGATAATAAAGCCCAGCTTGAGCGCCCCAACAAATGTGCATTGTCGAGTAAACATTATGAAGACCCCACTCCATTATCTCGCAAAGCTCTTTCCAGTAGTCAACGTCTTCAAAATCTATCTTTTCTACCGGTGCGCCTGTAATAATCATTCCGTCATATTTTTGATGCTTTATTTCATCGAAAATTTTATAGAAAGTATTTATATGTGAGTAGCTTGTATTCTTGCTTATGTGACTTGCCATGTGCAAAAATTCAACCTCAACCTGTAATGGTGAATTACTAAGTAGCCTCAAAAGTTGTGTCTCTGTTTCTATTTTTGTAGGCATTAGGTTTACTATTAGTATATTAAGCGGGCGTATGTCTTGTGTTATAGCCTCTTCCTGTGTTATTACAAATATATTTTCAGAGTCAAGCACTTCCATAGCTGGCAAGTCTGCATGAATTGTAATAGGCATGTTAAGCCTCCTTAAAGTTAATTTTCATTTCGTATCCAATATAATAGATCTCACCGTGATCTATAACAGTTCCATCTTTATGAATTATATTAATATTAAACAGTTTATCAAAACTCATTTTTATTGTAAAAATTTAATATATTCTCATTTTTGTCGTATACTACTTTAGGTTCACCAAATACACCACAGTGAACCTATCATTTTCTTCGATATTTGTATACGGCATATCAGCTTCACAAGTCACAACCATACTCTTCTCAAAGTTCAAGTATTTTTGTTTTTGAACATGAAAAGTTCAATTTTTATAAGCAGTAACAGTTATTTTGCAATTTAAAATTTGAATATTAATACTCATTCTTCACCTAATATATTTTTTTTCAATATCCTTGTTATAAATTTTATTTTTTTTTTTGTTGCGATTTTTTTCACTAGTCTTTTTTGTTGAGTATTCTACCTTTTCAGTTACACCCTCTGTGCTTTCTTTCATAAAGATAGTTTTAATTGTCATTAAAATAATTTTGACATCAAAAAATAGTGAGTACCTTTGTATATACATAACATCAAGTTTAAGTTTGTCATATGGAGCTGTGTTATATCTTCCTAGCACTTGAGCATAACCTGTAAGTCCTGCTTTCACCTTGGTTCTAAAGGCAAACTCAGGCATGTCAATGCAATATTGTTTAGCTAATTCAGGTCTTTCTGGGCGTGGACCTACAACAGACATATCACCACTTAATATATTAAAAAACTGTGGCAACTCGTCTATTCTTAATTTTCTTATTACCTTGCCTACAGCAGTTACCCTATCATCATTCTGTGAATAAAGTATTGGTTTGCCGTCTTTTTCGGCGTCTTGTCGCATGCTACGGAATTTTAGTATAGAAAACTCTTTGTCGTTTATTGTAAGCCTTGTTTGCTTATAAAAAACAGGCCCTCTGTCTGAAATCTTTATAATAAGTGCAGTTAAAAGCATTATTGGAGAAGTAATTAAAGTCATTATTACAGAAATTACCACATCTAAAATTCGTTTAAAAAACTCTTGCTCTAAGTTTAAGCTTTTGTTTCTGCACACTAATAAAGGCGAGTCAAAAAGATGAAAGCTATTAGCCGTTCCAACAATTATATCCGATAATTTTGGTGTAATATAAAGTCTAATTGAATTTTGGTAACAATATTTTACAACAGAATTTCTTTCTGGTGATTCTACATCATAAAGTAATACTGCTTCAAAATCTACAATTCTTTCCATTATGGCATCTAAACCTTCGTCTATGCTTATCATATGGGCAATATTGTATTTGTCTTTACGTCTTTTCATCTTAGAAATTAAGATATCTACATTTTCATTTCCATATACAACCATCATGCGTTTTGGCGGATTAATCTTAAAATAAAGCTTATTTGTAATTAATGCCCAAATTATGCTAACAAAAACTTCTATAGCAGTCAACACAAATAAACCAAAAGGATCTACCAAACCTCTAAAAATCAAAGAGATTTGTATATAGGTAATTACATTTACAAGTACCAACGATATTATATGAGATACAATAATGTCTGTAACCTTATAAACCCCTACACTAAAACCGCTGTAAAGTGCAGAAAAAATACCTATCATCATTGTGTATGCCACAACAAATAGCAGTGTACCCTTTTGAAAAAATGGATCTGTCAATTCTGGCCAATAACAATTATTCCATACTAGCCAAAATATGAATGCATACAATGCAATAATAGTCGCATTGCCTAGCATTGCAATTGTTTTTTTTAATCTAAATTTATTTTTCATTATTCTACCTTATCAATTCAACAATAAATCTTAAAATATAACATTTTACATCTATAGCTTTAACAATAATTCTCTAGCTATACTGAGTAATTATATCATTTTAAAAGTTGCATTGCAAGGAATATTTTAAAACTAGACTATTTTTGTCGATTTTAGCTGAATTTTAAGCTGTTCTATTTCATTTTTAAGAATATTTATATCTTGAAGCACTGGATCAGTCACATGAATGTGATCAAGATTTTCATTTATTTTCTTGTTTCCAACCTTAACTACCCTAGCTGGAACTCCCACAGCCGTTGCGTTTTCAGGCACTTCATTCAATACAACCGCACCGGCTGCAATTCTTGAATTATCGCCAACTTTAAAAGGACCTAAAATTTTAGCACCCGAACCTACAAGCACATTGTCACCTAAAGTTGGGTGTCTTTTGCCCTCGTCTTTACCTGTTCCACCAAGTGTAACTCCTTGATAAAGCGTACAGTTATCGCCAATAATTGTAGTTTCGCCAATTACCACTCCCATGCCATGATCTATAAACAAGTTTTTGCCTATAGTTGCTCCTGGGTGAATTTCTATTCCAGTTTTTTTTCTTGCTCTTTGCGAAATGTATCTTGCTAAAAAGTGAAAATTATGTCTATGACACCAATTAGCCTTTCTGTAAGACCTTATAGCCTTAAATCCTGCATATAAAAAATAAACTTCCAGTCTTGTTCTAGCGGCTGGATCTCTTGCCATAACCGCATCAAGTTCTGCCTTTAAGTTTTTAAACATTAATGAACTCCTCACATCAATTTTAGTATATAATGAATATTATAGAAATATATGCTAATTATAACTCTATATAACTTAAAAGTAAAGAATAAACAAAAATTTCAAAATATATTTGTCGAAATTGCAGAAAATTTGTTAAATTGTATTTTACATATATGCAATCTAACAAAATAATTTGTGACAATCAAATTTGTGTAGAAATATGTAGATTTTTGTGGTATTATTAAATTGAAATAAAACGTATTATATTTATTATAAGGAGCTTATTATGAGTGAAAATAACAAATTAGTATTTGACCCTGAGAACAGATTCGCACCAATTGGTATAGTTTCGTTATCAGGAGCTAAAGACCTTTCGGCTAAAATAGTGTCGCATCTATTAGAGTGGGCTAATGAGGCTGGTGTAGAGCTTGAAAATCTAGTAATTGAAAATAATTGCCCAAGATTTCAATCTGGAGACGGCAAGGGAATGATTCATTCCACTATTAGAGGATACGACCTTTACTTTATAGTAGATGTAGGAAACTACAGTGTCACATACCCTTACTACGGAAAAGAAAATCATATGTCACCAGATGACCATTATCAAGACCTAAAAAGACTTATTCAAGCAGCTAGTGGTAAAGCTAGAAGAATAAATGTTGTTATGCCTGCATTATACGGCGGAAGACAACACAGAAGAAGTTACCGTGAATCACTTGACTGTGCCTTTGCATTACAAGAGTTGCGTTCAATGGGTGTTTCTAACATTGTTACATTTGACGCACACGACCCTAATGTTCAAAATGCAATTCCACTTTTAGGCTTTGATAATCTAATGCCATCATACCAAGTGCTAAAAAAAGTGTTTGAACTATACCCTGAAATTCCTACTGATCTTAAAAATTTCATGGTAGTTAGTCCTGACGAGGGTGCGCTTAATAGAAACATGTATTACGCATCTGTTTTAGGTGTAGAATTAGGAATGTTCTATAAAAGACGTGACTACTCAAAAATAGTAAACGGTAGAAACCCTATTGTAGCACATGAGTATTTAGGTGAAAGCGTAAAGGGCAAAACTGTTTTTGTAGCAGACGACCTTATCTCTTCTGGCGACTCAATGCTTGATATTGCCTACAAAGTAAAAGAAAAAGGTGCTAGCAAGTTCCTAGCCTATGCAACATATACAATTTTCACTTCTGGTCTTGAAGCTTTTGACAAGGCTTACGAAGATGGATATATCGACGGAGTATTTGGTTCTAACCTAACATATTTAATACCTGAACTTAAAGACAGACCATGGTTCCACGAGGTTGACGCTTCTAAGTATGTAGCGTACTTTATTTCAGCTCTAAATCACGACTTATCAATCAGCTCACTTATTGACCCACATGAAAAAATTAAAGATCTACTTAAAAAGTATCAAGGATAATTCTTAATAAATATTTTTAAGGCTCTAAAACCTCACAAAATGGGTTTTAGAGCCTTTTTTAAGAAAGTAAAGTTACAATCTCTTGTGCTGTTAGCACTTTGCCGTATGAAATAACCTTTGAGTCAACAACTAATGCTGGTGTAGTCATAACGCCATATGCTGCAATTTGTGCAAAGTCTGTTACGTGATCTACTGTAGTGTCTCTGCCTAAGATTTTCAGTGCTTCTACTGTGTTTTCTTCTAGCTGTTTGCATTTTGCACAGCCTGAACCTAAAACTTTTACAGAAGCTCCTGAATTTTTTGCGGTTTCAGCCGCTTTCATGCTTTCACAGCTACAACCTGAACAACATGATTTTTCCTTTTTCTTACCAAATAAACCCATAATATTTCTCCTTTAAATTTAGTTTCAACTTTTTGTGTAATTGTTATGCTCAAATTTTAGAACTTAAACAAACTAATGTCTGATTGTAGGGGCGGATATTATCCGCCTAAAAAGTCAGTAATTTCATCTTAATTTCCTAGGCGGATAATATCCGCCCCTACATTAATTTGTGCGTTTTAACGAATTAGTATTAAATCTAAAAACGCAATCAACATGTATGACATTAGTCATTAATCCAAACCATTCACCTTTAGTCTTTAGTTTCATCAGCTGATGTTTTTGTAATTTGCTCTAAAAGATTTATAGCAATTTTTGAACCCTCTTCGTTAAGGCTGTAATGTGTCCATTTTCCCTCTTGTCTTCCGACTACTATTGAAGCCTCGCACAAAATTTTCATATGATATGAAAGCGATGATTGCCCTAAGCCTAATAATTCCATTAACGTACACACACATTTTTCACCTGTTCTTAGGTGTTCTAATATAGAAAGCCTTTTTTCATCACAAAAAGCCTTGAATATTTTTGCATTTCTCTCATGATTTTCTAACATTTGCGTTTTCCTCATATCAAATTATTTCGATATATATATTATATTCCTTAAATTTAAAAATGTCAATACTTATTTTTAAATTTTGTTATGATACAATTGATAGGTGACAAATAAAAAAGAAAATAGGCTCCAAATA
>CAYJER010000032.1:0-22858 GCA_964369225.1 uncultured Eubacteriales bacterium
AAAACATTTTATTTTTTGGAGCTTAAGTGTCACCTATCATTGACACTTCTACATTATATGTATGGATAATTTAAAATAAAATATGGACAAAGTAATTAAAATGTGGTACAATGAAGTATATTTATAATTTGGAGTGATTTATTTGAGTCAAGCATTTGAGATAATAGAAGATATAATTAAGGAAGAATTAACCAAACAAGGTTTTTCAGAACCTGTTCTTTTAAAAGAAGAAGATGGCGATGCACATATGTATTCGCTTGAAAACGTTGCGTACAGCGTAAAGTATGACAAAAAGAGAAAGAACTTTATTTTAAGATCTTGTAATCTTTCAGACGGCAAACCAGGCGAGTGGAAGAGCCTTTCAAGCTGGCTATATGACGAAAAAACATCTGAAATTTCAGATGCAAAGAGCATAGGAAATGACTTCCTAGATATAATCAAAGGGCCTGCACAAATTACTGTGACTAAAAAGCAGTCAAAGAAAAACAAGAATGAAGATAGAACTATTGATCCATTGTTTTTCTTTAATAGACTAGTGTCATATGTGCCAGAGCTTAAGACTGCCATGAACAACGATAGAATTGAGTTTGGAAAAATTAGATTTGCTAAACTTACAGAAGAAAAAGTAGTTCCTGCAATAGAAAATCTATTCAAACAAACATCAGCAGAGGGCGATAGATTTGCTAAACTTGTTGATGAAATGTACAAAGATGGTGAACTTGATGTAAGAGCATTGCTTGTACAAGGAATTATAAATAATTTGTCAGACACTGCATACGAAAATCTAGCTAGTAGCATAGGCGAGGATACTTTAAAGTCTATTAAGATTGGTAGACGTTTAAAGGGTAAAGTGATTAAGGCAGAAAAGCCAAAGAAAAAGAATAAGTTTATGGCTAATGCTATGGAGAATGCTAAACAACTTGAAAAAGAAAGAGAAGCAAATTCTAAAGGTATATCAAAACAATAAAATTTTGTTTGATTTAACATTAATTCGTTAAAACGAACAAATTAATGTAGGGGCGACCACACAGGGGCGTCCCTACTACTACATTGTAAACACTAAAATTTTACAACCCATTGTATGAGAGGGTCTGCACTCAGACCATCCCTTACAAATAAGCATTAAGTTTGCTTAAATTCCAAAGTATGATGTCATCATCTACAATAAAACATATTAAAAATTCGGGTCTGTATTAAACAGCCCGAATTTTTTGTTTATTTTTCAGATTGTATATCCGCATAGAATATATAGGTTCGTTTTCCTGCATGTTTTGCAGAGTATAAAGCCTTGTCTGCCATGTTGTTCAGCTTTGTGTAATCTGTGCCATGCTCTGGAACCATTACAGCGCCAACGCTTATTCCAACATTTCCAAGGTCTACATCTTTAATTGAAATTGCAGAAACATTACTTATAATTCTGTTTATTACATTGACTGCATTTTCTTTGTTAGCAATATCGCTTAACAATATGACGAACTCATCTCCGCCTAAGCGCCCTAAAATATCGCCTGTTCTAAGGCTGCTCTTAACAGCACTAACAAATTCCATTAGGTATTTATCGCCGGCTTCATGCCCGAAAGTATCATTAATTTGCTTGAAGTTATCTACATCTGCAATTATCAATGTGTGTACTAGGTTTTCTTGTTGCTCACATCTTATGATTGCCTCAGAGATTTTTTCAGTAGCTGCACTTCTGCTATATGTTTTTGTAAGAGAATCGGTCTCGATTGTTGATTGAAGACTATTAGTTAGATAATAGCTAGACTCTAATGCTTTTTTAAGTATTTTTTGGTTTTTATGATTTATGACAATTGTAAGCAATAAGTAGCAACCAGAAATTACAATTAAGAATGTCATGAAAACAAATGTGGAATAATCTATGTTGTTTGCCATTTGTTCGGTAATATCGTCTAGTAAAATACTAACAACACACCAATCGGTACCAGGTACAGTAACCATAACGGCAGTTCGTTCTTCGTTGTTTATTATGTACTTTAAGACGGCAGATCTGCCATTTTCCATGTCATCTCTTAATGATTGGGAGGTGTGTCCGTTTTGCATATCAAAAGAATCGATGAAAGTATACATGTCACCACCGGCAAATAAGTTATCACTGTTACCACTAAGAATAAGAGGCACGCCATCTACTTGGCATAGGTGATAAAACGCCTCACCGCCAAAACTCTTAAGATCAAGCACTTTAGCATAGTTATCTAGGTGGAAAACTCCATACATACTAGCACTAATATTTTCAGCGATATCAAATTTTGTAGCTAAGGCAAAAAACTCTTTTCCAGTTGATTCATCTACAGCTGGTGGCAAAATAATTACTTCGCCATCTTGAGCTCCGTATAAATTTATATCTATATTGGACAAAAGTCGATTACCCATTGAATCTACAGGGGTATCTCCATCTATGGAAATATATATATCATCAAATGCGTCTAGGTTAGTGATTTCGCCTAAAACAGTAGCCATTTGTACGGTATCAGGGTAATGTGATGATACAGCTGTCTTTGCAGCTAACAAAATATCGGATGAATCATCTACATTATAAGATATTTTGTCTGCCATTCCTGTCGCCAATTCTACTAAGAAGGCATCGTTTATGTCTTCAACTGTTTCTAAGTTGTTAGAGGAGAAAGTGAGTATTGCGCCTACAATTAAGAAAATTGTAACAATACCACCCCAAGTTAATAATTTCTTGCTATATTTTGAGCTTGTTTTTTTGTCAAAAAGATTATCGACAGAGCCATTATTTTTTAAATTTATTGATTTTTGCTTGTTTTCTTCTGAAACTACGTACAACTGCTCTATAGGCATAGGTGTTGAGAACAGATACCCCTGAGAATATCTTACTCCGCTATTAATAAGCGTTTTTTGCATTGCTGCGGTCTCGACACATTCGGCAATCAAAGAAACCTGCATTTTTTTACTTAGGTAGTAAATACTGTCTAATATTTGATTATAACTAACATCTGTTCCTAAAAGTTCTGTTAGGGAGCCGTTAATTTTTATGTAATCGATTTGAAGGTTTCCTATTTCAATAAAGTTAGAGTAACCAGAACCAAAATCGTCAATAGCTATCTTTATGCCATATTGTCGCATTTTTCTTATAAATTGTTTTAACTCATCATAGCCTGCGAACTGTTCAGTTTCAACTATTTCAAATATAAAATGATCAGTCTTTTTCATCTGGTCAAGTTTTGAATATATAGTTTTGCAAAATTCAGGTGAACAAACATCTAGGGCAGAAATATTCATTGTGATAATTTCACTTCGGTTCTCAAATAAATCAAGAACTTTACAAATCATAATTTGGCTTAGTTTAAGATAAAGTTCATGTTTTTTGGCAACCTCTAAGAAAATAGCTGGTGGGAGTATTTCACCAGAAGAAGTTTGTATTCGCATAAGTGCTTCATAGGCGAAAAATACACTCTCTTGGCTATCGTATATTCCTTGGAAGTAAGGGATTATTTTATCGTTTTTAATTGCTTCTTTGATTATTTCAACTACTTCAAACTCTTTTTGAAGAGCGTTGTCTTCGTCGTCAATAATATTATCGCAATTATAAAAGTTTGATTCTGTTTTGTTGGCAGATTCTTCTATAATTTCAAGTAAGTCAATAGGCGCTTTACCCTCGAGACTAATAGCGAATTTTAAAGAACTTAGTTCCAGATTTTCATTGGTGAAATGATTATATAAACTTTTGGCTGTGTCAGAAAAAAGTTTTGTAGATACTGAATTGTCGCAAGTGAAGAAGAATGAATCTTTACGGAAAACATAAAAATAAATGTTTAAACTCTTATAATGTTGATCACAATAGTCCTTCATCTTGTTCATGATTGAATAAAGGGATAGTTCTACATTTATAATATCAAAATTACTTGCATCAAAGTTGACTAAGCAAAGTTTTTGCGTGTTAGGTCTTTCTCTCAAAAATTTAGTCATGCTATTTTTTTGTGAGGTAATTCTTCCCATAGTAGAAGCTTCGTTTTGTAAAGCGTCTGCAAAAATATTAGTTGAATCTGTTTGGTTTGCGTCGTTCATTAGTTTTCTAAACGAGGCTAACATTTCATCGCTAGTGTCATAAAGTTCATCTATTCTGTCATATGTAGACAAATCAGGCTTGATATAGTTGATTTTTTCAGCCATAGTAAAGAGTGTACAAGTTCCGTGAAAGAATAGGATTTTTCCTTCTTTGGTACAAATTTCACCATACATGAATGCGCCACAAACACCACTGTCTTTAAATGGTGCCATCTCCCATTTTGAAAGATTGTTTAAATACATTTTTCTAAATAGGCAACTATAACTAAACATCATTTCAACAGGAGTTCTTTGTAAATCATAGCAAACATTGTGCCATTCTTCTACGCTTTTAATTGGGCTTACATAGCCAATTCTAAATTTTGTGCCTGTTTGAAGTTGGCAAAAATGCAACCTTAATTGATCAGAAGAAGCTTCGTATCTTGAAAATCTACTTGAACCCTCGTCTTCTTCAAGTACAAATGGAAATCTAACTAGTAAATCTGTTGAAACAGTAGTGTAAAGATAATCTTGCTCGTATAGCTTTGTTGTGCCAAGTTGTTCATTTATCCATTTGGCAGACGGGGAAGAATCTATTGAAACTATATTCTCGCCAGACATTTCAGTTATAGTATGAACACCGCTTATAGGCGCATGCCCCACAACTGCATTAGTGTAGGCTAGCACAAAATTATTGCTAACATATGTAATGCTAATTGTGTTTTCAAAAACGCCTTCCTCGTTAAACACTAAAGAAATCAGTGTATTATCGGGCGTTAAATAGCCAGTGATACCACCAACAAAAGGTATATGAGAAAGACTTTTAGAAATTCGCCTTATTACGCCGTCGGTATGTGGTGAGTAAGCGCCTACATGCATTATAGCAATGGCAGGAGATAAATCTTTAGCGCCGTCTTCTATACGTTTTGTGATCGATTCTTCGTCCATACCGTCTATAGAGAAGAAATCGCTGACAACAGAGGCTCTCTCAAAACCTGAAAAAATAATCATGGTCTCGTTATCATATATTTCTGCATCATAAACAACACCACCGACATTACATCCTGTAATTGTAGATGATGGAATAAGTTCTTTGATTGTAGTAGCAATTTCACTACAAAAATCTTTATTGTATGTCGAGGCATATACACGAACAAGCCAGTTATAGTTATCTTCAAAACTATTGTTTTGAATAAATTCTGTTAGAGACTCTTTGTCTTTATACAGTAATTTTAATACTTTCATTTTGTTAATCAATCTCCTTTAACAGTGAGTTTGAAAATATTACAAGCTTAACACTAATATTAATTATAAGTTCTACAATCATTATACTATATAGAGTTTGAAAAATCAATACTCCTTACTAGTAATTCTAGTTAGATTATTAAGTGTTTTTATATTATTTAACCCCACCCAGCTATTAACTTAGCACGAGTGGGGAATTAAATATTAATTAAGTGTCGTTTTCGTCGAATATGTCACCGCATTCAGGGCAGAATTTTGGTGGCTTAGTAGGGTCGGTTGGTTTCCAACCGCATTTATCACAGATGTATAAAGTGGCAGTGGCTGGTTTTTTAGAGCCACATTCACAGCAGAACTTGCCTTTGTTTTTAGCACCACAAGAGCAAACCCAACCATCGGCTACTACTGGTTCAGGTTTTTTAGAGCCACACTCGTAACAGAATTTACCTGTATTTCCAGATTTTCCACAACTACAAACCCATGAGTTATCAGGATCTGATTTTGTAGCAGGAGTTTGTTGTTGTTGTTGTTGTTGCTGTTGATACTGCTGTTGCTGATATTGTTGCTGTTGTTGAAATCCCATATTATATAGATTGTTAGCGTTCATGCCTCCAGCGTTTTGAGCCATGTTCATTCCGGCAAAAGCCATAAAAGAGCCTTGTCCCTCGTTTGCTGCAGCACTCTGCATAGCCTCGGCTTGAGCGCCTACTAGGTGAGCCGCAGCCATTGTTGGGTTTCTAAATGTTGCATTGCGTTGTAGTTCCTTTATCATGTCTTCGTCTTCTTCAGACGCTTTGACAGACGAAACTCCAAATGAGTGAATTTTTATTCCTCGCAAGTCACTCCATTTTTTTGATAAAACTTCATTTAGTGCATCGGCTAGCTCCATTGTATGCCCTGGCAGTGAACTATAACGTATGCCCATGTCAGAAATTTTAGCAAATGCTGGTTGTAGAGCCGTCATAAGCTCGCTTTTAAGTTGTCCGTCTATCTCTGATCTTGAAAAATCGTCAGAGATATTACCACATACATTTGTGTAAAATAGCATAGGGTCTATAATTTTATATGAATACTCACCATGACATCTAATAGATATGTCTATGTCAAGACCTATGTTTCTGTCTACTACTCTGAAAGGAACAGGGCTTGGAGTGCCGTATTTATTGCCCATGAGTTCTTTTGTGTTGAAAAAATATATGCGTTGGTCTTTGCCAGCTCCACCGCCAAAAGTGAAACGCTGACCTATATTCATAAAGCTTTGCTTGATACTCTCGCCTAGACTACCGTGAAAGATAGAAGGTTCGCTAGAAGTATCATAAGTAAATTCGCCAGGTTCGGCGCATAACTCTGTAACCTTGCCATTGTCTACAATAATCATACATTGTCCGTCTGCCACTGCTATGACAGAACCATTTGAAATAATATTTTCTTCACCCTTAGTATTTGAGCTTCTTTTACTTGTTCTTTTGATGCCTTTGCTTACGATAATTTCATTTGGAAGAGCCTCGCAATAGAAAAATTCTTTCCATTGATCCGCTAAAACACCACTAGTGGCTCCCGTAATAGCTTTAATTAATCCCATAATATCCTCCAATTTTAATTTGTGCTACACAAATAGTTTTTCTATACAATTATACTATCATATGACAAGTTTATTGTCAATATAATATAAAAAATATTTGGATATGATAAAATTTGTGGATTTATATATATTGACTAAAATACGCTAACAAAAGTGATATAACAAAAAAGTTATGATTAAATTTCAATTTAATCTATCGTTTATTAAAGATTAATATTTATGCTTAAAGTCGTTCTTTTTTGATATAGTTTTAATCTAATTTTTACATTTATGCACAAATTTTGGCTTTTTACACAAAATAACCAGCTGTTTGATACTCTATAAGCCGAAAAAAATGTTTACTATTTATAAACTTTATTTTTTTATGTAAAATCTACAAAATACTATTCCCATAGTTTTTATAATATGATATAATTAATATGTAAATATATTGAAAAGGAGTTTAATTAATGGAGTTTTTAGATTATGCGTTAATGGTGCTGTACCTATTAGTAATGGTGGCTATAGGTTTTTGGGCATCGAAAAAAATTAAGACAACTGACGACTTTGCTTTAGGAGGTCGCACACTTACACCATTTGTAATTATTTGTTCATCGGTCGCCACTGCAACTGGAGCAGGAGCTTGCTTAGGTCAGGCAGGCAGAGGGTACGACGAGGGTTTTTCGGCTCTTTGGCTAGTTATAGCTTGGGCTATAGGAATGTTCGCCCTAGCCTTGATGGCTAAAAAAATTCACAGAACTGGGGCAGTATCTATTTCCGGGATTTTTGAAAAATATCATGGGAAAAGTGTTGGTAGAATGTGCAGTGTTTACACATTGGTTTATTCTATAGGCACATTGATTTCACAGATAATGGGAATGGGTACAGTTTTGCAATTGCTTCTAAATGATATTGGAATGTCTTATACATTAGCCGTAATAATAGGCGGAACAATTACAATTCTTTATACTTTACAAGGAGGATTTTTAGCGGTTGCATATACAGACACGATTCAAATGATTATATTAGGTGTTTCAGTTGCAATTGTTTTCCCGATTGTTGTATTATCTGGAATGGCAGAAACCTCACTTCAAACTATAGAGGCTGTGTTTACACCGGGAACATTTGATTTGTTCCACAACACTTCATTTATGTCATTGCTTGCGGTAATTTGTATTTATACTTTCTCTGCTTGTACAGGTATTCCTTACATACAAAGAGTTTTAGCATCAAGAACAGATAAAGAGGCTAGAACTTCTCAGATTATAGCATCATTTGGTTACTTAATAGTTGGTGGTGTTGTTGTAATTGCAGCAGTACTAGCACGATCAATTTTCCCAGAGATTGACGACAGTCAAACAGTTGTTGTAAAGACAATTATTGAGCATTTTCCAACTGTTTTAGCAGGACTTGGAATAGCAGGATTAATAGCTGCGGTTATGTCATCTGTTGACTCATACCTAATTGTTGTAAGCCAAATATTCACACAAGACATTTACGGTTGGGTTGTAAAAGACATGACACCTAAAAAAGAGATTAAGGTATGCAGAATTTCTACAGTTGCCTTTGGTGTGATAGCGCTACTTATTGCGTTGGCATTTAACTCTATATTGGTTGTTTTCGAGTTTACAACTGCTATATATTCGGCGGCTATATTCTTCCCATTTATATTAACTTTGTACTGGAAAAAAACAAAACCAAACGCTATTATCATGGGAATGATAGCAGGAAGTTTGGTAGCTTTGTTCTTTAAAGTTTTCCCTATGGCTGGCATAGACGGAGTAATATTAGGTAACTCAATATCTCTTATTGTAACTGTTGTAGCCTCTTTGGTTTTAGAAGACGCAAAAAAATTAGCTAAATAAACAATTTGAGGCTTGTCAAATGCGACAAGCCAATTTTTGATAGTGAATTTCACATATTAATGTATAGGTGAACCTCATAGCCGGGAACTTAGTGAAGAGTGAAAAGTTGCGGTGAAAATCCTTATATGGATAAAAATAAATTTATTTAAATATTGTAGGGGCGACCTGTGGTCGTCCGAGGGTTAGCACTAATTGCTAGTTTTATGACGACCACAGGTCGCCCCTGCAATAATATAACACAGCCTCAAAATTTTATGTGTTATTTATGATTTTAACAAGCTTACTAGTTCCTAGTCTATCCGCTCCAAGATCAATGAATTTTTGGGCATCCTCAAGCGAATTAATTCCGCCAGAGGCTTTAATTTTTTTAGTTTTTATATGTTCTCTCATTAGCTTGATATCTTTAAAACTAGCACCTCTACCATTAAACCCTGTGGAAGTCTTAATGAAATCTGCGTTGCTTTCTTCTACTATTTCACACATTTTGATTATTTCGTCTTCTGTTAAAACAGAGGTCTCAATAATAACCTTTAAAAGTCTGCCCTCGCAGGCTTCTTTTATTTGATTGATTTCATCTAGTATGAGATTATACATTCCGTCTTTTAAATGACAAAGGTTAATAACCATGTCTATTTCGTCGGCGCCATCAAGCACGGCAAAAGAAGTCTCGCTAACTTTTGCATAGGTTTCGGCGTATCCGTTTGGAAAACCTATAACTGTACACAGCTTAACTCGTTTTCCTATATGCTCACGTGCCTTGTCTACAAAGCAAGGCGGTATACAAACGCTTGCACAATTATTCTCTATTGCTTCATCGCAAAGTTTTATTATATCCTCAAATTTAGCTGTAACACTTAAATTTGTGTGATCAACCTTTGATAAAATTTCTTCCAAGTTCACTTAATTTACCTCCAGTGCAATTTCTATCATTTCATTAAAGCTTGTTTGCCTTTCACTAGCACTTAATGATGTTCCTTTGTAAATGTGATCAGAAACTGTGAAAATTCCTAAAGCTTTCTTTTTTGCCTTGATTGCATTCATATACAAAGCGGCTGCTTCCATCTCTATAGAAAGCACTCCCATGCTTTTCCATTTATCGTTTGCAGATGAATGTTGGTTGTAAAAAATATCAGACGATAATACATTTCCTACATGTACATTTGTGTTTTTTTGTGTTGCCAATGAATATGCTTTTTGCAGTAAATCAAAATCTGCTATGGCACAAAACGAACCTGGTAACTCATATTGAAAGGCATAGTTTGAGTCGGTACATGCCCCTTGAGCTATAACAATGTCCATTACATCCATGTTGTCTTGCAAAGCACCTGTAGAGCCAGCCCTTATTATTGTGTCTACATCATAAAAATTATACAGCTCAAAAGAGTATATTCCAATAGATGGCATACCCATTCCGCTACCCATTACACTTATCTCTTTTCCTTTGTATGAACCTGTGTAGCCGAACATGTTTCTAACTGTGTTAAAACATGTTGCGTTTTCTAAAAAATTCTCTGCTATAAATTTAGCCCTTAACGGATCTCCCGGCATTATAACAGTTTTGGCGATATCGCCTTTTTTGGCAGTAATATGTGGTGTTGGTAAACTCATAATATGACCTCCTTTTTTGGTTATTATAACATATAAAAAACTACAAGTAAATAATTTAACAATAAAAAAGCAGTTAAAATATGCTATTTATTAGCACAAATACGATATAATACTTTTATATTTACTGTAAATATAACGCATATATGGTAATTACTGTCAATTAGTATGTAATAATAACCTATTATAGTTTATAAATCAAACATTTAACTCACAAAGCGTACAAAGATTATTTTTTTGTTGATTTTAGCTATTAATACCCTTGACAAATTGGCAAAAAAGATATAATATGTATAAAGAAGGATAGTGCATAGATAATCAAATTTTTATAAAAATCATGAAAGGATGATTAAATTTATAACTAAGACCTTTTTTACACACATAAGCATTTATAGCAAGGGGGAGTACATATGTTTAAGGATAGTCAGTTTGTTTTTACAACTGCATGGAAGCTCGGGAAAATTTATGAAAAGTCGCTTATTGAGATTGGTTCTCAGTGGAGTTTGACTCAGTGCGAAATGGACATTTTGTTATTTTTGTATACAAATGGGTCATGGAGTACAGCTAAAGATATTGCCGATTACAGGTGTATATCTAAATCTTTAGTTTGTAAATCAGCTTCAACACTTAACAGAAAAGGCTTGCTTTATTCATCAACAGATGATTATGACGGAAGAGTTGTGAGACTTCATCTTACAGATGATGGTAGAATTGTTTCTGAACAAATACAACTAGCCTGTGACAATATGTGTCTGATGTTAGGTAGCGGTATAACTAAGACTGAATGGCGTATGCTTTCTTCTGTGTTTTCACGCATGATACAGAACACAGGAACAATATCAGATCTTAAACCAGAACAATAATGAAAAATCGAAAAAATGTATAGACAACCTATGATGCTTATGTTAAACTAAGTGTCATAGGTTTTTGTGTTTAAATTAGAATGAGAGGTATTATATGACAGAAGAAAAAGAAAAAGCTTTGCTGGTTTCGGTGGATCTAGGTGAGTACGACAACGATATCTCATTAAAAGAGCTTTGGGAATTAACTTTAACTAGTGGAGCTGAACCCATAGCTACTATAACTCAAAAAAGAGATGCTGTAAAGGCCGCCACTTGTGTAGGTAGTGGCATGGTGATAGAGATAAAAGAGTTTTGTGATAACAACGAAATAGATTTAATAGTGTTTGACAGAGAGCTTAGCCCAACTCAAATTAGAAACCTTGAGAACGAGACAGAAGTAAGGGTAATTGACAGAACCATGATAATTCTTGATATTTTTGCCCAAAGAGCCAAGACAAAAGAGGGTAAACTTCAAGTAGAATTGGCTCAGCTTAAATACATGTTGCCAAGGCTTACAGGTAAGGGTATAGAAATGTCAAGGCTCGGCGGTGGAATTGGTACTAGAGGTCCTGGTGAGACTAAACTTGAAACAGACAAAAGGCATATTAGAAGAAAAATTGAAAATCTAAAAGATGCCCTTGTAGAAGTAGAGAGAACTAGAAACGAAATTGACAGACGCAGAAAAAAAGATGGAACTATAACTGTTGCAATAGTAGGTTATACAAACGTTGGTAAAAGCACTTTGATGAACTATTTAACAGATGCAGGAGTACTGGCAAAAGACATGCTTTTTGCTACTCTTGATGTAACTGCAAGGGCGCTTAAACTTCCAAGCGGTAAAAATATTATGCTTATTGACACAGTTGGGCTTATAAGGAGACTACCTCACCATTTGGTCGAGGCGTTTAAGTCAACGCTGGAACAAGCAGCCTATGCAGACATTATTCTTAATATCTGTGATAGTTCAGACGATGAAGCAAATGAACATTTAAAGGTTACTACTTCTATACTTCAAGAATTAGGCTGTGGCGACAGACCTATTATTCCTGTTTTGAATAAATGGGATAAGACTTTAGAAGAGGGAAAAGAGGAAACTGCCCTTAGAATTAGTGGCTCTGTAAAAATCAGTGCTAAAAAAGGTTTTGGTATAGAAAGCCTAATGCAGGCTATAGAAGATGCTTTGCCTAGTAAAAATATTGAGCTTAAATTACTTTTGCCATTTGCTAAATCTGGCTTAGCAGCAGAGATTAGAAAAGACGGCGTTATATTAGAAGAAGAGTATGTAGCGGAAGGACTTAAAATTAGAGCCTTAGTAGACCAAAAACTACAGCATAAACTATTAGAATTTGTCGAATAAAGTATAGACTTTATTGTATTTTAATGATAAAATAAAATTGTAATTATTATAGCTTGCCTCACATATGAATTTGTGAGGTGAACTATATGAGAAAAATATTAATATCAGCCATAATGGGCGTACTAGCTTTATTACTTGTTAATCTTACAGCACCACTTAGCGGTGTAGCGCTTGCAGTGAACATATATACTCTGTCTATTAGTTCTTTTTTAGGAATAGGCGGAGTTATTCTGATGATTGCATTAGCGTATTTAATATGAAATTAGGATAAAGGACAGTCAAGGGAACAACCCTTAAATTTTATCGTATTTGATTCGGTAAAAATGACTAGGTCATAAAATGAAAAGGAAAGTTAAAAATCATGATATGCGAACTGGGCATATTGCGGGTAGCTTAGTTAGTTTTGCTATTCCATTGATGCTTACAGGCATGTTACAGCTTTTTTACAACGCAGTAGATGTTGTGGTGGTGGGCAATTTTGTAGGAACAATAGCGCTTTCGGCTGTTGGTTCTACTGCACCATTTATTAATTTAATTGTCTCGTTGTTTATGGGGCTTTCGGTTGGAACAGGCGTAATGGCTTCAAGAGCATTTGGCGGTAGAGATGCAGAAACAATGCACAGAACTTTGCATACTTCTATAACTATTTCTGCCTTGGCTGGGGCGTTTATAATGCTTTTGGGAATTATCATAGCTGAACCTGTGTTAAGGCTTATGAAGACTCCAGAAGAAACTATGGATCTTGCTGTTTTATATGTTAGAATTTTCTTTGCAGGTTCAATATTTAATCTTGTGTATAATTTTGGGTCTGCAATGATAAGGGCGGTTGGAAACACAAAGACACCGCTTTATTTCCTTGCACTTTCGGGTGTTCTGAATATTGCTCTTAACTTATTTTTAGTCTTAGTGTTTAATATGGGTGTGGCAGGTGTAGCCATTGCAACCGTAGTTTCACAGGCTTTTTCTATGTATTTGGTTCTAAGATACCTATATAAAAAAGGTGTGGTGGTTAAGCTGAATTTTAGGCAACTAAAATTATACAGAACAGAACTTATATTTATAATGAAAGTCGGTGTTCCGGCTGGCATTCAAAGCTCACTTTTCTCTATTTCAAACGTGTTGTTACAGTCGGCTATTAATACTTTTAGTCCTACTGTAATTGCGGCTAATACTGCTGCTGGAAATTTAGAAGGCTTTATTTATGTAGGTTTAAACTCGGTTCATCAGGCTTGTATAACGTTTTCAAGCCAAAATCTTGGAGCGGCTCAATATAAAAGGGTTAGGCTATGTTATTATAACAGTCTTGTGATTGTGACAATATTTGCAGTCGTTTTATGTAGCCTAGGGTATATATTCTCGGAACCTTTGATGCGACTATATAACAGTGACAGCGAAGTAGTCTTTTATGGAATAGAGCGATTTCAGTTTATGTGTATAGCCTACATGCTGTGGGGATTTATGGATGTAACTGTCGGGCAAATGCGAGGAGTAGGCTCTAGCTATTTACCAACAATAATAAGCGTATGTGGAATATGTATTTTAAGAGTTTTCTGGGTAATGTTTGCTTTTGAAGCAGTTCCTGAACTCATGACGCTTTATGTTGTTTACCCAATTTCATGGGTAGTAACAGGTGTAGTTTCAGTACCTTTTTACTACTTCATACTAAAGAAAATACCAAAACATAACATACCACTAAAAGTTTAATGTTACAAGATTGACAATTGAATTTTTCGGTGATATAATATACAAAGAAAAAATTAGGAGGACATGCTTAAAATGAATAAAATAGTAACAAAGAAACGTTTGGGTGAAGCTGTCGGTTTTATGGAAATAGAAGCGCCTTTCATTGCTAAAAGAGCAAAGGCAGGACAATTTATAATTCTAAGAACACATGAAAACGGTGAGAGAATACCTCTTACTATCGCTGGACAAGACCCTGAAAAAGGTACTGTCAACATCATTTATCAAATTGTTGGAGGCACAACAAGAAGACTTGACGAATTAAACGAGGGTGAGTTCATTCAAGATTTTGTAGGACCACTAGGTAAGGCTACCCATATTGAGGGTCTTAAAAAAGTAGCCGTTGTTGGCGGCGGCGTTGGTTGTGCGATTGCCTACCCTGTAACTAAGGCTTTGTTTGACAATGGTTGTGAGGTTCACGCTATTGCAGGCTTTAGAAATAAAGATCTTGTAATTCTTGAAAAAGAGTTTGAAGAGGCAAGCCATAAATTTGTAAAGGTAAGTGATGACGGTTCTTGGGGCGAAAAAGCTTTAGTTACTAATGCACTTAAAACTTTAATTGAGAGTGGCGAGCAATACGACGAGGTTATCACAATAGGTCCACTTATCATGATGAAATTTGTATGTCAAGTAGCAAAAGAATTTGGCGTTAAATCAGTAGCTAGCATGAACTCATTAATGATTGACGGTACAGGCATGTGCGGTTGTTGCAGACTTACAGTCGGTGGGAAAACTAAATTTGCTTGTGTAGATGGTCCTGAATTTAACGGAGACGAGATAGACTTTGACGAGGCTATGGCTAGATCTTCTACATATAAAGGTTTCGAGAGAAAAACTCATGAAGATACATGTAATCTATTTAATAAGGAGGTAGAATAATGCCTAATATGTCACTTGAGAAAAACAAAATGCCACATCAAGACGCTGATGTAAGAAACAAAAATTTCAAAGAGGTAGCGCTAGGTTATTCTGCCGAGCAAGCAATTGACGAGGCAAACAGATGCCTTAATTGCAAAACAAAACCATGCGTTAAGGGTTGCCCTGTTAATATAGATATCCCAGAGTTTATAGGTTATGTTTCTAAGGGCGAGTTTGAAGAAGCATATCAAAGCCTTTCAAAATATAGCTCACTTCCTGCTGTATGTGGTAGAGTATGTCCACAAGAGACACAATGTGAGGCTCTTTGCGTAAGAAATAAAAAGGGCGAGGCTGTTGGTATCGGTAGAATTGAAAGATTTGTAGCAGATTACCACAACGAAAATGTAAACGAAAAAGTAGTTAAGCCTGAATCAAACGGACATAAAGTAGCCATAATAGGTTCAGGTCCTTCAGGTCTTACTTGTGCTGGTGACTTAGCTAAAAAAGGCTATGATGTATCAATATTCGAGGCACTTCATTTAGCTGGTGGTGTTTTGGTTTATGGTATTCCTGAATTTAGACTTCCAAAGGCTACAGTTCAAAAAGAGATTGACACAATCAAGGAATATGGCGTAAAACTTGAAACAAACTTTGTTGTAGGTAAGACAATTTCTATTGATGAGCTTATGGATGAAGAAGGTTTTGAGGCTGTGTTTATAGGTTCAGGAGCTGGTCTTCCTAGATTTATGAATATTAAAGGTGAAAACCTAAATGGTGTTTATTCTGCAAATGAATTTTTGACAAGAATAAACCTTATGAAAGCATATAAAGATGACTCAGAGACACCTGTATACAGAGCTAAAAAAGTAGCTGTTGTAGGCGGTGGTAACGTTGCTATGGATGCTGCTAGATGCGCAAGAAGACTAGGAGCTGACGTAACAATTGTTTACAGAAGAACAGAAAAAGAGCTTCCTGCACGTCTTGAAGAGATCGAGCATGCAAAGGAAGAGGGCATAGAGTTTAAATTCTTAACTAATCCTGTAGAAATTTTAGGCGATGAAAAGAGCTGGGCATCTTCAATTGTTTGCCGTGAGATGGTATTAGGCGAGCCTGACGAGTCTGGAAGACAAAGACCTGTAGAGAAAAAAGACAGCGAGTTTAAGATTGAGGCAGACTGCGTAATTATGTCAATCGGTACGTCTCCAAACCCGCTAATCAAAGACACAACAGAGGGTCTTGACACTCAACATTGGGGCGGAATTATTGCAGATGAATTAACAGGTGCGACTTCTCGTCCGGGAGTATACGCTGGTGGAGATGCCGTTACAGGTGCCGCTACAGTTATCCTAGCTATGGGAGCTGGTAAAGCAGCAGCAACAGCCATTGACGAATATATTCAAAATAAATAATAAGGATGGCAGAGATGAAAAGAGTAGAAATAAAGGCAATTTATCAAAATCCTAGTGAATTTGACAAAGTGACAATATGCGGTTGGGTTAGAAGTATTAGAGACTCTAAAAGCTTAGGTTTTATTGATTTAAACGACGGTTCTTCATTTAAGGGAGTTCAAATTGTGTTTGAGTCAGATAAAATAACTAATTTTGCAGAGGTTGCATCTTCTAATGTAGGTGCGTCACTTGAAGTAACAGGCACAGTTCTGACGACGCCAAACGCTAAACAAGCCTTTGAAATTCAAGCGACAGATATTAAAATTGTTGGAACTTCTACTCCTGACTATCCACTGCAAAAAAAGAGACATTCTGTAGAGTATCTTAGAACAATAGCACATTTAAGACCTAGAACTAACCTTTTTAGTGCTGCATTTAGAATACGCTCTACAGCCTCTTTTGCTATACACAAATTTTTTACAGAGCAAAACTTTATCTATGCGCACACCCCAATAATCACAGGAAGTGACTGCGAGGGTGCAGGTGAAATGTTTAGAGTTACTACTTTAGACCTAGATAATTTACCAAAAAATGATGATGGCAACATAGATTATAAGCAAGATTTCTTCCAAAAAGAAACATCACTTACAGTTTCAGGGCAACTTGAGGCAGAGTGCATGGCGATGGCTTTCGGAAAAACTTATACTTTTGGTCCTACTTTCAGGGCAGAGAACTCTTATACTCAAAGACATGCGGCAGAATTTTGGATGATAGAGCCAGAAATTGCCTTTGCAGATATTTTCGATGACATGGAGCTTATTGAAAATATGATTAAATATGTCATTGATTATGTGCTAGAAAATTGCCCTCAAGACATAGATTTCTGCAATCAATTTGTAGATAAAGGTCTTAAAGAAAGGCTTTCACATGTTGTTAATTCTGATTTTGCAAGAGTTACGTACACACAGGCTGTAGAGATTTTAGGGAAAAACAACGATAATTTCGAGTTCAAAGTGAATTGGGGCTGTGATTTGCAAACAGAGCATGAAAAATATCTAACAGAAGTTCATTTTAAGAAACCTGTATTCGTAACCGATTATCCAAAGGATATTAAGGCTTTTTACATGCGAATGAATGATGACAACAAAACAGTGGCGGCAGTCGATTTATTGGTAGCTGGCATTGGCGAGATTGTGGGAGGAAGTCAACGTGAAGAGCGTTACGACTTGTTGGTTAAGCGAATTGAAGAAATGGAACTAGATCCAAAAGATTATTGGTGGTATCTCGACCTTAGAAAATACGGCGGTACTAAACACGCCGGCTTTGGATTAGGCTTTGAAAGACTTATAATGTATCTAACTGGCATATCAAATATAAGAGACGTTCTACCATTTCCAAGAACTACAGGAGTAGCAGAGTTTTAAGAAAAATCATTTAAGCTATCACAGATTAGTGTTTAAATTTGTGATAGCTTTTTATTTAATTATAAAAATACACTTGTATAGCAGATATATCTGTGATACAATATTTATAAAGTTTACGTTAGAAAGTATGGGCTTGAAATGGAAAAAAAAAGATACATTTCACTTTATTTAGTGCTATTAATACTTACATTGTTTGTGTTTTCTTTACTATATGTTAAAGATGTATATCTATATAAAGCGGTTAATCATGTAGACGTATATTCCGAGGATGGAGTATGGGATTTAAGTGACATAGATTTTGAGAATACTATTGTATCTTTATCAGGGGATGTGCAGTATATTGAAAATGAAATTTTGACACCAACAGAGTTTCACTCAAGGATAGATGAAGTTAAAGTGGGTGATCCCGTTAACTATAATTCTGGAAATACAGCTAAGCTCACATGCATTATGCCAGATAATCAAAGATATGGATTGCTAACTGTTAGTGGTTTTGCTAGAAGAATTTATATAAATAATGAATTAGTAGGTGAGTTTGGCACACCGGCTACTAATGAGCAGGATTATGAAGCGGGTTATGGAAACATATATACTGCATTTATTCCACAAGATAATATATTTGAGATTGTAATTCAGGGCGCAAATTTTGTTCATAGAGAGGGTTCGAGCTTTAGTAATACGTTGATTGGATATCCTTTATCAATTGAACAGAGTGAAGTTACTAGAACTGCTATAGAGACTTTTTTGTTTGGCTTTTTATTCGTATTATTTATAATACATATAATGGTATCAGAGCTACTAGGTAACAAAGCCTTAAATAGAGCGTTTGCTTTTGTATGCCTGTTTTTTGCCGTACGCTTAAGTTTAATCGGAACAAAAGTCTGGTATGACTTTTTTCCATCGTTCTCTTGGGACATAGGCTTTAGACTAGAATATATAAGCGTTTCGGTGTCTTCTATTTTGCTTATGTATATAGTTTATTTGCAATTTAAACCTGCAATAAAAAAATCAGTTGTAGGTCTGTTCATGTTGGCGTTTTTGATTTTGACAGCATTGTATATTTTTACGCACACAATATTTGTGTCACACTTGATGATTTATGCCACTATTACTTATATTTTAGCACTGTTGTATTCATTGATTTCGATTATTGTTTATTATTCAAAGAATGGTTTTAGAACTTTAAATATGGGACAAACTCTAAGCTTTATTTCGCTAGCAGTTTTAGTTTTTGCCTCGGTTAATGATGGTCTGTTCTTTTTGAATATCAATATTCTAGGTATTGAAATTACTTTGACTGAAACTTCAATACTTATTTTTTCACTTTATCAAACGATTTCAATTCTTCATAGCACTACTAAAATGGTAGAGAATGCAAAAAGAAAACAGTTTATAGCCGAAACTCAAGCGGCTTCGCTAGAAAATCTTAACAAAATGAAATCAGAGTTTATGCAAAACATGAGCCACGAAATGAAAACTCCTTTAACCGTTATCTCAACAGGAACCGAATATTCAGCAATGCAGATTAATAAAGAAAAAACAGATAAATCTGAGGTGGTGGACAGCTTAAACATTGTTAAAGATGAAACAGAAAGACTTGGCAGAATGGTAAGCGGAATGGTTAATATGATATCTATGGTTGATGCAGAAAACAGACAAAAAATTTCAATTTATAAAATTATAGATACAAGTATTAATTCATTAAAGTTAATGTGTGAACATAAGGGGAATATTATACAAAGTAATTTGCAGGAGGATTTACCACCGATTTTTGTTGATTTTGATAGCTTTTTACGTGTGCTTTCAAACATTATTACAAACGCACACCAACACACTAAGGATGACATAATTAAAATAGATGTGTATAAAAGCTTGAATTACGTATACATTACAATTAGTGACAACGGTAGTGGTATTCCACCTGAATTAATCAATGAAGTAACAAAGCGAGGCGTTTCGGGAAAAGATAGTAGTGGTTACGGACTTTATATTTGTAAGACTATTGTTGAGGCTCACGGAGGAGAGCTGAAAATTGATAGCGAGTTTGGAGAAGGTACAAGTGTTACAGTTACTGTTCCTGTTTATGCTGGGCAAGAAGAGGGACACAATTAATCCAAAATAAAAAAGAAAGGAAAGTCACGGGGAAACCCGAGAAAAATTATCGTATTTAATACGGAAAATGACATGGTAATTAATGAAAAAAATATTGTTAGTTGAAGACAACATAAATGTAAATGTATTTAACACAAAGATGTTAGAAGAGAATGGCTTTGAAGTAAAAACGGCAGCTACACTAGCAGACGCTAGAATTAAATTAAGTAGTTATCATCCTGATCTTATGGTGCTTGATATTGGTATGCCAGATGGAAGCGGACTGGAGTTCTTAAAACAGGTAAGAGTGTATTCAGACATTCCAACATTGATACTTACAGGTTTCTCTGATGACAAAAATACTGTTAGTAGCTTTGATGCAGGTTGTGATGACTATTTAGCCAAACCATATTCTTTCAATGTGTTGTTAGTAAGAATTAATCGTTTGTTAAAATCATCACAAATTACAAAAGACATAGTAGTTAAACGCAATTTGAGGTTTGACTTTATGTCTATGCAGGTGTTTGTTATGGATAAAGATTTGATGCTTACACCAAAAGATTTTGCACTGCTAAGTTTTATGGCAAACAATGAAGGCAAAGAGCTAAGCGCAGAAGAAATTTTTGAGAAAGTTTGGGGACAACCCATCTCAACAGACAAAAGAGCATTAGTTAATGCAATTTCAAGGCTTAGAAAAAAACTAGCCAATTCAGGTTATACAATCAATTCTTTGTACGGAAAAGGTTATGTGTTCGAGTAAATATAATAAACTTGTCTCATGGCATAAAAATAGGGAAAACCTTAGATGGGTTTTCCCTAAATTAATTATATAAATTGTGAAAACATTTGCTTGTGGATAGAAGTTATTAATAAAGGTGAAATTTTCCTATTCTTCTAATTAAAATTGCAGAGATAAATCCGTTAATTATTCCTGTAATCATTCCAATTAGTATGAGAACTGGTAAGTAGTATGCAATTTGAGAAGTAGAAAAAATTAAGATTGCAACTAAAATTTGACCTACATTATGTAAAATTCCGCCTACTGCACTAACTGCTATAACTGAAAACTTGTTAGTTTTTTTAATTAAATACATAGAAATAAAACTTAAAATTCCGCCTGTTATGCTGTAACTCCAAGTAAGTACACTTGAAAATAATAGTGCAGAAAGTGTTATTCTAATTACATTTATGAAAAAGGCTGACTTAGTGTCTATAGAATATAATGCGTATAATACGACTAAATTCGATAAGCCTAATTTTGCACCAGGAACAATTAAATTTATAGGAACTAAAATTTCTACATAAGTTAGTATAAAACAAAGAGCTACTAAGATAGCGATTAATGGTAGTGTTTTCATTTAATCACCGCATCTAGTTCGCTGTCTATGTCGGTTTCTAAATAGACTACTACCTCGTTTGGTAGGCACACAATGCTTGAAATATTACTAGTTAAACTGCCCTGATGAATACATAATTTATCAGGGCAGTTAGCTTCATACATTCTTACGGTGTTGTTTTCTACTAAAACCACATTGTCGCTGTCTATGTCAATAGTTTGATTTACCGAAAGATCATATTCACCATAAAAAGTGCCATTCTTTTCTATGATAACTTTTGATGGAGTTTTTGCAAAAAAAATGTTGATTACAAAATAAGCTATTATCACTATTAATATAATCACAGCAAATAATATAATATCATTTCTTTTTATATGTTTCATAGATAATTACCTCTGATTTTTGATGAATTTAAGTGATTAAGTTTTACGAGTTCAACCTATTGAGAACTTCATCTAAACTAGGCATTGCCCTTATTGCGCCTGGTCTTTCTACACAAATGCTTGCTGTAGAGTTGGCAAATCTTGCGGAATTTGCAATTTCTTCAATTGAGTCATTGACTGATACTTTGCTTAAAAATGATCCCCAGAATGAATCTCCAGCACCTGTTGTGTCTGCAACCTTTAAAGGCTTAAACCCCTTAACAAATTCTTGTGACTTGCTTGTGCTAACAAGACAGCCGTCTTTACCCAGAGTAACACAGACTATTTTCACGCCTTGATCATTAAGAATTTTAGCCGCCTTTAAAGGCTCTGTTTCGCCTGTCAATAGTTTGCATTCTTCATCTGATATTTTCATGATGTCGGCATACTTTATAATAGACTGCATCTCAAGCTTTGCAGTTTTCTCGCTTTCCCAAAGTGAAGCCCTATAGTTTGGGTCATAACTTATTAACGCTCCGCTTTCTTTCGCTTTTTCTATGGCGTATAAAGTGGTTTCTTTTGAAAGCTTTGTTGTTAAAGAAAGGGAGCCAATATGGAAAATTTTGCAGTTTTGCAATATTTCCAAATTTATTTCTTCTTTTGTCATAAAGGTATCGGCTCCGTGTTTTCGTGCAAAAGAAAATGATCGCTCGCCGTTTTCGTTTATGTCAACAAATGCAAGTGTAGTAAAATAATTGTCGTCCATTATTAAACCATCTGTGTTTACTTTTTCGTAAATTAATGTGTCTTTTAGGAATTTTCCGTGCATGTCGTTTCCAACTTTTCCTAAAAATGCAGTGTTTTTTCCTAGTTTTGTGGCACATACTAATACATTAGCAGGGGCACCTCCTGCGTTTTGAGCGAAAAGTTTTTGGTTTTCTTGAGTTTCGCCCATTCTTGTGAAATCAATTAATATTTCTCCGAATGCTACAATGTCAAATTTATTCATTTTTTCTCCTCCAATCAAAATTTAATGTTTTTTTTATTATAACATACTAAAAAAAAATTTTCAAGGAATTTCACAAACTGTTGTAGTGCCTACTGTAGAAGTGTCAATGATAGGTGACACTTAAGCTCCAAAAAATAAAATGTTTTTA
>CAYJER010000033.1:0-22744 GCA_964369225.1 uncultured Eubacteriales bacterium
AGCCCCCACAAGTGAAAGCTTGTGGGGGCATTTTGTTTATTAAAAAGCACAAACTGATGTAGGGGACGGAAAACCCGCAGACGTGTTGATTACGTTTTTTGAATTATAACAAATTCGTTAAAACGCACAAATAAATGTAGGGGACGGGTTTTCCGTCCCGAAAAAACTAGTGGTTTTAGATAACTTCCCACGGGACGGAAAACCCGTCCCCTACATTGATATCGTATAATCAACACGTCTGGAAAACCCGTCCCCTACATCAGTTTCATTTCTAATCAACACGTCTGCACGGAGACCCTCCACTACAGATAAGAATTAAGTTTGATTAAATTCCACACATTGGTTTGTGTGGAATTTAATTAATTAGTAACAACGCAGGCGATAAAACTATAAATTATAATTAGCTTAGTGTGCGACTTGCCCGCCGGGGCTTCCTGGCTATAGCATGTCTGAAATTCTAAGGAGTCGGTTATATTTTGCAACTCTTTCACTTCGGCAAGGCGCACCTGTTTTAATTTGTCCGCAGTTAAGGGCAACGGCTAAGTCCGCAATAAAAGTATCTTCTGTCTCGCCTGAACGGTGGGACATTATTGTTTTATAGCCCCAATGTTTGGCTGAAATTACCGTGTCTATTGTCTCTGAAATAGTTCCTATTTGATTAGGCTTAATTAAAATCGTATTTCCAGCGCCTGTTTCATGCCCATATTTTAGCCTTTTGATGTTTGTTACAAATAAATCGTCTCCGACTATTTGAACTTTATTGCCCATAGATTGACTAAGCTTAGTCCATGTGCCCCAATCGTCCTCTGAAAGTGGGTCTTCAACAGAAATTATAGGGTAGCTAGAGCATAGGTTTTTCCAGTATTCTACCATTTGGTCTTTGCTGTATTGCTTGTTTCTTTTTGGCAGACTATAAAATTCGCCAGCATCCCACTCACTTGCGGCGGCATCTAGTGCAATTCTGATTTCGTCTGTTGAGTATCCAGCTTTTTTAACGGCAGTTAGAATTGTCTCAATTGCTTCTTCGTCGCTTGAAAGATTAGGCGCAAAACCGCCTTCATCGCCAACCGATACTACAAAGCCTTTTTCCTTTAATATGCCTCCTAAAGTATGGTAAATTTCACAGCAAGCCTGTAAAGATTTTCTAAAGTCACTTATTCCAACAGGCATAATCATAAATTCTTGAATGTCAATGTTGTTATCGGCATGAGCGCCACCGTTAATTATATTCATCATTGGGCAAGGCAGTTTTTTAGCGGATGCACCACCAATAAACCTAAAAAGTGGGAGCTTGTAATGGTTAGCTAGTGCCTTTGCGGTAGCCATTGAAACGGCAAGTGTTGCATTTGCACCTAAATTTGATTTGTTGTCTGTTCCGTCTAAGTCAATAAGGCATTGATCTACCGATGAACAACTGACTAATTTTAGAGCCTTTAACGACTCTGAAATACAGGTGTTAATATTCTTGACAGCCTTTAAAACGCCTCTGCCCATATAGCGTTTTTTGTCGCCGTCTCTTTTTTCGTGAGCCTCGAATTTACCTGTAGAAGCACCAGACGGTGAAATGCCTATTCCAACTGAACCGTCGGACAAAACTACTGTTGCACTAACTGTTGGATTTCCTCTTGAATCTATTATCTCTGTACCATGAACTTTTTCAATTCTAATCAAAATATCACCCTTTAAAATTATTTTTAAATATATTTTCCCTTTAAATAACATATTTATCAATGTCAAATAATGGATAAATGTATAGTATGTAGTAAGTTGTAAATTTAGTGAATAGTTCATGTGAAAATCTTTGTATAGATTAAAAATATATTTATTAAAACACAAAATTAATGTAGGGGCGGATATTATCCGCCTATGAAATTTAAGCAAAATCACGGACTTTTAGGCGGATAATATCCGCCCCTACATGGCTAAATTTTTCTAATCAACACGTGTGCACGGAGCTGTCCCCTACATTAATTTGTGTGTTTTATCGAATTTATTTTAAATCTAAAATCGTAATTAATATGAAATATATTCAAACAAAAAGAAAGGAAATATTATGGAAAGAAATTTAATTATTTTAGGTTCAGTCACAATAGCCATGAGGGCAAAGAATATTCTTTTTGCAAAAGGAATAACCTCATATGTGGAGCGTCACAAAGAGGTAAAAGAATACGGCTGTGGTTATGGCTTGTATGTGCCTAATAATGCGGAACAAGCTGTAGACATTTTAAAAGAAAATCAAATTAGAATAAAATTCTTTGTTAGGAGGAAGTAAATGTGCAACAAATATATCTTGATAATGCTGCCACAAGTTTTCCTAAACCTTTGGTAGTGCAAAAATCTGTTTCAAACGCATTAATGTATTACGGTGCAAACCCTGGTAGAAGTGCTTACCCTATGGCAATAAAAACTACAGAGATGGTCTACAAAACAAGAGAAAAAATATGTGACTTTTTTAATGCTGTATCTGCCGATAAAGTAATTTTTACAAAGAATTGCACCGAATCTATAAATATAGTAGTAAACTCACAGTTAAAGCATGGCGATCATGTGATAATATCAGACCTAGAGCATAATGCCGTGCTAAGACCTATTGTAAACAAAGGTATTGATTATACCGTTCTTGAGACTTTTCCACATGACACTATGAAGAATGTTGAAAACTTGCGAGCCTCTATAAAACCTAACACTAAAATGTTAATTTGTACAGTTGCTTCAAATGTTTTTGGGTTTAGGCTTCCTATTGGCAGAATGTGCGCCCTTTGCAGAATGTATAACATTCAAACTTGTATAGATGCGGCACAAGGTGCAGGCGTAATTGACATTGATATGCAAAGAGATATGATAGACTTTTTATGTATGCCATCTCATAAGGCTCTTTATGGAATTATGGGTGGTGGTGTGCTTATAGCTCAAAAAGAGTTAGACCCACTTTGTTTTGGTGGAACAGGAACTAATTCACTAGAAACTACTATGCCAGAGGATTTCCCAGAAAGATTAGAAAGCGGAACCTTAAACATTCCTTGTATAGCCTCTATTTCAGCTGGAATTGATTATATTAACAGTATTGGCAGAGAAAAAATTTTTAGTGATGAAATTAGAAAAATTAAGAAAGTCTATGATGCAATTAAAAATGACGATAGGTTTATTCTGTACACCGAAAGACCTACTAAAGAGAATTTTGTTCCTGTGCTTTCATTTAATGTGAAAGATAAACACTGTGAAGACATCGGAGAGTTTTTAGGCAGAAATTATATTTGTGTGAGATGTGGTCTGCATTGCTCTTCTTTGGCGCACAGAAAAATGAATACACTTGATGGAACTGTCAGAATTAGTCCTTCTTTGGCGAATGGTGATTTTCACATAAATCAATTCATTAAAATAATAAAAAACCATTAATTTCTTTAAAAAAAGCCTTTACCTTATAGAAAATCTGTGATAAAATTATATAAACAGAAGTTTAAGGTAAAGGAGAGATTAATATAGAGTTGATATTTGAGTCCATAACAGATTTTTGGACATTGACTACCGAACTAATTAGAAGTTTTGAAATAAGAGACTTAGTCGATATTGTTATAGTAGCTTTATTGTTATATGGTCTTATTAAGCTTGTAAGAGACACGAGATCTGGGCAGTTAGTCAAGGGTCTGCTTTTGTGTGTGCTAGCATATTTTGTTTCAAGTTTTCTAGGGCTTACAATGCTTAATTCTATGCTACAATATTTCTTCCAGTTCGCATTTATAGCCATATTAGTGCTATTTCAACCCGAGATACGCAAGGCGCTTGAGCAAATGGGTAGGAGCAATGTTGGTAAAAGCGTTCTGAATGCCGTAAACATAAAAGACAATGACAACAATAATGATGACATTGAAAATGCAATAAACTGTGTTGGCGAGGCATTTGTGCAACTTCAAAAACAAAAAATGGGTGCATTAGTAGTGTTCGAGAGAAAGACACGCCTAGGCGAAATAATAGAGACAGGCACTATTATAAATGCAAAACCTAGCACAAAACTTATTGCGAACATATTTTTTAATAAAGCGCCTCTTCATGACGGTGCAGTAGTAATAAGAGATGGAAATGTATACAGCGCAGGTTGTATTTTGCCTCTTACAAACAACGATACTATAAACGAGTCTGTAGGAACAAGACACAGGGCAGCTCTTGGAATGAGTGAAGACTCAGACGCAGTTGTAGCGATACTTTCAGAGGAGACAGGACAATTCTCTATAGCTAAATCGGGCGAACTTAAAAGAAATTATACAAAAGAGAGCCTTAAAATTGCACTTGCGGATATACTAATAGAAAAAACAGAGACAACAAATACAGGTAATAAAAAGCGTAATCTTTCTATAAGATCAAAATCAAAAAAAGAAAAACAAGATTGAACTAGATTTGTTAAAATATTGTAGGGCACAGAGACCAGACGTGCCTCTTACGATTTTATGATAAAATTTATTCGTTAACACGCATAAATTAATGTAGGGGCAGATATTATCCGCCTATGAAACTTAGGCAAAATCAACAAATTTTTAGGCGGATAATATCCGCCCCTACATGGTTAAATTTGCTAAGAGGCACGTCTGCACTCAGACCCTCCCCTACAAATAAGCATCATACAATAGGAATACATAATAAAAATAAGAAAGGTAAGGCTTATGAAGAAAAAGTTTTTAAATTTTTCATTCAGTAAAATATCAGAGAACAATACTTTTGTGTTAATTTTCTCTCTCATATTGTCTATTGTAATATGGTTTTATATAGAGGCAAGCAGTCAAACCAATTTGCCAAAACAGATATATGATGTACCAATAACTATAAATTTATCAGAGTCTGCACAGGCAGAGGGTGTTAAGGTGTTCGACCAAAATATAGCGGTTGCTAAAGTTTCGGTAACAGGAAACGACTTTGTTTTAGGGCAACTAGACATGGATAATGTAGAGATAATTGCGACGCTTTCTCCTGTAACAAATAAAATTTCAGGAAAAACCATGAACACAGAAACTCTGACACTAGTCGCAAGAAAAAAAGATAACCTACTAGCTGACTTTCAGGTGGTAGATGTAGACCCTCAAACAATTCAAGTAACTTATGACAGATTTCAAGAAAAAAATTTTGTAATAACAAATGAGCTTAATTATGTCTCGAGTGAAGATGTATACGTTTCACCTATAACTTTAGAGGATGAAAGAGTAAGCATTAGTGGCCCTGAATCTTCTATAGGGCAGATAAGCAAGGTTTCAGTTTCGGGTGATCTTACAAATTTAACTGCTGGAGCGAAAGAAAAAGATGTTGAAATTAAGATTTATGACATAAACGGAAATGAGTTAGACCCAGTTAAGCTCTACCTTGACATGAGCATAGAAAGAACCGTAGCAAATTATCAAGTATTAAACAAAAAGACAGTTGATTTAAGTGTGAATATATTTAACGCTCCCACAGATTTCTCTATAAGTAGAATAACCATAACTCCTAACGAGATAGACATAGCAGGTGATTTAAGCTTACTTGACAATTATAACAGCATTATACTGCCTAAGTCATTGGATTTCTCTGAGATTAATTTAGAAAATTCTAGTTTTAACACAGAAATTCCAATGCCAGATAACATATCTAACCTTTCAAACATAGAAAACGCAACAATTAATATTGATCTTAGCGGATACAGTTCAGCAGAGCTTTCAACTACTAAGATAAATATAGCGAATGTTCCAAACGGTAAAGAGGTTAAACTGGTTAATCTTTCAATAGATGCAGAGGTTTTAGGTCCGGCGGCACAAATTGCTAAGCTTACAGGAGACTCACTTTTAGGTGTAGTGGATATGGCAAATTATTCAGCTAACAACGGAAATGTAGAAGTTCCGATAAGCCTAACGCTAAGCGGTTCAGATTCTTGCTGGATATATGGAAAATACACTATTTTGGTTAATGTTAGCGATAAGCAAGAGGAAGAGACTAGTAGTACGAATTAATAAATCAATAAAACTTGAAAGTTGATTAGTTCAATTTTCAAGTTTTGTTTATTATATATATATATATATTCTTTGGCTAAAAAGACAATTGAAAAGTATTAAATGTTTTGGTATAATGTATCTATCAAATAGGGGGGTGATAGTAATATACAATGAAAAAATATACGTACTTGAAAAGAGGTGATATTAAAGTATAGTTAAACAGAAAAATGTGCAAGGTAAAACTAAGAAAGGAATAAAAAATGAAAAGATTACTAAAAAAACTCTTTAGTGTAGCATGTTGTTTAATGATTTCTCAATCATTAATATTACCAGTAAAGGCAGCAGATACTATAGCTTGGGAGAATAAACTAATAGGTGGTTCGAGTATATTATATTATGTAGATAGTGGTTGCATGTCTTATAGCAGTGTTATATATTCAGCTGAAGTAGAGATGGAGATACCAGCAAATACTTCTCTTACTAATAATATTAAGATGTCAAGAACATCTATAAAATCTTCATCTCAAATGGATATATATAAGATTAATCAGAGCTATACTACCGCTGTAGCAAGGACATCGTGTTACCTTCCGAATAGCTCTCAACCGATGTATGTATATCAAAAAGATCAATATGATTGGTATTGGGCTAAGATTGAAATAAATGCACCATTGTTTGATGACTATAGTTATAGCAAACAAAAGGTTATTGTTGTTCATGAAATGTTGCACGCTTATGGGTTAAGAGACTTATATGATGATAGTAATTATTGGTCTATAATGTATAATAATGTGTTTGGCACTGCAACTGGAATGACAGTTGACGCAAATAATGTTCTTAGAGATAAATATTAGGAGGTTAATATGAAAAAAATAATTTCAGCAATTGGGTCTTTGTGTATATGCTCCATGTTGATTGCATGTGCAAGCCCACAAACAGAACTTACCGAAAACAGTAGTCAGCAAGCTAACAGTGAAACACAGATTGAAAGCAGTATCGATGCAGTGGCAGTTAATCAAACTGATTATGAACGAATTTTGGTGCAGAGCGAAGCGACGTGGGCAATTGATGTTAATGACACTAAGGTTGTCTATGATTATTACGATGTAATGTTAAGGGTCAAGGTTAAAGAAGCAGAAAAAGCAAGTTTTGATATTGATGGTTATTCATTGCCTATTTCATACTACACAGTTGAAGTTGTAGATACTCTAAAGGGTGAGAAAGTCACCGACACTATACGAATTGGAGATACTTCTGGTGGTATAGTTTTATATGAAGAGTATCTATCTACACTAGATGATGCTACAAAGGAGAAAATGGGTATAACCGATGTAAGCCGAGAAGAGTTAGCAGAAAAAGTTGGCTTAATGGGTGAAGAGTTCTATGCACTAGAAGAGGGCGAAGAATATTATATTTGCCTAATTTCAGCACAGGACGATAAAGAAGCTAATGCAGATTTTTATATTGGTTGTGGAGGATATGCAGTTTTTGAAGAGAAAGACGGTAGTTTTGTAAATGTTCTTACAGGCTCAAAATTACTTTTATAAAAAATAATAAAGAAACACTTTCGTGACAATACTAAGAGTATGAACGGAGGTGTTTTTTTGCAAACAAAAGTTGAGATATGCGGTGTTAATACGGCGAAACTCCTTGTATTAAAAAACAGCGAGACTATAAGATTATTAAAAGAATGTCAAGACGGCGATGAAAAGGCAAGAGATACTTTGATATCTGGCAATTTAAGGCTGGTTTTAAGTGTTATCCAGCGTTTTACAGGTAGAGGTGAAAACCCTGACGACTTATTTCAAGTTGGTTGTATAGGTCTTATTAAGGCTATTGATCATTTTGACTTAAGCCAAGGTGTACAGTTTTCGACCTATGGTGTTCCCATGATAATAGGTGAGATTAAAAGATTTTTACGTGACAATAACTCTGTTAGGGTTAGTAGGTCTTTAAGAGACACAGCTTACAAGGCTATGCAGGCTAAAGAAAAATTTATTGTTGAGAATGGCAGAGAACCTAGTATCAATGAACTTGCCGAATGTATGGAGATGAAAAAAGAGGATGTTGTAATAGCTCTTGAGGCAATTGTAGAGCCGATGTCACTTTATGAACCTGTTTTCTCTGACGGTGGAGATTCAGTTTATGTTTTAGATCAGATAGGTTCAACCAACGATTGGACGCAGGAAATTGCATTAAAGCAGGCTATTAAAAATCTTGAAAACCGTGAAAAAGAAATCTTAAATATGAGATTTATGCAGGGCAAGACACAAATGACAGTAGCAAAAGAGATAGGTATTTCACAGGCTCAAGTTTCAAGGGTGGAAAAATTTGCCATAAAAAAGATTAAATCTTCACTTTAAGTTTGACATATTATCTTTCATATGATAGAATTAACTGACAAACATATGGAGGATTTTATGAAAAAAATTAGGTTGACAGAATTAGTCTTAGGTGCTTTATTTATAACTATAGCGTTATTTTTACCGTTTTTAACAGCACAAATTCCACAAGTTGGGCAGGCGCTTTTGCCAATGCACATACCTGTGCTTTTATGTGGATTTATTTGTGGGGCAAGAATAGGAGCAATTGTGGGCTTTGCTAGTCCAATAATCAGAAGTTTGATATTCACAATGCCTCCAATGACAGAGGCAATTCCAATGGCTTTTGAGCTTTGTGCCTATGGGCTTATTGCAGGTTTATTGTTCTACACATTCAAAAAAAATGTTATTATCTCTTTAGTGGCTGCAATGATAGGCGGTAGAATTATTTGGGGAATAGTTAAGTTTATTACAATGACAGCTATGGGCAATGCCTTTGGAATAGAGCTTTTCTTCACATTGGCGTTTACAAATGCAGTTATAGGAATGATTGTACAAATTGTCCTAATTCCTATGATTGTTTTTACATTGGAAAAGTCGGACTTATTGCCTAGAAGTGAGCAAAAAAATGCTTGATTTATTATTAAATAAATTTGATAAAATATTGTAGGGGCGGATATTATCCGCCTATCAAACTTAGGCAAAATCACCAAATTTCAAGGCGGATAATATCCGACCCTACAGGGCTAAGTTTAATGGTTAGGATTTAAAATGTATAGAATATTAGAAGCAATTAAAAATATAGATAAAGATTTAATTTTAATAGCGATAGATGGAAAAAGTGGTTCAGGAAAGAGCAGTCTTGCAAACAAACTTTCAAAAGTTTTAGATTGCAACGTGTTTCACATGGATGACTTTTTTTTGCAATCACACCAAAGAACAAAAGAGAGATTTTTAGAAACAGGTGGAAACATCGATCATGAGCGTTTTTACATAGAAGTAATTAAAGGAATAAATTCAAATAAAGAGTTTAGATACCAAAAGTTTGACTGTAAAACAATGAGCCTTAAAGATTATGTAAATGTAATACCTAAAAAAATAAATATAATAGAGGGTGTTTACAGTATGCACCCTCTACTTTTTGATTATTATGATATGAAAATATTCCTTGATATAGATGATGGCACACAAATTCAAAGAATTTTATCAAGAAATGGCGAAATAATGCTTAATAGATTTATTAATGAATGGATTCCTTTAGAGAATAAATATTTTAATGAATTTAACATTAAAAATAAATCTGATATTTTAATTAATGATATGTAGAAAATAATTAATGTAGGGGCGGATATTATCCGCCTATGAAATTTAGACGAAATTACGGACTTTTTAGGCGGATAATATCCGCCCCTACATGGCTAAGTTTTAGGGCGAACACATAGGTTCGCCCCTCCAATCATTCAGGCTCAGCCGTAGACTTTAACTGTGGTTCTAACGTTTAGGTTAGATGTGCAAGAACAAGTTTCGCAATATATTGAATGTGCTGTAGCACGCATGTTTTCCATGTTAAATCCTCTAGGATAATTTAGGAATACAGCACTATCACAAAGGCTGTATTGTTGGCGCTCACAACAATCGTCTGTATAGAATATATCTACAACAAAACTTACCTTTAATGCAGACTCGCCACAAAAATCTATAATTTGTGTGTTGTCTACATAGGTTTCGATACAATTAACACAGCGTAAATCATCTATTGTAACTGTGTTACTGACAGTCTCTTGCATAATGTTTGTAGGGCAACAAGAACTGTTTTGTCTATTTGAATAACAATTACCCATTTAAATCACCTTATCATCTTTTATTTAAAACTTTCATTATCTTTATAAATCGGTTTTACTATAATATATGCTAAATTCAAAAAAATGTTATTAATGTGCAGCCTAAATTAGTCATTCACCCTTCACCATTAGCCATTTGTCTAAATTAGTCATTAGCCTAAAATGTTATTAAGGAGAAACTTATGCAAAAAAAAGTATTAGCAGTTCACGATATATCCTGTGTTGGTAGATGTTCTTTAACTATTATCATTCCTATAATAGCCTGTGCTGGGCATGAATGTTCACCGCTTCCTACAGCTGTTCTATCTACTCATCCCGGAGGATTTAAAAACTTTAATTTTAGAGATTTAAGTTCTGACATAGACCCAACAAGAATACACTGGAATAGTTTAGGTCTTAAATTTGATGCAATTTACAGCGGTTTTTTGGGTTCTTATGAACAAATTGAAATGACACAAAGATTATTCACTGATCTTTCAAATAAAGATACCCTTATTGTTGTTGACCCTGTAATGGCAGACCACGGAAAAGTTTATTCAGTGTACAATGATAAAATGGTTGACGGAATGAAAAAACTTTGTGGAATGGCAAATATTATTGTTCCAAACCTTACAGAAGCTGCTTTTTTATCTGGTGAAAAATATATTGGGGATGGCTATAGCGAAGAATATATTTTAAACACTGCAAAAAAATTAGCAAAACTTGGAACAGATAAAATAATAATTACAGGCGTATCTTTTGACAATGAAAGTACAGGCGTTTTTTATTATGACAGTAAAAAAGATGAGAGTGTATATATAAGCGGTAAAAAAATTGATGGAGATTATCATGGAGCTGGCGATATTTTCGCATCTGCATTGATATCAGGAATATTAAAAGGTAAAAATATTAATGACTCAGCAAAAATTGCAATTGATTTTGTATCGGTAGCAATTGAGTATACAAAAACTCAAAATACTGAAAAAAGGTATGGAATAGCCTTTGAACCTGTTATTCCTACATTATTAGAGCGTTTGTTCACATAACTTCAATTACTGTTCAGAAAACTTCTTGAAACTATAATTTAATCATCACTTAAAGTTCACAGTCAGACTTCATAATATACCTATAGTAAACAAACAACAAATGGTAATAATATTATAAAGGAGTGAATTTTATGTATAACCCATATGATAATGATAATAGATACAACGAAAATAACGAGAGAGTAGATGAAACACCAAACTACTCACAAGAGCCAACTCAAACTTATAACACTTATAACAGCCAACCGCAACAGCCACAACAACCAATATACAATCCTTATAGCAGTCAGCAAAACAGCTATACATGGAGTAACAGACCTCCAGTTCAAAGTTTTAATGTAACAGTAGAGCCAGAGCAAAAAGAAGTAGAAGCTCCTAAAAAATCAGGCTCTAAGAAATTCATAAAATATGCAGCAACTTGTGCTTTATCAAGTGTGCTTTCAATTGGAATTTTCTTAACAATGATTCAAACAGGCTTTATAACAGTAGCGTCAGAAGAAGATGCACTAAATCCTGCTTTTACAATAGCTAAGGTGGTTAGCGACTCAAACGCAGAGCAAACAAGCGAAGTTTCAGAGATTACAAAACAAGAAGTAGCTCAAAAGGTTATACCATCTGTAGTATGTATTCAAGTTTATCAAAGTGTACAAAGTAACGGTTACTTTGGTTCATCTTCAAGCAGTCTGTCACTTATAAGCGAGGGTTCAGGTATTATAATGTCGGAAGATGGATATATAATGACAAACGCACATGTAATTGACGGCGGAACAGTAATAAAGGTTATGCTATCAAACGGTGCAGAGGTTGACGCTCAAATTATTGGAAAAGACGATGTAACAGACCTAGCAGTTATCAAGATTGAGCCTGGCGACAATGTATTACAACCGGCTGAATTTGGTTCTTCTTCTGAACTTCAAGTAGCAGATGAAGTTATGGCTATAGGTAACCCAGGCGGTACAGTATACAGCTCAAGCACAACTTTTGGTTATGTTTCAGCTCTTGACAGACAAATTTCAGTGGGCGATGACGGATATATTATGAACGTTATTCAAACAGACGTTGCTATAAATCCTGGTAACTCTGGTGGTGCTTTAGTTAATGAATACGGGCAAGTTATTGGAATTACAAGTTCAAAAAAAGTAGCGACAGATTACGAGGGAATAGGTTTTGCTATTCCGATAGATTACGCACAATCAATAATTTCAGAGCTTAAAGAATATGGCTATGTTAAAAGTAGAGCAGTTCTTGGAATTAGCGGAAGCTATATAGATGAATTTACAGCTTCTTACAATGGTGTAGAACCAGGCATGTATGTAACAGAGGTTAGCACTCAAAATGCGTATGACTCAGGTTTAATGGCAGATGACATCATTACTTCAATAGATGGTGTAGAACTAATTAATTCAGGCACACTATCATCAATTCTAGCTTCAAAGAAGCCAGGCGATACAGTTACAATTGTTGTTGACAGATACAAGACAAATCAAGAGGGCATAGAACTTGAAATTGTTTTATCCGAGACACAATAATAACTTTTATATATATTAACTTTTCCTCCTCTTAAATTTTTTATAAACTAAAGACTCTGACATTAGGGCTGTCAGAGTCTTTGTTTTATAGTTTTGATAAAATGTTGTAGGGGTGCCTCTATGTGTTCGCCCTAAAACTAGGAGTTAGTGCTAAACCAGCGGGCGGTCACACAGGACCGCCCCTACATTAATTTGTGCGTTTTAACGAATTTGTTTTAAATCAAAAAACATAATCAACACGTCTGGGTAAAGACCGTTCCTTATAGGGTTTATAAAAATAAAAGAAATTTATTCATTATTTTTCAATAGTTATTGTTACATCTTTTGGAAGTGCTAAACCCTCGGCTGCCTCTATTGCTTTTAGCATTCCAGTAGGTATTGGACATACGTTATGTGGACAGTTTGGTCTGAATAAATCGAAAATTTCACCAGTTCCTATTTTCTCAAAACATACAATTAGTGGATCAAATTCTAGTTCTTCTGTTTCTAAAAACTTAAAATTTGGACATGTGGTTCTAAATTTTACGTCAACCATTTCTGTTTCATCATTTTTAGTAGCGTTAATTACTGCTACAAAGTTGCATATTCCTGCGTTTACTACTACTTTTGCCATTTAAAAATCCTCACTTTTTATTTTGTAAATGTATTATAGCACTAAAGTATACAAAAGTAAAGGGATAATAATTACTATTTTTACATTGAGGTCTGGGCATAGGGATTTTTTGCTTGAATTTTTGCCTATATTATGTTATACTGACATCATTATAGGTTAGACTAATGACTAAAGGTGAAGGGTGAAAGACTATTTATTAGTCTTTAGTTATATAGTAGTTTAGGAGGAAAAAATGAAAGGTATAAATAACACAACTACAGCTAGTTTTGAAGAAATTATAGGCAGTAGAAAAAAGTTTATTATTCCGAAATTTCAAAGAGATTATTCATGGGACACAGACCAGTGGGATGATTTATGGCAAGATATAGTGAAAGCAAAAAACGAAAAAGATGAACATTACATGGGTTATCTAGTTCTACAAAATGATAGTAGTGAAAAAACTAATTTTATCATTGACGGGCAACAACGATTTACAACAATTACTTTTATTATATTGGCTGCAATTAAATCTATTAAATTTTTGGTTGAAAAAGGAATTGAAGTCGATGACAACAACCAAAGAATTAAAAATTTAACCGAGCGATATATAGGCAACCAAAACCCAATTTCACTTACCTATGATAATATTCTTCAGCTAAACAGAAACAACAATAGTTATTATAGAGACTATATAGTAAAATTAGAACATCTTAAAAATAGAGGAACACTGCTTTCTGAAAAAAAGATGAAAAAATGTTTTGAATTTTACGAAAATAAGCTAAAATCTAAATTTAGCACAGGTGCTGATTATGCTGAGTTTATTACTTTTGTAGTAGATAACCTGTTTTTTACGGTGATTACTGTAAGTGATGAGATGAACGCATTTAAAGTTTTTGAAACCTTAAATGCAAGAGGTGTGCAACTTTCTGCTTCTGATTTGCTTAAAAACTATCTTTTTTCTCTTGTAGATAAAAATGATTGTCACAAGAGTATAATTGCTGATTTAGAAGACAAGTGGATAAAACTAACAGCAAATGTAAAAGAGAAGAATTTACCTGATTTTATAAGATACTACTGGAACTCAAAAAATAAAACGATTAGGGCAAACGAATTATTCAAAGAAATAAGAAAGAGTATAACAAAAGATACAGAGGTTTTTAGACTACTTGATGATATGATTTTTTATAGTGACATTTATATGGCACTACAAAACTCAAACGATGAATTTTGGAACAACGACGAAGAAATTAAACGAAACATAGATTTACTTAACACATTTAAAATTAGACAGGCTTTTCCTTTGTTAATGTCTGCTTATAAACACCTAGATTTAAATAAATTCAAGCAGGTGTTAAGCCACATTGTTATAATCAGTTTTAGGTTTAATGTTATTTGTGGAAAAAACCCTAATGAAATTGAAGTGGTATACAATAAAATTGCAAGGGCAATCACTAATGAACAATTGTATAAAAAAGAGTATTTATCTGAAATTTATGTAAGCGATAATGAGTTTGCTGGCAGTTTTAATAATATTTCATTTGAGGAAAACGCTAGGAACAATAAAATAGTTAAGTATATATTAGATGAAATTGATCATCATAACGGTGAAATTAGATGTGATAGGCAAGATGAATCTGTTACAATTGAACATGTTATTCCTCAAAATGATGATTCAGATGAATTTAGAGAATATATATATAGACTAGGTAACATGTTCTTGCTAGAAAAAAAATTAAACAGAGATTGTAGTACTAAATCGTTTAATGAGAAAAAGGAAATATATCTAAAATCAAGCTTTAACACGATTAAAAAAATTGCTGAAGATTATGAAGCTTGGGATGATAAGAAAATAGAGTACAGACAATCACAAATGTCAAAAGTAGCCAAAGGAATTTGGAAAATTCAAAACTTGTAAGGAACTTAATCAAACTTAGTTCTTATTTGTAGGGGAGGGTCTCTTAGGATTTTGAATTTAAAATTAATTCGTTAAATTTCACAAATCCATGTAGGGGCGACCCTGTGTGGTCGCCCGTGGGTTTAGTAATAACTGCTAGTTTTCTGGCGACCACACAGGGTCGCCCCTACAAAAATAAATGCTAATCAACACGTCTGCACGGAGACCCTCCCCTACAATATATTAATAAATTTATCATTATCCATACAAAATTATAATTTAAAGAACCCTTTAATCAAAAAATCCGCAAGGATTTTCACATCAACTTTTCACTCTTCACTATTACCTCTTCACTCAAAAAAAAACACCGACAGAAAAATCTGTCGGTGTTAATTGTTTAATTATTACTCAGCCATTTTAGCTAGTTTCTCGTATTTTGCTTTTGCATCATTTTCTGCCTCTGTAAATAGCTTTTCAGCTCTTTCAGGGAATGCACGAAGTAGGCTGTTGTAACGAACTTCGCCCATGATGAAGTCACGGTAAGAAGCTGATGGAGCTTTACTGTCAAGAACAAATGGATTCTTACCAGCATCTGCAACACGTGGGTCGAAACGGAAGTTATGCCAGTAACCAGCAAGAACTGCCTTCTTCTCCTCTTGCATTGAAGCGCCCATTCCGCCCTTAATACCATGGTTGATACAAGGAGCATAAGCGATGATTAGAGATGGTCCGTTGTAGCTCTCTGCCTCGTTGAATGCTTTGATACATTGGTTCATATCAGCACCCATAGCAATTTGTGCTACATATACATAACCATAGCTCATAGCAATAGCAGCTAGGTCTTTTTTCTTTGTTGCTTTACCAGATGCAGCAAATTGTGCAACTGAACCAGCTGGTGTAGCTTTAGAAGCTTGTCCACCTGTGTTTGAGTAAACCTCTGTATCAAATACTAGAATGTTTACATCTTCACCAGAAGCAATAGCATGGTCAAGTCCACCGAAACCGATGTCATAAGCCCAGCCGTCACCACCAACAATCCAAACAGATTTCTTAGCTAGGAAGTCTTTATCAGCTAATGTTTTCTTAGCTAATGCACTTACTTCACAACCACAGTCACAAGCAGCTGCTTTCTCAAGCTCTGCGATAAGTGCTGTTGTAGCAGGGTCATTCTCTTTAGTTTGTTTCTTAGTAGCTAGGTAGTTCTCACAAGCTGTTTTTAGTTCAGCACAGTCAGTTTTCTCTATGATAGCTACAATATATTCCTCTAGTCTCTCACGCACTGCGTTTTGAGCTAGTTGCATACCTAGACCAAACTCAGCATTGTCCTCGAACAATGAGTTTTGCCATGCAGGACCGTGTCCTTTTTTGTTTACTGTGTAAGGAGTTGCTGGAGCTGAACCACCCCAGATTGAAGAACAACCTGTAGCATTAGCTATGAACATCTTATCACCGAATAATTGAGTTGCAAGTTTAGCATATGGAGTCTCACCACAGCCACCACAAGCGCCTGAGAACTCAAGAAGAGGTTGCTTAAATTGGCTACCCTTAACTGTTGTCTCTTTGAACTTAGCGAAAACTTCTGGCTTATCAGCTAGTTTAACAGCATAGTCAAATACTTCTTGTTGTGGTCTTTGTGTATCGATAGGTTGCATTGTTAATGCTTTCTCTTTAGCTGGGCAAGTTTGAGCGCAAAGGCCACAACCTGTACAGTCAAGAGTAGAAACAACCATTGTATATTTAAGATCAGCTAAACCAGTCATAGCTTTGCTCTTTGTTTGAGCAGGAGCAGCAGCTAGTTCATCAGCTGTCATTGGGATAGGTCTGATAACAGCATGTGGGCAAACGTATGCACATTGGTTACATTGGATACATTTGTCAGCTTCCCAACAAGGGATGTCAACTGCAATACCACGTTTCTCATAAGCTGCTGTACCTTGTGGTGATTCACCATTAGCATAAGCTGCGAAAGCAGAAACAGGTAGGTCTTTACCATGGAATGAGTTTACAGGTGTAACAACATTGTTTACATAGTCAACTAGATCTTGTCTGTCGCCTGTAGCTACTGGATGAGCATAGTCATTTGTAGCATCTTTCCAAGAAGCAGGAACTTCAACTTTAACGAAAGCTTTGTTACCAGCGTCGATAGCGTCGTGGTTCATCTTAACGATAGCCTCACCTTTTTTGCTATAAGACTTAGTAGCAGCGTCTTTCATGTATTTGATAGCATCTTCTACAGGAATAACGTTAGCAATTGTAAAGAAAGCAGATTGAAGAATTGTGTTAATTCTTGTTCCTAGACCAATCTCTTTACCGAATTTGTAACCGTCAACTGTATAGAACTCGATATTATTGTTAGCAATATATCTCTTAACTTGACCTGGTAGTCTCTCTTCTAACTCTTCAGCTGTCCACTCACAGTTAAGTAGGAACTTACCGCCTACTTTTAGATCCTCAACCATGTCATATTTGCCAAGGTATGCAGGATTGTGACAAGCAACGAAGTCAGCCTTACTGATATAGTAAGTTGATTTGATTGGAGCTGTACCAAAACGTAAGTGAGAAATTGTAAGTCCGCCTGATTTCTTTGAGTCATAGTCAAAGTAACCTTGAGCGTACATGTCTGTATGGTCACCAATGATTTTGATTGAGTTCTTGTTAGCACCAACTGTACCGTCAGCACCAAGACCCCAGAACTTACATGATGTTGTACCCTTAGGAGCTGTATCATCGTCTTTCTCAACTGGTAGAGAAAGGTTTGTAACGTCATCAACAATACCGATTGTGAATTTCTTCTTAGCATTGTCAGCGCCCATATTCTTGTAAACTGCGAATATTGATGAAGGAGCTGTATCTTTTGAACCTAGACCGTAACGACCTGAGTATACAGGACATCCTGCGAACTCTGTGCAGTTTAGAGCAGCTAGAACGTCTAAGTATAGAGGATCACCAATAGCACCAGGCTCTTTTGTTCTGTCAAGAACTGTGATCATCTTAACTGTTTTAGGCATAACGTCTAATAGGAAATCAGCAATGAAAGGTCTATAAAGTCTAACTTTAATTAAACCAACTTTTTCACCAGCTGCTAGCATGTAGTCGATAACCTCTTCGATTGTCTCACATGCTGAACCCATAGCGATGATAACTTTTTCAGCATCTTCTGCGCCATAGTAGTTAAATGGTTTGTAGTCTGTACCGATTTTAGCATTTACTTGATTCATGTAATCAACAACAACACCTGGTACTGCATCATAATATTTGTTACAAGCTTCACGAGCTTGGAAGAATATATCGCCGTTTTGAGCTTGTCCTCTTAGTACAGGATGCTCTGGGTTTAAAGCTCTTCTTCTGAAAGCATCAACTGACTCCCAGTCAAGCATATCATTTAGATCTTCATAGTCCCATGTCTCAATTTTTTGTACTTCGTGAGAAGTTCTGAAACCGTCAAAGAAATGTAGGAAAGGAACTCTACCTTTGATAGCTGCTAAGTGAGCTACTGCGCCTAGGTCCATAACCTCTTGTGGGCTGTTAGCACATAGCATTCCGTAACCTGTTTGACGACATGAGTATACGTCGGAGTGATCACCAAAAATGTTAAGAGCATGAGTAGCAACTGTTCTTGCTGAAACATGGATAACACTTGGTAAAAGCTCACCAGCCATTTTATACATATTAGGAATCATTAGAAGTAAGCCTTGTGATGCTGTATAAGTTGTTGTTAAAGCACCTGCTGTTAAAGATCCGTGAACTGCACCTGCTGCACCAGCTTCTGATTGCATTTCAGTAACCTTTACTTCTCTGCCGAATAGATTTTTTCTGCCACCGGCTGCATACTTATCAGTCTCGTCCGCCATAACTGAAGACGGTGTAATCGGATAGATAGCTGCAACATCTGTAAACGCATATGACACGTGGGCTGCTGCGGTGTTACCATCCATGGTTTTCATTTTTCTTGCCATTACGATTAGTCCTCCTTAAGGATTATTTAATGTTAAAATTCGAGTAATTCTCGCACTATATATTTTAACACTTTTTTTATCAAGTGTAAAGGGCAAATTGTAAATTTATATTTAATTAATGATAAATTTTGTAAAAACAAAATGCTTTTTGATATTTTATTTGATTTTACGAAAAAAATGTGATAAACTGTTGTTGGGGCAACCTGTGGTCACAGGTGCCCCTTAGGATTACTAATGTAGGAAACGGTCAAGACCCAGACGTGTTGATTAGGAAAATTTATCCCTGTAGGGGCGGATATTATCCGCCTAAAAAGTCCGTAATTTTGTCTAATTTTCTTAGGCGGATAATATCCGCCCCTACAATAGTTTGTGCGTTTAACGAATTTGTTACAAATCAAAAATCGTAAGTGGCACGTATGGAGCTAGAGAGTTCACTACTAAATAATAAATAAGGGAGAAATTATATGAAAATTTTAGAATCATCAGAAAATTATCTTGAAACCATCTTAATGATTAAAAATGAAAAGGGAAATGTACGTTCAATCGACATTGCAAACGAATTAGGTTTTTCAAAGGCTAGTGTCAGTATTGCAATGAAACAATTAAGAGAAAACGAATATATAAAGGTTGACACCGACGGATTTATAAATCTACTTCCAAAAGGACTTGAAATAGCAGAGAAGATGTATGAAAGACATCAAATTTTGATGGAAGCATTGACAAGAATAGGTGTAGATGAAAATACAGCAGAAATCGATGCCTGCAAAATTGAGCATGTAATAAGCCAAGAAACTTTTGAAGCGTTAAAAGAATATCTGAATAAATAATCTTTCTAAATGAAAAAATCATGGGGGTGAACTTGTGTGTTCACCCCTATAATGTTTAGATAAATTGATTAAAAACTAAATCGCAAATCTATGCTCGCCTATAACCGTTATAACTTCTCTTGAAAAAATCCACTCGCTGGTGCTTTTTACAGGGTTATAATAGTATATAGCTCCTCCGCTAGGGTCTGAACCGTTTAAAGCCTCCCTAGCTGCCTGATAGGCTGAGTCTGCTACAGGTGCATCAACACCGCCGTCATAAAGGCAAGAGAACGCACCAGGCTGATAAATAACCCCAGACAAAGTATTAGGGAAACTTGGATGTTCAATTCTATTCATTATAACAGCTCCAACTGCAACTTGTCCCTCATAAGGTTCACCCCTAGCCTCTGCCGAAATAATTCTTGCTAATAGGTTAAAATCTTCTTCACTCATACTGCCGTGTCCACCACTGCTCTCAATTCCGAGGGCTTTTATTGTTTGTGAACCCGCTATTCCGTCGGCAGTAAGTCCGTGGTCTTCTTGAAACTGAATTAATGCAGATCTTGTAGCTTCTCCAAATATGCCGTCTGAACTTCCATCTAGGTAACCAGACTCAATAAGTTTAGTTTGAATAGCGGTTACTTCCTCGCCTTGCGCCCCGATTTTAATTACAGCATATGCCTCGTTGTATATCATAGAAATAATAAGTATATTTATTAGTATGACTATTATAACTTTAAAGGCAAGCTTAAAATATTTTGTTGCAGTCATAAATACCTCCAATACATATATAAGACTAAAGACTAAGGGTGAATGACTAAATTAGCCTTTAGTTTCATTATTATGATATGTAAAAATCATAGATTATATTATTGGAATTTTTTACTTAATGTTCAGTTGCTAAAAAGTCTAGCGTGACACCATAGAGTTTTGCGATTTTAATTAATATCGAAACTTTAGGTTCACGGTACATAAGCTCGTAATTTTGATAAGCTTTTTCAGTTATGTCACAATAGATTGCAACCTGCACTTGTGTGTAACCTTTTTCTTTTCTAAGGCTTATTAAGTTTTTAGATAGTATTTCTTTCATATTAATCAAAGTCCAAAAACTTATGCGGTTTAACATCTAAAGCTTTACTTATGCGAAACAAAGTGTTAAGCGATATTGTTTTATGAATGTTAGAAGCCTCAATTTGTCCTATAAAAGAAGTATCGACAAGCATTTTCTCTGCTAATTGCTCCTGTGTCATTCCTTTAAGCTTTCTATAGTATGCTACCTTTAATCCTACCATCTTATAATAATCTTTAAATTCTTCCATGTTAATTCTCACCCAGCTTTAATAATTCATCATAAGTAGTATCCAATGCTAACATAATTCCTCTTAATTGAGAGGCATAAATATGCTGGATACCTCTTTCAATTTTTACTAGTGATTCTCTTGTAATTAATATGCCTTGTAAATCTAAGAGTCTTACTAATTGTGTTTGCCCTATGCCTTTAGATTTTCTTATTCTTCTAATATTTTCGCCTATAGATATTGCATTATCAGATTTGATTTTTTGTTCTTTCACTATGTTTACCTCAAAATGGACTTATTTTAGTTCTACTACTTTATTTTATTGTAATTATATGCTATAATGGGACTAATATTAGTCCAATAAAAAGAAGGAGCAAAAAATGAAGAACATACAACTAAACCACAGGTTAAGAAATTTAAGAGAGAAACACAAATTAACACAAGCACAAGTATCAGAAAAGCTAGGAATTACAAGATCATCGTATAGTTACTATGAATCAGGCAAAACCGAACCTAGTTTAGATAGTATCATCATATTATCTAAACTATACAATATAACTGTAGATGATATAATATCAGAACGCTCTAAGTTATTTAAAACAAAAAAGAAATAAATTTCTGTATAAATAGTCAATGGAAATTTATATCAAACTTTGCTATAATAGAAAGCAAATTTAAATAATATTACTTTTAGCATCAAGTATGACAAAAGTAGAAATATTTAAATCACTAAAATTTGAGGTGATGAATATGAAAAAAAGATTAATCGTAGCAATTGTAGCATCAATGCTTTTGGTAGCTTGTAGCTCACAAAGTGTAGAGCAGGGTGAAATTATAATTGAAGAAAGTGAAATTGTGGAACTTTTGAATATTGGCGAAATATCATACGAACATAGCAAAAATCTAATTAACGAAGACACTACATTAACGCAAGACCAAAAAGACCAACTCATTGCTGAACTGATTGAGCCTACAGAAGATACCATAGTAAGAGAGATGATAGACAAAGGGATAGTGCGTCAAGAACTACTTAAGCTTGGAATTGAAGTATGCTATGACGATGCTAAGAAAGCTAATGACGAGAACCTAGAATTACTAAATAGCTCAACTGATGCAATGAAATCACGTGAAGAATATATAAAAGCTATAGGTATAACAGAGGAAGAGTATATAGAAGAATATGAAATCCCATTTACTAAAAGCATGTTAGAATCACAAAAGCTACTTGAATACTATAGAGATAACATATATAATGCAGATACACAGGAGCTAAACGAAAGCTTTTTAGAGTATATTGACGAGCTAGGAAAGAACTATGCCATTAGTCAAAGTGGACCTACTGTAAATTATGATTGATATCAGCTAAGCTGGGTTGCTCAACATTTGGGAACTTAAGTAAACATAAAGCTATATTGTAGGGGCGACCTGTGGTCGTCCAAACAAGGGAATAAAAAAAGAAGGAGAAAATTGAAAAAAGTATTGACAAAAGGGGTGAGGTGTGGTATTATAGATAAGCTGTCTCGAACGGGGC
>CAYJER010000034.1:0-22634 GCA_964369225.1 uncultured Eubacteriales bacterium
TAGTGTTTGCACAAGAAAAAATGCACCGAGTAGATGGTGATGCACTCATGCACGTCATAAATGTGAATAAACCAACGGTGCAAGTGCGGTTGTTTAGTGAAGTTAGCGAAACAACGGAGTGTGTTTTATCACTAAAAGAGTAACATATGTGAAAGATTCACCTGTTTTTTCAATTGAAAACTTTTGAGAGAGAATTTCCTTAGAAAGTCAACAATAACACTATAGAGAAATGGAGTGCAATAAATGTCAAAACAAATTTTTAGAGAAAAAAGTATAAACAAACTATCTTCACCGGAACAATTAAATGAATATATACGAGTAGCTAGCCCAAGCATTTGGATTATTCTGGGTGCAACTATTATAGTGCTAATTGGTGTAGTTGTTTGTGGGACTTTTGGAGAGATTGATACTACGATAAGTGCAGTTGGAACTTCAATAAATGGTGATTTTATATGTTATGTTAATGACAAAGATGTTTTGAGTATACAAGAGGGAATGCCCATAAAAATTAATGATAATACTTATCAAGTAATTGAGGTAGCAACTAACCCTGTAGAAATAAATGAAGAATATGATACTTATTTTTTACACCTTGGAGAGCTGTCTTTAGGTGATTGGGTGTATCCAATATCAACAGATGCGAAAATTGCAGAAGGTGCATATGAGGTAGATATAGTAATAGAAACTATTTCACCGATATCTTTTATTACTAACTGAGGAGAGCTTATGGGAATTAAGAAAAAAAAGAATCCGCCCGTTAAAAAGGGTTATGCAAAAAAAGTTCCTGTTGTAATGCAACTTGAAGCATTAGAATGTGGTGCTGCTTCACTAACTATGATACTTGCATATTATGGAAAATGGATACCACTTGAACAAATTCGTGCTGATTGTGGGGTATCACGTGATGGATCTAATGCAAAGAATGTTTTGGTGGCTGCGAGAAATCATGGACTTATAGCAAAAGGATACCGTTTAGAGCCTCAGCAACTTAAACATCAAGCAGTTTTTCCTTGTATTATACATTGGAATTTCAATCACTTTGTTGTATTAAATGGTTTCAAAGGGGACAAAGCATTAATAAATGACCCTGCAAAGGGAAATTACTCAGTGCCTATGAGTGTTTTCGATGAAAACTTTACCGGTATATGTTTAATGTTTGAACCTACCGAAGATTTTAAACCTGAGGGCAAACCTAAATCTATGCTTGGATTTGCTAAATCAAGACTTACAGGTGCGTCTGTAGCGATATTGTTCTTATTTATAACAATGATAATTTCTTCCCTTTTTGGAATAATCACTCCGGTCTTTTCAAGGATATTTTTAGATAGACTTCTCACAGGGGTTAATCCTGATTGGGTAGTTCCATTTATTGTGGGACTTTGTGGTATTGGTGTATTGCAATTAATAGTTGCGTATATACAGGCAGTTTATTCTCTTAGGATAAATGGTAAATTAGCCGTTGTAGGAAGCACTACTTTTATGTGGCAAGTGTTACGTATGCCTATGGAATTTTTTTCTCAACGTATGGCAGGAGATATTCAGGGTAGACAAAGTACAAATGCATCAATTGCAAACACACTTGTTTCGATATTCACACCCCTTATTATAAATACTTTTATGATGATATTCTACTTAGTAATAATGATTAGATATAATTTGCTTTTAACTGCTTTAGGAATTACTTCTATTGTTATAAATTTAGTCATAGCAAATATAATATCTAAAAAACGTATAAACATTACAAGGGTTCAGATGAGAGATGCGAGCAAACTTTCAAGTGCTACTATATCCGGCGTTGAAATGATAGAAACAATCAAAGCAAGTGGTGCAGAAAATGGGTATTTTGAAAGATGGTCAGGTTATCAAGCAAGTGTTAATGCACAAACTGTGAAATTTGCAAGATTAAACCAAATGATAGGTATAATACCATCTTTGGTAACAAGTTTGATAGGCACGTTGATTTTAATCGTTGGTGTACATCTAGTAATCAGTGGAGAGTTCACAATCGGTATGGTAATGGCGTTTCAGGGGTTTTTAAGCTCATTTACTTCTCCGGCAACAAGCTTAATAGGCGCAGGGCAAAGTATACAAGAAATGCGTACTCAAATGGAACGTGTTGAGGATGTTATGAAATATCCGACAGATGTTAATTTTTCAGATGTTGATGATAATGTAGAATATAGCAAATTAACAGGTAATGTAGAACTTAAAAATATAACTTTTGGATATTCAAAACTTGCAAAACCACTTATCGAAGATTTCAATCTAACTTTAAAAACAGGTAATAGGGTAGCTCTTATTGGAAGTTCAGGTTGTGGAAAGTCAACTATTGCAAAACTAATTTCTGGACTTTATAAACCATGGAGTGGCGAAATATTATTTGATGGAAAAACAATAGATGAGATTGACAGAACAATATTTACAGGTTCTCTTGCAGTAGTAGACCAAGATATAATACTATTTGAGGATACAATATCAAACAATATTAAAATGTGGGATAATACTATAGAAAATTTTGAAGTTATAATGGCATCACGTGATGCGAAATTGCATGAAGATATTATGATGCGTGATGGTGGTTATGAGTACAAACTTACTGAGGGTGGAAAAGACTTCTCAGGTGGGCAACGACAAAGAATGGAAATTGCTCGTGTACTTGCAAATGACCCTACAATAATAATTATGGACGAGGCAACATCGGCACTTGATGCAAAAACAGAGTTTGAGGTTGTACAATCAATAAAAGATAGAGGAATTACTTGCATTGTAGTAGCTCATAGATTATCAACCATACGTGACTGTGATGAGATAATCGTGCTTGATTATGGTAAGGTGGTTGAGAGAGGTACTCACGATGAACTTCTTGCTAAAGGTGGAATGTATACAAAACTAATTGCAAGCGAATAAGGAGTAAAGTATATGAGTTGGTTTGACGAACAAGTAAAACAACGAAAAATAAATGATGACGAAGTGTTTAATGAATCGTTTATAAATATAGCAGGTTCTATTTTAGGGACTAAAGTATATACATCTTTAAATGATGATAGAATTATAACTAAAAATGCAATAGGTGTAATACTTAAGTTTTACAATATAAAAAGTAAAGAAGTACCGGATAATATTAAAGATATGAACGAACAAATGGAATATCTGTTACGTCCACATGGAATTATGAGAAGAACGGTAAACTTGACAGAGAAATGGTATAATGATGCGTTTGGCCCTTTAATTGGTACAAGGAAAAGCGACGGCATTATAGTTGCATTCATACCTACCGGAACGATAGGATATAGTTATATAGACCCTGTAAGTAATAAAAGTATCAAGATAACTTCAAAAAATGAAGATTTATTTGAAGCAGAGGCAATTTTATTTTATAAACCATTCCCCTTAAAGGAAATGAATATTTTATCATTACTTAAATACATTTTTGGGATAGTATCATTACAAGATATAATTCCTACAATTATTATGACAGGAGTAGTTACAGGTGTAGGGCTTTTAATACCTATAATAAACAAGTTGATTTTTGGCGAAGTTGTAGATAGTGGAAGTTATAGTTTGTTATATTCAACAGGAATATTTTTAATATGTGTAACGATTGGTATGACATTGTTTAACTCTGCAAAAACTTTAATTAATACAAGAATTAACACAAAACTTAACATAAATATACAAGCAGCTACAATGATGAGGGTACTGTCTTTGCCGGCAGAATTTTTCAAAAAATACAGTTCGGGTGAAGTATCAAGCAGAATAGCGCAAGTAAGCTCTCTTAGTAATATGTTAGTAAGCACGATACTTTCAAGCAGTCTTAGTGTAATATTCTCTTTTGCATATCTTGGTCAAATATTTTTATTTGCGCCGGCGCTTGTAGTTCCATCGTTAATGATAACATTTTTAACTTTACTACATACAGTTTTAGTTACTCTTATACAAATGAAAGTATCAAAAAAACAAATGGAATTATCAGCAAAAGAAAATGGTATGACATATGCACTTATATCAGGTATACAAAAAATAAAGCTATCAGGTGCAGAAAAAAGAGCTTTTGCTCGTTGGGCAAATTTATTATCTCAAAGTACAAGGATTGCATACAATCCACCGATATTTTTAAAAATAAGCTCTGTTACATCTATGGCAATTACAATTATCGGTAATATAGTTTTGTACATAACGGCGATAGAAAGTAGTGTATCTGTATCTGATTACTACGCATTTAATTCTGCGTATGGCATGATATCAGGTGCATTTATAACACTTACAAACATGACACTTACAACTTCCAGAATTAAGCCTATTTTAGAGATGGTAAAACCAATATTTGAAACAGTTCCTGAAATTTCAGAAGGAAAAACAATGGTTTCAAGTGTTAGTGGCAATATAGAGCTAAACAATGTTAGTTTTAGATATTCTGAAAATATGCCACTTGTGGTAAATGATTTATCTCTAAAAATAAAATCAGGGCAATATATTGCAATTGTTGGAAAAACAGGGTGCGGTAAATCTACTTTAGTAAGATTGCTATTAGGATTTGAAACTCCTCAAAAAGGTTCTATTTATTATGACGGTAAAGATTTAAAAAATTTAGATTTAAAATCACTTCGTCGAAGAATAGGTACAGTTATGCAAAGTGGTAAGCTGTTTATGGGAGATATATATTCAAACATCATAATATCAGCACCGTGGCTTACTGTAAATGATGCTTGGGAGGCTGCAGAGATTTCGGGTATAGATGAAGATATAAGGCGTATGCCAATGGGGATGCATACGATAATATCTGAAGGCTCCGGAGGAGTATCAGGTGGGCAAAGACAAAGACTTATGATAGCACGAGCAGTAGCACCAAAGCCTAAAATATTATTGTTTGACGAGGCTACCTCAGCACTCGACAATATAACTCAGAAGAAAGTGTCCGATTCGCTTAATTCATTGAAATGCACACGTATAGTTATAGCGCATAGACTATCAACTATAAAACAATGCGATAGAATAATAGTGCTTGATGGCGGTAAAATTATTGAAGATGGAAACTATGAGGAACTTATTGAAAACAAAGGATTTTTTTCAGATCTCGTAAAAAGACAGCAAATCGAGGATACAAGAAAAGTTTATTAAAAATTTTCAAAAACATAAGCCCTCTTTAAAAATTCAGCGTATAAATATCTATAAACAAATTTTAAATAAAAATTAAAGGCGAATAATAAAATGAAAAATTTATCAAACGAAATGTTACAAAAAGCAAAAGAGTGTAAAACAGTAGATGAGCTTTTAAGCCTTGCAAAAGAGAGGAATGTTCCTCTGACGGAAGAACAAGTCACTAAAACATTTAATCGCTGGAACAAAACCGGCGAGCTTGCTGATGAAGAACTTGAAAATGTAGCCGGTGGCGGATGTGATAATTCTGATGGAGAAAATGTTGAGCATACAGAAGAAGAGTTGCTCGATATAATAAAAAGTTGGGAAATCATGTAATTGTTGCAGAAATGATGTATTTGCAATGTAATTTCCATTATTTAATGCTGATGGACATGGGTATGTACCAGATGTGGGAGGAGATTTCTTATATCTAGATACTATGATGTAACAAGGGCATAAAATAAAAAATATTAGCCCACTGTAAAAATCAAAGTATAAAGATAATATTAAAATTAAGGAGTAGAAAAATGAATTATATTTTAAATGAACATATCGCACTTCGTTCTTGGTGGCTTGTCCCTTACGCTTATTATATTAAAAATTCTCAAATTGCAAAGGGGCTAAAAAAAGAAGAGTTTGAATTTCTTTTAAAGTGCGACGGAAATACAAATATTGAAGAAAACGAACTTGTTTCATCTTTCTTAGCTAAATGTTTTATATCTGCATGTAATGAAGAAAAATCTCTTACGCAGTGGCAAAAACACAAAAGCTATGATAATCGTTATTTTCCAAAAATGAATTGGATGATTACAGGCAAATGTAATTATAATTGTTTGCATTGTTTCAATGCTGCGGATAACTCACCTTTAATGGCAGAGTGGTCGCTTGAAGATGCTATGAAGTTAATACTTGAGGCAAAAGAGTGTGGTGTTAACGCTTTTACTATTACTGGAGGCGAGCCTATGCTGCACAAAAACTTCTTTGATATTATAGCTGCTATTTATGAAAATGGTATGTTTGTAGAAGAACTTAATACAAATGGACATTTTATTAATAGAGAAGCTCTGCTTAAATTAAAAGAGCTAGGAAGTTACCCACTTATAAAAATTTCATTTGATGGTGTAGGTCATCACGATTGGTTAAGAAATAAAAAAGGTGCTGAAAAAATTGCTCTTGATGCCATAAAATTATGCAAAGAAATGGGATTTCGTGTTAAAGCTCAAACTAATGTACATAGATTAAACGTCGAGTCTATGCTTCCTACTGCTAAACTTCTTAACAGCTTAGGCGTTGAGGAAATGAGAATTATACGTACAACAGAAGCCCCACGTTGGACTCAAAATGCTGGCGACTCTTGCTTGACTTTGGTCGAATATTTTGACACTATGCTAGAATTTTGTAAAGAGTATTCAAAGTTAGATGCTAATATGATAATAGATATTTGGCAATTTTTAACATTGTTTCCACGCAGTAAAAGTTACTTTTTAAGAGCAAAAAGTTGTACAGAAGCTTATCGTGATTCTATTCCGGTCTGTCAAGGAAACCGAGGAATGATAGCGGTTGCTGCTGGTGGAGAAGTTTATCCATGCCATCAAATGTCAGGATATTATATAGGGCATGGTTGGAAACTAGGAAATGTAATCCATTCTGGATTAAAACCATTATTGCAAAGTGGACAATATTTAAATGAAGTCTGTACGACAGTAGGAACACTTAAAAAAAACAATTCAAAATGTGATGAATGTAAATATTTCAAATATTGTATAGGTGGTTGTAGAGCTATAGGTCTTGCTTTAACAGGAGATAAATTTGGTAGAGATATATCGAAATGTTTGTTTTTTGAAAACGACTACTACCACAAGGTAGAAAAGGCTATTGAGGTGTATACAAATCGTTCAAAGATGGATATTTAAAATAAAGTAATTAAAATTAATTTGTATAAATATTAGCCCTCATTAAAAAACCGACATATAAACATATATATACAAATTTAAAAACAAGCTATAAGCTAAAGGAGAATAACAAAATGAAAAATTTATCTAACGAAATTTTACAAAAAGCAAAAGAGTGTAAAACAGTAGAGGAACTTTTAAACCTTGCAAAAGAGAATGACTTCCCACTAACAGAGCAGCAAGCCGCAGAAAAATTTAACGAGTGGAACAAAACTGGTGAGCTTGCCGATCAAGAACTTGAAAATGTATCTGGTGGTGCTGGGTGTTTTGCGCCTGTTGGAGAAAATGTTGAAGATTTACATGAAGGCGATCTAGTTAGATTTAAAAATGGATACTTATGTAAAAATAGTATGAATTGTAACAGAAATGATGTGTTTATAATGAAATTTCCAGCGGAATGTTTTGGTGAACTTTATGGACAATGTAATAAATGTGGGCGCAGGGTTAAAATATATAACTATAATCATATAACAAGAGCGTAAATTATAAAAACACTAAAAATTAAGGGAGCATATTATAATGAAAAATTTAACAAACGAAATGCTACAAAAAGCAAAGGAATGTAAAACAGTAGCCGAACTTTTAAACCTTGCAAAAGAGAATGACTATCCTCTAACAGAGGAGCAAGCTACTAAAACATTTAACGAGTGGAACAAAACAGGCGAGCTTGCCGATGAAGAACTGGAAAATGTAGCCGGTGGGTGTAAAATCTTTGTAAATATGCCTTCCATTGGCGAAATTGTGGAAGCTAGGGGGGTCGGCAATAACCAACCATTATACTGTGAAACTTGTGGTTCTGAACGCTATATTGTAGAGAAAGTAGAAGATAGTGATATTCATGTAAGATGTGTTACTGGATGTGCAAATGTGTATGATAACAGTAGCACACGAGTTTTCAATGTAAATACAGCATTTATAGGTAGAGCCTAAAGGAGAAGAACCAAATGAACAATCTATCAAACGAAATGTTACAAAAAGCAAAGGAATGTAAAACATTAGAGGAACTTTTAAACCTTGCAAAAGAGAATGACTTTCCTTTAACAGAAGAACAAGCCACAGAAAAATTTAACGAGTGGAACAAAACAGGCGAGCTTGCTGACGAAGAACTTGAGAATGTAGCCGGTGGTGGTTGTGATTGTGGACTACACCATAATGAGGTGGAAATTGGACAAAATGTGGGACTTTGGAAGCCGTCTTCAGGAACAGAATACTGTGAAACTTGTAAATCCGAACGCTATATTGTAGAGAAAATTGAAGGTGAAATAATTTTCATAAGATGTGCAAATGGATGTGCAAACATGGTGGACGGCAGTAGTATACGAAATACATCTGGTTTATGGATTACATACTAATTACATACTAAAGGAGAATAACAAAATGAACAATTTATCTAACGAAATGTTACAAAAAGCAAAAGAATGTAAAACAGTAGAGGAACTTTTAAACCTTGCAAAAGAGAATGACTTTCCTTTAACAGAAGAACAAGCCACAGAAAAATTTAACGAATGGAACAAAACAGGTGAGCTTGCCGATGAAGAACTTGGAAATGTAGCCGGTGGCGGATGTGGGGGGCCTGATGGAGAAAATGCTGAAAATTTAAAAGAAGGTGATCTCGTTAGATTTAAAAATGGATACTTATGTGAACGTTGCAAAAGTATGGTATTTAAAATGGACTCTTCATGGGGCGAATGTTCTGTATGTGGGATCAGAGTTAAAATATATAACTATGACGATATAACAAAATCAACGTTTAAATATGTATAAACAAATTTTAAATAAATTAAAGGAGAACGATAAAATGAAAAATTTATCTAACGAAATGTTACAAAAAGCAAAGGAATGTAAAACGGTAGAGGAGCTTTTAAACCTTGCAAAAGATAATGATTATCCTCTAACGGAAGAACAAGCTACTAAAACATTTAACGAGTGGAATAAAACAGGCGAGCTTGCTGACGAAGAACTCGAGAACGTAGCAGGTGGTGGGTGTGGGGACCCTGTAGGAAAAAATGTTGAAAAATTACAAAAAGGTGATTACGTTAGATTTATAGATGGACGCACTTGTACTTTGAAGGACTGCGGAAATGATGTGTTTAAATTAGTTCCCGGATATTTGGGTGAACTTTATGGACGCTGTACTAAATGTCAGTACGCCGAGAATAAAGTATTTAGATATAATGAGGTAACAAGAGCGTAAATTATAAAAATACATTAGCCCTCTTTAAAAATTCAGCGTATAAATTTATATAAACAAATTTAAAAATAAACTATAAGCTAAAGGAGAAAAACAAAATGGAAAATTTATCAAAAGAAATGCTACAAAAAGCAAAAGAGTGTAAAACAGTAGAGGAGCTTTTAACCCTTGCAAAAGAGAATGACTACCCTCTAACAGAACAGCAAGCCATAGAAAAATTTAACGAGTGGAATAAAACAGGCGAGCTTGCCGACGAAGAACTTGAGAATGTATCCGGTGGTGGATGCGGGGCGCCTGTTGGAAAAAATGATGAAAAATTACAAGAAGGTGATTACATTAGATTTAAAAATGGATACACATGCGAACATTGCGGAGGGGAGGTATTTAAAATGTACTTTCCATTTCTTGATGATGGTGCGCTTTATGGAAAATGTACTAAATGTGTGGTGGACGTTAAAATATTTAACTATAATGATATAACAAGGGCGTAAATTATCAAAAAATATTAAAAATCAAAGGAGAAGAACCAAATGAACAATCTATCAAACGAAATGTTACAAAAAGCAAAAGAGTGTAAAACAGTAGCGGAACTTTTAAACCTTGCAAAAGAGAATGACTACCCTCTAACAGAACAGCAAGCCATAGAAAAATTTAACGAGTGGAATAAAACAGGCGAGCTTGCCGATGAAGAACTTGAAAATGTAGCAGGTGGTGGGTGTGGGGACCCTGTAGGAAAAAATACTGAAAATATACAAAAAGGTGATTACGTTAGATTTGTAGATGGACGCACTTGTGCTATGCGTGGCTGCGAAAATGATGTGTTTGAAGTAATCCCTGGATTATCTGGTGAACGTTATGGATGTTGTACTGAATGTCAGTACGAAGACCATAAAATATTTAGATATGATGAGGTAACAAAAGCGTAAATTATAAAAGTACATTAGCCGACTTTAAAAAACTGGCGTATAAATTATAAAAAAATTTTAAAATAACAATTAAAGGAGATTATTATAATGAGCAATTTAACAATCGAAATGTTACAAAAAGCAAAAGAGTGTAAAACAGTAGAGGAGCTTTTAAATCTTGCAAAAGAGAATGACTATCCTCTAACAGAGCAGCAAGCTACTAAAACATTTAACGAGTGGAACAAAACAGGCGAGCTAGCAGATGTTGAACTTGCAAATGTATCTGGTGGCGGATGTGAGGATTCTGAAGAACTTACAGAAGAAGAGATGCGCGATATAATAAAAAGATATGACCTCTCCATGTAATTGTTGCAGAAATGATGTATTTGCAATGTAATTTCTATTATTTAATGCTGATGGACATGGAGTATGTACCAGATGTGGGAGGAGATTTCTTATATATAGATACGATGATATAACAAGAGCGAAAATTATCAAAATACATTAGCCCTCTTTAAAAATTTAGCGTATAAATATATATAAACAAATTTAAAATAAAAATTAAAGGAGAATTACAAAATGAAAAATTTATCTAACGAAATGTTACAAAAAGCAAAAGAATGTAAAACAGTAGATGAACTTTTAACCCTTGCAAAAGTGAATGACTTCTCTCTAACAGAACAGCAAGCTACAAAAATATTTAACGAGTGGAACAAAACAGGCGAGCTTTCCGATGAAGAACTCTGCAATGTAGCCGGTGGTGGGTGTGGAGATCCTGTGGGAGAAAATGATGAAAATTTACAAGACGGTGAGTACGTTAGATTTAAAAATGGATACTTATGTACAAACTGTGGACATCATGTATTTTCACTGGGATTTCCATGGGAGGATTTTGGTAGTGGTGAACTTTATGGATTTTGTATGATTTGTGATGTGCCTGTAAAAATATTTAACTATAATGATATAACAAGAGTGTAAATTATCAAAATACATTAAAACAAAGCGAGGATATTATGGAACAACAAATAAAAAGTTTATTTGATTTTCAATTATTTTCTAAAAATAAAAAACTTGCTAAATTAATTTTAGAAACTGAGGAAAGATGTATACACGAACTTGATGACAATGACCTTGAGATGGTGAGTGCTGCCGGTGAACAATTTAATAAAAAACCAAAGCCAGACGAGGTATAATAAATGACTAATACTGATATCTATAAGGCTTTTCATGATAAAGTTAAATCATATATCGTCGGAAAAGTGTATAATAAACAAGATGTTGAAGATTTAGTATCACAGGTTTTTTTGAAAATATATGAAAAAATAAATACTTTTGATGATAGTAAGGCATCGTTGTCTACATGGATATATACAATAACAAGAAATACTGTTACCGATTATATTCGTAAGGTGGCAAAGACAAAGTGTGTTTCTTTTGATGCTTTAGAAGTTGAAAATTCAAGTTTTGCACTAGAAGAAGATATTGATTTCAATTTATTAAACGAAGAAATGCTAGAAAGTTTAGCTACCGCCCTTGAAAATATGGACGAATGTTCAAGAGATATAATAATATTACATTATAATAATAATATCTCACTAAAAGAAATAGCAAATATGCTAAATATGTCTTATTCCAATACAAAGATAAAGCATCAAAAAACCTTACATAAACTTAGAATTCAATTGCAAAATTAGTTAGCATGAAACAAAAAAATCTATAATTGATGAAAAGATCAAAATATCGGAAAGGAATTATCCTACATATGAAAAATAGGAAAAATTTATGGCGATTACTTCCTATACTGGTAGTTTCCGTACTGTGCTTTGTAGGATGCAACGTATCAGATGAAGGTGTAGAATACTCTGATATCAATAACTGGGCATATCTAGCGGCAAATATCGAAGAAGATATAGATGTATTTATAATAGCCCCAACAGTTGACATGGGTCATGAAGATAAATTTAATATGAGCTTAGATGATGAAGAAACAAAGGAAGCTTTTGTTGGTGCATTAAATATGCAACTTGGCATATATAACGAGGAATGTAATGTCTTTGCACCATATTATCGTCAAATGACCTTGTCTGGATATTCAGATGAAAACTATGAAAATCACTTAGATATTGCATATCAAGACATTGCATCTGCTTTTAAATATTATTTTGAAAACGAAAACCAAGGACGCCCATTTGTATTAGCAGGTTTTTCTCAAGGTTCTCAAATAGGTCTTAGACTCATGGAAGAATTATTTGATGATAATAAATATTCACAAAATTTAGTAGCCGCCTATTTAATTGGTTGGGGTATAACAGAAGACGATATTAAAGATAAACCTTGGATTAAAATGGCAACAGAGGAAAGCGATACAGGTTGTGTTATTTCTTTTAGTTCTGAAGCACCAGACATAGATTCTTCTTTTGTAGTTCCGGCTGAAACAAAAAGTCTTTCTATTAACCCTTTGAATTGGAAAACTGATGGAACTGTTGCTAATGCTATAGAAAATAATGGAGCTTGTTTTACAGATTATGGGGGCAATATAGTAACCGAAATTCCAAATTTAACAGGAGCTTATTTGGACGCCACTCGTGGAACATTGAAAGTAACCGATATAAATTCAGACGAATATCCTCCTATCCTTGATTTGTTTGAAACGGGCGAATATCATTTATATGATTATCAATTCTTTTATAGAAATTTGCAAGAAAACGTTAAAAATAGAATTGATGCATACAACAAAAACTCTTAATATTATAAGATAAGAGTCAACTATAATTTGCGAGGTGGTTGTGATAGAAAAATTATACAAAATACAAAAAGAGGACATTTCTAAAGCTGCTAAAGCCTTGGCAAATTCGTTTAATGAATATGTTCTTTATACTTCTATCATAAAAGATAGCAAAAAAAGGGAAAAATTTTTATGTGAATTTTATTCGTTGCTTTCTAAAGTTGCACTAAAGTATGGTCAAGCCTATGCTGTGACTTCTGATATAGAAGCTGTCGTTTTATATATGGATGAAAAATATCAAAATATCAGTTTAAATATGATTATCAAATCTGGTGCTGTTAAAAATATGATGAACATGTGCTCTATCGCAAAAATTTCTGGTATGAAACGCTTCTTTAAGCTTTCAAGTGCAATAAACTCTGTTCACAAAGACTATCAGATAGAAAATAATCTATACCTTCAAATTTTAGGAGTTGTTCCTGAAATGCAAGGGAAAAAGCTTGCCTCAAAACTAATCAATAAAGTATTATTTGATTGTAAAGAGAGATATAAAGGTTGCTATATAGAAACCGGAGATCCTAGAAATGTAAAGATATATCAAAAATTTGGATTTACTCTTTTGGAAAATAAAAGTAATTATGCAAATAATCGGAGGATTTATTATTTATACTACACGGTATGAGAAGAGTGATTTATATTAGTTAAAGGAGCAAATGGAATGAAAACAGTTTTATTTATTAATGGATGTGTCCGAGAAGAGTTCTCTCGAACACTAAGAATTGCACATGTATATCTAAATGAACTCAAAAAGAAAGAAGATTTTAAGTTAATAGAAAGAAATTTAGTTGACAATAATTTATCATATATTACAAATAATTCTTTCCACAGTGAAACAGGCGAGCAAATTATTTCAGACAATCATTTAGCTATAGAATTTGCTATGGCAGATGAAATTGTGTTAGCTGCTCCTTTTTGGGAATTTATGTTTCCGGCTGTTGTAAGCTGTTATATAGAGAAGATTTCTTGTGTAGGTATTACCTTCAAATATGGTCCAACTGGAAGTGTGGGGTTATGCAAAGCAAGTTCATTTAAATACATTTATACCGCTGGCGACCACCTTAAACCAGAAGATAAAATCTCTGAAATATATTTAAAGAAACTAATAAAACTATATGGAATTCCATCTTTTTCCTCCATTTTATCTGATGGATTAGATATTCAAACAAATAATGCCGAAAGCTTATTAGCCGATGTCTGTGATAAAATAAAAAATGGTGCATTATAGACGAATGTTCAAGAGACATAATAATATTTCATTACAATAATAATATCTCGCTAAAAGAAATATCAAATATGCTAAGTATGTCTTATTCTAATACAAAGATAAAACATTAAAAAGTTCTAGATGAACTTAGAGTTCAATTGTAAAAATATATAAAATAAATTTTATTACTAATATACAGTTTTGTTATATTGTGTATTTGACAGAAAGGAAAGGTTTTTATGAAAACAAGTGAGTACCCAATAACTGATGATGCTCTCTCAATAAAAATTATCATGGATATTATTGAGGATTTGTCTGTTAAGAAAAATCTTAATGAAAAGCAGTGTTTACAACTTCGTCTTTTATCAGAAGAACTTTTTGGAATGACTACCTCGATTCTTGAGGTAAGAGATGGTAAGTTCTATGTAGAAGAGAACAACAGTGAATTTAAACTTACAATTGTTGCTCAGGCTTATATTAATAAGAAGTCAAAACAGAACTTAATGAGTGTTTCAACAGATGGCTAAAACACTTATTATAAAGGTGTAACAGGCAAAGTGTTGCAAGTAGTTGACGCAATAATTTCTGCTAACAATTCAGCTACCGCAATGCCCAATTATTTTATTGGATATCCTACTTCATATATGACAAGTTATCAACCGTGGTCACTTTCAACTTATATGCAAACAAAAAATCAACCCCAAAACAACGAAGAATGGGACGGACTAGAGCGTTCTACTTTGATTAAGCTTGCCGATGATGTTTTAGTAGGCGTTTCAAATGATAAAGTTAAAATAACAGTAGTAAAATCATTCATATAAAAATTTTTAGTGCCGATAACGGCAGATTGGAGTATTAATATGACTATTAATAAAGTACGAAACGAAAAGGAACTTATAGTTAGCCTTGATGGCAGACTTGACACTACGACAGCACCTGAGCTTGAAAGAGAATTAAAGGCAAGCTATGATGGTATTACATCACTTGTTTTTGATATGGCAAATTTGGCATATGTGTCCTCGGCTGGTTTGAGAGTTATTTTATCAGCTCAAAAGATGATGAACAAGCAAGGCGAAATGACTGTTAAAAATGTAAATGAAATTATAATGGAAGTTTTTGAAGTTACAAGTTTTGTTGATATTTTAACAATAGAATAATGGCCGTATTGACAGAACAACGTTTTTTTCAAAACGATATGTTTTTAAAAGGTATTTTGGTTAAATACATAGTACCTTCAGTAGTTGCAATGTTTGCCCTTTTTGCAGGGGCTCTAATAGATACTATGATTGTAGGAATTTTTCTGGGTGAAGATGGCTTGTCTGCCATGTCACTTGTAAGTCCTGTCTATCTATTTTACTATACAGTTGGTGCAACTGTAGGAATTGGTGGCTCAATTGCTGCCAGTCATTATATAGGGAAGTGTGATTACAAAAAGTACAGACAGATTTTTTCTTGTACTTTTATTTCGCTTATATCGCTTGCCATTTTTATAACGGTGCTTGGTTTAGTGCTACTCAACCCATTTGTTACTATGTTAAATGGAAGTAGCGAGCACCTTGAGGCGGTTACTGCTTATCTTAAATATTATATAGTGGGTGGAGGATTTACTATAATATCCTATATTCCGCTTTGTTTTCTAAAAACCGATGGCCGACCACAATCTTCCTTTTGGCTATTCTTAATCTTTTCAGCATTAAATGTAGCACTAACATGGTTGTTTTTGAGTCCTGTCTGTGCTATGGGCATTGGCGGAGCATCTCTTGCCACTTCGATATCAATGGCTATAACTGCTTTATTAGGTTTGATTATTCTTTTAAAAAATAGTGGAGAAACACATCTTGTAAAGGGTGGGCTGATGCTAAAAAACTTTAAAGAAATTGTTAGAATGGGTATTCCCAGTGGTCTTGCAAATCTACTTGAGGCGCTTAGAAACTTACTGATTAATAGCATTTTGCTACGATTTGGCTTTTTTACACTTTTGCCAACATTCACAGTTGTTAGAAATGTGTGGGAGCTTTTGTCAGCGCTTATGCTTGGCATATCAACTACCTTGCTCTCTCTGGTTAGTGTATTTCATTCAGAAAAAGATTGCAAGTCAATACACAAAATTTTTAAAACTACAATGAAAATAGGCACACTATCAACCGTAATAGCTACAATATTAGTGTCGATTTTTTCACGTGTCGTTGCGACTTTGTTTGGAATAACTGATGAGGCTGTACTACGAGATGCACAAATAGCCATACCCTTGGCACTAATGGGCTTAGTATTTGCATATATAAATATTCAATATACAGGCTATTTTAACTCGATAAAACGTACAGGGCTTTCAAACATCGTTTTATCGCTTAGATTAGTGTTATATATGATTTTGTCCATCATTCCGCTTTTGACAATCTTTGGTGAGATGGGTGTGTGGATAAGTTTTAGCATATGCGAATTATTAACAACTCTTACTTGTATAATCATTACAACGCTAATTCGTAAAAAGTCAAAAAAACTTGATAACTTGCTGCTTGATAATAAATACCAAAAAGATGGAGATATATCATTTTCTGTGAAAAATCAAACAGATGACATTATGTTTGCGGCGAATAAGATAACGGATTTTTGCATTGAGAACGACATTGACCCTAAAAGAACTATGCAAACAAGTTTAGTGATTGAAGAAGTTCTTCAAATTATCATGCAAAAATCGCTTAATAATGGCAAGGAACATTTTATTGACATCAGGGTAAAAAAGCTCGAGGAAGAAGTTATGTTTAGAATAAGAAATTCAGGCAAGATTTTTAACATTCTGGAATATTACGATGAAAACAAGGATAATGATGAACTTATGGAGGATTTGCTGGGGCTTAAAATAGTGCTTGAAACAGCAAGTTTTACCGATTTTAAAACAACTTTTGGGGCAAATAATTTGCTTATCATATTTTAGTGGAGGAATAAATGGAAGAAATAACCATCAAAAATGTGTTGCATAGTGATTTTGAAAAAATTGTTGAATTGTGCAACAGACGTTATGGAACAGGATATATGACATTAGAAAGTTTTAATAAGCTTTTAAAAAATCCTAATTTTTTTAAGATTGCAACCACAAATGGCAAGTTTATGGGATTTGCTTCGTTTTTAGCTGATATTGATGAAAATGTTGCAAAATCAATGGGTCTTAGCGAGTTAGAAATTGCGAATATATCTGATGGGAAACCTTCTGTGATCTATAAAAGTGCTGCACTTGAATCTGAATTTGAAGGGTGCGGCGTTATGAGAAAACTACTTGGCGAGTTAATAAAACAGGCAACAAATAACAATTACGGCGCAATATTTGCTTCGGCTTGGGTAATTGGCGACATTGTGCCAATCGAAAGAAACTTGAAAACATTTGAGTTTAAATATATTGCTAACCGCTCTATGTTATGGTGTGACGACGAGGGATATAACTGCATTGTTTGCAAAGGACGTTGCCGTTGCGACGCGGCAATTTATTATAAAAAATTGTGAGGTGGAATTTGTGAGTGGAAAAATTGCTTTAGGGAGAAAAATTTTAGGACTTTGCATGTCATTGGCGATTATTATTTGTACCGCTGTTTGTGTTAGCGGTTATTATCGTTTTCAACAATCCACATATAAAATCTATAACGATTTTGGATATGACATTGCACAAATTGCACAAACGCATATTGATGGCGACAAAATTTCAACGTATCTTGAAACAGGAAAAACCGACGAAACTTACGAGGAAATGGCAAATGGATTATATACATTATATAGTCAAAGCAGTATTTCTGCAATATATATATGTATACCTAACATTGAGAATTTATCACTAACTAACATTTATGATGTTCGTATTCATGAGGCAAAAAATAAAGAAATTTTTGAGCTTGGTGTTGTTGACCCAATTGGTAATGATAATCCACAATTATTAATGCACATTTATGAAACAGGTGAACGTGTTGATGATTATTTTTTAAGAGAAACATCTTTCGGTTATAATGTTTCCTCTATTGTGGCAGTTAAGGATAGTAATGGGAAACCTGTTGCTTTATTGATTGTTGACGTTCCAATGTTAGAAATACAAAGCACGCTTAATTCGTACCTTGTATACACAGTGATACTTACAGCAGTGCTTGTGCTTTGCTTTATGTTGTTTTTCCACTTTATATTGAGAAAAAGTGTGGTTCGTCCGTTGCAGTTAATTGCAAGTGAGGCAAACAAATTTGCAAAAGACAGCAGAAAAATTTCAGAAAAACTCACTAAGATTAAAACAGGTGATGAAATTGAAATACTTGCACAAAGTGTCCACAATATGGAAGTTGACATTAAGCAATACATAAACGACATCACAGATATAACAGCGGAAAAGGAACGTATTGGTGCTGAACTTAGTGTTGCAACAAATATTCAAGCATCTATGCTTCCATCAATTTTCCCGGCCTTCCCTGAACGAAGCGAGTTTGATATTTTCGCATCAATGACGCCGGCAAAAGAAGTTGGTGGCGATTTTTACGATTTTTTCTTAGTTGATGAAAATCACCTGGCAATGGTTATGGCAGATGTATCAGGAAAAGGTGTGCCCGCAGCATTGTTTATGGTTATCTCAAAAACTTTGCTTAAAAATTATGCTCAAACCAGTGATAGTCCTAAAGAAATTCTTGAAAAGGTTAATAATCAACTTTGCGAGGGTAATGAGGCTGAAATGTTTGTTACAGTGTGGCTTGGAATTTATGAAATTTCTACCAGAAAGCTTGTTGCAGCTAATGCAGGGCATGAATATCCTGTTATTAAAAGGATGAACGGTGATTTTGAACTTTATAAAGATAAGCACGGATTTGTGCTTGCCGGAATGGAAGATGTGAAATACCATGAATACGAGTTACAGTTAAACAAAGGCGACAAATTTTTCGTTTATACCGACGGTGTGCCTGAAGCAACAAACATTAACAATGAGTTATATGGCACACAACGTATGTTATACGCACTTAACAAAAATAAAAATGCAAAAGTGCAAGATATTTTAGCCACTGTTAAAAGTGATATGGATAAATTTGTTGGTAATGCACCGCAATTTGATGATGTTACAATGCTTGGTATTGAGTTTTTACAGTAACGGTTACGAATCGATAAAAGGAGTTGATGGTCTAAATATGAAAGAACTAATTATTAATGCAACTATAGAAAATCTATCAATGGTTCAAGAATTTATTGAAACAGAGCTTAAAATGGTAAAAGTTCCAATGAAATTAACAATGCAAATATTAATAGCAACGGAGGAAATTTACGTAAATATTGCTCACTACGCTTATAGTCCTAACGTTGGAAAAGTGACCATACAATGCAGTGTTGAAGATAATCCACAGCAGGTTGTGATTAATTTTTTAGATAAAGGCAAGCCGTTTGATCCTTTGCAAAAAGAAGATGCGGATACGACACTAACCTCAGAAGAACGTGATATTGGCGGACTTGGCATTTTGATGGTGAAAAAAAGTATGGATAGCATAAGTTATCAATATGAAAATGGTATGAATATTTTAACAATACAAAAACGTGTAGAGAAGCTGGTAAATAATTATGTATAAGAAATCAACAAAAATATTAGTTATAACATTAATCTGCCTTTCTATGGCAATTCTTAGCGGTTGTGATAGTAAGGTAGAGGATATTATTGATGTAAGGGTTCTTTATGAGGAGGCTGTAGTTGATGCTATGGTTGCCGACGAGGAGGAAATATTTCCTCTTGTAACGCTTGATGAGAGCGACAACTTAGTAACCTTTAACGAAGAGGGAGAGGTGCTACTTTTAACGTGGAATAGCTATCCTGATAGCTATAAGATGGGAGAAACTGTAGTGCTTGAGTATGGTCATGTTTGGGCTTTTACAGATCGTGAGATAATAAAATGGTATGGAGAAAACAAGGACGAAATGACAGACTACAATATGCGATTAAGGCAACTGATCGGGCTTGACCCATCAGATGACAAAACGCATATGACGGCTCTTTGGGCAGATGTTAAGGACGTAATACGCCCAGCATATATTACAGATCCAACCACCGATATAATGCAAACTACTTACCGTGAGGATATGGATATTAGAGAATGGTTTGACGATAATATTCTTGATTCATATTACAGTGAATATCGTTACCCGTGGACAAGGCTTGGTTATACTTATGATTGGGCGGACAATGGTATCGATTATGGCTTAACTGAATTTTTAATCAAGGAAAATTCAGAAGTTAGTGTGGATTTTACCTATACTACCGAGGAATTTATCGAATATATGGACAGTTTGGTCAAATAAATAGAGTGTTAGTTATTCGGTGTTTATAATTTTCTTCATAATCGCTTTATTTAATGTTTATATCACATTCTAATACACAAAATTCAATAGTCCGCCTACAAATCCTACGGTAAAATGAATTATCACAAGTAACCAAAACAGATTTGTGTTTATTAAAAAAAGGATAGTAGATGCAACTAAAAACGCTGAACCAAGTATTAATGTTAATCCGCCGTACATATGGACACTGCCAAATAAAACAGCAATTATTATAGAAACTGCATTTGTCCTTTTGCATACAAAAATCCTTTTTATGCTACTAAGAAATATTGAACGAACTAAAAACTCCTGCATTATAACAACTAATGGATAAAAAATATAGTCAACTTGGTCACCTTATACAAAAGCCAAAATGGTTCTTCTGAACTTAAAAAACACCTATTTTAAGCATAAAACACTTGCCTATAATCATTGCGATTACAATAATTCCAGAAATTATATACTCTTGAACAGGTGATGGTACATGACAACAGGCGTGAACACAAATACCTTGCCTTTCGATAATACGTTTAATATTAGCAACTATGCAATCTCTGTTATGCAGTGAACTATTGCAGAAGATGTTATTTTCGGTAAAACCGGCAAGTACCTTAGACCCTAAAGGAACAGCAACACGCGCGGAAATCTCAGCAATGATGCACAAATTTATGGAAATGAAACAGTAAACGGCAAAGTTTACGAAGCAGTACGAAATGGCGGTTCAGCACAGGGTAGCCGCCATTTTTATAATCAAGGAGATGACAAATTTTGATAAATTCAATTGCATATTAACTAAAATCAGCATTAAAAAAAATTGTTACAGCCAGCAAAAAAAATCATACTAATGCAGAATATGCACTATCTTATATAAATCTATCAAAATTTGTCAAAAGTGCATACTTAAAAAAACGATACCAAATAATATTTCAGCATAAAAAGGCTCGGTTGAGAAAAACTCAATCGAGCCTTTTTATGTCGATTTTTAGGATAAGAGAAGTATATTTGTCACAAATTGGAAGCAATTATGGCTTTGTGTTCGGACAAGCCCTATACGATAAATGGCAGTGCTACATAGGTAAGTATCCGTGACCCTTAATTTTTGATTTCAACCAAATTCAAAAATTAAGGAGATTACTAATAATGGGAAAATATAACGAGAGCATTTATGCTCTCAACAAATTCAGCGAAAACATCGTTTACAAGTTTGCGGACGGTATCCACGAGGTGACTTTAGAAGATTATCTAAAAACAAACCCCGATAAGACCGAGGACGATTTTATGGCACTCAAAGCAATGTCTGATGAAATGTTTTACGAGGAAGATAAGGCAAACAGCAGACACGGCAAGAAAAAGCTATCCATTGAGTATATGAAAGAAACCGATATGGTTCAGACGGGGGCGATAGACGAGGAACTGATACATAAACAAGATGGACAAGTTGCTTTGCGATTCGCTTATGAATTTTTAGAGGGTAAAGAACTCACGGAGATACAAAGGCGAAGATTTATACTGTATTATTTCAAAAATGTATCAGCAAGAGAAATCGCATGACGTGAGGGTGTTTGCCACTCATCGGTTTCAAGAGCTTTAGACCTTGCAAGGCGTAAACTTAAAAATATTTTTGAAAAAATTTACTTTCTATATGCACCACGCTAGATTGTCAATGCAAGTGCAACAAAAAAATTAAATTTTTAATCTTTTAGATAAGAATTCAATAGGAGAAAGATAGCCTAAACATTTTCTAGGACGAGAGTTGATAAGAAAAACAACGTTTTCCAAATATTCAAAGGTAAACTAGTAAGAGTGATTGAGGGTTCAGTTTTTGATGTAGCGGTTGACTTAAGAGCAAACAGTGAAACATATGGAAAATGGTTTGGTGTAGAGCTTACAGCAGAAAATAAGAAGCAATTTTATATTCCAGAGGGTTTTGCTCATTGATTTTAAGTTTTAAGTGAAACAGCAACATTCTGCTACAAATGCACAGACTTTTATCACCCAGGAGATGAGAGTGGACTAGCTTGGAATGATCCAGAAATTAATATTGACTGGGGTATTGTAGGTGAATATCAAGGAAGTGCAAGTTCCGATGGTGTTAGTATATAACAGTAGACACAAAAAGTTGAACAGAGTATAATCTATT
>CAYJER010000035.1:0-21124 GCA_964369225.1 uncultured Eubacteriales bacterium
TGGAGCCTATTTTCTTTTTTATTTGTCACCTATCAATTGTATCATAACATTATTTTAAATTATCCATACATATAAACCACGTAAAGAATATAATCAATCTTAATGCTTATTTGTAGGGGAGGGTCTGAGCAGACGTGTTGATTAGGATTTTGAATTTAAAATTAATTCGTTAAAACGCACAAATTAATGTAGGGGATGGCGTCCTCGACATCCCGAAATATAAAAAATACAATCAAAACGGGACGTCGAGGACGCCGTCCCCTACAATATATTAACAAATTTATCTTTATCAATACAAAATTTTTATTTAAAAAGTCTTTAATCAAAAAATCCGCAAGGATTTTCACATTAACTTTTCACTATTCTTTTTTCACTCTTCACTAAGTTCTAAGGTTTGAGGTACATCTGTCGTCTACCCTTATAGCCCTGTTTAGATAGAACGAGTATAGGAAACATCCACCTATTTCAGTTTTTTTTACTTCTTGCAAGGCTTTCGCATACAAATTTAATTGAACTGCATACTCTTTTACTAAATCTTGTTCATCCTCTACCCTATCGGTTTTAAAGTCGATTATATACAATCTGTCGTTTTCGATAAAAGCACAATCCACCGCTCCTTGAAGTATTACCTTTGTATCACTTTGGTATTCATCATCAATATAGCTTGCAGGTATTTTAGCAGAAAACCTAAGTTCTCGCCATTTTTGTTCTGCGTTGATTAAGCTTTTTCCAATATCGCTATACAAAAAATTAGTTATTCTTTTAAAATTCAATGCTTGCCCCTGTTCATTAGTTATAAATCCCTCTTTTACAAGCCTGTCTCTTTCAGCCGATACCGATTTCATAGCCTTTTCTAAATTACAAAACTGAATAAAACTGTGAACCGCAATTCCTCTTTCGGCTGGAGTTAAACCTTTAAAACTTAAGAAAGCTGGTCTGTTGAGGCTTATACTTTTTTCTGACTTCCTTTTTACAACAGCAGAAGCCGTAACCTTAACAGGTATGCTTTTTCGCTCATAAAAAAAGTCTAGTTTCTCCTTTAGTTCGCTGTATAAATTAAGGTCAGGTTCAGCCTTTATAATATCTTCAATTTCAGTTTCTTTTAAATTTTCACTTTCACTCCTTACAATATTAATGTCCCATTTTGAGAAATTATCAAAATTTACTATATCGTCTGCTATACCTATGCTACTTCGTAAAATATTTCCGTTAGGGTGTTTAAGAGAACACATAAGTAACCATTCAGCAACAGTAGTCACATTTTTAACTCCGTGAGAGCTAACCGTCTTAGAATTATCTAATAAGCTTGAAACATTAGTTGCCGTCTTTTCACAGTTATCTAATGTAGAAACAAATATAAGTTTCTCTCTTGCCCTTGTAGCTGCAACATATAAGATTCTAAGCTCTTCGCTCATGTCTTTCATTCTGTTATCACGAATAATTGACTCCCTTATAAAGTTGTTGTACTTCACAAATTCATCCTTTATTCTGCAAGCTATGCCAAGTTCAGAACTAATTACTAAATCATTAGTCTCGTTTTTTTTCTTTCTTCCACAACCGGCAACAATACAAACAGGAAACTCAAGACCTTTAGACTTATGGATGCTCATAATTTTAACTACATTTGCGTTGTCTGCATTAAGGCTTGCTCCCTCAAGGTTTGACTTAGTTTTCATCAATCTATCCATAAATCTCACAAAACTGCTAAGACCCTTGTATCCTGAATTTTCATAATCGCTAGCATAGTTTCTAAGCAGTCTAAGGTTTGAAACTCTAGCCTCACCACCCTGCATTGCGGAAACTATTTCAAGATATGAAGTTTGCTGAAAGATGTTGTCTATAAAAACATGTGACGGCATATGGCTTGATAAAAGCCTAAACCTTTCCATATCATTTAAGAAAGTCTCAAATTTTCCGCTTTCATCCTGAGTAATGCTCACATATAGGCTATTTTGCTTGTCTTCTTTTCTTAAAACAGCCAACTCAGAGGCTTCATACCCATATATTGGACCTAATAACACGCTAAGCAGGGGAACATCTTGATTAGGATTATCGATCACCTGTAAAAGTGAGATAAATTGCAGAATTTCACTCGCTTCAAAAAATGGTCTTGCCATCTGTGCTTTAGCTGGAACTCCTAATGCTTCAAGCTCTTTTTCATATGTAGGTGAAACAGAATTTGCACTTCTTAGTAAGATTGCAAAATCTCCGAAATTCACCTTGCGACGTTCAGAGCCAACTAGCAATCCTGATGCAATAATCTCTTTAATCATGTTTGCAATGTGTCTAGCTTCTGTAATTTCGGTTGCTAACTCTGGTTTTTTTTCAAGAAAATCAAGCCTTGTGTCATAATTTCCGCCATCTTCATAGCTAGCTCCTAATCGTAAAGCTTCATCGCCTATATAATCTACTCCGCCAGACTTTTTAGACATTAGCGTCTCAAAAATAAAGTTTACAGTGTTTATTACATTGTCTCTTGATCTAAAATTTTGATCAAGCACAATTGTAGCCGGGTAGATCGGATTTTCACTGTTAAATCTTTCAAAACTCTCTTTATAGTTAATAAAAATATCAGGTTTAGCCTGTCTAAAGCTATAAATACACTGCTTTAAGTCGCCAACCATGAATTTGTTGCCATCGTCTTTAGATAACGCCCTAAAAATTTCGTCTTGAACCTCGTTGGTGTCTTGATATTCGTCTATCATTACCTCGTCGAAACGTTCGGATAGATTTCTAGCTATCTCGCTGGGAACGATAATTCCGTCTTTCTCGCTAAGCAATAGTTTAATTGTCATATGCTCTAGGTCTGAATAATCTAAAAACTTTTTCTCTTTTTTGAGTTTCCAAAATATTTCACCAAATTCTAAAGTCATCTGTGACAGCTTATTTGCAATTTTTTTAGTTTCTCTCAAAGTTTTTTGGCAAAATTCTGTGTCATCTTCAAACATATCTTTAACTTTACCAATTTGCGCCTTTACATTATCTCTTATAGCCTTTGATTTTTCGAGAAGAGCATCACCCTTGCGACCTTTCACAGTTGCTAGTGTAATAAACTTTATAGATAATATTTTCTCTCTAGCTTGTTCCCAAACTTCTGTATTAAGGCTATCTAACGCACTCTCAATAGCAAGCTTATCAGAAACTACCATAGGTTGATATTTCGTGAAAATCTCTTCGTCTTCCTGCATACTTTGAAGATTATCTTCACAAAGTTTTATGCAGAATTTCATAATCTCTCGGCTAAGGTTTACAATCTGTCTGCCCCAAATTGTTTCCTCGATATTTATACTATCATCATAATTATTAAGCAAATTTGTCATCCACTTTTGGGGATACAAATGAGTGTTAGAGAACTCGTAAAATGAAACAAGCGTTTCAAATAGCCTTGTGTCATCCTTATCTGAACTAAATAAATCCGCTAAAAGTGTGTCATTTTCACTTAAATGTCTGCCCATAAGCTCATTAAAGGCATCCGTTAGCATCTCGGTTCTTTGTTTTTCTGGTATTATATTATAGTCTGGAGCAATGTCGAGCATATAAAAATATTCACGGCAAAGCCTAGAGCAAAAACTGTGTACCGTACTTACATTCATAGATGAAACTAGCATTTGTTGTTTTTTTAAGTGTTTGTTAGATGGTTCAGCCTTGATTTTATCGGCAATTGCCATCTCAACACGCTCTTTCATCTCTTTTGCGGCTGCATTTGTGAAGGTAACAACCAGTAATTTTTCGGCTGAACCTTTTTCGGTGTCGCATATCCTTTGAATAAGTCTTTCAACTAAAACCGAGGTTTTTCCGCTTCCCGCCGCCGCAGAAACAATTACCGTTCCCTCTCTTGAATTAATCGCATCGGTTTGTGCTTTAGTCCACTTTCTCATATGTTTCCTCCTCTCTCATAATTTTCATTGCATCGTCTTTCTTAAGTTTTGAGTTTATTTCTTCCATGTTTTCAGTTCCACACACAGCCTTGTAGTCACACCATTCACACGGCATTACATTGTTAAGTTGTGGTTTTGCACAAATGTTTCCGTTTATTAACTCTTCACTCATTTTAACAATCAGCTTTTTTGTGTACTCAAAAAGACTTTCAAACTCCTGTGAGTTTAAAATATTTTCACGGCTTGTATAGTTTCCGTTTTTATATAGCTTAACAGGTAAATATTTACCCTCTATATTTTCTTCCATAGCCTTTATAATAGATATATCATCCATTACAAGACCTTTCATTTGTGTCTTTTCATACTGTTTAGCAGTAATTTTAGCTTCATCAAGTGAGCTATCGGCAGTTACAACAGGGCTTTTAGACATCATATAAAGCGCTGCACTAGGAATATATCCGCTTTCTTGCAATGCGTAAAGATAAATAGGCATTTGCAAATTCAAGCCATTAACAATATCAGATAATTTCAATTCCTTGCTACCTGTCTTGTAGTCTATAATTCTAGCGTATTTTTCTCCATCTTTTTCATAGACATCTACCCTATCTGCCACACCAGTAACCTCTACCATTCCATTTTCGGTTTCAATTTTCACAGGCGGAAATTTAGTTCCCTCTTTAAGCCTTAACTCAAAAAATTTAGGGTCAAACTTACTTTGCCTTAATTCTTCTATCATTCTAAAGACTATAAACACAGCAGTGTTTTTCATTCGTTTAAATCTGTATAGGTCAAACTCGGATAAAACTTCCTTTCCACCCATCTTTTCACGGCTGTATTCTTCTAAAAGCCTATCTATCCAATCTATAATCTCTTGATTGCTTTTGTCTCTGAATGAACCGTCTTTTAATACATTCTCAAAAATGAAGTGTATAAGTATTCCATATTCTATGCTGTCGACTTCTGCCTGTCTTCTTTGTTTTGCAGACAGATTAAACTTGCAAAAATATTGAAACTTACATCTGTGATATGTTTCTATCTGCGATGGACTATACCTTAAGTTAGCTTGAACTTCTCTAGCAACATTTTTTTCTAGGCTAAAGTCTTTTTTATCTATAATTCTTTTGAGTGAATTAATTTTTGGTATAAGCTCTTCATTCTCGCTAGCTATGCTTAACAATGTGCTTGAAACAGTTTCATTCGTCGATAAACTCCTAGAACATTCAGAGAATAACGCCTTATAAGACACAGCGAAATAATCTCTCGATAAATCTCTAATTATATCTATATCAAAATTTTCAAGAACCGATGAAACAAGTTCAGACTTAAGTATTTCTGTCCCCATAAAATTTTTGTGATAAGTAATATATAGTTTTTCGCTTGCACTACAGGCAGATGTATAAGCATAAAACCTTTCAAGCAGTATTTCATATGTATAATTAGTTTGAAGATGAAACGATTGCTCCTCTAAAAGTTCACGCTCTTTTAGGCTGAATACAGCATTTTGACTAGGAAGTAGCGGAAATTCATCCCTTACACAGCCCAGCAAAAACACAATTTTAGAACTGTGCTTTAAATTGCTTGCCGTTCCATATATAACGGTGTCTATGTTAAGTGGAATGTCAAGCAACTCTTCTTTTGATAAAATATCTTTTAAGAGTGCAGAGTATTTTGAGACTGAAATTTTTTGTTCGCCTATAATTTTTGCAAACTTGTCTAAAATCTCCATAAACGAATTCCAAACTCTTATTTGTTCGCTTGCTTCTTGAACTGCTGAAATTTCATTTAATCTATCAAAATTTTCTATAATCTTAGTTTCAACAGAGTAATTCTCAATTAAATCATATATTGCGGTCGATATTCCTATACCGTTCTCTTGTTTGCAGTTTACAATAAATTTAATTATTGGCGAGATTAATCTTTGCCTATAATCTTCTATAACACTTAACTCTTCTTCAAATTCTCTTGTATCAAAACCAAAAGGGGAACGCTCGAATTTATTTTTCCACTTTACCCCATCAATTTTCCAGAGATACACATAATTCTCTAGTTCAGAAATTTCTTTAGAATTAAGTCCACACAAACCAGTCTTAGCCATGCTAAGAAGAGTTTCACTCCTAAAACCATATTCGCACACAGCAAAAGCAGATAAAATTAACCTTACGAGAGGTGTGCTGTCGGCTACTATTCCTTTAGATATAAACACAGGAATTTCATATTTATCAAAACTATTTTCAATTACAGCAGTGTACTTCTTGTCGTTTCTTGTAATTACCGTGAAATCGTCAAAGGAATAACCCTCGCAAACTAAACGTTTAATAGTTGCACAAATAAAGTCCGTTTCCTCATAAATATCTTTAGCTTCAAAAATTTTTATGTCGTCTGTCTTAATTTTTTCGGCTTCAATATTTCTAAAAAGTCTCTCCTCAAGTGTTTTTAAACCCATCGATTTAGTCCTTAAATTTTCTTTAAGTCTAGTAAACGGGATAATTTTTCTGCCTGTTTCCCTAGCTAATGCAAGAATTTTTAAGGCTGTATCATTTATTGGCTCAAAAAGTCCATCATCTTCGCTGTATATGTCATCACTGCAAAAACTTATATGTATCTCTTTAGCTTTTTCAAAGGCTGAACGCAAAATGCTTAACTTTCCGTTGTCAAAGCCCTCAAAGCCATCTATTAAAACAATTTTATCTTTAAAATAATCTGTACCAGAGATAGTTTTTCCGGCTCTTGCCATCATATCATCTGGTTCAACATAAGAATTCTCACAAATAGCCTCAAAGCTTTCATACATTAAAGCAATTTCATATAATTTAGTAGCTAAAACTCCGTCAAACTCATTTCTCATATCAAATAAATCTTTAGAGTTTATACCGTTGCTTTTAAGTTCTGACATTGCAGAAATCATCAACTTACTAAGCTCGGTGTCGCCTGTTTTCTCAAACAATTGCAGTTGATCTTTACACTGGGCAACTGCAAATGACATGATAAGGCTTTTACTGCTGTCGTCAATTTTAGTTTCGGTGACACCACCGTACAGCCTGAAAACCTCTTCACAAATTCTTCCAAAATGGAAAACATCTATCTTTGAAGATGTATGTTCATCTGTCTTGAAAAGCATGTATTTTTCGGTATCAAAGCTTACTTGATCTGGCACAATCAGCAGAACTTTTTCGTTTTTAAGTGCAAGCTCTATGGCTTTATCTCTAATATATTCGGTTTTTCCAAATCCTGATCTTCCTAATATAATATTTAACATATTTCCTCCATTTAGACTAAAGGCTAAGGGTGAAGAGTGAAAGACTATCATCTTTAATGTTATATGTAGGGGCGGATATTATCCGCCTAAAAGCCTGTAATTTTGCCTAAGTTTCATAGGCGGATAATATCCGCCCCTACAATATATTAATAAATTTATCTTTATCAACACAAAATTTTCATTTAAAAAGTCTTTAATCATAAAATCCGCAAGGATTTTCACATTAATTTTTCATTTTTCACTCTTCACTAAGTTCTAAGTCTTGCAGACCCTCCCCTACAATCAGTTATAAAGTTTTAGTTTTAACAAAGTATTAGTCCAAATAGTCCTTCACCATTAGTCCTTAGTCCTTAGTCTAACATAATTGTATCATATATTCTCATCTTCTTCAAACACTTTATCGCCAAAACCTTCAAAAAAATTCAGTAAATCAAGATAGAGTTCATAAATTTTAAAAGATATTTCAGGCGTTTCGGTTATTATTGCCTCTTCTGTTTCGCCAAGTTTTCCATCGACTGAACTTGAAGTGCATAGACTAGGGTACAACACGCACCACCAATTTTCTCCCTCTGCCTCGCCTATATTGACAGTCAACGCCAAATAATCACCAGCTGGCAGAGTAAAACTCTCGTAATATCTTGTTGGAAAGTAACTTACTCCAAACTCAGCCTTTGCTATGTCAGAAGAACCTAAACTTTTAAGTGTGTTGTTGGCTATGTTCTCAATTTCTGTTATGTTCTCTTTGATTTTCATTTGGCTTTCTTCAAGGCTTAAATCGTCAGATAAAATAGAACCTACATAGACATTTATAGCATCTTTAACTATTAATTTTATCTCTTGATCTTCATCAGAATTTGAATTAGCCTTTACATGAAGTCTAATTATTTCTTCACTTAATCTTTCACTGTTTGCACCAAATCCTAGCATAGAAAACAGTGTGCTTATTATAAATCCAGCAATTAAAACTTTATTTAGTAGTCTCATATATTTTTCCTAACCTTTCTCTTTACTTAAGTCTAGTCTTAGAAAAAATTTTTATACAGACATGTACTAATTTTCTTATAAAACACATAAAATTATTTGAGGTGATAAATTTGTCAAAAATAATTAAGAAAGGATAGGGTCACACCCTAAATTTTTATTGCATCTTGTGCGGTAAAAATGATAAGGTCATATTATGTTTAAAAAATTAGCATCTTTTATTTTATTGTGTTTTATTATTTTAGTTTCAATTCCTTCTCAAAACATAAACGCACAGGAAGAACTCGTTATTACTTCACCAAGTGTTGTATTAATGGAAAGCTCTACTAAAAAAATATTATACGAAAAAAACAGCAATGAAGTAAGGGCAACAGCCTCTATAACAAAGGTTATGACATTATTGCTTACAATGGAGGCAATAGAAGACGGAATACTTAAACTCGACGACACACTCACAGCAAGCGCACATGCAGCATCTATGGGTGGCTCTGACATTTGGCTTGAGTCAGGAGAGACTATGACTGTAGACGACTTAATAAAATCGGTTGTAGTAATGAGTGCAAACGATGCAGCAGTAGTTTTAGCAGAAGCCATTGCAGGCAGTGAAGAATCATTTGTAAACATGATGAACGAAAAAGCCAGTGAACTAGGGATGAATAACACAGTATTTAAAAACTGTAACGGACTAGACGAAGAGGGGCATGTAAGTTCTGCCTATGACGTTGCACTTATGAGCAGTGCTTTAATTGAATATGAAGAAATTCAAGAATACACACTTACATGGATTGATTATATCAGAAACGGGCAAACTCAACTTGTAAACACAAATAAACTTATAAGAACATTTAACGGCATTACAGGGCTTAAAACTGGAACTACCTCACAGGCAGGTAGTTGTGTTACCGCAACCGCCACAAGAGACTCTATGACACTTATCGCAGTGGTTTTGGGTGCGCCTAGCTCTGATATTAGGTTTGAAGATGCCGAGACACTTTTAAATTATGGTTTTGCAAAATACAAAATCACCGAACCATTAATCAGTATTCCACCTGTGGCACAGGTAACACAAGGTATGCAAGACTATGTAAACATTGAGATAACTGGTGATATTTCAGTTCTTACAGAAACTTCACAAGCGGGCGACATCGGATATGAAACCTATATAAACGAGGAACTGACGGCACCTATTAGCTCTGGACAAATAGTAGGTTCTGTAAAAATTCTAAATGGAACAGAAGTCTTAAAAGAGCTTGATATAATCACAACAGAAGATGTAGAGAGTATGAGTTTTTCTAAAGTTTTCATCTATTTTCTTTCAAAATTCAGCCTATAATAATTGACATAAACCAAAGTTAAGAGTATAATTAAGGAGAAGACTAAAGAAAATGGTGAACAGAATGAAAAAAATTAAAGAGACTTTCATGAACCGAGAATTTATAATATTCTTAATAATTGGTTGTATCAATACATTTAATGGAACAGTAATATCTTATCTATATTCCTTGATAATTCCTGATGTAAATGTGTCGTTTGTTTGTGGATATTTAACAAGCTTGTTTATAGCGTATCTACTAAACACTATCTTCAACTTTAAAGAAAAGCTTAATCTGACTAAGATGATAAAGTTTATGATTTCGTACATACCGAATTTCATAATACAAAATGCAGTGGTTTTCTTACTATACAATGTACTTAGCGTACACGAGCTTATATCTTTTGCAGTGGCAGCCGTTGTAGGAATTCCTATCACATTTGTTTTAGTTAAATTGTTTGCATTTGGAAAGAAAGATTGATTATGAATATTAACGAATTAATATCCACGGCATTTAAGGCAAGAGAAAACGCCTATACCCCCTATTCTAACTTTAAAGTAGGTGTCGCACTGCTTACAAAGAGTGGTGAAGTTTACACTGGCTGTAATATAGAAAACTCATCATACTCTGTAACTGTTTGTGCTGAAAGAGTTGCTCTTTTTAAGGCTGTGAGCGAGTCAAACCTAGACTTTACTGCAATTGCTGTAGTTGGTGGAAAAGATGGAGAAATAGAAATTATTTCGCCTTGTGGCACTTGTAGGCAGGCTCTTATTGAGTTTTGCAGTGACGATTTAAAAGTAATAATGGCTAAGAGTGAGACAGAATACAAAATTATGACTCTTGCAGAGCTAATGCCTCTATCATTTAATAAAAATAATTTATATCAAAAAAGTTAGATATGACACTTGACAAATAGAAAATTTAGGTGTATAATATCATCATAACAAAAAAAATTGATTTAACCATCTTCGGGTGGTTAAAAAAATAAATTTCGTATCAAAAAAAATTGATTTAAGAGGTGCTCACATGGAAATTTTATCAGGAATTTGGGAATTCCTACAAAACCAAATCTTAGGCATGCAGTGGCTAAACGATGGAGTAGGTGCTTTGCTTACAAGTTTCGGCTTAGACATTAGCTCACAAATTGGTGGTAGCATACATTTCTTTATATATGATGTAATCAAAATCACTGTACTGCTTTGTACTTTAATATTCGGTATTTCATACATTCAAAGTTTTTTTCCACCTGAGCGAAGCAAAAAGATATTAAGCAGATTTAAAGGAATTTGGGCAAATGTCATTTCGGCTCTTCTAGGAACTGTTACACCTTTCTGTTCTTGCTCATCTATTCCGCTATTTATGGGATTTACAAGTGCTGGTTTACCAATTGGTGTTACATTTAGCTTTTTAATCTCATCACCTATGGTTGACTTAGGAAGCCTTGTATTGCTGATGAGTATATTTGGTTGGGAAGTAGCTGTAATATATGTTATAGTAGGTCTAATTGTGGCTGTTGTCGGCGGAACATTGCTTGACAAAATGGGCATGAAAAAATACGTTGAAGACTTTGTTCTTTCGGCTGGAACTGTAGATATTGAGTCACCAACTCTTACAGTAAAAGAGCGTCTAATGTACTCAAGAGAGCAAATGAGTTCAACGTTTAAAAAGGTGTTCCCTTATATTTTAGTAGGCGTTGGAATAGGCGCGGCAATACACAACTGGATACCTAGTGATGTAATTGAAACTGTGCTTGGCGGAGATAATCCATTTGGTGTTATCCTAGCTACTATAGTAGGTATTCCAATCTATGCAGACATTTTTGGAACTATCCCAATTGCAGAGGCTCTACTTGCTAAAGGTGCACAACTTGGCACAATCTTAGCATTTATGATGTCTGTTACAACTCTTAGCTTGCCATCACTAATCATGCTTAAAAAAGCTGTTAAACCAAAATTACTTGTTGCATTCATTGCTATTTGCGCTGTTGGAATTATTTTAGTTGGATATCTATTTAACTTTTTACAATTATTTATAATGTAATAAAAAGGCTGTAGCAAGAAACTGCTACAGCCTTAAATTTTAGTGAAGAGGTAATAGTGAAGAGTGAAAAGTTGATGTGAAAATCCTTGCGGATTTTTTTGATTAAAGGCTTTTTAAATCAAAATATTGTTGGGGCGACCTGTGCTCATCATAAAACTAGCAATTATTGCTAAACCCTTGGACGACCACAGGTCGCCCCTACATTAAATTATTATTCTAATGAAAGTGCTATTATCTCGTCTGTCTCAAAAAATATAATTTTATCTGACTTGTTAGGATTAACTATAATATCAAAACTATTACCATTTTGCTTTTTGTAACCAATAGCAATTTGGTTTTTTTCTTTTAGCACGTCTGTAACATCATAGAAATCCATTTCAACACCTAACGTCACATATTGATGCGCTTTTCTAATATAAATTTCTGAACCCTCTGCCTGTAATAACTCTTGAAAAACTGCCGATAAATCTCTATTCTCAGCTATTTGAGCCAAAATCAAGTTAATTATATTCGAGCCAACAACTAAGTCATTAACCTGCGCTACTTCTGCAAGCCTTTGGTTTGAAACGTCTTGCATTTCGCTAGTTATGCTATAACTTTTACCAAATTTTAAAGCAATGTCTCTTAAATGAATAAGTTTGAAAAGAGTAATTGAGTCTGATTCTTCACTATTTTTTTCGTTATCGCTTAAAATTAATACGTGATTAATAAAATCTGCCGTTAATTTTTCAAGGTTTTTTCTGTTGTTTGTGTCGCTAACAATCAATGAAAGCTCAATATTTTTAAGTTTTGATTTGAGTTCATCATAATTTTTGTCAAATTTATCATGTGCCACAAAAACCTGTGAACCTTTAACAAAATACTCGTCAAGCTCTAAAATAACATATTCTAGCATGTCATTTACACCGATAATCAGCACATTTTCTGCCTGTTCATACTCGTGTACTATAGACTTAAACTTACTTATTTCTCTAGTTTTATGCTCAACTGGTTTTGCAACACCATCATCTTCAACCAATAAAATAAGGTCGTCTTGCAATTGAATTTTCATATCCTTATCTGGGTTTAAGAAAACCTCGCCATCTCTTCTAACACCAAAAACTACAGCTTTTTCAAAGCAGTTTAGTACTGCGCCAAAGGTTTTGCCCTCAAGTTCAGGGAAGTTCTCAAAGTAAAGCTCGTCTCCGTCATAGTCAAAAAGTTCCATTAAAACGTAAGATAGCCCTGGTTGTCTGCATGATTGAGCCACAATTCTTGACACTGTATCTTCAACCAACACTACTTCTGCGTTTCCATTTGAAATAATGTTTACTGTTTCCATATTTTGTTCTTTTGTAATAGTTGCCACAATATGAGGAAGATTGTAGCTCCTATTAATAGATTTAAAGTAATTATTTATAGAAATAATTGCTTTAATTGTCATAAAGTCTTTGCTTTCATTTACAATTATAGATCTACAATTCTCTAGCGAACATTTAGCTAGCATGTTTATGTCTGTAATGCTTCCTGTTCTGCAAATAATTCTTGTGGTTTTAGTCTCTTCAATTTGTGACTTAATAGCCTCTTCTACTATCTCTTTATCCTCGTCGCAAAGAATTACAATACAGGCATCTTTTTGATTTTCATTCGCAATTATTAGTTCAGAAATAAGCGTAAAAATGTTGTTGTCATAACCTAAAATCACAATATGTTTTTTTTCAATTACCCTAGAGTTGCCCTTTTTAAGGTTATTAAGTTTTTCTTCAAATCCTGTTGTTATAATACCTATTAAAATACTAGTAACAAAGATACCACATAGAGTAACTATTGACATCAGTACAACAAATTCAGAATTTGCAGTATCGGCAGCAGTTATAGTTCCTGCATCTATTATGTGCATTAAACTAGCCCAGATGTGGTCTAATAAATTTGCACCATCGCCAATACTTATTAAAGATAAAATTATGCCCACGCCTAAAACTACTATTAAAGTAGCAAGAAACAGCATTCCTACTAAAACTACAGTTCCCCTTGACATAAGATTATCAAACCAATATTTGATTTTGTCTTTAAAACTGACTTTCATATCTATTACCTCTCGTCATTTTCTCACAAAATAATTTTTCTGGATTTATACACGTACTTGCCTCTTACGATTTTGGATATAAAATGAATTTATTAAAATATTGTAGTACTGTGTTAAAACTAAAACTTTATAACTGATTGTAAAGGAGGGTCTCTGTGCAGACGTGTTGATTAGGAAATTTAACCATGTAGGGGACGGGTTTTCCGTCCCGTAAAACCAGAAGTTTTAGATAAATTATCACGGGATGTAAGACCCGTCCCCTACATTAATTTGTGCGTTTTAACGAATTAATTATAATCAAAAAAACGTAATCAACACCTCTGGACGCCATCCCCTACATTAATTTGTGAATTTTATCTAATTAATTTTTATTTAAAAATCCTTTAATCAAAAAATCCGCAAGGATTTTCACATTAACTTTTCACTATTCATTTTTCACTCTTCACTAAGTCCTACAATAAATGTATGCTCCATTATTTTTTCAATTGTCTTTTCACCAATTCCAACTATAGTGTCAAGCTCTTCAAAATACTCAATGCTTCCATGTTCGTTTCTATAGTCAATAATTCTTTGAGCAGTAACCTCGCCTATTTCGTCAATCTCCATTAAATCTTCAATAGTCGCAGTGTTTAAATTAATTTTATCTGGCTCGCTTGGTGAAAAAGAGCTGACAGGCTCATTCTCTGAAAGCATAATCTCTTCACCGCCAAATTCAGCAAAAAGAAACAATGCTGAAATTGTTATTACTGCTATCAAGACTAAAAAAGCATTCTGAAACCGTTCCGTTTTCATGATAATTTGCCCATATACTTAGTGAAATACTCTGGTAATGGTGTGCTAAACTCAAGGTACTCACCGCTTCTTGGGTGAATAAAACCTATAGTCTTGGCATGTAGACATTGCCCTTTAAGCTCTGTAATCACTTTTTTAGGCCCGTATACACTATCCCCAGCTACTGGATGCGCTAAAGCTGCCATGTGAACTCTAATTTGATGTGTTCTGCCTGTCTCTAGCCTTAATTCAATATATGTAAAACCCTTAAGTCTTTCTATAACGCTGTAATGAGTTATAGCATTCCTAGCCCCCTCTAAATTAGAGACAGCCATTTTTTTTCTGTCTTTAGGATTTCTTGCGATAGGCATATCAATTTTTCCACTTTCGGTCTTTACATTTCCATAAACCAAAGCGTGATATTCTCTTTTAAAGCTGTGCACCTTAATTTGCTGTGCTAAAATATTATGTGCAAAATCATTTTTTGCCACAATCAGAAGACCGCTAGTGTCCTTATCAATTCTATGTACTATGCCTGGTCTAATTACTCCGTTAATGCCAGAGAGTGAACCTTTTGCGTGATACATTAAGGCATTTACTAAAGTTCCACAATAATTCCCAGGAGCTGGGTGCACTACCATCCCTTTAGGTTTGTTTACCACTATAACATCTTCATCTTCAAACACTATGTCAAGTGGGATGTTTTCGGCATTTATTTCAAGTTCTTTAAGAGGTGGAAAACTCACACTTATTTCATCGCCTATTTTGACTGTATAGTTCTTTGAAACAGGTTTAGAGTTTACAAACACCCTGTTTTCTTTTATTAAATTTTGAGCCTTTGCCCTTGTCACTTCTTCTAGTGAACTAGCTATTACTTTATCTATTCTATCAGATATTTCGGCTGTAAATATCAAATCTAAATCTTGATCATTCATTTGTTTTCTGTACTGCTTTCTTTAATTTTCTCACTTTTTGTAAAGAATATAACATAAATAGCATAGGCAAACACACCAACTACAACGAGTGAGTCTGCTAGGTTAAACACATAAGGGAAGAAATAAAAGTGTAGGTAATCTATTACATAGCCTAAACTAATTCTGTCAATTATATTTCCTACTCCGCCAGCTAGCACACACACGCACGAAAAATAGCTGATAAAGTTATGCTTTTTGTAGCTAAGTAAAATATATAAAACTATCAAGCACCCTATTATGCTCACAATGGTTAATATTCCTGTAAGCTCTTGAAAACTACCAAATGACGCACCTGTGTTCTCTAAATATTTCAGTTCAAAAAAATCATCTATAACCACATGTGTTCCTACTGGTTTTAAATGTTCGTTTACAAGCATTTTAATGTATTGGTCTAGTCCTATAAACATTGCAACAATCAAAACGCAAATCATCTTTATTTTCAATCTAATTACCTTGTCACAAATTTTATGTGCCTTTCTAAATTAAAGTGAAATAAATGCAGTATTAACAAGACATTGCTAATTCTGCATTACTTCATAAATTATTACTATTTAGTCTTCTCTTTAATTAAATTATTGCCAAACTCAAGTGTGTTAAACGTATTTTGTTTATTCTCGTTAAGTGCTGGTGGCAAATCAGCAATTTTACTAAAGTCAATTTGGTTAAGTGTATCTTTAGTGATGTTCTCGTTTTTAATCTCGTCATTTTTTTGGAACTTATCAGCCAAAATTTCAGGATCAGTTGTTAGTTCAGGAGTATTTTGAGCAATTTGCTCAATATTTACCTTTTTCTCTACAGGAGCAGCCTTTACCTCAGCTTGAGAAGTAGGCTTAACCTCTTCTGGCTTTGAATACTGAGCAACCTCTAGTTCTCTTGAATAATCTGGAATATCGTTTACTGCTGCTACATGTTGCTTATACGCCATAAGAATTTTATCTCTGAATACTGTAACCTCTGCCTTTAGGCGGTTGTATTCTATAGTCTTTTGTTTAATCTTATTATCGGCAGCCATCAAGTCTGCATTAAACTTTTCTGTAGCCTTTTTGTCTAGTGCATCTGCATTTCTTTGAGCATCTACAACTATTTTTTCGGCTCTAGCTTTTGCTTCTCTGATTGCCTCGGCACTCAATTTTTGAGTCTTGATAAGTATGTTTTGGAAATTCGCCTCTTCATCTTCATCAACTACACTCTTCATAACAGGAGCATTTGACTTATCTTTAAGCGATATATTTTCCTCTGCTAACTCTGTAGCCTTATTTTTAAGATCAATTAGTTGAGACTTTAGAGTTTGATTTTCTTTTGCAAGTAATTTAAAAGTCTCAGTTATTTCATCTATGAATTTGTCAACCTCTTCAGGACTATATCCATTTTTACGAGATTTACCAAAAGTAATTTCTGTTATTTGTTTTAATGTCAACATACATAATTCCCCTTTAAATATATTTCAGACAGCTAATTTGTAGTCTCTCTTTTTTTGTTAGAGGACCTAACTGTTCAATCTTGAATTTTCCTATCCCTCTAATAGAAATCTTGTCTCCGTCTTTTATTTTTAAAGAAACGGAGCTAACAAGTGAGTAATTTAGTTTTACTAACTGTGCTTTTATTGCATTACTAGCCTTCTCCCTACTGTTTTTCATAAGAAATGCTACAACGCAGTCTACTCTGTTAGAGGCTATCACACCCTTGACTTGAGTAAATCTGTAGGCTACTGGCAACGGCTGATCCACATCAAGACTAAGCCTTACACCAACATTTCCGATTTTTGAAAATGAATTTAAAAAATAGCCTAATATTTCATCTCTTACAAATACAACTGCCCTTGAATCTTCTGCTAATATATCGCCAATAGTTTCTCTTTTAATTCCACAAGCCATAAAACTACCTAAAAAGTCTCTGTGAGTTAGTTTATCTTCTTCCCTAAATTCTATTTGGACAGCAGTAAACGGGAACTCCTCATTTGAAACTTCATAGCTTGAAACAGATACGTAAAGCCGTTGAGCTTCTTCATGCCCGCCCCAAAGCTTCACATAAACATTTTTATATTGCCTTGCTAAATTTTGAATGTAAAAATACTCAGGTGGCTCAAGAAAGCCTAAAAACCTTGCAGAATACTCTGCTTTTTTAACCGCTTCCTCAAACCTAGCCTTTATTAAATAATCATCCATTTTTTAGAAGTATACATTGCTGTTTTCAAACTCGTCAAAAAGATCTTCACCTGAAAGCTCTACATTTATAGGTGTGATCATATATGTAGAAGAAGCCACAGAAGATAATCTTCCATTAACTGCAAAAGCGATACCGCTTAGGAAGTCTAAAATTCTTCTTGCCTCAACCTTATCTGTTTTCTCTAGGTTTACTACTACTGCACAGTTTGTAAGCAAAGACTTTGCAATGTTTGCAGTGTCATCTTTATAAGTTCTAGGTTTGTAAACTATAACCTGTAATTGTGATTTGTGATTTATAGGAACAACTTTTGTACTGCTACGTTTGCTAGGAGCAGGTTGCTCTGCTTCACGCTCTTCCTCTTCATCGTAATCGTCGTAATCCTCGTACTCATCGTTTGGGCTTAAAAATTTAGAAATTGAATTAAATACTCTCGCCATAATTTTCTCCTCGTTTTATATTAATTTAATATTGTCTTTCTCCGAAAAGTGCAGAACCTATTCTAACTAAGTTTGCTCCACTTTCAATCGCCTGTACATAATCATCAGACATCCCCATCGAAAGAATATCCATACTTATATTATCTAATTTTTTTGACTGTATGTCAACATAATATTGATACATTTTTTCAAAAAATTTATTTTTTTTTCGATTTCCACCAAAAACTGGAGGAATACACATCAATCCATCAATTTTTATGTGGGAAATGTTCCTAGCCTCGTCAATAAATTCCAATAATCTCTCTGGTGCCACTCCACCTTTACTCTGTTCATCTCCAATATTTACCTCTATTAAGATAGACATTTCACGGTTTAAAGGCTTCATTCTTTTTGATATTTCATGAATTTGCGCCATAGAATCTACCGAGTGAATACACTCAACCTTGTCTACAATATACTTAATTTTATTGGTTTGTAGTCTTCCTATAAAATGATTTTTGCAAGAATTAAGGTTTAACTCATCATACTTTGAAAGCATCTCTTGCACTCTGTTTTCGCCTATATAAGAAAGCCCTAAATTAATGGCAAAATTAATATCATCAGCGCTTACAGTCTTAGTAGCGCCTAAAAATTTTATACTATTGTAATCTATTGATTTTTTAGCCACTGCATTTTCTATATTCTCTTTAATCTTCAAATAATTATATCTAATATCGTCATGTGTACTTGCCATCGTATAAGTCATCTCCTTTAATTACTACTTCATCATAGGCTCTAACAGTTCTGCTGGTGACTAACGCCTCTAATTCTGACTCGCTTAATGATGTCTTGCATAATAAATAGTCGCCAAACTGGACTTCTGAGAATATTTGAACAAAATCCATTCTTTGGCCATACATTACATATATTCCTTTTATATTTTCATGTGAAATTATTGTCTCGTTTCCGTTTTCGTCTATTACTGTTTCTTCAACGTTTTCAAAATATACTGCATCTTTGTGGACTAAAACACCGCTATGCTCATCTAAAACAATTTCAACCACTTCATTTCTCATAGATAAAAGTTCTGGAGTGTTATATGTGCTACTCACTATAAGTGCATAAGTGTCATCAGTTTCACTTTTGTTTATACTTACTATCTCGGCAGATATATAATCTAAATCAAGGCTGTCAATTCGTATTCCTACAGCAGTTTCTTTTTCAAGTTTAATCATTTGCTGTTCATCAATGACAGCAACACAATACCACTTAAACCCTAGAGCCATTTTCGCATTATTTTCATCACCTATTAAATCGCTTGGAATTTCACTTATGTTTACGGGTAAGATATCTTCTATTGTCTCAAAATCTATTATATCCTCATAACCATCTGTGTATGAAATAAAATAGCCTGAACTAGGTGCTGGTATAGTACTGTAACTGCTAACCTGTGAAAGCAAGCTGTCACGCTCTGCAACCAGTTGATTTAGTGTGTTACTATAATCGCTTATAGATTCTGAACCTGTAATTATAGATTTTTTACTAAGAAGATATTGTAGGTCGTCCCTAGCCTCGCTAAGTTCACTTAGTTTATTCTCGCTAATGATTGTAGTAATATTAAATAGCTGATTACTGATTTGATCTCCGATAATCATGGCTTCACCAGATTGACTATTATCGACTTGAATTAATTTTTCAAGGTTTTCAATGTCTTTTTCTAAGTCCTCAATTCTTCTTTGAATTACTGCGGTTTCTTCCTCGAAGAAAAGTTCTGCAATCAAGTCATTTTTAGCAACTTTTTCGCCGTCATCCACTACAAAACTTGTTATGCCCTGACTATCAAGTTCTATTAAAATTTCATCTCTTATAAACCAGGCATCTATGTCTATTGTTTCATCTATTTCAGTATAGTTTGCAGTTTGAGTCTGTATATCTGTATAATAAACGGCTACAACTTGATAAACTACAAAAACAATAATCAATATAGCGCCTAATGTGGCAGATATCTTTTTTAATGCTATGTTTTTATCATTTTTTCTTACTGCTTTTTTATTCATATTACTCCTCTCCTAAAAACTCTTTTGCTATAGATATAGCTTTTTCTATAACTTCATCTTTGCTGTTTTCATCCACATAAATTCTTCTAATATTTTCTTGAGCCTTAAACCATGTGGTCTGCCTTTTGGCATAACGTCTAGTTTCACGCTTGATATTTTCTATGGATTCTTCTAAGCTAATTTCCGAGTTAAAATATGGGAATAACTCTTTATATCCTATAGCCTGTCCCGACGTATCAAGCTTTTTGTCTTGATAAAATTTTGCTTCTTCTAGTAACCCTTGCTCCATCATAATATCTACCCGTAGATTAATTCTATCATACAGTTTTTGTCTGTCTTTGTAATCAAGATAAATCAAAATATGCTCATATTTAGGGATTGAAATTACACTTTGCTCTGAAAACGGCTCACCTGTTAATTTAATATATTCTAATGCCCTTACAAGTCTTTTATGATTATTTGGGTGAATGTTTAAAGCTGCCTTTGGGTCAAGCATTTTAAGCTCTTCATAAAGCTCTAAAACTTTTCCATTTTCAATTTCTAACTCTAATTCTTTTTTGATTTTATCATCTTTAGAATTTTCGGTAAAATTGATGTCATACAAAAAAGAACGCAAGTAAAGACCTGTTCCACCGGCGAAAATCGGGGTCATTCCTTTAGCGAAAATTTTAGTGACTGCATTGTTTGCATCTGTTACATAATCAGATACACTATACGCCTCACCAACGTCTACAAAATCTATAAGGTGATGTTTAATTCCGCACATTTCCTCATTAGTAACCTTAGCAGTGCCAATATTCATGCCTTTATATATCTGCATGGAATCGCAAGATATGATTTCGGAATTAATTTTTTTTGCAATTTCTACAGCGACTGCGCTCTTGCCTGAGGCAGTAGCACCAACGACTGCAATTATCTTTTTCATGTTTTTCACCTCAAGTATTTTGAATTGTTGTAGGATAGGGTCTCCCTTTAATGGATAATTTAAAATGGAGAATGGAGAATTATTAAATCAAAAAATCCGCAAGGATTTTCACATTAACTTTTCACTCTTCACTATTACCTCTTCACTAAATCTCCCGATTCGGACACAGGCAATAAAAGTACAGTTTTTTGATAACTATGTGTGCGACTATCCGCCCCTACATGGCTATGAAGTGACCCCCAAAAGTTGGACTTGAAAGTGTAGTAGCGATAGCTGCTACAC
>CAYJER010000036.1:0-20540 GCA_964369225.1 uncultured Eubacteriales bacterium
GGGGCGCGGGTTTTTTTAAAATTTTTTTTTTCTCCCCCCCCCCCCCCCCGCCCCCGCCCCTACAATAGTTTGTGCGTTTTAGCGAATTTATTTTTAATTTAAAATCATATGAGGCACGTCTGACCACAGGTCGCCCCTACACCAATTTCTGTATTATAACAACAAAAAAGACTTCTTCACAAAATTAATTGTGTCGAAGTCTTTTTCTTTATTTAGCTAACTGAAAATTAGGAAACAGTAAGCTTAATGGCTCGTTATCAAAATTAGTTTACGCTGTATAGCATTTCAGCGTATGTTGGCAATGGCCAATGTTTCTTAGCTGTTAGGCTCTCTAGCTCGTCAACTACTAGTCTTACCTCAGACATAGCCTTGAAAACTCCGTCACGGTAATATTTAGCTTGCTCTAGTGCGTCTTCAATGTCAGACACAGCTATAACAGCTGACTCTAATGCTGCTAGTTTCTTCATCATTGAACCTGAAAGAGTTGATAGTTTTGTCATGTAGTACTCTTCCATTGAACAATCGAATGATCCTGTAGCTTGTTTCTTAGACATTAACTCTGAAATCTCTGATTGATAAGACATTGATGCTGGAATTACATACTTTTTAACCATATCTATCATTGTTAAAGCTTCAATTCTAATTGTCTTAGAATAGTTCTCTAGTAATATTTCATATCTTGAGTGCATTTCAACTGGAGTAAATACTCTGTGTCTGCCGAACAACTCAACACTGCTCTCTTCAACAAATGCAGGAAGTGCATCAACTGTTGTCTTGTTGTTGCTTAAGCCCCTAGCCTTAGCCTCGTCTTGCCACTCTTGTGAGTATCCGTCACCATTGAATATAATTCTCTTATGCTCTTTAATTGTCTTTTTGATTAATTTATCAAGTGATTTTTGGAAGTTCTCTGCACCCTCTAGTTTTGTAGCAAACTCTTCTAGTACATCTGCTACTGCTGTGTTAAGAACAATGTTTGGTCCTGAAATTGAGAATGTTGAACCTAACATACGGAACTCAAACTTATTACCTGTGAAAGCAAATGGAGAAGTTCTGTTTCTGTCTGTTGTATCTTTAGGGAAACGAGGAAGAACGTTTACGCCAACTTCCATTTGAATTCTCTCTTTACCAGCGTACTCACTGCCACTCTCTAAAGCCTCTAAAACCTCTTGTAGCTCTTCGCCAACAAATATAGAAACAATAGCTGGAGGTGCCTCATTTGCGCCTAGACGGTGGTCATTACCAGCGTTAGCAACTGTAATTCTTAGTAAGTCTTGGTATTTATCTACTGCCTTAATAACTGCTACTAAGAACAATAGGAATTGTGCATTTTCGTATGGAGTCTCACCTGGCTCTAATAGGTTTATGCCTGTATCAGTTGATAGAGACCAGTTATTATGTTTACCACTACCGTTTACACCAGCAAATGGTTTCTCATGTAATAGGCAAGCTAAGTCATGCTTTCTTGCAATAGATTTCATAAGCTCCATTGTTAATTGGTTGTGATCAGTAGCTATATTTGTGCTTGTGTAGATAGGTGCTAGCTCATGTTGAGCCGGTGCAACCTCGTTATGTTTTGTTTTAGCTAGAATTCCTAGTTTCCATAGTTCTTCATCTAGCTCTTTCATGTAATCAGAAACACGTTTCTTAAGTGTTCCAAAGTAGTGATCGTCTAGCTCTTGTCCTTTTGGAGGTCTTGAACCAAAAAGAGTTCTACCTGTATAAATTAAGTCAGGTCTTTGCAAGTACATTTCTCTATCAATTAAGAAATACTCTTGCTCAGGTCCTACTGTTGTTAATACTTTTTTAACTTTGTCGTTACCAAAAAGCTTTACAACTCTTAAAGCTTGTTTCTCTATAGCTTCCATAGATCTTAGAAGTGGAGTTTTTTTATCTAAAGCCTCACCACTGTATGAGAAGAAAGCTGTAGGAATGCAAAGTGTATCATCTTTAATAAATGCGTAAGATGTTGTATCCCAAACTGTATAACCTCTAGCCTCGAAAGTTGCACGAAGTCCGCCTGATGGGAATGAAGAAGCATCTGGTTCGCCTCTTACTAGCTCTTTGCCTGAGAACTCCATGATAACTTTACCATCTTTTTGTGGAGAAATGAAGCTATCATGCTTTTCAGCAGTAACACCTGTCATAGGTTGGAACCAGTGAGTAAAGTGAGTAACACCATTTTCTGTTGCCCAATCTTTCATTGCATTAGCTACTACATTAGCTACATCTATATCTAATAGTTCACCTTTCTCGATTGCTCTCTTAACTGCTTTGTAAGTATCTTTTGGCAGTCTTGCGTGCATTGTAGCATCGCCAAAAACCTTGCTTCCAAAAATAGCTGGTACATCTTTTAACATAATTTTCACCTCATAATTTGATTATAAAAATAAAAAAAGGCACTGCGGGAACTGTCCCACAGCGCCTTTGCTGTCTATGTTGCCAATTATAGCACGGAACATTTCATTTGTCAATAGTTTTTTAGAAAATATTATATTCTAAATTTTCAAAATGAATTTTTATCCCTATGTCTATTCCATCGGGCAGTAAAGCTACTGCTATCATGAATAAATCGCCTACATGCTCTATATCAATTCTTTTAAGATAGGCGTAATCGCCTCTAATATCTTCAACAATATAATCGTATGGTCCCATATTAATTCACCCTTTTCCTTTCCTTTAGTATAACAAATAAAAACTATATTGTCAAACCTTTATTCATTTTTCTATATAGTAAAAATGTATTTTTTATTATTTGTGGCTTTCACCTTTATTTTATGCTATAATTAAAACGAAATTTATTTAATTAATAATGATGTCATTTAATGTCAGTATTAATAGTTATATAATAAATGTATAACATTAATAAGAGGTGATGTATAATTAATTTTAATAGTTTGATTGAAAAGAAATTTAGTAAAAGCTATAATTTTAGAACTTGGATTGCAATAATTGATGTCAAAACTTGTGCTTTTTGCAGAAACTCTAATGGTAAAATTTTCCCTGTAGGTCAACTTATTGAACAATTACCACCAGCACATCTATATTGCAGATGTAGAATTGAGTATATGCGAGCATTATATCCAGGAGAAGCTACTGAAAACAAATATCAAGGTGCAGATTATTATTTATATAAATATAGTCGGCTACCAGACTATTATATTGATTCAGTAAGTGCACTTTTACTGGGATGGTCTCCCAAAAAAGGAAATCTTGATAAGGTTGCTCCAAATAAAATGCTATATGGTGGTATCTATAAAAACTACAACAATAAGTTACCTACTGCTAAAGGACGTATTTGGTATGAGGCAGATATAAATTATATCCAAGGATTTAGAGGTAGCCATAGAATATTGTACTCAAATGACGATTTAATATTTGTTACATATGATCATTATCAAACATTTGTAGAAATTATTTTATAGGAGAAAATTCATGAAAAAAACAATAGTCGATTTTTCCAAATGTAAATATTTAGGAGAAATTCATCAAGTATTAAAAGAAAGTTTAGCTTTTCCAAATTATTACGGTGAAAATTTAGATGCTCTATTTGACTGCTTAAGATATTATACTTTTGAAAAAATAACAATAATTATAGTGGGACTTGGAAATTATTCTCTTACAGGAAACTCTGAAGCCCAATACGTTAGTAAGATGATAGAAGTATTCAGTGATGTAACAAAACAATCTCCAAATATTAAATTTGAGTATATCGATTAATCTAATTTTCACATTATTTGATTGTCTTACAAAAAAGACTTTAATTATTCACTTTTTTTTGATATAATATAATTTAGAAAAACAAAGGAGTGGGTATATGAAAATTCAATTTACTAAAATGCACGGAATCGGCAATGATTATATTTATATAGATTGTTTCAAGCAAAATTTAGAAGAACTTGATATTAAAGCTCTTGCTATAAAGCTATCGGATAGACATTTTGGAATAGGTGGCGATGGAATAATTTTGGTTTGTCCATCAGGCATAGCAGACGCAAAAATGAGAATGTTTAACCTTGACGGCAGTGAAGGCAAAATGTGTGGTAATGGAATACGCTGTGTTGCAAAATTTGTGTACGACAATAAAATAGCCGTTAAAGATACACTCACTATAGAAACTCTTAGCGGAGTTAAAACCTTGAGTGTAACAACAAACGGCGATAAAGTTCAAACAGTTAGAGTTGACATGGGTAAGCCTATTCTTGATGGAAAAATGATACCTACAGTTTTCAGCGGTGAAGTTATAAACAAACAAATAGAAATAGATAATAAAACTTATAATGTTACCTGTGTTTCAATGGGTAATCCTCATTGTGTTTTGTTTTGTGATGATATAGAAAGTTTAAAATTAGAAGAAATTGGTCCTAAATTCGAGAAATCATCTTACTTCCCAGAGAATATTAACACAGAGTTTGTAAAGATTATAGATGATAAAACTCTTTCAATGAGAGTTTGGGAAAGAGGTAGCGGCGAAACCTTAGCCTGTGGCACTGGCGCTTGTGCTGTTGCGGTGTCGGCAGTACTCAAAGGCATATGCAAAAAGGGTGAAGACATAACAATTAATCTGCTTGGAGGAATATTAACCATAAACTACAGTGATATCTCTGTTTTTATGACAGGTTCGGCTACTACTGTGTTTACCGGTGAAATAGATTTGTAATTTATTCATATTTTTTTAAAAAACGCTTGACTAGTGGCGATAACTAGTGTATACTCAATATTAGATGATTATTTGAGGTGAGTCATGGATTATAATCTCCTTGAAGATAATGAACTTTGTAGCAGAATTGAAGAGACAAAAAGCTTTATTGAATTACAACGTAGGTATCTATGGTTGATAAGACAAAAGGCTAATAAGTATTCAGACAGTTCTAATATAGACGACTGTGTCCAAGAGGGTTTGTTAGCACTTTATAATGCAGCAAAAAATTATGACCCACAAATGAATACCAGTTTTAGAACATATGCAGGGATCTGCATAAAAAATCGTATCATCAATGAAAGCCTAAGAAATTCAAGGCAAAATAACTATCTCCAGAGTTCTTTAGTTATCGATGAGGAGCAGTCTACTGTCTCCTTAGAGGAAGAAATAGAGCTTAAAGAGGACTTTGAAGCTGTTTTAAATCAAATCCACATAACTTTATCTGAGTTCGAGAAGAAGATATTGGCAATATATTTAAGCGGTTCTGAGAGGTCGGAGATACCTGTAAAATATGGTATCCCCATCAAAGCTTACGACAATGCTGTTCAGCGTTTTCGGAAAAAGCTTAAAAACACAGTTTTTAAGGTGTAACCTTAAAATATAATGCCCTTATGGGTAAATATCTTTAAAACTCGAAAAGAGGTAAATCAAATGTTTGAAGACAAGAATTTAACATGCAAAGAATGCGGCGGAGAGTTCGTATTCACAGCAGGCGAGCAAGAATTTTATCAAGAAAAAGGCTTCGTAAATGAGCCACAAAGATGTAAATCATGCCGTACAAACCGTAAAAACGTAGGTAAGCCAGAGCGTGAGCGTTTCACAGCTACTTGTGCATCTTGCGGAAAAGACGCAACTGTTCCATTTAAGCCACGTGAAGACCGCCCAGTTTACTGCAGCGAGTGTTTTGCACAATCAAGATAAATTTTAATTTATCTAATAACTGTTGTAATGACAGTAGATCATCGAAACTGCCATTTAGGTAGTTTCGATTTTTTATTTATTAGGAGGTTTATATGAAATTTAAAGAGGAGATTGAAAAAGTTAAATTAAGAAATAAGGCATTTTGGGAACTTGAAATGTCTGACAGAGCCTTAATAGCAATTAGCACCCCAAAAGAAAAGGGCGCAGCCACCGCAATGTTTGATCATGTTCAAAACAAAAAAGACCCTGACTACCTAAAAAAATATTGGACAGACCCCAACACTATACATAAGATGAATTTAAAAAGAATGGAGAATACTTATTTTGCAGGAGAGGCTCTCCCCTCTATTTTTTTGAATTTTGGCACAAGTGGACACTGCAACTTTTTTGGTTCTAAGCCTACATACTCAAATGGAACTATTTGGTTTGACCCTGTAATAGATGATTTAGACGAACTAAAATTTGATCAAGCAGCACTTGATAGTCATATTAAGCTAACACAAGAGCTTGTAAAACTTTCTAATTCAGAGTATTTTATAGGTATGCCTGACAGTTGTGGAACAATTGATGCCCTAGGGCATTTATATGGTTCAGACAATGTTTTAATAGATATGCTAGGCGAGCCTGAAAAAGTAAAAAGAGCTATAAAAACTGTAAATGAAGGTTGGAAAATTAGCTCACAAAAGTTTTATGACACACTTAAAGACCTAAACCACGGCGGAAGTGTGCATTCATGGATGCACCTAATGGCAGACGGCAAAATGGGACAAATGCAGTGTGATATGTCTGTAATGTTCTCAAAAGATATGTATGAAGAATTTGCTTATGATGAACTTAAGACTCAAATTGACTGGTTTGATTACCCTATCTATCACTTTGATGGAGTAGAGCAAGAAAGACATTTAGATATTCTTTTATCATTTGATAAACTAAAAGCTATACAATGGACAAATGTAGCTGGACAGCCTCCAGCTAGTCACTTTATGCCAATTCTAAAAAGAATGCAGGACGCAGGCAAGAGACTAATTGTTTGCATAAATCCAGATGAAATAAAACCCATACTTGAAAACCTTTCGGCTAAAGGTTTAATGTTGTTGGTAGGAAATGTAAACGACAAAGCTACAGCCGATGAAATTATAAAATATGCTGAAAAAAATAGTAAGGAATAATTAGGAGTAGATTAATGAAAAAGCCAAATATTTTGTTTTTATTTGCAGATGATGAGCGTTATGACACCATAAATGCTTGGGGTAACAAAGATATCCTTACCCCAAACTTAGACAAACTAGCACAAGATGGCGTATCCTTTACTCATGCACATATCCCAGGTGGCACAACAGGCGCAGTATGTATGCCCTCAAGAGCAATGCTACACACTGGACGTTCACTTTTCAACATAGATAAACAAGGGCAAGAAATACCAGCAGACCATGTTCTATTAGGAGAATTATTAATTGAAAACGGATATGAAACTTTTGGTGCTGGTAAATGGCACAACGGAAAATCAGCCTATGCAAGAAGTTTTACAGACGGCGACAGCATTTTCTTTGGTGGAATGCACGACCATTGGATGGTTCCTTTGTCACATTTCGACCCAACAGGGCAATACTCAAGAATGATAAACTCAGTTGAGGGCTTTATGTCTGATAATAAACCTACAAGACATACCTGTGAATATGTAAGACCAGGCGAGCATTCAACCGATATTATCTCTGAGTCAATCATAAAGTTTCTTGACAAACCGCATGATAAACCTTTCTTTGCATATGCCTCTTTCTTAGCTCCACACGACCCTAGAACAATGCCACAAGAGTTCTTAGACATGTATGACGAGGAAAAACTAGAGCTTCCTCCTAACTTCATGAGCTATCACCCTATCGAATACGGACAAATGAGTTGCCGTGACGAGGTTTTAGCGCCTTACCCTAGAACTCCTGAAAACACAAAGAAACAACTTAAAGAGTATTATGCCATGATAACTCACCTTGATTATCAAATTGGTAATATTATTAATAAGCTTGAAGAAATAGGCGAAAAAGATAACACAATAATTATCTATGCTGCCGATAACGGTCTAGCCTTAGGACAACACGGACTATTCGGAAAGCAAAATCTATTTGAACATAGTGTAAGAGTTCCGCTAATTTTTGCAGGCACAGGCATAAACAAAAACGAGACAAGAACTCAACCAGTATTTTTATATGACATCTTCCCAAGCCTTTGTGACTTACTTGAAATAGAAATTCCATCTACTGTAGGCGGAATAAGCTTTGCAAAGACATTAAATAATGGCGATTATGTTACAAGAGAAGAGATGTACCTAGCATATACCGACAAGATAAGAGCCATTAAAAAAGACGGCTTTAAGTACATGGAGCATAGATATAAAGGCCTTAAAACCTGTTCACTTTATGACCTTATAAATGACCCATACGAGACTTCAAACCTATACTATAATAAAGAGTATACACAAAAGGCAGAAGATTTAAAAGTCTTGTTACAAAAGCATTCAGAGCAATCTAATGAACTTAATCAAGAAATGGGACAAACATTTTGGGCGGAATAAGTTTGTTTAATTCACCTGTCTCGTTGATGGGATTTTAATTAATAAAATCGAATATTCACCAATAATTTAGGGGCGAACATTTTTGTTCGCCCCTTCAGCTTGTCAAAAAAGGGTTTCTCTTAAAAATATTGCACAAAATAAAAATGTTGCTTGTCATCTAGTAATACTTTTTAGTATTTCTGGTTTATAACAAACTCGTAAAACACACAAATTAATGTAGGGGACGGGTTTTCCGTCCCGAAAAAACTAGCGGTTTTAGCTAAATTTTCACGGGACGGAGAACCCGTCCCCTACATTGTGTTTCATTAATTTATGCGTTTTGACAAAACAGTGTTTATAGATTTAGGTTTTTCTACAGCCTGTAGGGGCGAACATTTTTGTTCACACGTGTTGATTAGGAAAATTTAGCCATGTAGGGGCGGATATTATCCGTCTAAAAATTTGGTGATTTTTCCTAGTTTCATAGGCGGATAATATCCGCCTCTACATGGATTTTGTGAATTACAATGAAATTAATTTAATCATTAAATCGTAAGCGGCACGTCTGCATTTTTGTTCGCCCCTTATAGTTTGTATTATATAAAACTTGACATTTTAACCGTTTCCTACATGTAGTTCTCAAAACTGTTCCCTAATAAATAAAAAAATTTGAGAAAGAAGAATCATTGCGGGTTGATTCTTCTTTCTCTTTGAGGGGGGTATATTGAGGAGGGTAGAACATGTACCTTGAAAAGTTGCGGTTCTTTTCTCTTTAGTACATCTATATTATATATCATTGTTTAATATATTGTGTTAATAAATTGTTAATATACAATTAAAAGATTTATTCTGCTATAATATTATTTATAATTATTTTATTTATTATATACAAACATAGTAAATTATGCAACTATCTCAAGTTTTCACTAAATTTATTAAGACTCTTCCTTATATTCTACCGATAATGGATTAATAAATTCGCCGTCTTTTTTAACTTGTAAATGCAAATGGCTGGTATTACTTTCAAACGGAACTACCGAAATTAAACCTATTTCTTGCTTGTCTGTAACTGTGTCCCCTGCTTTTACACTAATATCATCGCCCAGTCCGCAATACCAAAACTCATAGTCTCCATGCTTAATAATTACAACATTGCCTAAAAGCAAATCATAATACACGTCTTCAACCGTTCCATTATTAGAGCTATACACAGGCTCGTCCACAGCGGCTGCAAAGTCTACACCAGAATGTACTCTGTAGTCTCTCATAACTTCATTATATACCAATGTATGCCCGCTGTAGTCAGATATAATTGCAGAACTTTTTACAGGAAAACTAAATTTCTCATTAATATTAGTTATTGGCGATGTTGCAATTTCGTCTGTGTTGCTGTCGCTTGAGGTAGGAGGCGTGCTCTCTTCTTCAGAATTAACTGTTGAGTCTAGGCTTGCTAATGGTTGTGAGCTTTCTTGCCCTTCGCTTACATTCTCATTCATAAAATTAGAAACACCATAGAATGTACCCCAGGCTGCTAGTGCAATTGCGACAAGACAAAGTGAAAGCGAAACATACATTCCAAGCTTATCACTCTTCTTATCATTGCTAGTTTTGTTTACATTATCTTCTGTCTTTTTCATGTTCAGACCACCTTTGTAATTTCATTTACAAATAGTCTAGCCACTCAAAACAGTTTTATACTATCAAATTTCAAATCCATTATATATTGTTGGATTAATATTTGAAAATTCTTTAATTTTTTCTAATCTACATTTGTATGTATTTTTCTGTGTCTCTAAATCTAAACGATTATTGATGTATATACAATATTTTTTATCATTTAATTGAACACTTACTCCTTCCACGGCAAGCGGAAGTTCAATTGTTTCAATAAATATTTCCATTTAATTCCCCACTACTCTTATTTTTTACTAAGTGCCTCAATAATTCTTACCGCTTTTTCCACATCTTCTTTTGAAGCACCCTTTGCTAGATCAAATAACATTCTCATTTCTTCTCTGTTTCTTAGCTCCTCTAGGTATTCTGCCAATCTGTCATCTTCTTTTGCTTTTTCTTTAGAAAGAAGATAGTCAAGGCTTACATTAAAATAGTTAGCTATTTTTGACGCAGTATCAGCAGAAACCCCTTTCCGTCGCCCTGCCTTTAAATCGGTCATCAAACTAGGTTGCAATTCTAAGTCTTTGCACATTCTATAAGCTGTAATGCCTTTAGATTTACAAAGACTAGCTAAAACTTCATATAATGATTTATCCATTTCTTACGTTCTCCTTCCATTTAAGATATAATTACTCAATTAAGTAATATTTAATATTGACTATTACGCAAATAAGTGGTATTATATACTAAAGTATTACTCGTTTGTGTATTTACAATATAATAATAATACATATTTAAGTAATAGTCAAGAGGTAATTTAAATTGGAGGGTATATATGAGGGCTAAAGAATATTTAAGTAGATATGAAAGCTGTGAAAGACGAATTGAAGCTAAACAAGACAAAGTTAGAGAATTTAGGGCAATTGCTATATCTATGTCGCTGGAGTTTGGAGAGAGGGTTCAAACTTCATTACAAGAAAATAAAAAGCAAAGCATAATAACTGCCTACATGGATATAGAAAATGAAATATTAGAAGAAATATTAAGGCTTAAAAAAATAATGAAAAGCATAACTAATATAATTAATATGCTTGAAAACCAAGACGAAAGAGAGGTCTTAGAGCGACGTTACATAAATAGACAGGGTTTTTCTGTAATTGCGGAGAAAATGTATATCTGCGAAAGACAGATATACAGAATACACGGAAAAGCCTTAGAAAAAATACAGAAAATATTAGAAAAATGATTTGTATTTTTTTAGCTTTTCGTATATAATGGTAATGTATTTATTTAAAGAAAGAGAAAGGACAGTCACGGGGAGCAACCTCGAAGTTTTATCGTATTTTGTGCGATGAAAATGACATGAACGTTATAATGAGAATAAGAACAAAACATTGGGCAAGACCTGAACTAAACGCAAGCAATTTTTACATAGATAACCCAGTAGAACAAAAATCTAAATGGAAAGATGTTTTCTCAAACTCAAAGCCTATCCACTTAGATCTAGGCTGTGGAAAATGTACTTTTTTAGCAGAAATGGCTTACGCTCACAAAGAAGTAAATTTTGTAGCAGTTGACATAAGCCTAGATATTTTGGGCGTTGCAAGAAGAAATATTTCAGCAAAATACGACAAAGAAGAGGTGGCAAATATAGCGCTTACCTCTTATAATATTGAAAAAATCACAGACTTTATAGATTTTGAAGACGGTATAGAGCGTATTCACATAAATTTTTGTAACCCATGGCCTAGTGCCCGTTGCCACAAAAGAAGGCTTACACACACAAGACAGCTTGAAAGCTACAAAAAAATACTAAAAGAAGACGGCGAAATATGGTTTAAAACAGATAACGACGACCTTTACCTAGCCACAAAACGTTATATGAAAGAGGCTGGATTTGAAATATTTTTCGACACACAAAACCTAGCTCTTGAAAGTGTTGAGAATTATAGATCGGAGCATGAGGTAAAATTTGAGGCAGAGGGAATAAACACTAAGGCTCTTCGTGCAAGACAAATTAAACTAAAAGCTAATGACTAATAGTGAAAGACTATGTTAGACTAATGGCTAATGACAAAAATAGTCCTTACCATTCACCCTTAGTCATTAGTCAAAAAAAGGAGTAAATATGCCAAAAATAACAAACGACTGGCTAACTTTAATAGGCGATGAGTTTGAGAAAGAGTATTACAAAAAATTAAGGGCCTTTCTTGCAAATGAATATAAGACAACAACCGTTTTCCCGCCGGCAGATGATATATTCAACGCATTTCATTATACAAATGCAAGCGATGTAAAGGTTTTAATTTTAGGGCAAGACCCATATCACAATGTAAATCAGGCTCATGGACTTTGCTTTTCTGTGTTGCCACAACAAACTCAATTGCCACCATCTTTAGTTAATATTTTTAAAGAGCTTCAATCAGACATAGGATGTGAAATCCCTAAAAATGGTTACCTAAAAAAATGGGCAGATCAAGGAGTTTTACTGCTAAACACAGTATTAACAGTAAAAGAACATATGGCAAATTCTCACCAGAACAAAGGGTGGGAGATTTTCACAGATTCAGTCATTGAAGCTATAAATAAAATAGACAGACCGATTGTCTGTCTATTATGGGGTAGAAACGCCCAAAGTAAGGCTATTAAACTTAATAATCCTAAACATTTAGTTTTGCAAGCGGCTCACCCTAGCCCGTTATCTGCCCACAGAGGTTTTTTGGGGTGCAAACATTTTAGCAAAACTAATGAATTTTTAATCCAAAATAACCTAAGTCCTATAAATTGGCAAATTTAGTTATTTTCAATAAAATTTACTATTGCATCCACTGTAATGTCCTGTTGTTCTTCAGCAGTTATAGTAGCATCTGGATCGCCGTCTTGTTTGCCGTAGTTTCCATATTGAGCGTGGTTTCCACCCTCAATAACAACTATATTTTCGGTGTAATCTATGCCTTTTTCAAGGTTAGAATTAAATGTTCCATAAATTGTAAGCGACTTTTCAGGCGGATAATCTCCATAGATATATGACCCCATTAGTATAAGTCCCTCGATTTTTTCTGCATTATTTTGAGCGTAATCCGCCGCCATGCCGCCACCTAGAGAGTGTCCTGATATATACCAGTTATCTATCTCAGAAGCTAACTCATAGGCTCCATCAGCCGCCGAAGAGTCAAAAAATGCAAGATTAAACGGCATCTCTACCAATATACATAGATAGCCTTCATCGGCTAATTTTTGCAAAATAGGCAAATAGGCTATTGCCTCTACCTTTGCACCTGGGTAAAATATTATTCCAGTTTCAGCCTCACCTTCAGGTGATATTACGGTGTATCTGTCGTGTTGTTCTACATTTTCGTTTTCAAGCAGACTTATAGCTTTTTGATCTGCCTTGTAGTATTCACCTGCCCATACAAAAAATGCCACTGTAGAAACTAGCATTAATAAAAGCAGTGAAATTGCGGTAATTTTTAGAATTTTTTTCATTGTGTCTCCGTTAGTTAAGTTTTTTAAGGACTTGATTATACGACAATTTTAATGCTTTGTCAATAAGTAAAATATTAAATTTTTTAGGAGGATTATATGACACAAACTACTCAAACTATCTTGGAAAAATTTCAGCAAAGAAAAACAAAAAAACAAAAACAGGAATTTATAGACTACATGAAAAGCGAGTTTCCACATCTTTCAGTGGAAGAAAGCAAAGGGCTTATTAAAAACAAAAATTTAGTGATTGGCGACGTTTACACAGCTGATTTTGTGCTTACCGCCCACTATGACACTTGTGCTACACTTCCTTTTCCTAACTTTATTGCACCAAAGAACTTTGTTGCATTAATTTTGTATCAAATATTTACAGCAATTATATTAGTAGGTCCTGCCTTTCTTTTGGTAAATGTTTTAGCCTGGTTTGATGCTGAACCATTATTAGTTTTTGTAATATTATATCTGTACCTAATATTTATTTTATGGTTCATAATGGCAGGCAAGCCAAATAAAACAAACATAAACGACAACACCTCTGGCGTGGTTACTTTAATTGAACTTATGAACCGAATGGATGAAGAAACTCTTAAAAGAACTGCTTTTGTGTTTTTTGATAATGAAGAGTTAGGTCTTATAGGCTCTAGCAAATTTAAATCAAAATACAAAAATATTATGAAAAACAAACTGCTTATAAATTTTGACTGTGTGTCTGATGGAGACAATATTTTGTACGTATTTAACAAAAAAGCTAGAAAAAAATTTCAAGAGACAGCCGAGAAATCTTTTGTAAGCACTGCCGAAAAAAATGTTCTTTTGGAAAAAAGCAGTAATACTTTTTATCCGTCAGATCAAGTTCATTTCCCTGTTTCAATTGGAGTAGCAGCACTTAAAAAGAAAAAGTTTATAGGCTATTATATGGATAAAATTCACACTAAACACGATACTGTTTTTGATGAGAGAAACATAAATTTTATCTGTGATTCTATTATAAAATTCACTCAATATTCTTAAGAAAAAAGTCATAAGCGTTTTGAAAAAAGATTTTATTAACAAGGGTTTCACTGTATCCATGCTTTAAAAAGGCTTCATAAATATCAGCAATACTTTGAATTCCTTTTATATCATTTGGCAATTCAGCGCCGTCAAAATCGCTACCCATTGCCAAAATATTTTCACAACCTAAACTTAAAAAATATTCACAGTGCCTTATAATGTCGTTTATACAGGCACTGTCTTCATTTTCATTTAAAAAAGCTTTATAGAAGTTAATTCCTATTAGGGAGTTTCTTTCTATAAGCTCTTTTATTTGCCATAATTTAAGGTTTCTTTTGTGTTTGCAAATGTCATAGGCGTTTGAGTGTGAAGCCACAAAAGGTTTGCTTGTGTACTCGCACATATCCCAAAACATTTTCTCGCTAGAATGAGAAAGATCACAGATTATGTTTTGTCGTTCAAATTCGGTTACAGCTTTTTTCCCAAACTCTGAAAGCCCTGAATTTGAACCTAAAACCCCTGAACCTAGTTCATTGTCGGCATTCCATGTAAGGGTTATCATTTTAATATTTTGTTCTTTTAATGTAGAAATATTCTCTAAATTACCCTCTAGAACCCTTGCGTTTTCAACAGTCGCTATGAATAAATGTTGAAAACTCGACGATAAATCAGTCTTTGTTTTGCAGATATTTTCAAGTTTTGTGTATACATCTTTATAATATGAAAATGGATTTTTTATGTTATCATGCACAAAAATAGCCGTACATTGAATATATGTATCCAAAAAATCTATAGAATTTAAGTCTATATGAAAACCGTTGTTTCTAAAATTTTTATTGTTTTCATAACATAAAACTGCTGTGTCGCAGTGAAGATCAAAATATTTCATAAACACCTTTCTTGTTAGTAAAAAATCGTATGTAATCCGTTCTTAGTTGAATTTCACAAACTATTGTAGGGGCGGATATTATCCGACTATGAAATTTAGACGAAATTTCGGACTTTTTAGGCGGATAATATCCGCCCCTACATGGCTAAATTTTCCTAATTGATATTCATTACAGCTCATACAGTGTGTTTAAAATATCAATTAATATCTATTTTTATAGTTTCATTTAAGTTTGTAACTCTAATGTCTTCCTCGTTAAAAATCCATATGAATGCGTATGAATTAAAATTTTCAGCAATTTTTATGCCCTCTTCATAACTCATGCAAAATAATGCAGTTGAAAGGCTGTCGCAAAGTCCTGCATCCTCGCCAATAACTGTAATCATCTCAAAGTTTTTAGGTGGAAAAAGGCTGTCTTTACTTATTATATGGCTGTACTGCTCACCCTCGAACTCATAAAATCTCTCGTATCCGCCTGAACTAGCAATCGCCATGTCGCTAGTCTTAACAGTAGCAAGATAAGTTTTTTCGCTCTGTTTATCATAGTTTGCTACGCCTATATTCCACGGCTGATTATCATCATTTGCGCCTATGGTAACTATGTTTCCACCCATGTTCAAAAGAACTGAATTATAACCTTGCGCACGTATTTCTTGTGCTATTAGGTTAGCTGTATAACCCTTTGCAATTGCGCCTAAGTCAAGACTCATCTTTGGGTCACTTATAAATACGGTGCTTTTTTCTTCATCGACTACTATATCATAAATATCTGTATGCCAAGAGGCTTCTAATAATTCTTCATAAGATGGAATAGCCACTGCTTCTTCTCTATATTCATGCCAAATACTTAAAACAGAACCAAAGGCAATGTTTAGATGTCCGTTTGTGTTCTCATAATGTATTTTGGCTACATTTATAATATCAATAATTTCACTATCAACCTTAACAGGCTCTATTCCGGCGTTATCGTTGATAGTTTTAATATTGTTTATTCCCTCGTAATCTTCATAAATGTTAAAAAGTCTGTGATAATGGTTAAGTCTTTCGCTAATTAAAATTGAAAGATTTGCAAATTCTTGTTCATCGTTTGTGTACTGGCTTAACTGAGTAACAGTATCAAACGAGTGCAAAAATTCTGTCCTGTGCAGTTTGGTTTCAGCCACACAAGACGTCATTGTTATTATTATAATTGAAATTAAGATTAATATTTTTTTCATATAATACCGTGTTACTTAAATTATTTAGTGAAAAATGAATAGTTAAAAGTTCATGTGAAAATCCTTGCGGATTTTTGATTAAAGACTTTTTAAATAAAAATTTGTATGAATAAAGATAAATTTGATTAAATATTGTAGGGGGAGGGTCTCCGTGCCCTCCCGAGAAGTATGGATATTCGCTAGCTTTTGGGAGGGCATGGAGACCCTCCCCTACAATTAATCATTAAGATTGCTAAAACTATGAACTAATCGATACTACCCGAACGAACTGAACCTAGTAGCGCACAAGTTTCAGGATTTTCTGCAATTCTGCAAGGCAGATTAACAGACCTAGATATAAATTCAGTAAGGCCTGAAACCTTTGCTCCGCCGCCTACAATTCTTACTCCAGTTTCGGTAATTTCTGTTAATATTTCGTCAGTTAACGAATCTTTACAATAGCTTATAGTCATTGCAATTTTCTCTGTTACCTCTATAAAATAGGCTACTAAATCGTCTGATGATATAACTTTTTCTATTGGTAATCCAGACAAAATATCTTTTCCACTTAATTTATACTGTCTGCGAGGCATGGAATGGCTTACACAAGCTAATGATCTTTTTGCCTCTTCGGCTGTTAAAAAGCCTACTGCCATGTCGTGTTTTGCCCTCATGTATGATATTAATGTGTTAGTATATTCCATTCCGCCTATGTCTATATACTTTTGAACCAATATTTCTCTGTCTTTTATTGCTGTTACAGAGCAATGGGTTTGTCCTATATCCACCAACATACAGGCTTTATTTTTTGTTATACTTAGTCTTCTAGCTATGGCCACGGACCTATCTACAAGCCTAAATTTGCGTACACCGTTTTTCTCTAATAAATTATATATAACTTGTCTTTCCACCTGAGTAATGTTAGTTGGAACACACACTGCAATACTAGGCAACATGAGTTTACCTGTGTTAATTTTATTTAAAAATCTTGCAAAAATATATTCACCCATTGCAAGGTCAGTAACTACACCATCCTTAAAAGGTCTAACAAATATAATATCGTCTGAAACTCTACCTATCTTGTTATAGGCATCTCTTCCAATTGAAGAAACTGCCTGTTCTCTTTTATTAAATGCTATTATAGCAGGCTCCTCATTTACTTTAGAACTTTTTGTGAAATAAACACGCATTCTATCGTTACCAAAATCTATAGCCAAATCTACAGTGTTCATAAAATCACCTTCTCAATCACTTTTCTTTTCTGTATTTGCTATGCAAAACGCCCTAACATTTTTAGCACCTGCTAAATAGAGCATTTTAGCACATTCTGAAATTGTCGCTCCAGTTGTTATTATATCGTCAACCAATAGAACGCTCTCACCCTCTAGGTTTTGTTTGCATTCATATATGCCTTTAACATTCTTTTCCCTGTCTTTAAGGTCAAGATTATGCTGAGTTTTGTTGTCTTTAATCTTTTCAAGAACATTCTTCACAGGAATACCATAAGATTTAGAAATATCATTTGCCAACAATTCAGCCTGATTATATCCACGTCTTTTTTGTTTAGCCTTAGACATTGGAACAAAAGTAACAAAGGAAAAACTCTTAATTTTTTCTTCGTCTAGCATTAATTTAGCAAGGCTTATAAATTTAGCCGAATATGAGTATTTCCCATGAAACTTAAATCTTTTTATAGTAGCCTTTAGTCTTCCATCGTATTTCCCTAAAGATTCAGACAATACGAAATAAGAAGTACTTCTATGTTTTATGCTAATAGCCTTAAGAATAACGTCGTTAGTTTTACAAATATCACAAATTGGCTTATCCCAAGTTATAAATCTATCGCATAGTAGGCATCTGTTTGGAAATATGTATGAAAGTATTTGTCTTTTATTCATAACGTTTCATAAAATACAGTAGACCTGTATATCTTAATGTTTTAGTGTTGTCTGCTATCATCTCGGATATTACAGATTGTTCTCCTGCTATTATCAAAATTTCTTTTGCCCTTGTCACAGCGGTGTACAATAGATTTCTGTATTTTAGTCTTTTTGTACCCCTGTAAAGCGGAAGTATTACAGCTGGAAATTCATTTCCTTGACTTTTATGGACTGTAACCGCATAGGCATGTTCAAGCTCTTGCCCAGCCTGTTCAAACTCATAAGATACTTCTTTATCGTCCATTCTAAGTTTTAGAGTTCCGCTGTGCTTGTCTATCTCTAACAAAATTCCCATATCTCCGTTAAATACGCCTTCACCATATACGCCGTCGTCTCTAACCCATGGAAGATTATAATTATTTTTAATGTGCATTAGCTTGTCACCCTCTCTAAAAAGAGTGTTCATTATGGTGACTTCTTTTTTATCGCTAGAACTAGGATTAATTCTATCTCTAATAATAAGGTTTAAATTTTCTGTTCCTAATTCGCCTTTTCTTCCTGTACAAAGAATTTGTATGTCTTCATTGCTGTCATAACCATAGCTATTAGGGAGCCTTGAATATATTAGATCGCTTATTGTTTGAATAAGTGAAACAGGCTCTGAAAAAGGAAGAAAGAAAAAGTCGTTATTCTTTTTTGTGATATCAGGAAATTCACCGGCTACTATTTTATGAGAATTCATGACTATAAGGCTCTCTCTTGATTGCCTGAATATCTCTGTTAATTTAACTGTTGGAATTAACTCTGAACCGATTAAATCGCTTAGGACATTACCCGCTCCAACACTAGGTAACTGATCAGTGTCTCCAACCATTACAATTCTGCACCCTAGTGGTATGGCGGCGAGTAAGCCCTGCATTAAATTTATGTCAACCATAGAGACTTCATCTATTATTATAGAGTCACATTCTAATTGGTTTCGCTCGTTTTTCAGAAATATTGGATTGTCGTCTTTGTCCCATTCAACCTGTAACATTCTGTGAATAGTCTTCGCTTGCTCTCCAGTGAGTTCACTCATTCGTTTAGCAGCCCTACCAGTTGGTGCAGACAAGAAAACTCTGTCACCATTCTTTTTAAGAATGTCAATAATAGCCTTTAAGGTTGTGGTTTTACCGGTACCAGGGCCTCCTGTTAAAATGAGTATTCCTTTTTCAAGAGCAGATTTAATTGCTATTTTTTGAAGCTCGGCATATTCAATGCCACTTCTTTTTTCTATTGCCCTTATCTCTTCATCGATACCTATAATTGGTCTGGCTGGATATTTAATAGCCATAGCAAGAGACTGCGCAATCAACTCTTCATTTTGATAGATATTAGGAAGAAAAATATATTCTGTTCCATCGAAAATATCACAGATTAAGTTATTAGTCTCACAAAGTTTAACAATAGCCTCTTGGGCTAAATCTGATTCAACTTGAAGCATAGAAACAGAAGTGTTAAGCAATTTTACAGCCGGAAGACAGCTGTGTCCATTCAAAAGGTTATGCCTTAAAATATGCACTACACCTGCTTGAACTCGTCCTACATTGTCGTGAGATTTTTCCATAGAAAGTGCAATGCTATCTGCAATGGCAAAATTCAGGGCAATTCTCTCGTCACAAAGGCAATAAGGGTTCTCGTTTATAAGATGAATTGCATCTGAACCGTATGCTTTCCATGCCTTAATGGCTTCTTCTGGTTTAACTCCAAAACCAGAAAGATACAGCATAAGTTCACGCATTCCATATATTTTCTTGATTTCGTCAGAAATAGCAAGAGCTTTTTTCTCTGTAATGCCTTTAATCTGAACCAAACGTTTAGGGTCGTTCTCAATAACATCAAGGCTGTTTTCGCCAAAGAGTTCTACAATTCTTTTAGCGGTTGAAAGACCTACACCTTTAACCGAACCGCCCGAAAGATATTTAAGTATTGCTTTTGTGTTAGTTGGTTTCTTTCGCTCGAATGCAGTTGACTTTAATTGTCTACCAAATTGGCTGTGGGTTGTCCACTCACCGATTATTTTAAGCTCTTCACCCTTGCTGACATAAGGAAACGCACCGACAGAAACAATAAGTTCGTCAGTGGTTTCAAGTTCAATGACAGCATAATGATTGCCTTCATTATAAAATATTACTCTTTCAACAGTTCCCTCTAGTTCATAAAGATCAGCCATGTGTGTATATCCTTAAATTTATTTATTATTGTGTACGATTTAACATTAATTCGTTAAATGCACAAACTATTGTAGGGGACGGGTTTTCCGTCCCGAAAAAACTAG
>CAYJER010000037.1:0-20526 GCA_964369225.1 uncultured Eubacteriales bacterium
AATCCGCAAGGATTTTCACATCAACTTTTCACTCTTCACTATTACCTTTTCACTATTACTTCTTACCTATTAGTTAATTTAAAAAGGACCTCCTTGTAGAAGTCCTTTAAAATATATTTTAATTCTACCTATTTATTATATCAAGAAATTAGGAGATATACAAGTCCTAATTTGTATCAATTATGTGTATTTTATCAACCGCAATATTAAACTGATTGCACACAATTTCTTGAATAATGAGTGTATTGTCATCTAAACCCTTAACTATTACATTGCACATGTCCTCATTCATATAAACTATTACGTCGTCTATACCCTTAGCCTTTATAAGATTTTCGGCGGATGTCTCTTTAAGCATGTTGTCGGCTATCTTAGCGGCATCCTCTATAGCCTTTTGCTTGACTTCATCACTAGCTTCTGTGTCGTCTAGTATTTCTTCAAGCATAGATATCGCCGAATCTCTTGCCTCTTGTCTTGCAATTCTCGCATCACTTAATGGGTCTGATAAAGTTACAGGTATTTCGTTGTCATCTGTCACGTTTTCAAGATAAGAGTTATTTACTAGTTGAGAAATTCCTATGTTGCCGTCGTCTATGTCGTCTCCCACGCTCTCACTGCTGTCAGGCTGTGACGACATACCTTCTGTTCCACTTGGAATTGCCTGACTTTCAAATTGCCAGTTTACATAAACCGCTGTGCCAAGTGCCAATATCAATGCTCCTAATATAATTTGTCTTTTTGCCTGTTTCATTTAAAAAGCCTCACTTTCAATTAATTTTATTTACTACACAAACTTTATTGCTAGGCAAGTCTAACACTGTCATAACTGCATTAATTATGTTTTCTTTTATTTTCACATTCTCTGAATACTGTGTAACTATTACTACTCCTGCTATTTCTGGTTCAAGCTCTGTTACAAGTAAAGCTGTTTCTGAGCCGTCCTCATTTTCAATTATTATATATTTTTCTTCACTCTCCTTTTGGTTTGCACCATCTGCTTGCTCATTAGTGGATTGCTTTGTCTCGGTAGCATAGATGTATTCAGACGAACCGCTTAAAGTTAGCATGACTTCTGGCGAATTCTCACCTGTTATCGCCTTTATTATGTCTGTCAATTTTTGTTCTAAGTACTCTGAATAATCCTCCTGTTTTTCCACCTCAATCACAGGCTCTGACTCGGGCATAAACTCAGAGAGTGCTATTAAAGCTATTCCAACAAAGGCTACAATCAATATAATTCTTATGCTATTTTTATTTGTTAAAAAGTCCTTAATCTTTGAATCAATTTTCACTTGTAACCTCCAATGGTATTTCATCTCCAAAAAACTCATTTAGAATAATTTTTGCGTTGTCGATGTCTTGTTTATGCTCTAATACTATTTTTATGCTGTGAATTGTGATATTATTTTCATTTACAGAAATTTTCGGGCTAATTTCTTCACAATTTATATGTACAACCTGTAAAGCTTCTTCTACTAAGCTAGCAAACTCTTTTTCTGACTCTAATTTGTAGTATTCATTTATCTGACTGTCGATTTCATCTTGATATGAATTTACCTCTGGAATTATTTCACCAAAGTCAAGATCTATTCCGCTCATTGCGGTGACAGACATAAGAATAATAACAGTGTAAAGCAGTGCGTAAATGCTGTCATACACCTTGTCTTTTGGGGTTACAAAATAAATTATTTCTGCCACCACAAAAGAGACACAGGCTATAAAAACTAATTCTCTAATTTCTTGCATTCTCCATTCTCCATTCTCAATTCTCCATTTTCAATTATGGATTATGAATTATGAAATAATAATATGAATTTATTGAAAAAACAATGTTATCGAGGCTATAACAATCGAAATAATGCACAGCGAAATTAATATCGATAACAAAATTTTAAGCACCATCATAAACACCGAACTTAGTTCCGCTATTTTTTTATAGCTGAATAAATCTGCCACTATTAAGCAAAGTTGACACGACGCCATCCACATTAAAATTTCAATTACAGGTGCTAAAAAAATGCAAACACTTGCAATTATTCCAAACGCACCCGCACCCGATTTTAATAGTTTAACACTGTTTTGCACTGCAACAACTCCCTCACCAAACGCCTTTCCTACCACTGGAACCGCACTTACTGCTATTAGTTTAACTGTTTTTGTGCTGACTGCATCTGTCGCCTGACTAAGTGCAGACTGTATAGAAATAACCGATGTAAAAACTGTAACAACAAGCACCAGCACCCACTTTATAAACGTGTAAATTACACTGCAAATATTTTTTATATTAACATGAGAAAATGCAGAAGACACCGAAAACCCAAGAAAAATAGAGAGGAACGGTATAACCAAATTATTTGCAATATATGTATATATGTTTGCTGTAAAAACAGAGCTTACACTCAAAGAAGCTCCTACACTGGGGTTTCCGCTTGCAATTTGCAACAAGGCATACACAGGCAACGACGACAACAAAAAAACATTTACAGCATCAATTAAAGAGACTGCCCCAATTATTAAACTAGCAATTTCAGGAAGATAAAGCACACAAATGCTTAAAACTCCGCCTAGTTCACATAGTTTTGCGTTTTCGTCCGACATCGAGGCAATAAAAGAAGTTAGAACAATAATGCAAAATGCCAAGGCTAAATTCCGAAGCGGTTTAAGGTATGTATCCTGAATTATATCGGATATAGACGAGAAAATATCTTCTAAATTAAGCTCGAAGCTGTCGTCAACTGTGACTACTCCAATATCATCCATTATGCTCTGTCCATCTTCGGGAACAAACTCAAATAAATTTTCAGTTCCCAGTGAGTTGCCTTCATCCTCTGCATAGACTATCGACTGATTAAAACACACAGTCAGCAAAATGAGCATGGCTATTAATATAATTTTTTTCATATCTGCAATGCAATCCTTATTAATTCCAGTAATCTTTCAAACAACGGAAAGGCAATTCCAACGGCTGCAAACCTGCTTACAATGTTTGTTGTAACTGCCAATGCTTTTTCACCTGCATCTTCACAAACGGATACAGTTATCTTTGTTAAAATGGATAAACCTAATAATTTTATTGGAATTACCAATACATCTGCGCTTATAAATCCAAGCGATTGTACATTCTCTACAACCTCTGTCACTAAAGAAATTGCCGAAAGAAATATAAACGCTACTCCTGCTATTCCCAAAACAAGGCTTATTTCTGCATTCTTTTTTTTGAGAATTAGCGAACAAATAGCCGAGAAAATCGCAATTAAAAAATATGTACTCATAGGCCAAATATATTTTGGATAGTCTCAAATAGTTCACTGATTTGTGTTACTATCATTGCAAGAACTACAACTAATCCCGCTAAACTTGTCATCATTGCCTGTTCTTCTCTGCCTGAACGAATAAGTAATTGGTTGAGAACCGCTACTATAATTCCTATTCCGGCAATCCTAAAAATAAAATCTACATCCAAAATTATTATCTTGTCACGTTTACTATGAATATAGCAGGCGACTTTCCTTTCTTTTTATTGCAAAGCCAATGCAGGGGATGGTCTGAGTGCAAACGTGCCTCTTATGCAGTACCAATGTAGGGGCGACCCTGTGTGGTCGCCCGAAAACTAGCAGTTATTACTAAAACCACGGACGACCACAGGTCGCCCCTACAATATTTTATCAAATTTATTTTTATACATACAAGATTTTTTTTAACCTTTAATCAAAAAATCCGTAAGGATTTTCGCATGTACTTTTCACTTTTCACTATTACCTTTTCACTAAATTAAAACTAGCGTTCCCAAAACTCCTAAAAATGAATAAAACACGATATTCACACGGCTTTTTTCTTTGAATATTTCTTTCTCTTCTTTAATTCTTGAAGTTATGTATTCAATCTGTAAATCAATATTTTTTATTTGTTCGTCTTTTCCTAATCTTCCTAGCGACGATAAAAAAAACGAGACATTCTCTTTGTCTTTTTCTTGAAAAAGTTCTGCGTATTCACTTGTCGATTTCCTTTTCCACGTTGGACATTCTTTAATTTTTCGTGAAATTTCATCACTTGAATTTTCTATAATCTCAATAATTGAAAAACTAGATAACTTTATTTGGTTTTTAATCTGTGTTAAAAACAACTTGTAATTTGAAAGCAGTTTGACGTTTGCTATCATGTTGTAGCTTTTTGCAAGGCCTACTAAACTAAGCGATACAATCAATAGACCTGATCCCAAAATTTTTAATAAACTCATTTCTTGTCCACACCTTTTTAATTTTACCAACCTCGTCTCTACCGCTAAGCTCCACTATATACTCAAAGGCTGAAGTCGCAATAAGCTCTTTGACTAAAGGCCTAACACCCTTGCTAAAGTTGCCATGAACTGTAGAGATTAAAGCTACTCCACTGGCATTTGCCTTTAAAACTGCCTTAATGTCTTTTTCTTCAATCTCGTCACACACAATAATTTCAGCGCCTAAGTTTCGTATCGCCTGTTCAATTCCTATGCTTTTAGGGTAGCCATAAAGAACATCAAAGTCAAAAAAACTCTGTCTTGCGGTGAGTTCATACCTTTCATCAAGCACTAACAATCGTTTGTTTGTTAGCACCCTTATTAAATCTTTTAGAATTGTTGTCTTGCCCGACGATGGTTCACCAACTATTAAAACTCCATCCATTAAGTTTGGTACAAGTTTTATTAACTCGTTTGAACTGCCAAACACCTGCCTTGGAACTCTTATTATCAGACTGCTTATTTGTTTAATGTTTTCAATTTCACCAGATTTTGTAACTGCTGTGCCACAAATTCCAACCCTATATTTTTCTTTTAAAGAAATAAACCCTTGCTTTATCTCTTCTTGGTGCTTGTACACAGAGTTGTCACACATGGCATAAAATAATTCTTCCATCATATATTTATCAATCTGTCTACAATTTTTAAGGTAATGCCTTTCTTTTCCTAAAAAATAAGTCGGTACTTGTCCTGTGCTAAACTTTATATCTGTAATTCTATTCTTAATATTGTCAGATAAATTTTTAAGTGCCTCTGAATATAATGGAATTGTTTCTGCTAATTCATCAAAGTAGGATTTCATGTAATTTTCCTTTCTTCTTAATCTCAAAAATTGACTAACTTTCTTTTCTTTTATTAATTCAGTTATTAATAATATATGTTAAAAAACTTATTTTAGAACAAAAAAAGGCTGTGATACAAATAAGTATCACAGCCTTAAATAGACCTTATTAATTTGTGATTAAAGCGAGTAGTGCAAAAACATCTAAATTACTGATTACACCATCTGCATTTACATCTGCATTTGATTCTACTATATTCACACTTGAACCCGATACATATTGAAACAATTGTAGCACATCTGTGTTGTCAATAATTGAATTTCCATTAATATCGCCGACATTGTTTTTTTCTATTAATAGATATTTATAACTATATAAATCTTCTTCCTTAAATTCACTAGGAGAAGATCCATCTATATTTTTGCTCCATACTGCATTTTTTGCAACTGGTGCATTGTTTACAGCTACATATCCTGTAGCTTGCAAATAACTGTTTTGAATATCTAAGACCATTAAATTCAATATTCCAAAACCAGCTGCATTATATTCGCTGTCAAGCTGTGTTCCACCAAAAGCATAAACTTCACTGTTTGCTACATTTATATTTTGCGCAACTAAACCATACCCGTAAGTGCTAGAACCTGTCGCCTTTACTATGCTATCATTGATTGTTATGTCATGAGTTTCACTTACATCTTGATAAATTGCACTTATGCCTGAATTATAGTCGCCTTTTCCTGTAGCTTCTACTGTACTCGAAGATACATCTATATTTCCATGTGACTGAATACCGCTACCATAAGTGGTAGTTGCTAGCACAGAAGAATTATTAATAACTATTCCCCCAAAAGATGTTATAGCATTTCCTATGTTTTTTGAATTTGCTGTGACACTACTATTATTAATGTTAATAGAGTATGCAATTATTGCATCATTGTTACCTACTACATCTATATCTGCATTCAAAACATCAAAACCGCCTGCAACACCAAACGTATTACCTGTATCCTCGCCTATGCCTGAACTAATGTAGTGTTCTCCGCCTTCAACCATTAAGTAACCTATTATCCCATTACCTTGACTTGCATTGCTATCTTGACTTGTGCCACCAACTACATTTATAACTCCGTTCAAAAAAACAACTCCTGCTGAAACAACTGCATCACCAGCATCACCTTTAGTTGCATTTGCTCCAAATATATTTAACCTATCAGCTATAGTGTTATCCATTCCCTCATCTACATTTATAAAAGATATAACCCCTGCCTCTGAATTATTTGAAATAGCTGGAACACTAGTGCTACTAGATGTAACAGTGTTTTCTCCGTTGTAGCCAATAATAAAACTACCATTAGATGAAATCTCGCCGCCGTTGTAGCTATTAAGCAATATTACATCATACTCATCATCGAAAATAGCCAGATTAAAATTATTCTCGTCAGATACAGTAAGTTCTCCATTTTTACAAGTATAATACCCATACTCTAACACTTCACCTTTAACACTTATGCTACTCTCTTGAGCCGTATAAGTTTCAGCCAAAGCTTGAGCCGACACCATAGTTATTGCCATAACCGATGACAACGCAATTGATAATAACTTTTTGATACTCATTTTCAACCTCCAAAATTTTCTGTTAACTTCTTTCAAAATAAAGTTTAACATATACACAACAATTGTGTCAATACATTATCTATATTTATATCAAACCAAAAAAACCATGGACAAATTACACAACTGTCCATGTTTTTTCATTTTATTATTCTACAGGTTCAAAAGTCTGCATTACAACAGTTAATGCTTCTAAAACCGTGTCTCTGTGTGTTTCGTCATAATAAGTGCCTGAAAAAGCATAAGACTTATCCTCAATGAATTTTATCATTAAAATTTGGGTAGACGGCGGTGTTGCTTTTAACACTTCTCTTCCACCAGCTGCCTCTATGGCTTCCTCTGTCAATTCACCTGCTAATATAGTTGCATCAAGAACTGCATCTGTGATTGTTGTTGTGATCTCCATATATCCTATTTCGTCATCACCTAACGCTCTGATTTCTTTTATTTTAACCTCTGAACCAAAGCCTACCGCTAATTGAATTTCTAATGCATTTAAATAATTTTGTAAGCTCATTCCATTTACCGCTTCTGGGAATGCAAAATTAACCATTGTAAGATATTGGCCTGTGGTATTTGATAAATCATACAACAAGAAATCACTTAAAGATGAAGAACCAGCCATGAAGTACCACTTTTCAGGGTCATAACTAGCAGATACATATGTACTTGTTCCTGTTTCTAGTGTCATTTCACTAGTGTCCACTGTGGATATCTGTGTTAATGGTTCGCTACTCTCTGATGGCGGTGCAATACTAATTGAACAACCAGTAGAGAATAGCATCATTGATGCCATTGATAGGGCAAAGACTAATTTTTTTAATTTCATACTTCTATTCTCCTAAATATTTTTCTCAATTATATCACACAACTATTCATTATGCAAGCTTTATTAATAATTTGTTAAAATATATAATTCTATGTAGAGGAGGGTTTTCCTCAGATGTGCCTCTTACGATTTTGGAATTAAATCTAATTCATAAAACGTACAAATTAATGTAGGGGATGGCGTCCTCGACATCCCAAAATAAAAAAACACAATCAAAACGAGACGTCGAGGACGCCGTCCCCTACATGACTAATTTTTTCTAAAAGGCACGTCTGGTTTTTCCGTCCCCTACATCAAATTGTGTTACATAAATAATTCAGGCTAACTCCTCCCGTATTTTAATAAGCAACTTTTTTTCTCTTCTGCTTATTTGCACCTGCGAACAACCGCAAAGCCTTGCAACCTCTGACTGTGTTTTATTGGCATAATATCTAAGCTCTAAAAGCTCCTTATCTTTTTTAGGTAAGTTATTAATTATCTGCCTTAACGATAATTTATCTGTAATCTCCTCTTCCTTACTTTGAACAGGCAACTGCATTTGCTGTTCTCCTTCTTGTGTAATAAGTGTCAGCGAAACCGTGGCGTTACTAGCACACATCGCCTGTGATATAAGTTCTTCATCTTCTCCTAAAATCTCTGCAATTTGTGTAACAGTCGGTATATTCATGTATTCAGCACTGTATTTTGCTATTACCGAATTTATCTTAAACGATAATTCCTTAATTTTACGTGAAACTTTCACAGCCCCGTCATTTCTAAAATAGCTTTTAAGTTCGCCTAAAATCACAGGTACAGCATAGGTCGAAAATTTATATCCTAGTTCCTCATTAAAATTAGTGCTAGCCTTTATTAAACCAATACTCGCAATTTGAATAAGGTCATCATAGTCTACTCCTCTGCCTATAAATCTTCTTGCACACAAATGAGCCAACCCCATATTATTGGTGACTATATCATTTTTCTGACAACTAACTTTATCACACATCATCTTTACGCTTTAAATATTTTGTAAGGGTTACACTTGTCCCTTTATCTATTTTCGATGTCACCGCTACTTTATCACAAAAACTCTCCATTACAGCAAAACCTATGCCCGCCTGCTCGTCTCCACCTGTTGTAAAAAGGGGTTCTCTTGCTTTTTTTATATCTTCAATACCGCATCCTTTGTCTTTAACCTTTACAACGAACTTTCCATCCTCATAGGACTTCATACTTATGTATACTTGTCCTTTTTTTTGTTTGTAGCCGTGAATAATAGCATTCGTAACCGCCTCTGAAATTGCCGTCTTTACATCCGATAAATCAGACACAACGGGGTCAAGCGATAACAAAAACGCCGTCACTGCCCCTCTTGCAAACGCTTCGTTTCCTGATACGCTATCAAACTTTATCTCTGCACTGTTTTTAGCTTTCATCTTTATGACCATGTCATTTTTGCCGCACAAAATGCGATAAAAATTTCGGGATTGTTCCCCGTGACTGTCCTTTCTCCTTTATTTTTCAAAATTAAGCCTCCTATCCTCTGATACAAGATTAAAAAGTCCCGCAATTTTTGCCATTTTGCTTATATCGTCTGAAATATTACAAAGAATTATTCTTCCATTCCAATGCCTCATAAGCCTTACCCTTCCTAAAATCAGACCAATACCAGAGCTATCCATAAATGGAACTTTTTCAAAGTCTAATTTTAGTACAGATGGCCTCACATTTTGTAATGACTCATCCAATGTCACCCTGACATCTGTCGCCCTGTGATGATCAATATCTCCGCTTAAATATGCTATCATCACATTGTCGTTGTACTCAAGATCTACACTCATTTTAAACATCCTTTCTATTTTAATATATATTGTCTCTTCGCAGACGTGCATCTTAAAAAATGCTGATGTAGGAAACACAGTCAAGACCCAGACGTGCCTCTTAGGAAAATTTAGACATGTAGGGGACGGGTTTTCCGTCCCGAAAAAATAGTGGTTTTAGCTAATTCCCCACGGGACGGAAAACCCGTCCCCTACATCAATTTGTGCGTTTTAAAAAATTAATTTTAATCAAAAAAACGTAATCAACACGTTTGGGTCAAGACCGTTCCCTACTACTCTGTGTAAGTTAAAACTTAACATTTTACCATGTAAATAACATAATCAATCTTAAAGCTTAATTATAAAGTTTTAGTGTTTACATTGCACTACATGGTATTTCAACCACTTTTTCACAAAAAAAGAACCTAAGTTAATTATAACTCAAGTTCTTTTAAAAAATTTGTCATATTAAGTTTTTAATGGAAATATTTTTATGGAGATATTTTAAGATAATAAGAACCCATTCCATCGTCCACAAATTCAGCTTTTGAAACAGTTCCAAAAAACTGCAATGTATACATAAACCCAGGTGAAACACTGATATTAGCTGATTTATCAGGCTCTACTATTGTCCAACTATAAATAACCCCCATAGGCATCAATCCTTCAAATTCTACTTTAACTATCGTATCGTTAATTGGGAAATCTTTAGCGTCTATAGTAACATTTACATCTGTTAAACCAATAAAACTACCATCTGGTACTACAGTAACAGTTGATGCAACACCTGTACCACCTGTTTTTTGAATTTTAAATGTACCCGTTAACACCACATCATATGGTTTAGCAGTTACAGTTACTGTAAACTCAGTAGCGCCTGCATCTGGTGAGACAGTAATAGTATCAGTTCCCTCTGCCACCCCAATAGTACCTGTAGTATTTGCAGTTGTTCCGCCTGTCACTACTACACTATAATCAATATCAACTGTAGATTTATCTGCTCCAATAAAGTTATTTAGATCAATATCATAACTTAGCTCTTCATTAACATTATTAGTCGCACCCGAAACTGATAATAAATCAGAATCAAAATACATCTTAGACGAATTGATTAGTATATCATCTTCATAAGTACCTGTATATCTTGCATATGTAGGAACAAGTAAAGTAGATAACACTGCTAGAAAACATACTATTGAAACAATTTTAATTTTAACATTTTTCATATTTTACCCCTCCTATCAATCTACTTGTTCGCCGGTTACAACTATTTTTATACTTTCAGGTACGCCCATATATGCATATGAATTTTGGGTAGCATCCCAAGAAATAGTTAGCTTATACTCATGCTCAATTTTATCATTAAAAGACAACTGGCTATCACCAGAAGTATATGTCTCTGGTGTACCCGTTGTAGTCGTCTCAGCAATTTCACTAACACCACCACCGCTTATAGGTTCTAATTTGTATTGCAGTGGTAAATTGTTTCCAGTAGTAATAGAAATATTATAGTCTTGTGTAACCTCTGCATTTCCTAAAGTTAAGTCTGTAGGATCATAGTTATAGACTGATAAATCATATACTACTTCATCCCCTGGTGACATATTGATTAAATCAATCGTACTTACCTGTGTAGTGTCGCCTTTAATTACATACGCCGCAATTTGAGCCTCACCGCTACCAGTAGAAGTCTGCGTATATCTTGCAAGCGTTCCTCCTACAACCATACTGCTTAGCACTACCGCATAAGCCAAATAACATAAAATTCTTGTTTTAGTTTTCATTGTTGTTCTCCCTCTTTTTATCAAAAAATTTTGGTATTTCAATTACTAACCATGCTAATACCACTATGGTTGCAATTCCTAGTGGTGTAGTCAAAAAGTTAATTGCCGAACCAATAGACGGAATAATTAAAACTAGTTCGCCCTTTATTTGTTCTAATGATACAGTTTTTTGATCTATAGTGTTATTTGCATCCCCTTTTGTAATAAACTCACCATTTTCTTCTCCTACAATTCTGTGTGTTGTAAAAGATGATCCTGTATCAAAAATAACCACGTCATCAATTTGGTACTCTGACTGCTCTCTAAATATAAGCATGTCTCCTACTCCAAATTCTGGCTCCATACTGCCAGACAATACTACTGCCTGCCTAAACCCGAATACACTCGGTAGTGCTTCATCAAACACCAGCCGTTGAAACAATGTCCATATATTCACGGCAAGCACTAATAAAAGAATTGCTATGATTACATTTTTTATGACCTCAACCGCTTTCTTCATAGAACACCCCCAACCTCAAATTAATATATATTTATATATCATTAAAACTACTTAAATAGGCTTAATGATATATAAATTATTATACGCTTTCGCTAGTCACACAACCCACTGTAGGAGACAGATTCCCAACCCCGAGCCAATTAGTTAAAACTCATTTTTTCGGGATTAAATTCCCGTACCCTACACTGAATTGTACATTATTTTATAATAATTCGTAAGTATATGTCCTACCCTATACGTTGTGACTTAAGTAATTATTCCCACCCTCCACCGCAATTTTGTGAGGGTGGGATAAATTTATTATACTAATGCTTATGGCATTACATCTAGTTGTGTAGCTGTACCTGTAATTCTAAGTGCTAGAGTTACATCGTCCATAGGGTCTGAAGTATCTCTGCCATCAGCAGTGTCAAAACCTATTCCTGTATCTGTAACATCTGTAGGGTCAAAGTCCATTGTAGCTGTGTCAGCAGACTCATAAGCCCAGAACCAGTTAATTGTGTATGTCTCATAACGCTCTGGAGTCGCAGGATCTGTATCCTTAAATCCAAAGTAATTTCTGTAATCAGAAATATCTTGAGCTAACATATCAACGTCACCCTTAATCATAATAGTATCTTGATTGTAAGCAGGAGCCTCTAGACCATTTTGAATTACTACCTCACCTGTTAATACATTAGAATAGTAATATGCCTCTCCGTCTGCATTTACAAATGTGTAAACAATTGGTAACTCATTGCTGTTTGTTTCCTCAAGGATATATGTATCCTCTACTAAAACGTCTGAATTGTTCTCAAAGTAGATTTGGAATTGTCCGAATGTACCTGGTGCTACATAATCAATACCATTAACACCTGAATCTGTCATTCTTAATTGGAATAAATCTAAAACTGTAGTAGCATCTGCTAAAGGAACTCTTGAGTTCATAGTGCCACTTTTGTAACCTGCATTGATTTTAAAATCAAATTTAGCTACCTCTGTGCTCCCTTCACCCTCTACTGTGCTTGTATATTTAGCCATTGTTCCACTCATTAAAGCTGTTGTGCAAACTGCTAATGCTAAAGAAAGCACCGCAAGTCTTTTGATAATGTTCTTTTTCATTATTATATCTCCTTTTTTATAAAATTGCAACTAGTTTGTGTAAGATTTAACTAGTAAATTAAGGTTTTACGTCTAATTGAGTTACTGTACCCTCTATAAACATGCTAAGTACAGGAGCTGTAGCGTTAGGGTCAGCTGCTGCAAAACCTATAGCAGTATCTACTTCATCAAATGAATCTTTTGTTTGGAAGCCCCATGTCCACTCAATGTTGTAAACTTCTTTACAATCTGCCGCATCCCATCCTAGGTAATCACTGTAATCTGAAACAGCTTTTGCTAAATCAGAAATATCACCAGCCATAGGGATAGAAGTTAATCTAGTTGCAGGATCTGTTGTGTAATCATAATTGTAGATAGTTCCATTAAAACTTGTGTAGTTTAAGCCGTTGAATGTGTAATAAACAGGAATTCTCTTGCCATCTGCACCAACGTTAGTCTCTGTGAACATATACTCATCATCTACTAATACATCAGACATATTCTCAATAGCTAAATCAAAGCTACCTGTAGTACCAGGAGCTATTAAGTTAAGTCCATTAACACCAGTGTCTACCTCTCTTAATGAGAATAGATCTAGAGAAGCACCTACTCCAGGAGCTCCTAGCTCAGTCATATTGTTTTCAGGACCTGCTGTAATTGAATAAGCAAACTTTGCTACATCTGTAACGCCTGTGCCCTCAACTGTGCTAGTGTATTTAGCCATTGTTCCGCCCATTAAAGCTGTAGAACAAAATGCTAAAGCTAATGTAAGCACTGCAATTTTTTTAATTGTATTCTTTTTCATTGTTTCATCTCCTCTTCTTTTGATTTATATGAAGCTCTTTGCTCTGTGCTAGCAAAGAGCTATCATTTTTTACTTATGGTGAACTTAGTTCAATCAAATATAAATTAGTCAATTTGTGCTATTGTAGCATCAATTTCAAATTTAACTCTTGGTTCACCTGTAGCTGCCTCTACACCTAGTGGTGTGTCTAAAGCATTAGAAAAATCTGTATCTAAGAAAGTCCAGTACCAATTAATTTTATAGTCTACAGAACTATCTCTACCAGTATCTCCAGCATAACCTATTTCTGAATAAGCATCTGAAACTGCATTTGCTAAATCTTCTATATCCCTAGAAAGATTTACATTCAAAGTTGTTCCATTAACAACTATTGGGAATGTAGTAGCAGTTGAAACAGTGTCTGAGAAGTACTCATCCATCCCAATAGCACCACTTCCATCTACATCAAAGCTATAGATTATTCTTGCAAAACTGCCTGATGGCATATTCTCTTGTACTTCTGTGAATACGAATGTGTCATCTACTGCAACTTCTGAGCTATTTACAGTTTCAATAATGAAATAACCACTTGAACCTGGAGCTACAAGGCTATCGGAGTCTTTAATGTTTTCCTCAAGACTGCCTGCTCTTTGTGAGAATAAATCTAGGTCAGCTTGCCCATTTAAAGCTTCAGATGCGACACCATCTCCTGCCAACACTTCGTACTCGAATGATGCTATGTTTGCAAGTCCGCTACCCTCTACTGAACTTACATACTTTGCCATTGTTCCGCTCATTAGTGCTGTTGTGCAAAGTGCTGCCGCTAATGATAAAGCAGCAATTTTTTTTAATAAATTCTTTTTCATATTTTTCATCTCCTTTTTTTCATTTATATGAAACTCTTTGCCCTGTGCTAACAAAGAGCTATCATTTTAGTTATTTGTCGTCAACTTGTTCTATAGTAGCTTTAATACCAAATGTAACTGTTCTGTCATAAGCATTAGCATCAGCTTCTGTTGCAAACTCTCCAAGTTCTGTATCATCAGGAATTCTGTTTGCATTGTCACCAAACGGCCAGTACCATTTGATCATATAGTCTGCTGTACCATCTATGTAGTCAATATTTTGAACTTTAGCAGAAACCGCAGTTGCCATATCTTCTAAGTCGCCTACAATAGTGGCTAAATAAGGACCAACAGGAACTGCTTGATTCATATATATATCAGCTGTATAATTGATAGCAAAAAAGTTTGAGTAGTATTTTCCGTCAAACTCATACACTAGAGGCACATTAACATCAACTTGCCCTGTAGCAGTTCCATATTGATTATTAATCTCTTCAAACTCGAATGTGTCATCTACTAATACTTCAGAAGTATTATTTGTTCTAATATAGAAATAGCCTTGAGTACCAGGTGCTATTATTGGAGCTTCTGTTAAAGTTGGATCAACATATACGCCTGCATCATCAGTATTTCTTTGTGCGAATAGGTCTAGCTCATCTTCCATCATAATTGATTTCATGTCAGCAGAAACATTTGTTCCTCCTGCTAATACATCGTAATCAAAAGTGGCAATAGTCGCTGAACCGCTACCCTCTACTGAGCTTACATATTTAGCTAAAGTTCCGCTCAAAAGAGCGGTTGAACAAAGTGCTGCTGCCAATGTTAAAGCCGCTATTCTTTTTAATAGATTTTTTTTCATTTTAATTTCTCCTTTTTTGTTTTTAATAATGAGTTCTACCCCATAAATTCATAATTTCATTTGTTATAGGGGATGGTATCACGACCTTAAACTTAACACCTATCCCCTACAACTTATCACATTGAGAGTAAACGCTTAAATTAGTCAATTTGTGCAATTGTTGCCTCGATTGTAAGTGTTACACTAGGTTGTGTTCCTGTGCCTGCTGCGGCAGCACCTAATGCGCTGTCTCTGTCATTTGCAGCATCTTCATCATTGAATCCCCAATACCAGTCAACTACATATTCAATCTCTGTTTCGTTAGGGTTAGCATATTTTAATGCAGAATTTTTTGCAGATATAGCAGTTGATAAGGCGGCTAAATCTCCTGTTATAGTAACTTGTTCTAGAGGTCCATTTGCTGTAATTTTTACATTAATTGAGCCTGCTGAAAAATTATTTGAATAATAATTACCATCAAACTTATAAACAATGTTTGCAAAATTGATTCCTGGCATGTTGTTTTGAGTTTCCGTGATAACAAATGTGTCGTCTACTGTTACATCAGAATTGTTCACAGTTTTAATTGTGAATGTACCTTTTGTACCCGGTGCTATTAGGTTTGTTGCCTCCTTAACGTTAGTCTCACCACTAGCTACAGTTTGAGAAAATAGATCCAGTGTTGTTTTTCCTACTATAGAGTCTCCATTCGCTGTAACATCATAATCAAATGCTGCTATGTTAGCTGTACCGCTACCTGTTACTGTTCCTGTGTACCTTGCTAGAGTTCCGCCTAGCATCATTGTTGAACACATTGCTAGCGCCAATGTCACGACTGCAAGTCTTTTAATTAAATTAGTTTTCATTCTCTTTCTCTCCTCTTATAAATTAATTATAATAATTCCCTATTTAATTCTTAAGGGAAGTATTTTTAGTTTACGGTGCTAACGGATCTGTATCAAGTTGAGTAATTGTAGCCTCAATCTTTAGAGAAACGCTTACATCATCTGTGTATCCTATAGCTGTGTCTTTTTCGTCATAAACTTTGATAGTGCTTGAGTCTGTGCCATCCATTAGCTCATATGCCCAGAACCACTTGATTGGATAATTTCTTGATGAAGTATCAAAGCTTAGTCTTACCTGAGCATCAGATACAGCCATAGCCATATCATCAATGTCTCCAATAATCTCAAATGCTGTCATGTTTCCAGCGCCATCAACCGCCGTATAATCTCCGTTAGCTAGAACACTAGAGTAATAACCTGTGCCAAATTGATATACTACTGGAACATTGTCTATGTTTGTCTCGGTAAACACAAAGGTGTCATCTACTATAACGTCTGAATAGTTGATAGTAGTAATGTCAAACGCTCCCTTTGTACCTGGTGCCATTAAGTCAACACCATTTACACCTGTGTCTACTTCTCTTAGAGTAAATAGGTCAAGCTCTACAGGCATATAACCTGCCGAACCATCGTTCATCTCTAAGTCCACTTTGCTTGATGTACCGGCAACTGTGTCATTGTAACCTGCTCTAACTCTGTATTCAAATTTTGCTACCTGAGTTGAGCCTTCACCCTCGACAGTACTTGTGTACTTAGCCATAGTTCCGCTCATTAAAGCTGTAGAGCAGAGCGCCAAGGCCAATGAAAGTACCGCTACACGTTTAATAATGTTCTTTTTCATATGTTTTCTCCTCTTCTATAATATTTGCTTATATTATACTTCTTGAAATGATACTCAAAAAGCCTATAGCCTTAAATCACATTTTATCTAGCGCTTCTTTTGAACCTATCGGGGCATCTTTTGTTGTATTAGGATCTGATGATTCTAAATTGGTATTTTCTACAGTTTTTTGTTTCTCAGAAGCTTTTTTCGACACTACATCATATATAAAATATAGAATGATTGGAATAACAATAAACACTAATAAACCTAAAGGACTTTGCATAAATAATAAGAAACCGCCAGCTCCTGGTATATTGCCTATATATTTACCCTCTATTTGTTGTGGGTAAACCAAATTAGGATCATCATAAGAGTTCGCTATTCCCTTAGTTCTATATGCAGTAGTTCCGTCTTCATCAACAATCAACTCAACTATTTCATGAGTAATTGCAACTTCTCCCATATCATAGCAGATTATGTCACCCTCTTTTAGAGTTTCTACTTCAACATCCTGAATAAACACCAATGAATCTTTCTCAAATACAGGACTCATAGAGTCGGCCGCCGCAACAATTGGACTGTATCCGAATATACTTGGTATTTTATTAGGTTCCATATAGCTTTGTGCTATCATAACAACATTTACTATTATTACAGGCACAAGCAACACCGTTACTACAATACTCAATACATTTAAAATTTTTGCTAATATACCTTTATTCTCTTTCATAATAAAACCCTCTCCACTTTCACATTCAGCTAAACTAACACTCCACAAATATGTATATTTAATTTATTACTAAGTCGTTAATAAACACTTAATAGTCTCATAATAGTTAATATATTAATCATGAGTTATGAAGCGTTAAAATTTAAACATTTATATTAAAACTGAATAATATATATTCAATATCTTATATATATCAAATTTTATTAGTGTTAGTTCACTAAATTTTATATTATTTGATTTATATTGATTATACACCAATAATTTAATTTTGTCATCCTCCCAAAGTATGAGATACGTAATATATGCAAAAACATTAAAGACTAATCTTGTCATGCTTACAGAATAATTAACTTTATCATCAAAAAACCCAAGGTTTTTTTGTTGGTATTTGCTTATAATAATTTATTTGAACAATATTTATTGTAACTATTTACAAAATTTATTATTTAACAATTACCATTATATTGTCAAAGAAACACAACTCTTCTGCATCAAAACTAACAAAAAAAGTTATAATTTCACTATTTTTTAATTATGTTTTTAGTTATTAAAACGAATTGATTTTACGTTCACAATGGCTTAACAGTTTGGCAACAATTTTGATAAGTATAATTAATCTTAACTTTTAGCATATTTTTACACATTTATTTCAAGTTTAATTTTTTTTTAATAGAAATATTGGTATTTTTTATTTTTTTTATTTTTTTTAAAAAAAAGCTTGACTTTTATCAAAACATGATGTATAATAACTCTTGTCCTGTTAAAGGTACTAACAATTCGCTGGTGTAGCTCAGTTGGTAGAGCAGCTGATTTGTAATCAGCAGGTCAGGGGTTCGAGTCCGTTCACCAGCTCCAGACTTGCCTAACGGCAATCAAAAAAAATCAGAGTTCAGGCTCTGATTTTCATATGGGAGAGTTCCCGAGTGGCCAAAGGGGGCAGACTGTAAATCTGTTGCGTCTCGCTTCGATGGTTCGAATCCGTCCTCTCCCACCATTGTTTAAGATAGCAAGTTTATACTTGTTATCATAAGAGGGTCTATCTTTTAGATAGACTCTTTTATGATAAGCACAGATAAGTGCCTATCATATTTACAATTCGGTTCTAACTGTTCCTTAAGCTTTTCGATACTTAGTATTTTATCCACACGTTACGCAAGCATAATCTTGACTATCTGTGCATGAATATATGTATTAGAAATTTCTTTTTACCGAATTTATTTAGTTTTCAATGTGCAGTTGTTTGACTGCATGAAAAAAAGAGTCAAACGTTAGTGTTTAAATCACGTTTAACTCTTGACAATATATAGACCCTGTGGTATTATTACCAATAGGGAAAATAAGCTTATCTAGGTAGAGACGTGCTGTGAACACTGTTTCTTTTGTTAATAAAACCTTGCAGGGTTTTATTAAACTAGATAGGTTTTTTCTTTTTGAAAAACTTATCTTGAATTTAATATATCATAAAATGCAAATTATGTCAAGATTTTATTTTTTAATCTCCTTAAATCTTTTTTTAAACTTGAATTTCTGCTAAAATTAATTGTTCCCAACTTGGGAATAATTATTTTATGTTTATATTTAAGGAGATTAAAAAATGAAACTTTATGAACTTATGGATTTTTGGCTAGAAAACTATGTTAAAGATTATAAGAGCGAAAAAACATATCTGTGCTATAAGGATTGTGTCACTCGAATTAAAAAACACTCAACCCTTTTAGCCGAGGAAGATTTAGCGAATTTAAGGGAATTGCATTTTCGTGATTTTTTTAATTCTATGAGTAATGTCTATTCTAAAAGTACACTTAACCATATACGAACTACTATTTACAAAAGCTTTGATTTAGCATTAAGAAATGGATTTATTAATAGTCTTCCAATGCTTAAACTTGAAATCCCAAAAAACGCTAGTGAAAAAGTTGTTGAAGCTCTTACAAAAAGGCAGCAGGACAAAATTGAGGAAATAGCTGAAAATGATATGCTAGGGCATATCGTTATTTTTTTGCTTAGAACTGGTTTGAGGGTCGGAGAAATGCTTAATCTTAAATGGGAAGACTATAACTATAAAAACAATACCATTAAAGTCACTAAGAGTAAGACTAGTGCAGGTCTTAGAGAAATCCCACTCTCAAATGGTGCAAGGTTCATTATTGAGTATTGTCGGAAAAATAATAAGTCTGATTATATATTTCTTAATAGTAAAGGTAATAAGCTTACATATAGTTCAGTTAAAAAACTCTTTGCTCGAATAAAAAAAGAAAGTTATATATATAACTTTACACCTCATGTATGTAGACACAGCTTTGCTACCAGGATGGTAGAACGTGGGGTAAATATTAAGGCTTTATCTGTAATGTTAGGACACACTAATACTAGTTTTACTATTCAGCGATATGTAACGGCAGATATCAATTTTCTTAAAGAACAGATATGTTTAATGGATGATTAATTGTTATTTTTACTCTTAAAATTAATTATTCCCAAGTTGGGAATAATTTTTTTATGGTGTGTGTTTTAATCTTTACAAGGTATAAAATACATGGTATAATTTGTTAGTAAGGTATTACGTATTCGGTTTTGGCGGTTGCCCTCTAACCCTAGAGGGTATTTCTTTTAATAATTATACCCTCAATCTATTACAGGAAGAGGGTGATATGTATGAGTGATTTTGAAATGCTTTCATTAGTATTAATGATTATCTCACTAGTAGCTTCTTTGTTACTAGCCTACATAAATAAAAAGAAATAACCGCCCACAGTCCAAAGGTGGCGATTATTTCTTAATCACAAATTAGGGCAACCGTAAAATCGGTAATACCTTACACTTTTATTATATGCTCTTAATTTCAAAAAGTCAACAACTTTTTTAATTATTCCCAAGTTGGGAATAATTTTTTTATACTTCTTTTAACAACTTTAAAAAAGAGTATATTTGCCCCTTGGTGCGTTATTACTATTTTTTAAAGCTGTTAAACTTGATTTTTGTTTATTATTTTATGTGGTGT